>NZ_JBVHSO010000009.1:0-413099 GCF_055566335.1 Streptomyces sp. NPDC027672 | reverse complement strand
GCCATGGCTCCGCCATGGCGCCCTCCTCCGCCTTGCGATGCACGGCACCAGACCCCGCTCCCTGATCCGGCCTGATCCAAACGAAAGACCCTAGGCGACGGAGGCGGCCCGGCGGAGCGCCACGGCCCGTCCGTACCACGGCCGAAGTACGCCGGGCCGGGCCCGTACTCCCCAGGGAGGGCACCGGACTCCGCCCGGCGGCAGCAGCGGTTGTCGGTGGCGGCCCGTACCGTTGACCCATGGATCTTCGACTGCCGTGGCCGCGGGCACTGCTGCGCCGGCCGCGCCGGCTCGGCGCCGCGGCGGCGGCCGTCGCGGTGCTCGCCGGCGCCGGGACGTGGACGGCGGCCGTCGCCTCCGACGACACCCGGCCCGTGCGCCGCAGCGACCGGGTCATGGCGGTCGACGGGGTGCGCCTGGACACCTCGTACTTCACACCGGCCGACGCCGGCCGCCACCCCGCCGTCCTGCTCGGGCACGGCTTCGGCGGCAGCAAGGACGACATGCGCCGGCAGGCCGAGGACCTCGCCCGGTCCGGGTACGCGGTCCTGACCTGGTCCGCGCGCGGCTTCGGCCGCTCCACCGGGAAGATCGGGCTCAACGCCCCCGACGGCGAGGTCGCCGACGTCTCCCGGCTCATCGACTGGCTGGCCGGGCGGCCCGAGGTGCGGCTCGACCGGCCCGGCGACCCGCGCGTGGGCATGGCCGGCGGCTCCTACGGCGGCGCGATCGCCCTGCTCGCCGCCGGACACGACCGCCGGGTCGACGCCATCGCCCCGGCGATCACCTACTGGAACCTCGCCGACGCCCTCTTCCCGAACGGCGTGTTCAAGAAGCTGTGGGCCGGCTCCTTCATCAGCGCCGGCGGCGGCTGCGCGCGGTTCGAACCCGCGCTGTGCCGGATGTACGACCGGGTCGCCGAGTCCGGCCGCCCGGACCAGGCCGCGCGGACACTGCTCCAGGAACGCTCGCCGTCCGCCGTCGGCGACCGCGTCAGGGTGCCCACCCTGCTGGTGCAGGGACAGACCGACTCCCTGTTCACGCTCGACCAGGCCGACGCCGCCCAGCGGGCGATCCACGCGAACGGCGCGCCGGTCGCCGTCGACTGGATCGCCGGCGGGCACGACGGCGGCGACATGGAGACCGACCGGGTCGACGCACGCGTGCGGGCCTGGTTCGACCGCTATCTGAAGGGCGACCGCGGCACCGGCACCGGCCCGGCCTTCCGGGTCACCCGCACCGGCGGCATCGACTCCACCGACGGCACCGCCCGGCTGCGCGGCGCGAGCGCCCCCGCCTACCCGGGCCTGCACGGCCACCGGCGCCCCGTCGCCCTCACCGGCGGCCCGCAGCACGTCACCAACCCGGCCGGCGCCAGCCCGCCCGCCGTCTCCGCGCTGCCCGGCCTCGGCGGCGGCTCCGGCGGCCTGGCCCGGCTGTCCGCGCTCGGCGTCGGCCTCTCCCTGGACTTCCCCGGCCAGTACGCCAAGTTCGAGTCCGCTCCGCTCACCCGCGACCTGCGGATCACCGGCGCCCCGACCGCCACCGTGCACATCTCCGCCACCCGCGACGACGCCGTCCTGTTCGCCAAGGTCTACGACATCGGCCCGGACGGCGGCCGCCCGGTGCTGCCCTCCCGGCTCGTCACCCCGTTCCGGGTGACCGGCGCCCGGACCGGCCAGGACGTCACCGTCACCCTCCCGGCCATCGACCACGAGGTGCAGCGGGGCCACCGGCTCCGCCTGGTCCTCGCCTCCACCGACCTCGGGTACGCCTCACCGGCCGCCCCGGCCACGTACACGGTCTCCCTGAAGGGCGACCTGAGCGTGCCCACGGCACCCGCCGTCACCACCGCCGCCGCGCCCCTGCCCGCCTGGGTCTGGTGGCTGCCCGCGGCCGGCGCGCTCGCCGCCCTGGCCCTGCTGCTCACCGCCCGCCGCCGCACGGCCGCCCCCGCCCCCGACCCGGCGCTCGCCGAGGTCCCGCTGCTGATCGAGAACCTGGGCAAGCGGTACGCGAGGTCCGCCGACCGGTACGCCGTCCGGGACCTCTCCTTCCGGGTGGACAAGGGCCAGGTCCTCGGCCTGCTCGGGCCGAACGGCGCGGGCAAGACGACCACCCTGCGCATGCTCATGGGCCTGATCCGGCCGGACGACGGCGAGATCCGGGTCTTCGGCCACGCCATCCGGCCCGGCGCGCCGGTGCTCTCCCGGGTCGGCGCGTTCGTGGAGGGCGCGGGCTTCCTGCCCCACCTGTCCGGCCGGGAGAACCTGGAGCTGTACTGGCGGGCCACCGGCCGCCCGCCCGGGGACGCCCACCTGGACGAGGCCCTGGAGATCGCCGGGCTCGGCGACGCCCTCGCCCGCGCGGTGCGCACCTACTCCCAGGGCATGCGCCAGCGTCTGGCCATCGCCCAGGCCATGCTCGGCCTGCCCGACCTGCTCATCCTGGACGAGCCCACCAACGGTCTGGACCCGCCCCAGATCCGCGAGATGCGCGAGGTGATGATCCGCTACGCAGCCGGCGGCCGCACGGTGATCGTCTCCAGCCATCTGCTCGCCGAGGTGGAGCAGTCCTGTACCCACCTGGTGGTCATGGACCGTGGCCGGCTCGTGCAGGCCGGGCCGGTCGGGGAGATCACCGGCTCCGGCGACACCCTGCTGGTCGGCACCGCCGCACTCGTCCCGGAGCCCGTGGTGGAGAAGGTGGCCGCGCTGCCCGGCGTCGCCTCCGCCGTGCGCGCCGACGCCGGACTGCTGGTCCGGCTCGCCCCCGGCGGCACGGCCGAGCGGCTGGTCGTGGAGCTGGTGCGGCTGGAGGTCCCGGTCGCCTCGGTCGGCCCGCACCGCCGCCTGGAAGACGCCTTCCTCACCCTGATCGGAGGTTCCGCATGAGCACGCTCACCGAGGTCGCCTCCGGCTACCGGGCGGGCCGCACCCTGCCCCTGCGGGTGGAGCTGGTCCGCCAGCTCAAGCGGCGCCGCACGCTGGTCATGGGCGCGGTGCTGGCCGTGCTGCCGTTCGTGCTGCTGGTCGCCTTCGCGGTCGGCGGCGACCCGGGCGGCCGGAACAGCCAGGTCACGCTGATGGACACGGCCACCGCCTCCGGCGCCAACTTCGCCGCCGTGAACCTCTTCGTGTCGGCCGGCTTCCTGCTGGTCATCCCGGTCGCCCTGTTCTGCGGGGACACGGTCGCCGCGGAGGCGGGCTGGTCCTCGCTGCGCTATCTGCTCGCCGCGCCCGTGCCGCGCGCCCGGCTGCTGTGGTCCAAGCTGGTCGTGGCGCTCGGGCTGTCCCTCGCCGCGATGATCCTGCTGCCGCTCGTGGCGCTCGCCGCCGGCACGGCCGCCTACGGCTGGGGACCGCTGGAGATACCCACCGGCGGCGCGCTGGACACCGGTACGGCGGTCCAGCGGCTCCTGGTGGCCGTGGCGTACGTCTTCGTGTCCCAGCTGGTCACCGCCGGGCTGGCGTTCTGGCTGTCGACCAAGACGGACGCCCCGCTCGGCGCGGTCGGCGGCGCGGTCGGCCTGACCATCGTCGGCAACGTCCTGGACGCCGTCACCGCCCTCGGCCACTGGCGCGACTTCCTGCCCGCGCACTGGCAGTTCGCCTGGGCGGACGCCGTCCAGCCGCGCCTGGAGTGGTCCGGCATGATCCAGGGCACCGCGGTGTCCGTGGCGTACGCCCTGGTGCTGTTCGCCCTGGCCTTCAGGAACTTCGCCCGCAAGGACGTCGTCTCCTGACGGAGCCCCGGTGCGCGCGGCCCGTCGGCCACGCCGGTGCGGGCCGCCGGATCACCCGGCGGCCCGCACCATGCGTCCGGTTCAGTGGCCGGCTTCGGAGTTCTGGGACAGGATCGACACGTCCTCCAGCAGATGCGCCAGCGCGCCGTCGCGCTTGGCCTGCGTGGAGTTCTCCGTGCACTGCTGGGTCATCTGGTCCGACAGGATATTGATGTCCTGGAGGGGGACGATGTCCAGCACGGCGACCGGAATGTCGCTCACGGCGATGCACGGCTTGTTGAAAGAGCCCTGGATCAGCGCGATCTGGGGGCTCATGTTCCCGTAGGTGGCCGAGTTGCCGTAGCTCTGCCACGCCCCGTTGCCGTTCGCGGCGGTCGGCCCGCTGTCGTTCCCGATGGCGAGTGCCTGCGGAGCCGCGGCGGCCGAGGCACCGATGGCGGAAGCGGCGACAGCTGCCGCGGCAACAACCTTCTTGATCACTGGCCAGTCCTTTCTGAGGAAACCCCGTTCACCGGAGCGCCTTGTTCAACTGGACCCGTTACTGCGGAGTTTCCCCCATTCACTCCTCCAGCCCATCACGCGAACAGATCGTGTGTTCAGCGGACACGATGATTTCCGGACCGTTGCACGCCAACCGGGTGAATGACCGGAACCATTCCCGTTGCCGCCGGTTGATCGGGCCGTAGGGCATGCGTCGCTACGAGGAAAGGAACACGAAGTGCTCAAGAAGGCAATGGTCGCCGCTGCGACCGCCGCTTCTGTTGTGGGTATGGCGGTGGCGGCCGCGCCGCAGGCGCTTGCCATCGGCAACGACGACGGACCGACCATCGCAAACGGCAACGGTGCCGTGTCGTCGTTCGGCAACTCGACGACGAAGGGCGACATGAGCCCGCAGCTCTCGCTGGTTCAGGGCACGCTCAACAAGCCGTGCATCGGCCTCGAGGACATCAACGTCCCGATCCTCAACATCGTGCCGATCGACGACGTCAACATCCTGGGTGACGAGCAGGACCAGCAGTGCGTCGACAACTCCACCCAGGCGAAGCGGGACGGCGCGCTCTCGCACATCCTGGAGGACCTGTCGGTCCTCTCGGCCAATGGTGAAGGCTGATCCGACCTGGCAGGGCCCGGGCCGTCCGCTGCATTGTCCGCGGGCTGCCCGGGCCTTTTCCATCGCATCCGGCGAGGGAAACGCGTGAGGAAACGGTGCGATCGAGTGATTATCACGCGGTCCGTGTTCCGTGGTCTCCGGTTGTGTCAATCCTCATTCCGTGCCACGACCGTCCGTGTCGTGCTCGCACGGTTCTGGCCGTCATCGGGGCAATGACCCCAGAGAAGGGAACATCCATGAAGAAGACCGCAGCCGCCGTCACGGGCGTCATGCTGGCGCTGGGCCTGGCCGGCCCCGCCTTCGCGGACGCCGGCGCCGGCGCCGCCGCCGTCGGCTCCCCGGGCGTCCTGTCCGGCAACGTCATCCAGGTCCCGATCCACATCCCGGTCAACGTCTGCGGCAACACCATCAACGTCATCGGGCTGTTGAACCCGGCGTTCGGCAACGTCTGCGTCAACGACTGACGTTCGCCCGCACGTCCCGCCAGCTTCCCCGGCTGTGTACCGGCCGGCCCCGGACCATCGATCCGTCGATCCTCCGTTCCGGGGCCGGCCTTCCCACTTCTCTGAGTAGGAAGACCAGGAGATTGCGACAGACTCTCAGCAAGGGCATGGCCGTGGCCGCCGCCGCGACCGGCATGCTGTCCTTGTACGGCGGCTCGGCTCTCGCCGACTCCCACGCGCAGGGCATCGCCCAGGGCTCGCCCGGGGTGCTGGCAGGCAACGACGTCCAGGTGGCGGTGGACATCCCGGTCAACATCTGCGGCAACTCCATCGATGTCGCGGCCGCGTTGAACCCGGCGTTCGGGAACGCCTGCGCCAACGTGTCCCAGCACCTGAAGGAGCAGGGCGACAGCCGGCCCCATGACGGCTACGGCGACTCCGACCCGTCCGACGACGACACCCGGCCCAGCCCCGGCGGCACCCACTCCGCGCCCGGCTACGGCGACGAGGAGACGACCCCGCCTCCCCACGGCGGCAGCGAGACCACCCCGCCCGCCCACGGCGGCGGCGAGACGACCCCGCCTCCCTACGGCGGCAAGGAGACCACCCCGCCCGCGCACGGCGGCAGCGAGACGACCCCGCCCGCCTACGGTGACGAGGAAACGACTCCGGCCGCCTACGGTGACGAGGAGACCACTCCGCCCGGCTACGGCGACGACGAGACCACCCCGCCCCCGTACGGCGGTGACGAGACGACCGCGCCCCCCTACGGCGGCGAGGAGTCGACCCCGCCGAGCGGCGACCACAGCACACCTCCGGGCGATGACCACTCCACGCCGCCCGGCGACGAGTACACCCCGCCTCCCGGCGGGAGCGAACACCAGCCGCCCGGACCGCCGCCCACGCTCCCGCACACCGGTGGTGAGGCCCGGGCCCTGATCGGGGCCTCGGCCGCCGGCGCCGCGATGATCGCGGCCGGCACCCTCCTGTACCGACGGAGCCGGGCAGCCGCCCGGCGTTCCTAGCCGCCGTGACGCAGCCACCACCGGCGGGTCGTCCCCGGGTGACCCCTCGCTCTCCCTCGCGTTGACCCGTGCGGGGGGTTCCGGGAGCCGACACCGGCAGCATGCCGGCATAAGTCGTATCGATATGACTGAGTGTCAGGTGTCGGACGAATGACCGGGACAGAGTGGCTGGTGGTGGCTGATGGAGAGAGGAGCGGCGGGCGGGGCCGTACGGCGGGGGCGCGGGGGCCGGTGCGCGTGGGCGGTGGTCCTCGCGGTGTCGGCCGTCGCGTCGGTCACCCTGGCGGCGGTTCCCGGTGCCGCCGCCGACCCGCCCGCACCGCCTCCCACGGGTCCGGCGGCTCCGGTGGCCGTCACGGCACCGGTGGCTCCGCCGCCCCCGGCAGACCCCGCCCCTCCGGCGGACCCGGCCGCTCCCGTGGCCCCCGCGCCTCCGGCGGATCCAGCCGCTCCCGTGGTCCCCGCCCCTCCGGCGGACCCCGTACCTCCGGTGATCACCGTGCCCCCGGCCGGTCCCGTGCCCCCGCCGGTCCCCACGTCCCCGGCGGACCCGGTGCCGTCGCCGGCGCCCGCGACCGTGCCGGCTCTTCCGCCCTTCGGGGCGTTCCTCGACTCCGGGGCCGCCGGGGTGGCCGGTATGGAGGGGCTGAGCAACTGGCTGGGCGGGACCGAGCTGAAGGTCGCCCACACCTATCTGCCCGGTGACCGCTGGCGGGACATCGAGGGCCCGCCCGGTTTCCTGGACGCCTGGGCGCGCTGGCGGCGCGAGAAGGCGGACCGGACGCTGGTCCTGAACGTGCCGATGCAGGAACGCAACGAGGAGGACGTCCCGGACGCGCGGGTGCGCCGGCTGCTGTGGCGGGCCGCGGCCGGGGCGTTCGACGGGCACTTCAGGATCCTGGCCGAACGGCTGGTGGAGCTGGGCGTGCCGGACACGGTGCTCGTGCTCGGCTGGGAGATGAACGGCATCACCTACACCCACCGCTGCGGGCCGGACCCGGCGGCCTGGAAGGCGTACTGGAACCGGATCGTCGCCACCATGCGCGCGGTGCCGGGCCAGCGGTTCCGGTTCGACTTCGCCCCGAGCCGCGGCCGGGACGCCGTACCGTGGACCGCGTGCTATCCCGGGGACGGCACGGTCGACGTCATCGGCATGGACGCCTACGACCAGCCGGCCGGACTGCCCTTCGAGGACCAGGTGACGGAGCCCTACGGCCTCCAGCAGCACGTGGACTTCGCGCGGGCCCACGGCAAGCCCGTCTCGTACCCGGAATGGGGACTGTTCCGCAACGGCGACAACCCGGAGTACATGCGCGGGATGCTCACCTGGATCGACGAACAGCGGCCGCTGTATCAGACGCTGACCGACTACTGCCCGCACGGCGTGTGGCAGTGCCCGGCCAACCCGCGCTCGGCGGAGGTCTACCGGACCGCCCTGTACGGCCGCACCGGGCAGCCGGCGCCGGTCCCGCCCGCGCCGACCCTGCCGCCGGCGCCCGAGTCCCCGCCGTCGGCCGTCTGCTCGCCGCTCGACCTGGGCGACTGGACCGCGTACTGGCTCGGCCGCACGCTCTGCCCCCGCTTCGGCCGCTGGCCGCTGGACTCCTAGAGCACCGCTACCCCCGGCCCCCGAGCCGCCGGTCGCGCCACCGGTGGTGGGCCTCCCGGCCCCGTTGCCGGACGGCCGCCCCGTAGAGCGCGGCCGTCAGCAGCGGCGCGGTGGGCCGCCGGGCCAGCAGCAGCCGTCGGTTGACGACCCGTTCGGGCCGCCAGTGCCACTTGTACGGCTCCTCGCCGCGCAGCAGGCTCAGCGTGCCGCGCCCGCCGCCGGTGTGCTCGGCGCAGGCGTCCAGCAGCATCACCGCCACGTCCGCCCGGCGCTCCCTGAGACCCGGATGGGCGCCGTAGAGATAGCCGCCGGCCAGGCTGCCCGAGAGCAGGGTCAGATCGACGGCCACCACCTCGTCGCCGATCCGGAACTCGGTGACCACCGCGTTCCCCGAGCGCACCATCGGGCCCACCGCACGCAGCAGGTGCTCCCGGAACCGGGGCCGCAGATGCTCGCTCGTCACCCGCCGGCCCTGCCACTGCAACCGGTGCAGCTCCAGCAGCCGGGCGAGCGCCGCGTCCACCTCCGCCGCGCCCACCGTGCGCCGCCGCACCCCCAGCGCCGACAGCCTGCGCAGTTTGGCCCGCACCCGCTGGCCGGACTTGCCCGACGGCAGCCGGGCGATCAGCTCGGCCATGGGCACGGCGGGCAGCTCCAGGCACGGCGAGTCGCCCAGTGTGCGGCGCGGCCCGCGCCAGCGGTCGTAGACCCGCTCCACCGCGGCGCCCGGGCGGACCTCGCGGAAGTCGACCAGGACCGTGCGGGCCGCGTCCGCGAGCGCCCCGGTGAGCGCGCCGGCCGCCCGGCCGTCGTCGCCGTCGTCCAGCAGGACGTCCGCGTAGTCGGAGATCCCCCAGCCCAGCGGCACCAGCGCGGGCAGCGGCCGGCGGACCAGCGTCAGCGGCGCGGCGGCCACCAGATGGCGGCCGGAGTGCACCACCAGCAGCCTGAGCCGTCCCGGCCGGCCGTACGACAGCCACCACGAGTGCAGCCAGGCGTGGCTCTGGAACGGGGTCGCGGTGGCGCACCGCCCGAACAGCCGGCCCCAGTCCGGCGCCAGAGCGGCGAAGGCGTCCTCGTCGGTGACGAGGTCGACGGTGAGGGCGGCGCGCGCCGTGACGGTGGCGGTCACCGCCGGCCGCGCGCGTCCACGGCGACGGCGACGGCCGGTCCGGGCAGCGGGGCCGGGCGCGCGAACGCCTCCGCGGGCCGCCGCCCCGGCCGTACCAGCAGCGCGAGGGCGCCGAGCAGCCCGCCCGCGCTCGCCCCGACCAGCCCGGTCAGGCCGGCGGACGGCGAGGACGGCTCGTCCGGCCGCACCGCGCGGCTGAACCGCACCAGTTCGACCTGTGTGCGGGTCGGGGCCGTGTCGGCGTGCCGGGTGAGGGCCGCGGCGACCGCGTCCGCCATGGCGGCGGCCAGGTCCGGGCGTTCGGAGGTGGCGGACACGGCGACCATGGGCGCGTCCGGCGAGGTCGCGGTGCGCACCGAGGCCCGCAGCGTGGCCACCGGCACCCCGGCCCGCGCCTGCGCGTCGCCGAGCACCGCGATCTGCGTGGCGACCCGGCCGTAGGCCTGCGCGAAGCCCAGCGCGGTGGCCGGATCGGAGCGCTCGCCGGGCACGGCGACCACATAGCTGGTCGCCGTGTACTGCGCGGGCCGCAGCACGCCGTACCCGCCGCCCAGCAGGCCGCCCGCGAGGACGCCGGCCGCCACCAGCGACCAGGGCGGCAGCGCGCGGGAACGGGCGCCGCGGGCGGTGCGGTGGCGCCGGGTGTGGTTCTCGGTCATGACGGACTGACTTTCTGCCGGGATCGGGACGGGGGGACCGGGTGGGCGAGCGCCGCCGCGTAGACGTCCAGGAGCCGGGCGGCGCTGCGGTCGATGTCGTAGTGGCGGGCCGCGTCGGCGGCGGTGCGCGGGCCGGGGCCGGCGCTGCGGACGCCGGCGAGCGCGCGGGCGTAGGCGCCGGCGTCGCACGGGACGCGCACCGCCTCCGGGGCGGCTCCGGGCGGCAGGTCCTCCAGGGCCGGGCAGGAGGTGTAGCGCACCGGCAGCCCGGCCGCGAGCGCCTCCACGGCCGCGAGCCCGAACGCCTCCTCGGGTGAGGGAGCGGCGAGCACGTCCATCGCCGAGGCCAGCGCGGGCAGGTCGGGTCCGGACGAGCCGTCGGGCAGGTACGGCCGTTCCCCGGCGAACACCACCCGGTCCGCGACGCCCGCCCGGCGCGCGGCGGCCCGCAGGGCCGGTTCCTGCGGGCCGCCGCCGACCAGCAGCAGCCGGCAGCCGGCGGGCAGCGCGGCGACGGCGTCGACCAGGACGTCGAAGCGTTTGCCGGGCACGAGCCGGCCGACGCCGCCGATCACGAACGCGTCCTCGGCCAGCCCGAGTCCGGCCCGCACCCGGCGGCGGGCCGCCGGGTCGAAGGCGAACCGGGCCACGTCGATGCCGTTGGGCACGACCGTGACGCGCTGCCCGGGCACGCCCCAGCGGGCCAGCCGGACGGCGACGGCCGGGGAGACCGCGACGGTGGACCGGCCCAGCCGCTCCCCGAGCAGATACAGCGCCCGGACCGACGCGGTCAGCGGCCGGCCCTCCATCTGCGTGTCCCCGAGCGAGTGCTCGGTGGCGACGACGGCCCGGACCCCGGCCAGCCGGGCGGCGATCCGGCCGTACAGGCAGGCCCGGTACAGATGCGTGTGCACGAGGTCGTACCGGCCGCGCCGGACGATCCGGGCCAGCCGGGGCAGCGCGCCCGCATCGCGGTTGCCGGCCATGCCGAGGTGGGTCACCCGCACCCCGTCGGCCGCCAGCCCGTCGGCCACCGGCCCCGGGTTGGTCAGCGTCACCACCTCGCACTCGACCGGCAGCCGGCGCAGCAGCAGCCGCAACTGCTGCTCGGCACCGCCCGTGCCGAGCCCGGTGATGATGTGCAGGACCCTCACCGCAGCCCCGCCACGGGCCGCCGCCGCAGCCGGTGCAGCCGCCGTTTCAGGAACAGGCGCACGGCGGTGTCGTGCTGCCCGATGTGCACCCGCGGCAGCGCGTACGGGCCGCTCAGCGGGCCCGGGTCGATGGCGCAGGCGTAGCCGTACCCGGCCTCGCGCACCGCCGCCACGACACGGCGGTCGACCGTGCCGTAGGGGTAGCAGAACCCGGTGACCGGGCCGCCGGTCAGCTCCTCCAGGACGGCCCGGCTCCCGGCGGTCTCGTCCGCCAGCAGGGCGTCGTCGGCGCGGGTGAGGTCGGCATGGGTGAGGCCGTGCGAGCCGATCTCCACGCCCGCTGCGGCGGCCCGCCGGACGCCTTCGGCGGTCAGCAGCGGCTTGCGCGGGCCCAGCGGGTCCCAGGCGTTGTCGCCGCCGAGCAGGCCGGGCAGCACGAACAGGGTGGCCGTGCACTCCCAGCGGGCCAGCACCGGCAGCGCGTTGCCGAGGAAGTCGGCGTACCCGTCGTCGAAGGTGAGGCCCACCAGGTCCCGGCCCCCGCCCCGCGCGCGGGCGGCCAGCAGCTCGGCCACCGACACCCCGCGCAGCCCGCGCCGGCGCAGCCAGCGCAGTTGCGTCTCCAGCCGGCCGGGGCCGACCGTGATCCGGTACGGGTCGTCGGAGCAGTCGCCGACCGAGTGGTACATGGCGATCCACGGGACCGGGCCGCGCGCGGAGGTCCGGGCGGGTGCCGGGGACTCAACGGACGAGGACATGGGCGAGCCTCCGGGTGAGGGTGCGGACGGAACGGAGCGCGGGCCCCAGGTCACGGACGCCCGGGACCCCGCCGAGCAGGACGAAGACGACGGCCACCGTGGCCCCGCCGGCGACGAGCCCGGCCGGCGCGGACACCGGCAGACCCGCCACCGCGCAGCCCGCCACCGCGGCCCCGGCCGCCGCCCACAGCGGCCGGCCCAGTGCGCGCAGCACCGGCCCGGTGCGCAGCGGCACACCACGGCGGGCCGTGCCCGCGAGCAGCAGGACGGCGGTGAGCGTGATGCCGGCCGCGTTCGCGGCGGCGATCCCAGCGGCACCCCGGGAAGCGGCCGCGGGAGCGCCGAGGCCCCAGGTCGCGGCGACCCCGGCGGCCATCGCGGCCACCGGGTACCAGGTGGCGCGGCCCGCCGAGAAGCAGGAGCGCACCAGCACACCGGTCAGGGTCTGGCCGAGCAGCCCGAGCGCGTAGACGCGCATCACCCCGGCGGTCGCCGCCGCGTCCGCGGCCGTGAACGCGCCCCGCTGGAACAGCAGCCCGATCAACTGCGGGGCGCAGGCCACCACGGCGGCCGTGCCGAGCAGCACCAGCCGGGCGGCCAGCGCCAGGTCCCGCTCCACCCGGCCCCGGGCCCGCTCCGTGTCGCCGTCGGCCAGCGCCCGCGCCACCACCGGGAAGGTGACCGTGGACAGCATCATCGACAGCGTCATCGGGATCTGCGCCACCTTCTGCGCGTAGTTCAGGTGCGAGATGGCCCCGGCGGGCAGCCCGGAGGCGAGGAACCGCTCGATGAGCACCTGGGACTGCCGGGCCAGCGCGAACAGCAGCACGCTGGCCAGCAGCGGCACGTCCAGCGGACGCGCGGTGCCGGCGGGCCCCGGCCCGGCGGCGCGGTGCCGGCGCAGCTCGCGCACGAACGACGGGAGCTGGACCAGCACCATCAGACAGCCGCCCGCCGCCACCCCGAACGCGGCCGACCGCACGCCCCAGCGGCCGCCGAGCGCGTACATCGCCGTGACGATGCAGACGTTGTGGACGATGTAGATCGCGGCCGGCGCCAGGAAGCGGCGGTGCGCCCGCAGCGCCGCGCTGCAGTACCCGGCCAGCCCGAAGCTCAGCACACAGCTCGCGGTGAGCCGGGTGCAGTCCACGGCGAGGCCCGGATCGCGCAGACCCGGCGCGAGTACGGCGACGCACCACGGGGCCGCGACCGCGAGCAGCGCCCCGGCCGCCGTGAACGCCAGCGCCAGCCGGGGCAGGGTGCCGGCGACCAGCGAGCGCACCGGATCCCCGGCGGCGCCCCGCGCGCGCCGGGCCAGGGCCGCGCTGAACGCCGGGATCAGCGCGAAGGCCAGCCCGTCCTCGATGAGCAGCGTGGCCGCGAACTCCGGCACGGTCCAGGCGACCAGGAAGGCGTCCGTGTCCCGCCCGGCCCCGAACAGCCGGGCCAGCGACTGGTCCCGCACCAGCCCGAGCAGCGCCGCGGCGACGGAGAGCGAGGCGGTGAGCAGAGCGGCCCGGGCGAGGAAACGACGGGTGGGGGCGGCGGGGTCGGAGGGGTTGGGCGCGGGGAGGTGCGGGTCGGGTGGTCGGGGCGAGGCGGCGCGTGGGTCGGACGAGCCGGGTGAGGGGGTACGGGGGTCTGATGGTCCGGGTGAGGGGGTACGCGGGGGCGCCGCCGGGGCGTGCGGGAGCGTGGTGGGTGCCGCCGGGGTGCGTGGGGGCGGGGTGGGTGCCGCCGGGGCGTGCGGTGGCGCGATGGGTGCCGTCGGGGTGTGCGGAGGCGCGGGAGGTGTCGGTTCGGGGGTGCGGTGGGGCGGGCGGGCCGGTATGGGCGCGGGCAGTTCGGGGCCCGGTGCCTCACCGGTCGTACGGCTCGTCATCGGCGGGCCGCCTTCCCGGCCGCCGTACCCGGTGCGGGGGCGAGCGCGGGCACCGGCGCGGGTGCCGGTGCCGGTGCCCGCCGGACCGGGACCGGGCGGTGCCCGTCCGGGCCGAGGCCGTCGCCGGCCAGCAGCGCCCACCAGGCGATCAGGCCGAAGCACACCGCCGTCAGCACGGTCGACGGGCCGCCGATGTCGGCGTACCCGAAGTCCACGAGTTGCCACACCAGCAGCCCGCAGGCCACCAGCGCGCAGTCCAGGCGCCGGCCGCCGGCCGCCCGCGCCCGCCGCAGCCCGCGCAGCGCGCACACCAGCAGCGCCAGCCAGCCGCCCGCCAGGCACAGCAGCCCGACGAGCCCCTGCTCGCTCAGGACCAGCAGGTACATGTTGTGCGGGGACAGCAGCGGCTGCCGGCGGAACGCGGCGCCCGCGCCCTCGGTGTCGCTGCCCGAGGACAGCGCGAGCGAGGCGTGCCCGTCGCGGTACTCGGGGAACGCCTTCAGACCGACACCGGTCAGCGGCCGGCCCCGCCACATGCCGGTGGCCGCCGCCCACATCGTGTACCGGTCGGTGACCGACTGGTCGGGTGCGTCGGCGACCCGGGTGATGCTGTCGATCCGCTCCCGCAGCATCGCCGTACCCACGCCCAGCCCGCCCACCAGCACCACGCCCGCGGCCACCGAGGCCACCGCGACCCGCACCGCCCGGCGCGGACCGGCCAGGAATAGCTGGACGGTGAGGGCGACCACGGTGGCGATCCAGGCGCCCCGGCTGAAGGACAGGGCGAGCGGCACCGCCAGGGCGAGCGCGCAGGCGACGGCGACCGCCCGCTCCCGGGCCGCGGACGGGCCCAGCGCCAGGCCCACCGCGCACACCAGCCCGAAGGACACCACCGTCGCCATGCCCATCACGTCCGTCACCCCGAAGGTGCCGACCGCCCGGATGTCCTCGCCCTGGTAGGAGGCGCCGGTCCGGGTGACGTACTGGTGCACGCCGACCGCGCCCTGCCAGCCCGCGAGCGCCACGAACGACCAGGCCAGCAGCCGGAAGTCGGACCGGCCGCGGACGAGCAGCGCGACGGCGGCCGGGACCAGGACGAAGATCTGGAGGTAACGGCCCAGGCCGCTGATCCCGGCGTCGGGCGGCACCGCGTGCAGCGCGGCCGGCACCAGACCGGCCACCGGCAGCGCCAGGATCACCGCGGCGGCCGGGCGGAGCGGGCGGCGGCGCGCGCGCAGCAGCCGCACCGCGCAGCAGAGGACGACCAGCGCGGACAGCGCGTCGGCGGGACCGGCGCCGCCGTCGTCGCCGGGCGCGACCGGCAGCGCGAGCAGCGCCACCACGGCCACCACCGGCAGCACCGGGGAGAACCGCGCGGGGCGGGGGGCGGGCGGACAGAGGGCCATCGGGTCAGCTCCCCGTGGAGCGCACGAGCGCGGCGGCGGTGCGCAGCAGGATGCAGACGTCCTGCCACAGCGACCAGTTGTCGATGTACGCGTTGTCGAAGCGGGCCCGGTCCTCGATGGAGGTGTCCCCGCGCAGCCCGTGGACCTGGGCGAGCCCGGTGATGCCGGTCCGCATGCGGTGGCGGGCCGCGTAACCGGGATGGAGGCGGCTGAACTGGGCGACGAAGTACGGCCGTTCGGGCCGCGGGCCGACCAGGCTCATATCGCCGCGGAAGACGTTCCACAGCTGGAGCAGCTCGTCCAGCGAGGTCTGCCGCAGCAGCCGGCAGAAGGGGCTCATCTGCCGCTCGCCGGCCACGCTCCACCGGGTGGCCGCCTCGTGCTCGTCGGCCGGGCGGTGGGTGCGGAACTTCAGCATCGTGAAGGGGCGGCCGTCCCGGCCGATCCGCTCCTGCCGGAACACCACCCCGGGCCCGTCGGTGAGCCGCAGCACGGTCGCGCACACCAGCAGCAGCGGGCTGACCATTACCAGCAGCGCCCCGGACACCGCCACGTCCAGGAGCCGCTTGCCGGCCCGGCCGCGCCGCTCCCCGCCCGGGTCCAGACGGCGCACGGCGAACCCGGCGAGCTGGTCGGGCGTCTCGTACGCCGGGCAGTCCGCGTCCACCTCCCACAGCGCGCAGCCCGACTCGGCGAGCGCCCGCAGCAGCGGAGCCCGCTCGGTGCGCACGGCCGGGTGGACGGTCAGCACCACCCGGATCCCGTCGCGGACGAGCGCCCGCTCCACCTCGTCACCGGTGCCGAGGACCGGCAGTCCGCCGGTGCCCTCCGGGTGCCCGGCGACCACGGCCACCGGCCGCACCCCGCAGCGCGGATGCCGCAGCAGCGCGGCGGCCACCCGCTGCGCGGTCGCGGCGGGCCCGATCACCAGGGCGGTACGCGGCTGCCGCAGCAGCGCGGCCCGGCGCCGCCAGTGCACCACGCCCCGGGCCAGACCGGCCGCCACCGAGTGCAGCGCGCAGCCCAGCAGCAGGGTCCGGGCGGTCAGGGCGCGTCCCGGGTCGTAGGCGGCGAGCAGCGCGGCCAGCCCCAGCCAGGTCACCGCGATCCGCCCGCACACCGCGGGCAGTTCGTCGAGCAGCCCGGGCACCGGGCGGACGGAGCGCGGGCGCAGCAGCAGCGCGCCGGCCACCAGTGCGGCGACCGCCGCCGGCCGGCGGACGGCCTCCGCCAGCGCTGCCGCGCCCGCCAGCGCGGCGAGCAGGTCGGCGGCGAGCAGCGGCAGCGGCGCGGCGGACCGCGCGGGCGGCCGCCGCGACGGGAACGGGAAGCCGCCGGCGGGACGGGCGGGTACGACGGAGACGAGCGGGAGTCCGGAGGACCGCGGCTGCGCGCCGGGGGAGGGGACGGTGGTTTCCGTGGTCACGACTGCCTGGGCTCCCTGCGCTCGGCGGGCACGAGCCGCCCCGCCCCACCGCTCTCCGCCGCATCCCGGCCGGACCGGTCCGGGGCGGGAACCGGGGGTGGAGGCGGAGGCGGGGCCGGGTGGTGGCCGGGCGGTGCCGAGGGGTGGTGGATGTGCGGTGTGCCGGAGGGGGTGGGCGGTGGGGCGGCGGTGAGGAGTTCGCGGTAGACGGCCGTGATCCGGGCGGCGGTGTGCCGTACGTCGTGCCGGGACACGACGTGCCGGCGGCCCTGGTCGCCGAGGGCCGCGCGCAGCGGTGGATCGGACAGCAGCCCGGTGATCGCCCGGGCCAGCGCGCCGGGGTCCTCCGGCGGCACCAGGCAGCGCGCGGCCTGCGCCGGCGGCAGGCTCTCCCGCGCGCCGTCGACGTCGGTGAGGACGACGGGCCGTCCGCAGCCGAGCGCCTCCAGCGGGGCCAGCGCCATGCCCTCCCAGCGCGAGGGCAGCACCACCAGATCGGCGGCCCGGTACCAGGACACGACATCGGTGACCGCGCCGGTGAACTCCACCGAGGGGTGCGCCCGCCGCCGTAGCGCCTCGTAGTCCGGGCCGTCGCCGACCAGCACCAGGCGCGCCCGCGGGAGCGTGCGCAGGACGGCGTCCCAGGCGCACAGCAGCACGTCCTGACCCTTCTGCCGGCACAGGCGGCCCACGCAGACGACGAGGAGTTGCCGGTCCGGACCGGCCTCGCCGGCGGCACGGTGGCCGTCGCCGGTCCGGGCGGGATCACCGGGCTGCCCGGCACCAGCGGGCGGGGGAGGTGCCGCGAGGACCGGGGCCACCTCGGAAACTGCCGGCGCGGGGGAGAAGCGGGTCGTGTCGATGCCGTTCGGGACGATCCGGTACGCGGCTCGTACCCCGGCGCGCAGACCAGTCGCGCGCTCCGCCTCGCTGACGCACACCACCCGGTGCGCCCAGCGCGCGCCCCACCGCTCCCAGCGCAGGGCGAGCGCCGCGGGGAGTCCGCCGACCGCTTCGAAGGACCAGGCGTGCGGCTGGAACACGGTCGGGACGCGGTCGCGGACGGCGAGCCGCGCGGCCAGGCCGGCCTTGGCGCTGTGCGCGTGCACCAGTTCGGGCCGTACCTCGTCGAGCAGGCGTACGAGCCGCCGCACCTCGCCCGGCAGGCCGGGTCCCGGCGACCGGCCGGCCGTCCAGTCCCGCACCTCGGCGCCCAGTTCCCGCGCACCCGCGGCGAGCGGGCCGCCGGGACAGCCGACCGTGACCCGCAGGCCGGCCGCGAGCTGAGCCCGGGTCAGGTCGAGCACGACCCGGGCGACCCCGCCGTCGACGGGCTGCGCGAGGTGCAGGACCCGGGGCCGGAAGGCGGAAGGTGGCTGGTGCATGCGCGGGTTACCTCGCTCACAGGCGCTCGGGACTGCGGTCGTGGACGCGCCCGGGGTTCCGGGCGCCCACGGCGGTGAAGAGCGCGCGGACCCACGCCGCGTCCGCGTGCCAAACGAGCCGGGAGCCCGGCGGGTCACCGCCAGGGCACGCAGCCGGGCCTGGATGGGCCAGCGCGTGGACACCACCGGACGCGTCGGCGTAGACGGTCAGCCGCCTGACCGGTACATCACCCGGTGCGCCGACCGTGGGGCGCGCTACGTCATTCGGGGGAGCGGCCGGGCCGCCCGATGCGACCGGCGCACGCGGGGAGGCCGGAGCACCGGGAGCGCGAACCCGGCCAGCCGACCAACCGTCAAGTGCGCCGCAATCGCCCGGATGTCCCCGCGTACGTCACCCCATTGGCGGCACAACTCCCCGGCCGCGCCGCCCGTTGACACAGCGCCGGGTATCCCGCCCGGATGTCTGTGTCGATCCCAAGGAGCATTTCTCCATGTCGCGTATCGCGAAGGGCCTGGTCCTGACCTCCGCCGCCATGGCGGCCGTCGCCGGCGGTGCCGGTGTGGCCTCCGCCGACGCCGGTGCGGGCGCCGTCGCCGCCCACTCGCCGGGCGTGATCTCGGGCAACGTCATCCAGGTCCCGATTCACGTGCCGATCAACCTGTGCGGCAACACCATTGACATCATCGGCCTGCTGAACCCGGCCTTCGGCAACACCTGCGTCAACGACTGACGTCGGGACGCACCCCTTCGGCCGGCCGTCCGCCCCGCGCTCCTACCGCTGGGCGGACGGCCGGTTTTCGCGCTCCCTCGGACGGATCACCCGGGGCGGACGAGCGGTTGCGGCCCGCGATCGGTGAACAGACGGTGGGCTCAGGTCCCACTGTTCACCGAAAGGAACCCCCATGCGTGATCTGCCCGCCCGGCGTCTGGCGTCCACCGTCCTCTGCGCGTCCGTCCTGGTCGGGGTCACCGGCCCGGCGGCCCTCGCCGCCGACGCGGCCCGGGCGGACGGGCGCGCCGCGTCCGGGGCGTCCGTCCCGGCGGCGGCGAAGGAGCGGTTGCTCACCGAGGCCAGAGCCCTGGCCGCCGCGAACCCCGCGCTGAACCCGGTCGTCGACCTGCTCGCCCGGTCGCTGGAGCAGGGCAGGCTCCCCGCCGCCGAGGCCGAGCGGCTCGGCGCGGCGGCGAAGGCGGCGATCGCCGGAGCGGCAGCGGAACGGAAGCGGGCCACACCGGCCGAGCCGGCGTCGCTCACGGCACCGACGAAGCCTGCGACGGCCTCCCCGGCAGCGGCGTCACCGGCCCCGGTGTCGCCTTCCGCGGCTTCCCCGACGCCGGCGGCGAAGCCGGGCACGCCCACCGCACCGGCGTCGGCCGCGAAGCCCGCCACGCCGACGACGGCGGCCAAGCCGGCGGCCAAGCCGGCGACGAAGCCGGCCGCGGCGACCCAGCCCGCGTCACCCGCCAAGCCCGCGACGGCGACCCAGCCGGTGACCCCCGCCAAGCCCGCGACGCCGACCACGGCGGCGAAGCCCGCCGCATCCACCGCGCCCGCGTCCCCGACGGCACCCGCGAAGCCGGCGGCATCCACCAGCCCTGCCACGTCCGCGTCCCCCAGCGCACCGGCCACGTCCGCGTCCCCCACCGCTCCCGCGGGTTCCGGCGCCCCGCTGGCCCGCACCGCGCCGATGGCCGCGCGACACGGGCACCTTCGTGCGTCCCTGGCCGGCGACCCCCTCACGGACGTGCTCTCTGCGCTGCGGACCGCGATCGACAACCTGGTGAAGGCGGTCACGGACGGCCTCGGCGATCTCCTGTCGCCCGCCACCGATGTGGTGTCCGGCCTGGACGACCTGCTGGACAAGGACCTCGGCACGGACCTGTTGGGTACGGACCTCACGGGCACGGACCTCCTGGACGACGCCACGCCCACTCCCGGCGCCGCATCCCTGCCTTCCCTGCCCTCTCTGCCCTCTCTGCCCTCTCTGCCTTCCTTGCCGTCGCTGCCCGCCCTCCCCGCGCAAGGAACCCAGCCGGCGATCGGCTGACGCGGGACGGATCCCGGATCGGATCCGGAGCAGACGAGGGGCGAACCCGGAACGGACCCGGGACAGCCGCGGCACCGACACGGCACCGGCGGGGGAAATCCACGCGCACGGCGGGGTTTCCGGCCGGGCCGGACATCGTTGAGCAGGGCGTCAGAAAACCCTGGGTGACGTGAGTTGCCGAAGAAAGGAACACGATGAAGTCCCTCAAGGCTGCCGCCGTTGTCGCCGGTTCCGTGGCCCTCGCCGGCGTCGCCGCACCCGCGTTCGCCTACGACGCCCAGCACCTGCCGCCCCTGAGCCTCAACGGCGGCCTCTCCCACCTCGCCGCCCACCCGCCCGCCCTCCAGGACCTGATGCCGGTCCGGCACCAGTCGGACGCCCTCGACACCGAGAACAAGGACTCCGTGCTGAACGGCGTCAAGGGCGCCACCACCTCGCTGAACCAGCGCGGACTGCTCGGCGGCCTGCCCCTGGGGCACTGACGCCCTGCTTCCCGCCCCGTTTCCCGTCCGCGCCGGTGCCGCACATCCGCGGCACCGGCGCGGGCAGGTCCGCGACTGCTTTCCTCGATTTCCCTTGCTTTCCCTTGCTTTCCCTCGGTTTCCTTCGATTTCCCTCGATCGTGTGGCGCGCTTCCGGGCGCTGCTCCGGACGGGTGAGAAGCCGCCGGGCCGCACCACAGCCCGTCGGTATGGTCGCGCGGTGACCTCAGTACCCAGCGAAACCCGACCCTTCCGCGCCGCGGACATCGGCACGCTCGCACTGCTCGCCTGGATGGCCAGGAACGAGGTGGGCGACGGCCGGACACCCTGTCTGCTCGCCTGCTCCCTCGGCGACGGCCCGGACGGCCCGGAGGCCGCGTCCGCCGCCGTGGCCCGGCTCCTGCACGACATGGGCCTGCCCGTGGGCGGCGAGCCCGTGGACGGTACGACCCGGCCGAGCCTGAAAGTCAGCATGCTGGTCGTCGCCGGCCAGATCGTCCTGCAGATGCCGCAGATCAACAGCCAGGTCACGCCGCCGGCGGAGTGGGTGCGGGCGGTGCAGGAACTCGGTTACGCCTACTTCATGTTCACCACCCGGATCTGCCCGTCGATGGCGCCCCGCCGACCGGTCGTGGGGCAGGACCTGGCCCGGTTCGCCGGCTCCCCGGATACCACGAACGCCGCCGCGCACGTGTACCTGCCCGCGCGCGGGCTGCGCGCCTGACACCCCGCCGCACGGCCGGCCCGCTGCCCCGGCCGGTACCGCCCCTGCCGAGCCGACTATTACGGCACCCGGGGGAATTGCGACATGGGAGAGTTTTCCGCTCGTTACGCGGTACGGACGTCGAACTCCCGCACTTGTGAAAAGGACCGTGCCTGACATGAAGCCGATCACCCGAGGAACCCTTGCCGCCGTCGTGACGGGCGTCGCGGCCACCGTGGGGGCCGCCGGCCCCGCCGCCGCTGCCGGCACGGTCCCCGTCACGCTGCCCCTGGGCGGCGTCTCCACGGCGCTCGGCATGGAGGTGCCCAGGCTCGGCGCCGAGCTGCCGCTGCCGACACCCGGTGCCCCCGACGGGCCCCGGTACGTCACGGGCCGGCTCCTGCCCGACCGGACCCTGCCCCAGGTGCCGGTGAACAGCGGCCTGCCCGGCCTGGACGCTACGGCCCCGCTCCCGCACCTCCTCGGCGACGGCGGCTTCGACCACCTCGGCGTGGACGCGCCCGGCGGCGACCTGCGCGCGCTCGCCCCCGGCCTGTCGGTGGACGCCCCGCTGACCGCGCCCGACGGCGGCCACTCCGGCCTCCCCGGCACCAAGCTGCCCCAGGCCGGCCTCCTCGCCCCGGTCCTCCAGACCGACGCCGACGGCACCCTGGGCACGGGCACGGGCCCGGGCCGCTAACGGCGCCGGCCCGCAGCACCGCCGTAGCCACAGTGGCCGCCGTAGCCGCCGTAGCCGCGGAATCCGCCGTATCCGCCGTATCCGCCGGGCGTCCGTCCCGCCCGGTCCGTCCGGCCCGACCGCCCATCCGCCGTACCCGCTCCGCCTCCCGTACCCGCCGTATGGCTCTACGGCGGTGACCCCGCGCGCCCTCGGCCGGTTAGCCGGTACGTACATCTGAACCCGGACGAGGAGCGGATATGGTCACCGGTGTCGGCGACATGGCGGTCGGTCCCGAGCAGCAGAGCGGAACGGGGGCGGCCAGACGCTCCCGCAGGGAGGTGGCGCGGGGGCTGCTGGCCTCCGCGGCGGCGCTGGCGCTGACGCCGGTCATCGCCGCCTCCCGGCCCGCGCCCCCGTCCGAGGGAGCCGGTGACGGCTCCTTCGACGAGACGTACCGGGGCCGCCGTATCCGGGGTGTCCCGGTGTCCGCGGCGGACCAGGCGGCGGCCGGCGCCGGGTGGCGGATCACCGTCGACGGCCGCCCGCTGCACCTGATGCGCCGCGCGGACGGCACCTGGCTGAGCATGATCGACCACTACACGTCGTACCGGACACCACTGGAGGCGACCCGCGCGGCCGTGGACGAGATGGGGCCCGGCCGGCGGCTGCGCGACCCCATGCCGGGCCGGCCGGACGGACACGGCGGCCCCGGCCGCCACGGGTTCGGCGGCGACGGGTCCGGCGCCTACCCGGACGGTCTCACGTACCTGGAGGGACCGCATGGCGTACGTGCGTAAGAACGTCCGCGCCCTCACCGCCGGGGAGCGGCGGCGGCTCGTCGACGCGCTGCTGACGGTGAAGCGGCGCGGCGAGTACGACGAGTTCGTGCGGATGCACATCGACTACTACACCGCCGACGGCGAGAACGGGCTGCGCAGCGCCCATATGGCCCCGTCGTTCCTGCCCTGGCACCGCCGGTTCCTGCTGGAGCTGGAACGGGCCCTGCGCCGGGTCGACTCCTCGGTGACGGTGCCGTACTGGGACTGGACCCGGGACCGTACGACGGGCTCCGTGCCGTGGACGGCGGACCTGCTCGGCGGGAACGGGCGGCGCTCCGACCGGCAGGTGATGACCGGTCCGTTCGCCTACGCGGCGGGCCACTGGATCATCAAGGAGGGCGTCACCGACGGCAGGTTCCTCACCCGGGACCTGGGCCGCGCGGCCGCGCCCATCCAGTTGCCCACCAAGAGCGAGCTGCAGTGGGCGCTCGACGATCCCGTCTACGACGCGGCGCCCTGGGACTCGACCGTCCGCAAGGGCTTCCGCAACAAGCTGGAGGGGTGGGGGAGCGGCAGCGGCAGCGCCTCCTGGCGCAACCACAACCGGGTGCACCGCTGGGTCGGCGGTGTGATGCTCGGCGGCGCGTCCGTCAACGACCCGGTGTTCTGGCTGCACCACGCCTTCATCGACCTGCAGTGGTACCGCTGGCAGCGGGCGCACCGGGGACACCGCTATCTGCCGGCCGAGCCGCCCCGGGCCGGTGACGCCCAGCGCGGCCGGGTCGTGGCCCGGCACCAGAAGCTGCCGCCGTGGGACGAGACCCCGGACCGGCTGGAGGACATGAGCCGGATCTACCGTTACGCGTGACCCGCGTCATCGGGGTGACCGGCGTGAACGGCACGAGCCCCGGCGCTCGGAGTGCCGGGGCTCGTGCCTGGGTGTGCGGTCGGCTCAGTGGCCGTAACCGTCGTCGTTGTGACCGGGGCCGGCGTTGCCGGGCTTGCCGGACTTCTCGTGGCCGCCGTCGTTGACGCAGGCGTTGCCGAACGCCGGGTTCAGCAGCCCGATGACGTCGATGGTGTTGCCGCAGAGGTTGATCGGGATGTGGATCGGGACCTGGATGACGTTGCCGGACAGGACGCCCGGGGAGCCGATGGCGGCGGCGCCGGCGCCGGCGTCGGCCAGGGCCAGCCCGGCCCCGCTCATCATCACGGCACCGGTGCCGATGGCGACAGCGGTTGCCTTCGCGATGCGAGACATCACGTTCTCCTTTGTAGCTCGGGTGTAGCTCGGGGGAAGCACGCCGGCAGACCAGCCGTCGCACTCCCCGTTCAACGGCGGCACGCGAAGCGGGTCACGGTGATCAGCGAGGGATCACCCTTTCATCGGCAGCGCTCACCGGAGTGCCGCACCACCGGCTGTCCACGGAGCCGTCCTCCTGGCTTCCGGCCGGGGGCGTGGAAGAGGCCCAGGGACGGAGGGTGCCGGCGCCGAAGTGCCTTCGTGTGGGCGAGCGGGGGAGGTCCGGCTGGTCCGGTTGCCGACCTGGCCGCCGGCCGGACGTCAGGGCAGCAGTCGTACCGGCGAGCCCGCCAGATAGGCCTGGATGTTCTCCACGGCCTGGCCGTAGTACGTCGTGTAGTTCGCGTGGGAGACGTAGCCGAGGTGGGGGGTGGCGAGGAGGCGAGGCGCGGTGCGCATCGGGTGGCCGGCGGGCAGTGGCTCGGTGTCGAAGACGTCGATGCCGGCGCCGGCGATCCGGCCCGCGTGCAGCGCGGCCAGCAGCGCGTCCTGGTCGACGATGGCCGCGCGGGAGGTGTTGACCAGATAGGCGGTCGGCTTCATCAGGGCGAGTTCGGCGGCACCGACGAGACCGCGGGTGCGGTCGCCGAGGGCCAGGTGGACGGAGACGAAGTCGCTCTCCGCGAGCAGTTGCTCCTTGGAGGCGGCCAGTTCCACGCCGACCTCCTCGGCGCGCTCCCGGGTGAGGTTCCGGCTCCACGCGCCGACCCGCATCCCGAAGGCGAGCCCGACCTGCGCGACCCGGGCGCCGATCTTCCCGAGCCCGAGCAGTCCCAGCCGGCGGCCGTGCAGATCGGCGCCGACGGTCGACTGCCAGGGTCCTGCGGCGCGCAGGGCGTTGTTCTCCTGGACGATCCCGCGGGCGAGCCCGAGCAGCAGTGCCCAGGTCAGCTCGACCGGCGGGGTGCTCGAACTCGCCGTACCGCACACGGTGACGCCGTGCGCCTGGGCGGCGGCGTAGTCGATGACGCTGTTGCGCATCCCGGAGGCGATGAGCAGTTTCAGCCGGGGCAGCCGGGCGATCAGGGACCCGGGGAAGGGAACGCGCTCGCGCAGGGTGACGATGATGTCGAACTCGGCGAGGGCCGCGGCGAGGGCCTCCTCACCGTCGAGGTGCTCGCGCAGCGCGACCACCTCCACCCGGTCTCCGAGGACCGACCAGTCGGCCGATTCGAGGGCCACCCCTTGGAAGTCGTCCAGCACCGCACAGCGAAGTCGCACGTCATCTCCCTCCCGGGAAGGACTCTAACGACCGCCCCCACCACACCCCCACCCGAGGCACCCCCCGACACCGCTCACCTTCCCCGCCCTCCCCTCCGGGTCCCCCAGACCAGCCAACCCCACCGGGCGACCGCGCCTACCGCGAGGGCCACGAGAACGGCTCCCCAGTAGATGACGTGCGGAAGCCCGGGAAAGAAGACGAAGAACCCGAGGGTCAGCGCGACCCCGCCGACGAATACGGCACCTCCGACCCGTCGCCGCCGCACTTCGTCCGCCTGCTTCCGCCCGGTCCTCTGCTGCTGCTCGGTCATGCCTCACTCACACGCTGCGGCGGCCAGGGCTGGCGCCAGACGCTTGAAGTACGGCATGGCCAAGGGAGGTCCCCTTCCGGTGGGTGCCTGTTGGAACACCGGGGCAACCGGAGTCCGGGCCGGTCCGTTGCGGGAGAGCGGCACGCTTCACCGAAGTGAGGGATTGCAGGAAGACGGCGCTGACCAGGCGAAACGTTCCGGATGTCGGCGCGCGCACTCGCAGCCGTACGACCGCCCGCTGCCGCGCCCGATGCCTCCGCCCGCTCCCGCACCCCTCCCGCGCCTCGGCCCGGACCCGGCCTGCGAAAGTGGACCCGTGCTGCTCGATCCCAGGAACACGCTGTTCGTCCGCGGTGTCACGCCCGCGCTGCTGCTGGCTCAGGCGTCTGTCCACGACGCCTTGCCGCGCCTGACCGCGACGGCAGGGGAGCCGGGCCGGTGCGAGGGCTGGGGCATCCTGCCCCGGCTGACCTTGTGTGTCGTGGACGGTCCGGGTGACCACGGAGTCGTGGTCCCCGCTCTCGCCGCGCCGGTGATCGACGGAACGGGGGACGGTACGGCACCGGGGGACATGGCCGACTGGTGCGAGGACGCCGAACGGGCCGGCGGTGCGGTCGTCCTGTCGCTGGACCGGCTCCCCGAGACGCTCGACTGGCCGGCGCTGCTCGCCTCGGACACCACCCGCGGCGGCTTCCTGTCGACCCTGAGCTGACCGTCGCGCAGACGCCGTCCGACCGGGGCCGACAGCTTTCCCGCCAGCCCACCGGTTGCGTTCGGTTCCGACCGTTGAGCAGCGATTGGTGATCGTAAAGGATGGCCTCATGAGCCACGGCTTACGACGTATCAGCGGACTGGCACTCATGATCGCGGGCATCGCCCTGGGCACCTGGGTGGTCTTCGGCGCCCCACACCACTGGCACGGCACCAAGGCGCTCGGCCGCGCGACCCTGGCACTCTCCTCGCTGGCCTTGGTCAGCGGCTCACCCCGCTTGATCTTCCCCGACGAGCGGAGCTGAGCCGCGAAAGGACCCGGTCAGCGTTGCCGTCACGGACGCTATTGCCCTCGTAGGCGGAGGCCGTTGCCGTCCACGAGCCTGATCACGAAGACCTCGTCCAGGGCCCGAGCCGAGAGTTCCGCGAGGGTGATGGTGGTGATGGCCATCTCGGCGGGCAGCTCGTCGGCGTCGATCCACTCGCGCCAGATCACGACGCCGGTGTCACGTCACCCTTGATCGTGCTCAACGGGCATATGGGTCGCCCAACTCCTGTGCGACGACGGCGTCCTCGCCATCGGGGAAGGCGTCCAGCGAGATGTCGGCAGCGGTGCGCAGATCGCGCTGAGTGAAGGGGGCCTCAGCCCTCACGCTCATTCGAGTGAAAAACAACGAGATGTACTTGCGTGATTACAACGCGTCCACTATTGCGAGTGGGTCGATCAATAAGTCATACTGCCTGCACCTTGACTGAAGGTCAGTCGGGAATGACGGGGGCTCTGACATGTCTCG
Source organism: Streptomyces sp. NPDC027672 (assembly GCF_055566335.1). Taxonomy (NCBI): domain Bacteria; kingdom Bacillati; phylum Actinomycetota; class Actinomycetes; order Kitasatosporales; family Streptomycetaceae; genus Streptomyces; species Streptomyces sp. NPDC027672. The sequence goes on along the minus strand of NZ_JBVHSO010000009.1, from coordinate 386,329 downwards.
TATCTTCGAGATACGCACGCCGCAGATCTGATTGTTGATCATCTGCGGCTCCCGGGACGCACGCCCGAGTGGATCTCCATCAGGGCCTTGGGAGCACGTTGCTGCTGTAGGCAGCACGTTGTGACCAAGATTCTTTGCAGTGACTGACCCCAGCGGCTCAAAAGGGGCTGAACGCAGCGAAGTCCTGAGAGGCCCTCATGCAGCAGTTCCTGGAACTCGTCAGTCCCAAGCACCTCCTCGCGGCCCTGCGCATCCTGCCATTGATCATTGCTGTCGTGCTCCTCGCTCCGGCCTGGCTCTTCTGGATCTTCCTGCCCGACGCGCGACAAAAGCGGGTCATTGACCTGGTGAAACAGTTGATCGAGTGGACGAAGGCCACGCGGGATGAGCGCTGAACCTTGATGAACGTCACCAAGCCAACGGCTCACCTGGTGCCCGTCTCCCGCTCGCCGTGAATCTTGGCGACCTGTTGCCACTTGCAGGCGGTGCAGCGCTCTGGATGCGCGTATGGCGAGGCATTCGTGGCTTTGGTAGTTGCCATCGACGATCGTCGTGGTGGTGTCCGCGGCGGCCTTGGCGCCGGATTCCTCCCAGCCGCTGGCGATTGCCGTAGCGGTCGGCCGACCGCTACGAACGAGCGGATGACGGCGTCGACAACGACCTGATCGGCAGTCGGGTAGCGCCCGCGGCTACACGCTCCCCACCGCAATGCCGGCTCAAGCTGCGATGTCGGCCTCGGGCTGGAGTGCGGGGCCGAGCAGCAGGCCTCCGTCCAGGACGAATTCCGAGCCCGTGGCGAAAGAGGCGTCCTGGGAGGTGATGAAGAGCAACAGGCGGGTGATGTCGGAAGGTTCGGCGAGGCGGGGGATGGCGAAGGGATCGGGCGAGTAGAAGTCGGCGATGGCCGGCTGGCCTGCGACGGTGGGTTCGTTGATCAGCGGTGTGGAGACGACGCCGGGATGGATGGAGTTGACTCGGATGTTGTCCCGCCCCAGCTCCAGTGCGGCCGTCTTGGTCAGCCCGCGCACGGCCCACTTGCTGGCGGTGTAGGGGGCGTAGAACGCCGTGCCGACGTGGGCCATGGTCGAGGCGATGTTGACGATGGTTCCGCCACCGCCCCTGCGCATCGATGGAGCCACGGCCCTGATGCCGAGGAACTGGCCGGTGACGTTGGCGCTGAAGGTGTGTTCCCAGGTGCGGAGTTCGGTGTGTTCGATAGGGGCCGCCGGGTTCTGGACGCCCGCGTTGTTCACCAGGATGGTGATCGGCCCGAAGCGGTCTTCGACTTCTCGCGCCGCCGCCGCCCAGTCGTCCTCGCGGGCGACATCCAGGTGAATCGACAGAGCCCGAGGACCGAGTTGAGCAGCGAGATCGCGGCCGGCATCGTCGTCGCGGCCGGCGATGACGACGTTCGCCCCCTCGGCGTGGTAGCCCCGCACATGGCTGCTGCCCATGCCCCCGCTGCCGCCCGTGACGATGACGGTCTGACCATCAAAGCGTCCCATGATGCTTCCTTCCGGGCTTACGCCTAGTGGTGAGCCGAGTGACTCACCTCCTCTCAAGCTAGGGGCGTGACTAGATGCGAGTCAAGTGACTCGCCTCGCGGTGAGAGGCATACTGGGGGCATGACGGCACAGCCTTCGGATTACCACCGGCGCGTGACAGCGCAGAAGCGGACGTCCATCATCGAGGCGGCGACGAAGCTGTTCCTCGACTCCGGCTACAACGGCACCTCGCTGGCCCGCATCGCCGAGGTGGCCGGAGTGTCGAGGGCGACACTGTTCAAGCAGTTCGCCACCAAGGCGGCCCTGTTCGAGGCGATCGTCACCGAATACTGGAAGGTGGACGACGAGGAGGCGCCGCTTCCCGAGCCAGGGAACCTCCGGACGGGGCTTGAGACCATCGGACGCCGCTACGTGGCGCTGCTCACCCAGCCCGGCATGGCCGCCCTCTTCCGCATCGTCATCGCCGAGGTCCCGCGCTTCCCCGAGCTCGGCGAGACCCAGTTCAAGCTCGGCAAGATGCCCTACTTCGAATCGGTCCGCCGCTACCTGGAAGCGGAAAACGCCGCTGGTACAGCCCGCCTCGACGATGCGGAGACGGCGGCGACCCAGTTCCTCGGAATGATCTCCAACTACGTGTTCTGGCCACGGATGCTGCTCGCACGCTGGGAGCCCGACGACTCCGCCCTCGCCAACGCGGTCGACCAAGCGGTGCTGACCATGCTCGCCCGATACGGCACACCGGGGACCCACGGCGCCTGAGACACCGTGGCGCCCCACCGCTCCGCGTAACCACCCGATACCTTCCGCACAGGCAGGCCTCGACCCCGTCGAGTGCACCTTCGCTCACACAAGTGCCGGACCCCCTTGCGGCTGCCGCCTTCGCGACGGAGGCGCGCTCGATAGCCCACGCTGGAGCACCCCGGACACCGCAACGACTTCGCCATGTCCTCGGCCCCCGAAAGAGCTGATCCAGCGCGGCCGGTGTCAGGACCAGGCGATGTCGCCATGGCGGGAGACGAAGCGTCCGCTGCCGGCGCCGGGCGCCTCGGTGGCGAGGCGGACGATCGCGTCCGTGCCTTCGGTGACGGTTTGGGGGCCGCTGTGACCGTTGAGGTCGGTCGCGGTGTAGCCGGGGTCGGCGGCGTTGACGCGAATGCCCTCGAGCCCCTTGGCGTACTGCGTGGTCAACATCGTCAGCGCCGCCTTGGAGGCCGTGTACAGCGGCGCGACGACGTGCGACTCGGGTCGGTCGGGATCGTGGGTGAGGGCGAGGGAGCCCATGCCGCTGCTGACGTTGACGATCACAGGGTCGTCCGAGCGCCGCAGCAGCGGCAGGAACGCGGTGGTGGTGCGGATGACGCCGATGACGTTGACGTCGAGGACGCCGAGGGCGTCGGCGGCGGTGAGGTCGCCGGGGTCGCCGACGGGGCCGTGGACACCGGCGTTGTTGATCAGGACGTCGATACGGCCCTCGTGTCCGGCGACGTTCGCGGCCGCGGCGGCCACGGACGCGTCGTCGGTCACGTCGATGGGGACGTAGCGCGCGCCGAGCGCAGCGGCGGCTTCCTCGCCCTGCTCGCGGTTGCGCGCTCCGACGAGCACGGTGTGGCCGCACTCGACCAGGCGGCGGGCGGTCTCGCGGCCGAGACCCTTGTTGGCTCCGGTGATGAAGGTAATCGTCATGCACTAGATGCTGATCGCCACGAGGGAGGCGGACCAGGGACGCTTCGACGGTAGGAAGACCAGTACCACCTTCGGGCCCGTCCGCACGACCGGGGATGCAGGAGGATGGAGGGCATGTCGGCGATACCCGGAACCGGACTGGGCGTGATGATCCGCACGTGGCGGGACCGGCTGCCCCCGTCGGCCGCCGGGCTGCCGGCCGCTCGCAGCCGCCGGACGGCCGGGCTGCGCCGCGAGGAACTGGCTGACCTGGCCGGGATATCGGTCGACTACGTCGTACGCCTGGAGCAGGGGCGGGCCGCGACACCCTCGGCGTCGGTGGTGGCGTCCCTGGCACGCGCCCTGCAACTGTCCACCGCCGAGCGGGACCACCTTTACCGGCTGGCCCAGCTCGTACCGCCGGCGGACGGCACGATCGCCGACCACCTCCCGCCCGGCCTGCAACGGGTGCTCGCCCGCCTCGGGGACGTGGCGGTCGCCGTGTTCGCGGCGGACTGGCAACTGGTGTGGTGGAACAGCGGATGGGCCGGCCTGCTGGGCGATCCCTCCGCCTCGCCGCCGCGGCTGCGCAACTTCGCCCGCGACAGGTTCCCGGTAGACGCCGGGCCCGCCCGCCTCGCGCTGTGGCCGGTGGCCGAGACGGACCGCGACGCCACCGACGCGGCCGTCGTCTCCGACCTGCGCCGCGCCACCGGCCGCTTCCCCCAGGACAGCCGCCTGGCCGCGCTGATCACGGAGCTGAACGCGGGCAACAGGAGGTTCGCCGAGCTGTGGACGACCGGAGAGGTGGCCGCGCACCGCGAGGACCACAAGACCATCGACCACCCGTCGGTGGGCCCGGTCACGGTGGACTGCGACGTCCTGACCGACGGCGACTCCGAGCTCAAGATCGTCATCATGACCGCCGTACCCGGCAGCGAGGACGAAACCAAGCTACGGCTCACCACCATCGCCGGCCCACCGGCCACCACACGCGCTGTGTCCCTCAATGATCTGGATGGAAGCCCTCACACCGGACCACCGACGATCACAACTCGACATGCGCCCTAAGGCTGAGTTGCCTCGCCTTTTTGGTCCAGGCGGTGATGAACGGGATGGGCTTGCCGTTCCAGTACGTGACGGTGCGGACGGGGCTGGTCATCGGCTGCCCGGCCTTTCGGTCAGGCAGCGGACGTGGGCGTAGCCGAGGCGGGGTGCGAAGGTCGTCGGGCTGTGCCACAGCAGCGGTGCGACCCTCTCCACCGCGATCAGCGGGCCCCGGCAGGGGAAGCAGGTCGGCTGGGGTTTGTCGGCCGGGCCTGCCGTCTGTTCGTGCAGGGTGCGGCGGCCGTGGCCGACGTAGCAGGTTCGGCGCTGTTGGCAGAGGACGCAGCTTTGGTGGTGGTCGTGCCAGTCGTACCAGGTGACGTACCAGGCCAGCCGCGCCGAGTAGCAGGGCAGGCAGCCCCACCAGGGGAGAGCGGCCGACAACCTCACGGCGGTGGCGTCGGCCGGGGCGATGCACCAGACGCATGCCTCGCCGGCCAGGGCCGCCGGGGGCAGGGTCTGCGGGAACTCGTGTACGGCGATGAGCTGGTGCAGGCGCACCAGCTCACCGGCATCCTGCACAGTCACCGGCCCAGCTCCAGCAGAAGGTCGTGCAGGGCACGGCGGACCGGGCAGAGGTCGGTGACGCTCTTGCAGTCCGGGCAGTCACCCGGGTGCCGACCGCGAGCGGCCCGTACGGCACTGCGCAGGCACCGCCGGCAAGCCCGCGGGAACCAGTGCGCCCCGGTATCGGTGACGCGCTCGTTCAAGTCGATGGCGGTATCGGTGGTCAGCACCTCGCCGCCCCATACGCACTCCGCGCCGCGCATACGCGTATCGGACAACAGCTCCAGGCGCGGCAGCGGGATGTGCGGCACGAAGTCGACCGGGAGAACCATCACTACGGTAGTGCGAGCGGACCTCATACCGGGGTCTCCGCCGCCGCATCACGGCCCCGCTGGATGAAAGCGGCGACGGCCGGCAGCTCGCAAAGGTGGTCACGGCCGTAGGGCTGCACCACCCAGTAAGCGCCGGGCGGGGCGGTGATGCCGAGGTCCGGCACACCCAGGTACGTCCCGGAACCGAGCAGCGGTGTATCCGTGCCCCCGTCCCAGTCGGCGTCTGGGCGGTAGGACACCAACGCCCAGTAAGTCGGACCCAGAGCGGTGCGCACGTCCTGGATCACCGGACCGCACAACTGGTCCCGCACAACCTCGGCGACCCCACCGGGCTCATCGGTACCGACAGCCGCGTGCACGATGCCACCCGGCATCCGCACGGCACCGAGCCCGATGCGAAGCGGCACCACCGCCAAGCGCTGCATCGACCACTCCAGACGCACCTGACCGGTCGAGCCGTGCGCACCGGCCAGCCACGCACGGACGACCTCCGGAGCGTCGGCCTTCCTCTTGCTGAACGGCGGGAGCGGTGCCGCCGAGGGGTGTGTCATGCCAGGCATCGACGGTGCCTCCACGGTGTGTTGATCCAACTCACACACAAGACCGTAAAGAGGCACAGAGGTGGCCGCCCGAGCTGACAGCTCGGCTGAGCCACAGGCTCGCTAGAGCAGGCCGATCCGCTCTGCGAGTCGCTCCGCCTGCCGCGCGTGTATCGCTCGCGCTCGCCGAATCACGGTCAGCACCAGCTGGCGCGCAAGAGCGTTGCGCGCGAGATCTTCAGGCGCACGCGCTTCAAGACCGATGAGGGCCAGCAGCGTCGCGGCGTCATCCCGGCGCTGGCTGTGGCAGGCCGCCACCTCCAGGCCGAACGTGAACTCCCGCTCCAGGCTCGGCATGGCGCTGGTGTCGATGGCGTCAGCGGTGTGCAGGGCCTCGCTTGTTTCGCCGGCCTCCATCTCGATGGACAGCGCGTGAAGTGCCACGTTGGTGGGTCCGAAGACGGTCCGGCCGACATTGCTGCGGTCGGGCACGGCGCGAGCTGCCTTCGCCGCGTGCTCCCGGAGCCGGTGGCGGGCGTCCCACCATCGCCGTTGGCGAGCCGCGCCGACGACGGCGACGAGCTGTAAGGCGCCGCTCATCGCCGTACGCTCGGCTTCCGGCATCTGCACGGCATCCACCTGCTCGGCTGCCCGCAGTGCCAGCTCTTCCGCCTCGCCGGGCTGGCCGGCGGCGAGGAGCACGTGTCCGAAGTTCCACTGGGCGGCTGCGATGCGCAGTGGGTCGTCGGCGTCTTCGGCGGCGCGCATGGCGCGGTCGGCGGCCAAGGTGGCGAGGTCCACACGGCCGGTACGCCGGAGGTAGGAGCGGAGGAGACAGTAGAGATCTGCGGCAGCCCGGAGCACGGCGCGCCGCTCGGTCGCGTCCGTTCCGGTGCGTGCGGCGCGCGCGGCGTGGGCCATGTCGGCGACCAGGCCGGGCAGTGTCTCGGCGGCCTGGGTGAAGCGGTCGCCGTCGTTCTGCCAGCTCTTCCAGGCGGCTTCCACCCGTTCTCGTAGTACGGCCGCAGGCACGGTCGCCGTACTGCGGGCCGGTCCGTAGCCGAGCAGCGCTCGGCCTACGGCGGCCTCGGCGGTGTCCGTTGACTCCTGCTCGGCCGGCGGATCGTCGGACAGCAACGCGGCGGCGGGTACGCCCAGCTCCTGGGCGAGCGCGTACAGGATCGGCAACGACGGCACCTTCAGGCCGCGTTCGATCTGGGACAGGTAGTCCGGCGAGATACCGACCAGACCCGCGACGGCGTCTTGCCGGCGCCCTCCGCGGTAATGCCGGATGCGGTCCCCGATGGGGAGATCTGCTGCAACCATGCGCTCACTCCTCGCTACTGGGTCCGAGCGTAGGGTGCCGGATGCGCGGGGACCCTGTTGTTCTGACGAGAGGAGGCCCCGGTGCTGGAGTTGGTGCTGTGGGACATCGACCACACGCTGATGGCAACGCGCGGATTCGGCCGGGAGCTGTGGGCTGAGGCGTTCGAGCAGGTGACGGGCGTGGCGCTGCGGGAGCAGGCGTCGGTAACGGGATCGACGGAGCGAGTGATCCTGCGCGAGACCGCACGGATGCATGATGTCCCTTTCCGCGAGGACCTGTTCGTCCGTTTCGCTGACGCGCTGGGCGCCGGGCACGTCCGGCGGGCGGCCGAGCTGCGGGAGCGGGGGCACGCGCTGCCCGGTGCCGCGGCAGTCCTCGCGGCCGTCGCCGAGCGAGGCGTACGGCAGTCGGTGGTGACGGGCAACGTACGCCTGGCGGCGGAGGTCAAGCTGGCGACGTTCGGGCTGGACTCGTACCTGAGCCTGGACAACGGGGCGTACGGCGAGGACGGAGAGGAGCGGCCTGAGCTGGTGCGCGAGGCGCTGGCACGCGCGGGTGTGGCGGCGCCGGCGGCGGTGTTCCTCGGGGACACTCCGGCCGATGTCGCGGGCGGCCGGGACGCCGGCGTACGGGTGGTGGCGGTTGCGACGGGAAAAACACCGACGGCCGAGCTGAGGGACGCGGGAGCCGACATCGTGCTGAACGACCTGGCCGACACGAAGCAGGCTCTGGCCGCGATCGGGGCATGACGGAAGGACCCTCGCCCGCCTGAAGGCGAGAGAGGGCGTGGTGCTCACGGGTGCTTTCGGGGCTGTGGAACGAGGCTCAGCGCGACCCGATCCGGAGAAGGGCTCGGGCTCGGGTCGACGGCGAGTGCCGCGGCGATCGAGTCGAGCGTGTCGTCGCTCGGGGAGCGGGCTCCGCGCTCGAGGCTTTGGATGGTGGGGAGGGAGGTATGGCCGTTCCTCTACTGGGTGAGGAGCGCGGGCAGTTCCGTGAGGTGATCGATCCGCCAGTCCGCAGTCGCCGCGACGTCCGGAGCGTCGGCCCACAGGTGCCCCCAGGGGCCACGCCGGAGGTGAGCGGTACGCAGGCCGGCCGCCGCCGCTGGGAAGACGTCGTTGGCCGGGTGGTCGCCGACGTACAGCGACTCGGCGGGCGCCGCCTGCGCCGCTTCGATGCACCGCTGGAAGAACAAGGGGTCCGGCTTGGCCACGCCCCACTCTCCGGAGGTCACCACCAGATCGGTGGGCAAGTCCAGAGACCTCAGCAGATCTCCCGCGCGGGCGGTCTGATTCCCGGCGATGACGACCCGGACGCCGAGCTGACGCAGCTCGCTGAGCACGGGACGCACATCGGCGTACAGATCGCGCTCGTCCAGGGTTTCGCCGCGACCGGCGGCTTCGCGTGCCTGGTACGCGGCTGCGACGTCGATGTCCGGGCGGACGAGACGCAGAGCGTCGGCGTTGTCGCGGCCCTGGGCGACGACGGCGCCGACGAGGACGCTTGCGTTGGTATCACTGGGTACCCCGCAACGAAAGCGATTGTCGGTGGTCGTTGGCCGTTAGGTGTGCGAACGGCTTGATTTAGCCGGATCATTTGGGCACCACGTCTTAGGTGACGGTGGGTGCCAGTGTTGAGCTGTTCGTGGTGGGGATGTACTTGGTGCGGTGTTGTGATTTCCGGTGAGATTGGGAGCCACTGATCGGGTGACCTTCCCCGGTGGAGCGGAGTGTCCGGAACCGGGGCTGTGGGGGTATCGATGTCTTGTGAAGGTGGTCCCTAGGCTGCCTCTCTGGCAAGGCGTGGCCGGGGCCCGCCTCTGTTCAGGCCTCGGGTGTGAAGGTCTCCTCGTGGATATCCGCCGGTGAGATGTCGTGGGCGGGGAGGCACTCCATGAGTAGCTGGCTCCCCTGCTGGCTGACCGGGCGGAAGCCGGCCTTTGTCCAGGCCCGGATGGCGTGGGTGTTGGACGCTTCGGGGTCGACAGTCACCTGCTTCCAGCCCACCACCGTATGAAGATGCCGGACGAGTGCGCGGGCGGCGTCGGGGCCGAGGCCTTTGCCCTGTGCCTGAGGCAGGAGGACCATGTCGATGCCGCCCTGGCCCGGGCCGGTGGTTGCGTACTGGGTATAGCCGACCGGGATGGTCTGGGCGAGGATCAGGAAGGACTCCACGTCGGGGCGGCGTCTTCCCGTGTACTTCGCGGCCACTTCCTCGCGGGTGAGAGGCTGCTCGCCCCAGTTCCGCACGAATTCGGGGTCGGCGAACCAGTGGGCGAGCAGTGCCAGATGTGCTTCGGTGGCTGGGATGAGGCGGGTCAGATCGCCTTCGATGACGCCGTCTTCCGGCTTGCCGTGCATTGCTGTGCCTCTCCCTGCGGGTGCTCTTCGGGTTCATTGTCCCGGGAAGAGGGTGTCCTGGGTGGCCTGGGAGCGGTAGGACTCGGTGCCGGTCTGGATCGGGGTGCAACGGAAAGTGATCCGGTCGGCGATGGCCGCGCAAAGACGCGCGTCGCCGAAGGTCTTGTCCCATTCCGTGAACGGGGTCAGTGGTCGTGGCTAGGGTGACGATCATGAGTCTGACAGCAGCGATGGTCACGGTGGACTGTGCGGAACCGCAGGAACTGGCCAAGTGGTGGGCCACTGCGTTGGGAGGCGTAATCGTCCAGGACCACGGCGACTTCGTCATCGTCAGAGCGCAGCCTCTGGCACTGGGTTTCCAGCGTGTGGCCGAAGAGCGGCGGGGCAAGAACCGCGTGCACATCGACTTCGCTGCCGCGCCCGGCACGGGCCTGGCGGGGGAGGTGGAGCGGCTGGTCGCTCTGGGTGCGAGCGTCGTCGGCGAGCACAGCGTTCCGGGCCTCACCTGGACGGTGCTGCAGGACCCGGCCGGCAACGAGTTCTGCGTCCACTGAGGGGCGTTGCCACCGTGCTGGTCGCAGCCACTCGTTGATGACTGCGACCAGCACGGTCGCCTCGTAGCGGACGGCGAGCTTGCCGTACCTGAAGGGGGGCGCTGCGCTTTTCTCAGAGGCTGAGGCAGCTTCCTCTGCTGCGGCGGTTGCGTGCGCCCTGAGATGCCGGTCTCCTGTACTACCGGCCTCGCCGAACAAGAAGGTCGACGAAGCCCACGGTTCTGAAGATCACGCTGTGGGCTTCTGTCATTGCTGGGCGTCCTCGGACGGTCCGGAGAGGGCTGGGCTGGAGCAGCGCGTCTCCGCTTTGCCATCGCCCTGGTCGCGGCTTGCGTCGTGAGCCGGAGCCACGACTGGTTGCCGCTGTTTGGGGTCGCGGATGTCAACGTCGTCTGTCAGTGGAACAGTCCTGGGAGCGGGCAGACCTCCAAAGGCTCGTCTGGCCGGTCGGCCCAGCGCCACCAGACGTGTCGACTGGTGCACCTCCATAGTGTTCGCAGGTCCGCTGACCGTCGTCCTCCCGCTCCGGAGAGAACAAGGCCGCCCGACCGCATGGGTTGGTCGCACTCGGGACAGGCTGGGGTGTCGGTGGTCATGCAGCGCACCTTAGGTGCGCGATCGCTTCGTCCCGAACTACTGGCTGAAGGGGTAGGTGGGCTGATCGGGAGGTCACCTGTGTGGATTGGCGGTCGGCTGCGGCCGGGGTGGTTGCTGTACTCCGCTGCTGTACAGCAGCCCTCAGAGAAGTTGTTCAGCTGGTCGTATTCGGCAGCCTTGAACGTGGCTCGTAGATGGCGGTGGGTGGATGTTGCTGGCTGCCAATCGCGCAGAATCTCTCCTACAGATCACGTCTCGTGGTGACGGCTCTGAGTCCACTACGGTGGATCACCCTGTCGGAAGGGGAACCCGATGCCTACGCTGCTCTACTACCCTCTGGTCAGACCGCCTCAGGAGGTCCTGCACCAGGCGTTGTTGTACTGGGACGACGTGGCGTCCGTGGTGCCGATGGATCCAGAGGTATACGAGGGTGCAGTCTCGGATGAGCTGAAGGATCTCAGGGAACGAGGGCTCTACCATCCCATCGTCCTGGGTACTCAATACCGTCAGCCACTCGATGACATGCTTCATCTTGAAGTCTTGACCCGGGAACTACGCGAGTTTTCTGCCGGGCCGCCTAGTCCTCAGGTTTTTGTCATGGATGCCTTTCTCTTCCGCTCGAAGCTCGGACACTTTCTGGAAGAAGAGATCATCGGCCTAGGTCTGGGGCGAAGGCTTGAGAGCTCGGAGAGGTGGCGTGGCGCCGGCCTGGCCGTGTCTAGTGAGGTGCGCCTCCTATTACTCGGCACACTGGCGCAGGAAGTGGCTCTTACGACTGACACTCGCGCCTACACGCCGTACACCGATCAACGATCCGCCCATGAGACGTCGCTTCGGCCGATGGCTCCTGGCTTTGGTGTAGCAGCCTGGCGAATTGAGCTTGGCCGCCTGTTGCCCATGCCAGCACCGGGCACCCCCACATCAGAGGTCCTGGCTTTTCGTGACAGGTATGCCGACGAGCGGGAACGCTTGATGGGTGCCACTCAGACCATGCTCAGCGATTTGCGCCGCGAATGGGAGCACCCGGCCGATGTGCTGGAACGCATGCGAGTGGCGCTGAAACAGGCGCGCGAAGACTACCAGGCGGCTGCCCAAGCCAGCCGTATGGCCTGGGTGCAGAGGTCCATCTCGGTCACGGTTGGAGTGGCTACAGCTGCTGTGGGTGCGTTGGTTGTCCCAGAGTTCGCCTGGGTAGCCGGCATAGCGGGCAGCATCGGGTTCAATATCGCAACCCGAGAGGTCCGTCCGCTGTTCCGCGCGAGGAATGGGCACCCGTTCAGTTATCTGCACCAGGTTGATCGCGAGCTGGCGTGACGATAACTGCCGTCTGTTTTGCATCTGTGGTATGGCACCTGAAACAGTAAAGGGCTGACTCGGGAGAAACCTCTTTGAGGCGGCCCTTCTCGCTGTGCCTCCGGTACTTCTCGACCCTGCGACACCCGCCTTAGGAGCGAGGTTGGACGGCTGCCGATGTGACCTGCGTGTATCCGCAGTGCGACAAGTTCCGGCGTGTACCCGTCGTTGCCGCTGACTCCCCGTGGCTCCCCGCACGCTCCGGAACGAGAGTGGCACGGCCCTGCGGTGGTGGTGAGGCAGCCGACCGTATCGCACCCCGGGTCGCGGCCTTTACCGTGCGGACGGCCTCACCACTTGGCAGGGTACGCCTTCCGATCCGTAGTTCTATGTGGGCCGGTCAGTCAGGGTCATACCGGTCGTGTGACGGCCTTACAAGGATGCTGTCGTCTGGGGCCGGTTGCTGTAGTTGCTGTACATCCCTGCTGTACCGCTACCCCTGCACGGAAACGGGATGTCTTCCGTCAACTGAGTGCCTACAGTCAGCCTTGTGAACAAGAAGACAGAGGGTGATGTAGCCAGAGGTCTGGGGCAGGTCGCTGCGGCAAGTACGGGTGCAGCCGTTGGCGTAGCAGTCGGCGGTCCAGCGGGAGCGCTTGTTGGCGCCGCAGTTGGGCCCGTCCTAGCCACTGGTTTCGAGATGGCTGCTGATCGGATCGCAGCGAACCGCGCGGCCAGGCGCGGCGAACTGATGAGTGAGGTTACCCGCGTCCTCGGTATCGAGGCCAACGAGCTTCAGCAGCGGCTCCTTACCGATGAGAGGTTGCTTGAGTTCGCCGGTAGGGTCGTGGGCGCTGCGCAAGACATCTCACTCACCCAGAAGCGGCGGGCGCTCTCCCGTGCTCTAGCTGCGGCGATTGCAGATCCGACGCCCGCACGCCTGGATATCTGGGAGCTTCTGTAGGCAGCCATCCGAGAGATCGATGCTCCCCACACGGCATGACCTTGGAGCAGGTCTGCGAGATCGACCCCGGTCTGGGCCTGGGAGGGCATGCGATCTTGCAGAAACTTCTCTCTCTTGGGCTGATCGAAAGCTCGCTCCATGGCGTGCTCTGGAGCGGGACTCACCGGCCGTACGCTCTCTCTGGCCTGGGGCAATGCTTGATGACGCTACTGGAATCAGACAGCCCACCAGCCTCGTAAGTTGACTTCGGCGGCGATCTCCCAGCAGGTGCCCACTTCCTGTACTTACCACCCTCCCCAGCTCCCATCCCGTCCGCCGTCGACTCACACACCGTGGAGCGGGCGTGGTTCAGGGGCGTCCAGGTGGAGCGCGCCACTGTACGAACGACCTGGACGCCCTGGGCCGCGTCTGCTCGGCTCTGCCTGGGGCGGCGGTGGTCGGGATGGGAGCACCCTACGCGCGCCCCAACGTGCCCGCGGCCGGCGACGGCGTCCCCTCCATCCCGGTGCCGGCCGACCCCCCGCCGGAGGCATCGTCTTTGACCGTGCCCCGTTCTACGCGGTGATCGACTCATGGCTTCCGGCCCTATCCACATGCGAGCGCGCGTCGGTGCAGCGCGGGCGGAGCGGGCCGAAGGCAGGAGCGGCGCCCGGAGCGCAGCTGGGGCTTGATGATGGAGAGAAGGTTTTATCCCGCTGGGGTGAAACGCTTTCCGTCGGGGCTTCGCACGTATGGGCCGTTGTCGTCGCGGATCCTCAACGTCGCCAGGAGTACGCGATCCGGCGGCGCATCCTGCGGACCAACTCCCTACCTCCGACCCGAGGAAGCCGTGGCCATGCGCGTGGAGGACCTGATGCTTCAGGAGTCGGACGCCGACGATCAGTAGTGCGAGCTGCTCACGTGAGCCGGAGGGCCGTGCTGAGGGTGAGACGCGCGCGGTGCCCCGGTGTCCGGCTCTCACGCGCATCCTGCGGCAGCACATCCAGGACGAGCAGCTCCAGCCGGGTGATCTGCTCTTCCCGGGTGAGTCCGGTGGCGTCCTCGTCGGCTCCGTCATCCGACGGGCGTGGCGCAGCGCGCGTAAGGCCGTGCTGCCGCCCCAGCACGTCTTCGACTCGCCAACCTTGCGGCGCGGTGTACGACATCCGGCGCACGCGCCTGACGGAGTGGCTCACCGGTGGCATCCCGCCCGCTCAGGTGGCCGAGTGGGCCGGGAGCAGTGTTGCCGTGCTGCTGGCGACGTACGCCCGGTGCGTCGACGGGCAGCTGCCGGACCTGAAGCGGCGGCTGGAGGCCGCGGGTGACCTTCCGGAGGGGGAGGTGCCGGGCGCTGGCTGATCTTTCCCTGGGAGAGGACCTCGACACCGCCACCCGCGTCTGCCCTTGATCGTCAAGTGGGCGCCCGGGGCTTCGTCGTACCCGCTGACAGCCGCTCTGACCAGCGAAAAGCCCTCCCGGGCGGAAGGGCGGTGCCTGGCGCCCCCGGCAGGACTCGAACCTGCGGCCAAGCGCTTAGAAGGCGCCTGCTCTATCCACTGAGCTACGGGGGCCGGGTGGGGTGGCCTCGTGCCTGGTGCCCTGGTGGGGGCGGATCCGTGACGTTGCCGGGGACAAGGATAGGGCTCCCGGTTCCTTGACCCTGTCGCTTCCCCTCCGTGGCTCGATGTGGAGGTTCGGTGAAGCGGTCCTGATAATCGCAGGCAGGTGCGAATCGTGCACCGCTTTTGGCCTCTGACGCACCGGGTGTTGTGCACTCGTTATGCCTGGCCTGCCCCCTTGTCCCGGTCATCCCTTCCGTCCGTTGTGTTCTGTCGGCGCGCAGACATGTCCATATGCTTCAGAATTCCCCTAAAATTGGGCATTCTTCGCATGTGGTGACCTTGGACGTACGGCCTCAGCTGCTCGACACACTCTCCGCTCTGCGCGACCGTGTCGCCGCCGCACGCTTTCCGCTGCCCCTGGCCGGGGCCCCACGCGCGCGTGCCAACCGCGACGAACTCCTCGCGCAGCTCGACGACTATCTCGTACCCCGATTGCGGCACCCCGAGGCGCCCTTGCTGGCCGTCGTCGGCGGTTCCACCGGCGCGGGCAAGTCGACGCTGGTCAACTCCCTCGTCGGCCGGCGGGTGAGCGAGGCGGGCGTGCTCCGGCCGACCACCAGGACACCGGTCCTCGTCTGCCATCCGGAGGATCATCACTGGTTCAGCGGCATGCGCGTGCTCCCCGAGCTGACCCGCGTGTGGACGCCCCACCGGGACCCCGCCGACGATTTCCCGGGCGCCGACGACGAGCCCGCGCGCGTGCTGCGCATCGAGACGGCCGACACCCTCCCCCGCGGCCTCGCCCTCCTCGACGCCCCCGACGTCGACTCCCTCATCGCGGACAACCGCGTCCTCGCGGCCGAACTGATCTGCGCCGCCGACGTCTGGATCATGGTCACCACGGCCGCCCGCTACGCCGACGCCGTTCCCTGGCACCTGCTGCGCACCGCCAAGGAGTACGACGCGGCCCTCGTCACCGTCCTGGACCGCGTGCCCCACCAGGTCGTCTCCGAGGTCTCCCGGCAGTACGGCGCCCTGCTCACCAAGGCCGGACTGGGCGACGTACCCCGCTTCACCGTGCCCGAGCTGCCGGAATCCGCCTGGGGCGCCGGACTGCTGCCCGCCACCGCCGTAGCGCCCCTGAAGAGCTGGCTCACCCACCACGCCCAGGACCCCGCCGCCCGCCAGCAGGTCGTGGCCCGTACGGTCCACGGCCTCCTCGACTCGCTCAAGTCCCGGCTGCCCGAGCTGGCCGGTGCCGCCGCCGCCCAGTACGCGGCGGCCCTGCGGCTCACCTCCGCCGTGGACACCGCCTACGACAGCGAGCACGCGCGCGTACGCAGCCGCCTGCAGTCCGGCGCCGTACTCGCCGGGGACGCCCTCAAGCGCTGGCGCGCCTTCCCTCTGGACTGCACCGCCGGGGAACTCCTCGACGCCCTCGTGGAGAGCCTGGCCGCCCTGCTGCTGTGCGCCGTCACCGCCGCCGACGAACGCGTCGACGACGCCTGGCGGCGCGAGCCCGCCGCCCGCGCCCCCCAGCTCGCCCGCCGCGGCACCATCCTGGAGAGCGCCGAGCACCGCATCGGCCTCGCGGCCCGGCGCTGGCGGCGCGAGCTGGAGGAGTACGCCGAGGACGAGGTACGGGTCCTGGAACGCACCGGCGCACCCGACCCGGAGATCGTCGCCGCGCTCGTCGCCACGGCGGTGCTGGGCGGGCGCCGGGCGCGTACCGCGGGTGAGGGGCTCGCCGAGCGGCTCGGCGCGCACGGCGTACTGCGGCTGCGCGACCGGGCCGGCCGGCTGCTCGCCGAGCACGTGGACCGCGTCATGCACGCCGAACGCGAGCGCCGCCTCGCCCCCCTCGACTCGCTGGACGTCCATCCCGAGCCCCAGGCCGAACTCATCGCCGCGCTGTCCGTACTGCAGAAGGAGAGGTGACCCGGTGACCGCCATCACTGACCAGGACCACACGGAGCACACCGACCACACGAGGCGCCCCGACAGCGGCAGCGGCGACACCGGGGCCCGGGAGCACGGCGGCCACGCCGGCCCGGGCGCCACGGACGGCACCGAGCACACCGGCACACCGGCACGGGCGCGCTCGAACGCGGCGGCGGAGGGGGCGGCCGGCTACGACGGCTCCGGTGCCGGTAGCGGAGCCGGCAACGGCGGGAGCGGGGGCGGGGGCGGCGCCCAGCACACGCGCGGGGAAGCGGAGAGGGCCGGCCGCGAGCACGCCCACCCCGCCGACCGCGACCCCACCGACCGCCGCCACGCCGACCAGCGCGGCGCCGGGCACGACCATGATCGTGACTCCGGCCACGGTCGTGATCGTGCTTCCGGGTACGGCCATGATCGTGACCCCGGGCAGGGTCGTGACCGTGATGCCGGACAGGGTCGTGACCGTGATCCCGGGCAGGGTCGTGACCGTGATGCCGGACAGGGCCGTGACCGTGATGCCGGACAGGGCCGCGAGCGTGCTCCCGAGCGCGACGGCCACGCCCCACGCGACCGCGACCGCGATGGCGACCGCGAGTCCAGTCACAGCCGTGCGTACGACGCCGACCGGGGCCGTAGCTCCGATGGCGCCCGGGAGCACAGTGCCGGCAGTGACCGTGGCGGCGAAAAGTACCTCCCCGCGCGCGGGCGTACCGGCGAGGACGGCGTCTCGGTCCCCCGCCCGCACCCGTACTCCCCGACGCCCCGCCCCGCGCTCGGCTCCCTGCCCGCCCCGCCCGCCCCGCCCGCCACACCGGCCACGCCGTCCAAGGCCGCCACCCCCTCCACGGCCGCCGCCGGCACGCCGACCGGCCCCGGCGAGGCGGCAGACCCCGCCCCCACGGCCGGCCCGGCCCCCGACACCGGCTCCACCACCGATACGGCCGCCACGGACACCGCGGCCGGCTCCCCGGAGACCTGGGACGACGGTCTCATCGCGCGGCGCGTCACCGAGGCCACCTCCGCCGCCCTCGCCGCCGAGCGCGCCTCCGCCGCCGAGCACCCGCACCGGAAACCGAGCAGCCAGCCCCCGGTCCCGCTGGCGTACGACGGTCCGCTGCGCTCCCGCCTGGACGCCCTGCGCGAACTCGTCGGGCTCTCCCGCGCGCGCCTGGACAGCCGTACGCTCGCCGAGGCGGGCCGGGTCCTGGACGAGGCCGCCGCCCGCCGCAAACTCTCCGGCCGGCACACCGTCGTAGCGCTGGCGGGCGCCACCGGCAGCGGCAAGTCGCAGCTGTTCAACGCGCTCGCCGGAGTGGCCATCTCGGAGACCGGGGTGCGCCGCCCGACCACCGCCGCGCCCATCGCGTGCAGCTGGAGCGACGGCGCCGCGGGCCTCATCGACCGGCTCGGCATCCCGGGCCGGCTGCGCCGCCGCCCGATGCACAGCCCGGACAACGACGGGCAGTTGCGCGGACTGGTCCTGATCGACCTGCCCGACCACGACTCCGCCGCCGTACAGCACCGCGAACAGGTCGACCGCATCCTGAAACTGGTCGACGCGGTCATCTGGGTGGTCGACCCGGAGAAGTACGCCGACGCCATGCTGCACGAGCGCTATCTGCGGCCGATGGCCGGCCACGCGGAGATCATGTTCATCGTCCTCAACCAGGTGGACCGGCTCCCCGGCGACGCCGCCGACCAGGTCCTGGACGACCTGCGGCGGCTGCTCGACGAGGACGGCATCGCGCTCGGCGAGCACGGCGAACCGGGCGCCACCGTCCTCGCGCTGTCCGCGCTCACCGGCGAGGGCGTCGGCGACCTCAGGGAGACGCTCGGCCAGTTCGTGGCCGAGCGCGGCGCGGCGGGCCGCCGGGTGGCCGCCGACGTGGACGCCGCCGCGAGCGGCCTGCGGCCCGTGTACGCCACCGGGCGGCGGGCCGGACTCACCGAGGAGGCGCGCGAGGAGTTCGCCGCGCGGCTCGCGGACGCGGTGGGCGCCACCGCGGCGGGCGAGGCCGCCGAGCGCGCCTGGCTGCGCAACGCCAACCGCGCCTGCGGCACGCCCTGGCTGCGACTGTGGCGCTGGTACCAGGGGCGCGGCGACTCCACGACGGGCCGCCACGCCGTACGCGCCCAGGCCGACGAGGAGGCCACGGCCCGCCAGTGGGTCGAACAGGCGGTCCGTACGGTCTGCGACCGGGCCTCGGCGGGGCTGCCCGCACCGTGGGCGCAGGCGGTGCGCGAGGCGGCCGTACGCGGCTCCCAGGGGCTCTCCGAGGCGCTGGACGACCTGGTGGCGCGCGCCGGGCTCCCGCCGGGCCGCCCGCCGAGGCCTGGCTGGTGGCCGGTGGCCGTACTGGTCCAGGCGGCGATGACCCTGCTGCAGATCGTGGGCGGCGGCTGGCTGGCGGGGCAGATCGCCGGGCTGATGGCGCCCAACCTGGGTGTCCCGGTGCTGCTGATGGTGTGCGGGATCGTCGGCGGGCCGCTCGTGGAGTGGGGCTGCCGGATCGCGGCCCGGGGGCCCGCGCGGCGCTACGGCCAGGAGGCGGAACGACGGCTGCGGCAGGCGGCGGCGAGCTGCGGCCGGGCCCGCGTGCTCGATCCGGTGGCGGCGGAACTGCTGCGCTACCGGGAGGTGAGGGAGCAGTACGGGAGGGTCGCCCGGAGCAGGGCGGGGGTGGTGTGAGGGAGGCAGGAGACCTGGCGGGCCCGGGAGGGTGGTCGGGAGGCGCTCGGGGCTCGGGGGAGGGGTGCGGGTCACCCGTGGGGGTGGCGGAGTTTTCCCCAGGCGGGCGGCCGTCCACAGGGCTCAGCGGGCCCGGCCCGGCGGAGGCAGTCTGAGGCCACGGCGATCGCACGGCTGGTCCGGCCGCACAGGCGGCGGACGGCGCGGGCGGTCGGCGGGACGTGCGGGCGCGTACGGCAGTCGTACGCGCCGGCACGGCAGACGCGCCGTACGGGACGGGCCCGTACGTGTGTCCGCCCGGCCGGAACGGGACGGGCGGGGAGGGGAGCGAGGACATGAACGAGACCATCGTCTGCGCGGTGGGCAACGTGGCGACCCAGCCGGTCTACCGCGAGTCGGCGGCGGGGCCGTCGGCCCGGTTCCGGCTGGCGGTGACCGCGCGCTACTGGGACCGCGAGAAGAGCGCGTGGACGGACGGGCACACCAACTTCTTCACCGTGTGGGCCAACCGCCAGCTCGCGGTCAACGTGGCCGCGTGCGTGGAGGTGGGCCAGCCGGTCGTCGTCCAGGGCCGGCTGAAGGTCCGCACGGAGACACGGGAGGGGCAGCAGCCGTGGGCCTCCGCCGACATCGACGCCGTGGCGATCGGCCACGACCTGTCACGCGGTACGGCGCTCTTCCAGCGGGCGGCCCGGCCGGAGACACCGCCCACCGCGGCCCGCCCGGAACCGAACTGGGAGACACCGAGCCCGGCGGACCGGCGGGAGGGCGACGACGGGCCGGCGGAGCAACAGGCGGATGAAGTCGCGGCGGTGACATGACGTCGGCCACGACGGACTGACTGACGCGAGGCCGCGGCCGCCATTCGTGATTGCCATCCGCGGCCGCCACCGCGACTCCACCTACGACTGCCATCGCGGCGGCCACCCAGGTCGGCGGTCTGCCGGATCCATGGCCGGCCGGGGCGGTGGCCCGCCAGGTCGGCGGCCACCCGGGTCCGTAGCCTGCCGGCTCGGCGGTCGCCCAGGGGCGCCCTGCCGCCCGAACCGCCGTACCCACCGGTGGATTTGTCGATATCGACAGTTCGAGGACCGTCCCGGCGATAACGATTACGGATCGGATCGGCCGTCCGATGATCCGACCGCCGGGTCGGACTCCGGGTGATCCATAGGATGCCGAGCGTGCCCCTAGGGGCTGCCGATTCTGCTGGTGGGACCGTCCCCCACGTCCAACGGGTCCTGCTCGAAGGGGAATTCTGTGCTTGCTGCGTTCACTGGGCTGTGCCGCTCCACCGGAACGGCCCGTCTGGCCGCCGCCGCCACGGTGTCCGGCCTCATGGCGGCCGGCGTGCTGTCCGGCGCCGGTACGGCGGTGGCCGACGACACACCGCGGCCCCAGGGCGGGGCGACGGCCACGACCAACGGTCTGAAGACCTACGGCGAGGCGGTGATCCACGAGGACGGCGCGGACCAGCGGGTGGCGGCGGGCCTGTTCGAGATGTCCGTGGACGGCGGCGGCACCCTCCAGACGTACTGCGTCGACCTGCACAGCCCGACCCAGCGCGACGCCATATACCAGGAGACACCCTGGAGCAGCACCTCGCTGGGCACCAACAAGCACGCGGGCCGCATCCGCTGGATACTCGAGCACTCCTACCCCCAGGTCAACGACCTCGCCGCACTCGCGCGGCAGGCGGGCACGAGCGGGCTGACCGAGCAGGACGCGGCGGCCGGCACCCAGGTGGCCATCTGGCGCTACTCCGACGGCGCCGACGTCGACGCCGTCGACCCGCAGGCGGAGAAGCTCGCCGACTATCTGGAGAAGAGCGCCCGGAGCGCCGGCGAGCCGCAGGCGTCGCTCACCCTGGACCCGCCCGCGGTCTCCGGCCGGCCGGGCGCTCGGCTGGGGCCGGTGACCGTGCACACCAACGCGAGCGCGGTCACGGTGAGCCCGCCGGCGGACGCGGCTGCCAGCGGGGTGCGGATAGTCGACAAGAACGGCAAGGTGACCACCTCGGCGAAGGACGGCAGCCGGCTGTTCTTCGACGTCCCCGAGGACGCGGCGGACGGTACGGCCGAACTGACCGTGCTGGCGTCGACGACCGTACCGGTGGGCCGCGCCTTCGCCGCCGAGAGCCGCAGCCAGACACAGATCCTGGCCGGCTCCAGCGAGTCCACCGTCTCCGCGACCGCGACGGCCGGCTGGGCCGCCGAGGGCCCGATACCGGCGGTGTCGGCCCGCGAGAACTGCGCCAAGAGCGGTCTGGACATCACCACGGTCAACAAGGGCGACCAGCCGTTCACCTTCCAGCTGATGGGCGCCGCGCACACCATCCCCGCGGGCGCCTCCCGCACGGTGACCGTGCCGCTCCAGGAGGACCAGGCCTACGACTTCACGATCACCGGACCGTACGGCTTCAGCCACCGCTTCACCGGCGTCCTGGACTGTGCGACCCAGGGCGCGATCACGACGCAGACGGCCCAGCTCACCACCGAGCCCAGCCCGGCCTCGGTCGGCGGCAGCGCCACGGACACCACCACCACCACCGACCTCGCCGCGACGGGCGGCTCCGCCATCACTCCCCTGATCGCCGGGGTGGCCATCGGCCTGGTCGTGATCGGCGGCGCCGTCCTGATCGTGCTTCGCAGGAAGGACACGCCCCCCGGGGCCTGACGGAGGACCCGGGCCGGAGGCCGGCCGCGGACCCTCGTCTACCGGCCGCGGACCGGCGGCCGGCTGCGGATCCTCGTCGACCGGCCGCCGACCCTGGTCAGCAGCCGATCGGTGCCGAACCGACCGCCACGTCGTCGAACCACAGGGTGTCGTCACCGGTGCCGTAGCTCTCCCAGCCGAGGCGCAGCGCGGTCGGCCGGGGCGGCGTGGTCCGCGACAGCCACTGCTGGTCGACGTCCTGGGTCGGTACGCCGTCGGCGTGCAGGCCGGGCACCTGCTCGTCGTTGAGCCAGGTGTCCAGCTTGGGCGCGGAGGTGTCGACCGCGAACCGCAGGCACTGCCAACTGCCCGTCGGCAGCGGCCTGCTCAGCGCCACCCCGGCCGGGCTCTGCGCGGGCAGCGTGGCGTCGTCGCTCTCCCGGTTCCACTGCAGGGCGCCGTTCTGGCCGCCGACCCGGAGCGCCCGGCCGCCCTGGGAGCTGTCCGGCATGGACACGAAGGCGACGTGGGCGGACGGGAGCGCGGTGGTGTGCCGGACCCACAGGCGGACGTACAGCACCGGGCCGACCGAGGACAGGTCGGTGGTGGCGGCGACGAAGGCGTGGTTGCAGTACCCGGCCCGCCCGTCCACCCGCAGCGACTTCGTGCCGCTGTGCGCGACGGCCGTGTCCACGGTGGCCGTGCCCGTGCCCTGGCAGTCCGGTGCGGTGAAGCGCCAGTTGCCGGACGGGGTGGTGCCGGCCTGGTCCTCGAAGTCGGAGCAGAGGGCCGCGCTGCCGCAGTCGGCGGGCGGCTGGGTGGGAGGAGGGGTGCCCGGAGTGGTGGGCGGTGTGGTCGGTGGCACTGTGCCGTCGTCGGAGCAGGACACGCCGTTCAGGCTGAAATCGGTGGGCTTCGGGTCGGCGGTCCCCCAGGTCCCCTGGAGGCCGAAGTCGGCTCCGGCGCCGCTGGGCAGGGCGGCGTTCCAGTCCGTGCCCACGGCGGTCACGGCGCGGCCGGTCTGGGTGACGGTGGCGTTCCAGGCGGAGGTGACGTGCTGGTCACCGCCGTAGGTCCAGGTCAGCCGCCAGGCGCTCAGCGCGGCGCCGAGGTTGGTGACGCGGATCTGGGCGGTGTAGCCGCCGGTCCACTCGTTGACGGTGTAGTCGACCCGGCATCCGGCGGCGCTGCCCGCGCCGCTGGCCGGTGCGGCGATCAGGAGGGACACCGCCAGCGCGAGCAGGGCCACGGCTGCCGTCCAGGGTCTGCGTACCCAACGCGGGCATCGCACGGGCAGTGAGGGCATGTACGCCTCCTGGGAGCGGGGAGCGGGGAGCGGGCGGGGAGGGGGAGCGGGGAGGGGGTGGGGACGGGGGATAAGGGAGTTGCTGGCTGACTGCGGGCCCCGGGAGCGCTCCCAGTGGGCGGGCGCAGCCCGGTCCAGTCGAACCCGGCCCGGTTCAGTCGGCGTCGGGCCGGGTCAGTCCGCGTCGGGCCGGGTCCGTTGGAGGGTGAGCGGGTCGAGCGGATGGGGCGGGTGAGTGGATGGGCTGACGCGACGGCGGCTCGGGTCAGCGGAAGTTCACGTCACTGCACAGGAAGTAGGTCTGGTCCATGTGCGAGGCCTGCCAGATGGTGTAGACGACGTGCCGGCCGCTGTAGCCGGACGTGGTCACGGGGATCGAGTAGTTCTGGCTGGGCGCGTACTTGCCGGTGCGGGTGACGAGTTGCAGATCGTTCCAGGTCAGCGGCTGGGTGGTGGGGTCGAAGCCCTGCCGGGTGACATAGACCAGGAAGTAGTCCGCGCCGTGGCTGGCCTGGTCGTACAGCTTCACGGTGAAGTTGGAGCCGATGTCCGTGGTCTTCCAGGGGCCGACGGCGTCCAGGGAGTTGTAACGGCCGCTCTCGGTCTGGCCGCCGCTGCACAACTGGCCGTTCGGGATGACGGCCTGGAAGTTGCCGGCGGAGCCGTTGCGGTAGAGGCCGTTCCAGTTCCACATGGCGTTGGGGTTGGCCTGCCAGGCCTGCCAGCACATGGGGTCCTGCTGGGCCATCGCCGGGTTCTGGAAGTCGCTGCCCCAGCGCTGCCAGCAGCCGTAGTTGCGGGAGGCGGGGTCGATCACCGAGCCGTGCGCGGAGGCGGTGCCGCCCCAGGTGATCAGGCTGACCAGCACCGCGACGAGGGTGCTCAGGACGAGCATCAGCCGACGACCGGTACGACGTTCATGCTCATGACAATGCATGGGTGTTCTTCCTGTGGGGGAGTGGTCTCACTGTGGGGTTGGGGTGCGGAAAGCGTGGGAGCGCTCCCGCGCCTCCAAGGCTGCGCGGCTCACCCCGAAGCGACAACGGTTTGTTTCCGCCAAACCTGAACGGCATCACTGCGGGTGGCGAAGTGGCACAAAAGGCGGTGAATGGCTCCGCACCCCGACAGGCTGAGCGCGTGACTTGGTCCGGCCCTAGGGTGGATACATGACGCGGTTGATCGTCGCAGCGGGAGGCGGGGGCGACGCCGTCGCCGCCGTGATGCTGCACGCCGCCCTCTACGGCGACGGGGACCCGGTGGTGATCTTCACCTATGCCTGGGACCGCCTTCTGATCGACCCGGTCCCGGGCCCGCGCGGGCCGGGGAACTTCTCGGGACTCGAACCGGTCACCCGCTCCGTGTGGTCGGTGCCGGCCACGGCCCGGCCGGTCGCGCCGGCCGGCTCCACCCTGCCCCGGCTCGCGGCAGAGCTGCGGCACACCTTCGCCCTGCTCGATCCGCACCACGGCGCGGAAGGGATCACGCGCCAACTCGAAGAGCTGGTGGAGCACCTGAGCCCCAGGTCGGTCGATCTGCTGGACGTCGGCGGAGACATCCTCGCCGAGGGTGACGTACCCACGCTCAGGAGTCCGCTCGCCGACGCCCTCACGCTCGCCGCCTGCTGCCAGGTCAACGCGCCGATCCGGTTGCTGGTCGCCGGACCGGGACTCGACGGCGAGATCCCGGCCGATGAGCTGCGGCCCCTGCTCGGTTCCCTCGTCCACACCTTCACGGCACGGGACGTGGAGGTGATCGGCGACGTTCTGGAGTGGCACCCGTCCGAGGCGACAGCGATGCTCGCCGCGACGGCCCGGGGAGTCCGCGGCGTCTGCGAGGTGCGCGACGCCGGCCTGCCCGTGCCCCTCACCGACGAGGGACCCACGGTGCACGAAGTCGACCTCGACGAGGCGGTCGGCCGCAACCGGCTCGCCCGCGCCCTCATGACGACCGCGGCGCTGGACGAGGCCGAGGCGTACAGCCGTGAGATCTGCGGCTTCTCGGAGATCGACTACGAACGTGACAAGGCGGCACGCGTTGCCGAGCAGCCGCCCATGAACCTCGATCCTGCCGCCGTCTGGTCCCGGCTCGACGCGTTCGAGACGCAGGCCCGCGCCCGGGGAGTCACCCACACGACGTTCCGCCGCCTCACGGAGGCCCTGGACCTCAGCGGCTCCCACCGGCATCAGCTGCGCCGACTGCTCGTCGACAGCCGCCCGGAGCGGTATGCGGCGCCCTTGTGGCGCATTTGATGTGGCGCATGTGATCCCGCGTGCACTTCCGCAACGGCGTCGTACGGCCGAGGCGGGCAGCGAGTGCAGCCGAGGCGGGCAGTAAGTACAGCCGAGGCGAGCCGTCAGTACATTCGGGCAGGCAACTTTCCTCCCGTCCTGCCCTCTTCCTCCTTCACGCCGGCCGGGCGGCGCGGCAGCATGGGTGCCTGACCTGTACGTGGATACACGAGAGGAAGCGGCCATGCGTGCCGACAGACAGCAGCGTCTCGCCGAGCCGGACGACAAGCGGGCGCTTCCTCGGCAGGCCGACCGGGCCCCGGCCCTCCTCCGAGGCGGCCCCGCTGCCGCCGGACGTACCGGCCGGATGTCCCCCGCGGCCGCTCGCTCCCTCCAGCGGACGATCGGCAACGCCGCGGTCGCCCGTCTGATGGAACCCGAGCGCCACCAGCACGACGCGGACTGTGGTCATGCCCCCGCCACGCAGAGGCTGGCCGAGGACCTGACGGTGCAGCCCGACGCCATGGCCCGGGCCGAGGCCGTGACACGGACCGCGGGCAGCCCGATGCGGGCGGACGTCCAGCGCAAGATGGAAGGCGATTTCGGCGGCGAGGACTTCAGCGACGTCCGCGTCCACGTCGACCGCGACTCGGCCGAGGCCCTCGGGGCCAAGGCCTACACCACGAACACCAACCGGATCGTGTTCCGCAGCGCGGCCGACATGGACGACCACACCTTGCGGCACGAGTTGCAGCACGTCCGCCAGCAGCGGGCCGGACGCGTCCCCACGGGTGTCAGCCACCCCGCCGACGCCCTGGAACGTGACGCCGAGAGCACGGCGGCCCAGCTGGGACGCCAGCCGAAGGGTGTGCAGCGTTCCACGGCTCCGGAACACCGCACCACGCCGGTGGCGGCCGGGCCCCGCACCGGCGTCGTGCAGCGCGTGCTGTCGAAGACCTCGCAGGCCTTCTTCCAGCAGTGGGCCGGAGCGGGCAGCCCTCGTCTGAACCTCACGCAGAAGAACTGGGTGTGGCAGAAGCTCATCGAGATCAACAAGCACGAGGCGGTGGTGAAGCAACTGACGCCCGCCAAGGCCCTGGAGCAGCTGGCCGAGCACAACGTGACCGTCACCGCGATGGAGGCCGCGATCGGCGGCGCGTCGACGGCGCAGGCCACCGCGCCGCCGGAGTCCATGGAGCAGTACGAGGAGCGGGCGGCGAACACCGTTCTGGACGCCGATCGCACTTGGCGCAAGGGACAGCCCGAGATGCCCAGGCTGGAGAGGCGAACCTTCGACATCGAGGGCCTGGGCCGGGGTACGGTCGCTCTGCTCAAGAGCGCCTCGGGACCGAAACACTCCGACATGCTGGCGTGGTTCTCGCACGGGTACGAGGACAAGCATCCCATCGCCGTCGGCACGCCACGGCAGTACGGCTTCGCCGTTCAGTCGGAGCAGAGCCTGAACCGGGTCGGGGCCAACGCCGAAGTCTTCGCGTCGCTGCCCGACGCCCTCGCGAACGCCGGGGTGGAGCCCACCACCGACGCACCGGGTGAGTACGTCCAGCCCCACCACGCCACCGAACTCTCACTGGAGATCGACCGCGTGACCGGCTTGGTGGACTACTGCGACGTGGCGGTCCTGCTGGACTTCCAATGGTCCGACAAGGTCGCCGACGCCTTCGCCGAGGCGAGGAAGGCCGAGACCCCGCCGCTGGCCGTCATCATCGACAGCGCGCCGGCGTTCAGCCGGTACAAGTCGCTGCTGATCTATGCCTGCCGGACACCCTGGTCCGTCAACGCGGCGGCCGAGGGCAGCAGCAAGCTCAAGGCGGCCCTGCAGAAGGAACTCATGAGCCAAGGGCTCTCCGCGGCCGAGGCGCTGGCGAAAGCCCAGGAGAAATACGAAGGCTCACCCCAGGAGGGCAAGGTCTACCAGTGACCGGACGGCGATCCGGACGGGAGGGGCGGACCGTCCACGTCGGGGAAGAGGAGCGGGCACCCCGTCACGCTTGACCCGGCGGGCACGTCGGCCCGGCGCGCGGCCGGGGTGGCCCCAGCCCCCGGGCCGCCCCCGGGCCGTACGCGCACGCCCGTGGCCGGCCGACGACGACCCGCAGTGATGCCGGTGGCCGACCGGCGACGGCCCGCAGTGATGCCGGTGGCCGCCACCGGCGACCCGCAGTGACGGACGAGCCGCCGCGCGCGGCTGCGAACCCCCAGGTCAGCGCGCCCGGGCCGGATGGGTTAACACCCAAGGCTGGCGTTCAGGCAAGATGGGGTGTATCTGCCCACTGCCAGATTTCAAGCTGCCGGACGGTTTCTCTTGGCTGAGTTCATTTACACCATGCGCAAGGCGCGCAAAGCGCACGGCGACAAGGTGATCCTCGACGACGTCACCCTGAGCTTCCTGCCGGGGGCGAAGATCGGTGTCGTCGGCCCGAACGGTGCCGGTAAGTCGACCGTGCTGAAGATCATGGCGGGGCTGGAACAGCCGTCGAACGGTGACGCCTTCCTCTCGCCCGGTTACACCGTCGGCATCCTGCTGCAGGAGCCGCCGCTGACCGAGGACAAGACCGTCCTGGAGAACGTCCAGGAGGGTGTCTCCGAGATCAAGGGCAAGCTGGACCGGTTCAACGAGATCGCCGAGCTGATGGCGACCGACTACTCGGACGCGCTGCTGGAGGAGATGGGCAAGCTCCAGGAGGAGCTGGACCACGCCGAGGCCTGGGACCTGGACGCCCAGCTCGAGCAGGCCATGGACGCCCTGGGCTGCCCGCCCGGCGACTGGCCCGTGACCAACCTCTCCGGTGGTGAGCGCCGCCGTGTGGCGCTGTGCAAGCTGCTGCTCCAGCAGCCCGACCTGCTGCTGCTCGACGAGCCCACCAACCACCTCGACGCCGAGTCCGTGAACTGGCTGGAGCAGCACCTGGCCAAGTACCCGGGCACCGTCGTCGCCGTCACCCACGACCGGTACTTCCTGGACAACGTGGCCGGCTGGATCTGCGAGGTCGACCGCGGCCGCCTCCACGGCTACGAGGGCAACTACTCCAAGTACCTGGAGACCAAGGCGGCCCGCCTCAAGGTCGAGGGCCAGAAGGACGCCAAGCGGCAGAAGCGGCTCAAGGAAGAGCTGGAGTGGGTGCGGTCCAACGCCAAGGGGCGGCAGGCCAAGTCCAAGGCGCGTCTGGCGCGGTACGAGGAGATGGCCGCCGAGGCCGACAAGATGCGGAAGCTGGACTTCGAGGAGATCCAGATCCCGCCGGGCCCGCGGCTGGGCAACGTCGTGGTCGAGGTCAACGACCTGCACAAGGGCTTCGGGGAGAAGATCCTCGTCGACGGGCTGTCCTTCACGCTGCCGCGGAACGGCATCGTGGGTGTCATCGGCCCGAACGGCGCCGGCAAGACCACCCTGTTCAAGATGATCCAGGGGCTGGAGACGCCGGACTCCGGTGACATCAGGGTCGGCGACACCGTCAAGATCTCCTACGTCGACCAGAGCCGCGAGAACATCGACCCCAAGAAGACGCTGTGGGAGGTCGTGTCCGACGGGCTCGACTACATCAACGTCGGCCAGGTCGAGATGCCGTCGCGGGCGTACGTGTCCGCGTTCGGCTTCAAGGGCCCGGACCAGCAGAAGCCGGCCGGTGTCCTCTCCGGCGGCGAGCGCAACCGGCTCAACCTGGCGCTGACCCTGAAGCAGGGCGGCAACCTGCTCCTCCTCGACGAGCCCACCAACGACCTCGACGTGGAGACGCTCTCCAGCCTGGAGAACGCCCTGCTGGACTTCCCCGGCTGCGCCGTGGTCGTCTCCCACGACCGGTGGTTCCTCGACCGGGTCGCCACGCACATCCTCGCCTACGAGGGCGAGTCGAAGTGGTTCTGGTTCGAGGGCAACTTCGAGTCGTACGAGAAGAACAAGATCGAGCGGCTCGGTGCGGACGCCGCGCGCCCGCACCGCGCCACCTACAAGAAGCTGACCCGGGGCTGATCGGTCTTGCGTCACGTCTACCGCTGCCCCCTGCGCTGGTCCGACATGGACGCGTACGGCCATGTCAACAACGCGGTCTTCATCCGGTACCTGGAGGAAGCCCGGATCAACTTCCTGTTCCGCCCGGACAAGGAGTTCCGGCAGGGGTCCGTGGTGGCGCGGCACGAGATCGACTACAAGCGGCAGCTCGTCCACCGGCACCACCCGGTGGACATCGAGCTGTGGGTCACCGAGATCAAGGCCGCGTCCTTCACCATCGCCTACGAGGTGAAGGACGACGACGTGGTCTACGTACGGGCCTCGACGGTGGTCGTGCCGTTCGACTTCGAGGCCCAGCGGCCCCGCCGGATCACCGCGGAGGAACGCGAGTTCCTCCAGCAGTACACCGACGGGGCCGGCGAGGAGGCCGTCGCCGCATGACGGTGCTGCACCTGGCCGACGAGACGGAGGCGGCGGACCTCGCCGCCTTCCTCTCCCGGCTGCTCCACTACGACCGTGGGGCCGCGGTGCGGCTGCAGGCCGCCGGCACCGCCCTCGCCGTCTTCGGCCGGCCGCCGTCCTTCGAGGTGCTGGCCGTCCGCGCGGTGCGGCTGGCCAAGCCGTACGAGGACGGGCTCGAGGCCGCCCTCGACGTGACCGTCTCCGCCGGTGAGCTGCTGGAGTCCGTGGACGAGCGCGCGGTCACCGCCGCCGTCCCGGGCGCGGTCACCGGACCGCCGTGGGCCGGGGTGCTGCCGCCGCGCGGGGGCTGGCGGCCCGAGCCCGGACTGCCCGCGCCGGACGCGCTGCGCGCCGCCGTCGCCGCCGCGGTCGCCGAGTTCCGCTCGCGCACCGGGGACCTGCCGGCCGAGGCGCGCACCCGTGCGGAGCTGGACCGGATCGGGCGGGACATCTGGTCCCGGCGGATCGGGTCCACCGGGCTGCCCGTGCGGGCCGTGCACGCGGCCCAGTCGCTGGGTTTCCTGCGGCCGGGCACCGGGCCCGGCGACATCGCGCTGCTGACCTGCGGGGCGTGGCTGCGGCTGCGGACGCCGTACGGGTCGGTGGCCGTGCGCGAGAGCGGACTCGGCTCCTTCGGCCTCAGCGTCCGCTGACCCACCACGCACCCGGCTGGGTGCGTTGTCACTCCGTTGCGTCCGGCCATACGCCGATGTGGCCGGACTCCGGTTCCAGGGCCACGCGGTCGCGCAGGTGCAGGGCGTGGAGGTAGTCGGCGGGGAGTTGCAGGCGGCCCGCGCGGTCGAGCGTGGCGTACTCGCGGGCGACGACCGGCTCACGGCCGGTCGCCGCGTCGATCTCGCTGCGGCGCAGCACCTCGGTGGAGGTACGGCCGTCGCGGATCGCCACCGTGCGGCGGACCTCGCCCGCCACCGCCTGGTCGTGCGGGACGTCAGCACCCCGCGGCCGAGCAGGTCGTCCAGCCGCCAGTACGGTGCCGTGACCGGGGCGGGCCGGTACACGCCCACGACCCGGACCCGGACCGCGGGGCCCGCCAGCCGGTCGGTCAGGGTGAGCCGGGCGCCGGGCGGGGCCGGGCGGGCCGGCCGGAATCCGGGGTTCCGCGGCCCGGCGTCCGGGCGGGCGGCCTCAGCCGGGGGAGTTCACCATCGACGCGGCGGCGTACGTCAGGTAGTTCCACAGTGTCCGCTCGTGCTCCTCCGACAGCCCCAGCTCCTCGACGGCCGTCCGCATGTGCCGCAGCCAGGCGTCGTGCGCCGCGCGGTCCACGGTGAACGGGGCGTGCCGCATCCGCAGCCGGGGATGGCCGCGGTTCTCGCTGTAGGTGGTGGGGCCGCCCCAGTACTGCATCAGGAACAGCACCAGCCGCTCCTCGGCCGGCCCGAGGTCCTCCTCCGGGTACATCGGCCGCAGGACCGGGTCCTCGGCGACTCCCTGGTAGAAACGGTGGACGAGCCGGCGGAAGGTCTCCTCCCCGCCGACCTGCTCGTAGAAGGTCTGCTCCTGAAGCGTGCCGCGCCGAATCTCATTCACCCCTCCATCGTCTCAGACCCGCCGGCCCAGGACTCCAGGCTTAGGACCGGTCCCGCCCCACCCGCCCGGGGACCGCCCGCACCTACTGTGGAGCCATGGGCGCCTACGACACCGGGACCGAGCGGCTCGGCGCCGAGGCGCGGGCCGAGCTGGTGCGGCGGATCGGCGCCGAGGGCGTCTGGGACGCGGACCCGGTGTGGCGGGAGGCGTTCGCGGCGGTGCCCCGGCACCTGTTCGTGCCGTACTACTACGTCCCCGGGCCGCGCGGCTACGAACGCCGCTGGGGCGAGAGTCCCGAACCGGCCGCGCGGGAGCGCTGGGTGCGCGGCGCCTACGCCGACGAACCGCTGGCCACCCGGCTGCGCGACGGCGAGCTGCTCTCCTCCAGCAGCCAGCCCTCGCTGATGGCCCGGATGCTGGTCGCCCTGGGCGTCCAGGACGGCGACCGGGTCCTGGAGGTGGGCGCCGGCACCGGCTACAACGCGGCCCTGCTCGCCCACCGGCTCGGCATCGACGACCTCGTCACCACCGTCGACCTGGAACCGGAGATCACCGAGTCGGCCCGGCGGCACCTGGCCGCGGCCGGCCGCCACCCGGCCGTCGTCACCGGCGACGGCGCCCGCGGAGTACCCGGACGCGCGCCCTTCGACCGGATCATCGCCACCTGCGAACTGCCCACGGTGCCGCGCGCCTGGCTCGCCCAGTGCCGCCCCGGCGCACACATCCTCACCCCGCTCGCCACCGGGCTGCTGGCCCTGACCGTGCGGGACGCGGAGCACGCCGACGGCCGCTTCCTGCCCGGTGCCGCCTTCTTCGTGCCGCTGCGCGGCGAGGGCGGCACGCGGCCCGCCGGCCTCCGCCTGACCGGGCTGCCCGGCCGGGCCCGCGAGCAGGAAACGCTCCGCTTCCTGCTCGCGCTGACCCGGGACGCCCTCGACCCGTGCGAGGCGTACGCGCTGTGGCAGCGCACCGGCGAGCCCGGCCGCGGCCGCTACGGCGTCACGGTCGACGGCGGGCACGCCCGGGTCTGGCTGGACGACCCGGACGGGCCGTACGCCTGGCCGCTGCCGTGAGTGCGGTCAGCCCCGGCGGACGGTGATCGTCGTCCAGGCGCCCACGTGCACCCGGTCGCCGTCCTGGAGCGGGACCGGCACGAACGGCTGGATCGGCTCCTCGGACATGTTGACCGTGGTGCCGTTGGTCGAGTTCTGGTCGACGACCGCCCAGCCGCCGCCCGGCTGCTGCACCAGCACCGCGTGCTGGTGCGAGACGCCCGGGTCCTCCGGCGGCACCGACAGGTCGATGTCCGGGGTGTCGCCGGTGGAGTGCCGGCGGCGCCCGATGGTGACCTGGTTGCCGGTGAGCGTGCGCTGCTGCTCGGGCGAGTACGCGGGCAGGTTCAGGCCCGCGGCCTCGGGACCGGACCGCTGCATCATCGCCATGAAGTACGCGCGGTCCGGGCCGATGGTCGCCGTCCAGGTGTCCGGCTGGGCCGCCGGCGGGAAACCGCCGGGACCGGCCGGGACCTGGCCCGTGCCGGGCTGCGGATAGCCGTATCCGCCGCCCTGGCCGCCGGGACCCTGCCCCTGGCCGTGACCCTGGCCTTGGCCGGTGGACGGCGGGGGGAGCACCCAGTCGTCGTCACCGCCGCCGAAGGAGGGGTTGCCGGGCGGGCCGCCGGCCGGGGGCCGGCCGGTCTCGCGCGGGAACGCGGTCGGCGCCGGCGCTCCCGCCTGCTGGAACGCCTGCGGGGCACCGCCGGGACCGCCGGGACCGGCGGGCGGGGTCGGGCCGGGCGGCGGGGGCACCGGCCGCGAGGGGTCGGCGCCGAAAGAGGGCCCGGCCGGAGCAGGGCCGCCGGGACGCGCGGGGCCACCAGGACCGCCGGGGTTCTGGCCCTGGCCGCCGAAGCCTCCGCCGGGACCCTGACCCTGACCCGGGCCGCCGAAGCCACCGCCGAAGCCCTGGCCCGGGCCCTGACCCTGGCCCCGGTCGCCGCCGAACCCGGCCGGACCCCCCGGACCGCCGGGACCCTGACCCTGACCCTGACCCTGACCGCCGAACCCGGCCGGCCCGGACGGACCACCGGCACCCGGACCCCGGCCCTGACCCGGACCCCGGCCCGGACCCGGACCCTGACCCGGGCCCTGGCTCTGCCCCGGGCCCTGGCTCTGCCCAGGACCCTGACCCTGTCCGGGACCCTGACCCATGCCCTGCCCGGGCCCCTGACCCTGCCCAGGGCCCTGGCCGTGACCCGGACCCTGGCCGGGGCCTTGACCCTGCCCGGGACCCTGTCCCTGGCCGGGGATCTGGCCGAAGCCCTGGGGCGGTGCCGGAGGGCGCCGGCCGCCGGGGCCGAAGGCGGGCGGGCCCGAGGGGCCGGGGACCTGCGGCGGGGCGGACGGGGCGCGGTGGGCGCCGAACGGTGTCGGGCCCGACGGCTCGGCGCCGAAGGACGGGATCGGCTCGGCGGGCCGGTTCACCTGCGAGGGCCGCGAGCCCTGGTACTCGTACCCGTCACCGCTGCCGTACGTCGCGCTGGGCGGCTGGAACCGCGACTGCGCCGGGGGCGGCGCGGCCGGGGTGTAGGAGGTGGCCGTGTTGGTCAGGAAGTTCCACCGGCACTCCTCGCAGAAGGGCGCGCCGCCCTCGCGGGGCGTGCGGCACTGCGGGCACAGCTCCGGCTCGGGGTCCGTCCCGGGCCGGCCGGCGGCGCCCGCGGGCGGCGGGAAGCCGTAGCCTCCGGCGGCCGGGGGCGGCGGGGGCGGAGGTACGGCACCGGCCATGCGGTGACCGCAGACCTCGCACCAGTCGTCGGAACCCGACTGGTGTCCGTTCGGGCAGGTCGGCATGTCGGGGCTTCCCCTTCTCCTGAGGGTCCGTCGCGCTGTCGCCGGTCGCGGCGGCCTCACTTCTTCACACGAACAGTCTTGGTGGACCGGGTCTCCAGAGTCATCTCGTCGGCCTCCGCGACCCTCGTCTTCAACCGCACAGTACCTGTCGCGGCGTCGACCACGTCCACCACCTTCGCAAGCAGTTTCGCAGTATCGGCGTTCCCCGAGCGGCTCGCCAGCTGAACCGCACGGCCCAGTTTGGCCGTTGCTCCATCGGAATCACCCGCTTTGCGGAGATCGAGCCCTTGTTGGATGACCTGGGCGAGTTCCGCCTGCCCGGTGTAGTGGGCGACCTGGGGGCTGATCCCGGTGGAGGAGGCCAGGTCGTCGGTCCACACCGCCCGGACGAGCCCCTGCGCGCCGAGGTTCTGCACGGTTCCGTCCGTCTCCGGCGCCACCAGGGAGACCCGCGCGGCCAGCATCTCCTGGCCGAGCCCGGCCGGCGGGACCGTCACGCACAGGTGGTAGTCGCGGGACTCCTCGCCCCAGGACCCGGTCGGGTAGTCCCCGGCGCGCGGCCCGGCCTCGCTGCGGCGGCCGGTCAAGTCCGCGACGGCCGGTGCGACTTGCTTGAGGAACCGGATCGTCGTGCCGACCGGCGTCCACACCCGCAGCCGGACGTCGGCGACCTCCTTGCCCATCGCCGTCTCCATCATCCGGGTGAAGTCGGCGGCGAGACCGGCCGGATCGGCGACGATGTCGGCGGTGCCGAGCAGCGCCGAGGCGATCGCTGTGACTTCTTTCACGTCCCAGTCCGTGCCCACGCCCCGCGCGTCACAGGTGAACCGCCCGGCGCAGGCGTCCAGCGCGGCCCGCAGCTCCTCGGGCGACTCGTGTTCGTTGCGGCCGTCGGTGAGCAGGATGCCGTGCCGCAGCGAGGCGTCCGCCGCGGACAGCAGCCGGTCGGCCAGCCGCAGCCAGGTGCCGATGGCCGTGCCGCCGCCCGCGCTCAGCCGGCGCAGCGCCTGCTTGGCCTGCTCCCGGGTCACGGCGTCGGCGACCGCGAGCCGCCCGCCGCCCGGATAGACCTCCCGGGCCACGTGCGTGCCGCCGATGACCGCGAAGCGGGTGCCGTCGCGCAGGGTGTCGATCGCGGCGGCCGTGGCCTCGCGGGCGCCCCGCATCTTGGCCGGCGGGTGCTCCATGGAACCGGAGCAGTCCACCATGACGGCCACGGCGGCCGGCGCCCCGCCCGGCGGATACCCGGGCGCGGCCCCGGTGCCGCCGGTCGCGGTCACCGTGACGATGGCGTCGACCCGGTCGCCGCCCTCGGGCAGGTACGCGTTCTGGTAGACCTCCACCGCGAACCGCGGCACGTTCGGCTTGGCGAGATTGGCCATGCTTGTTCGCATCCCCCTCGGACACCTCGCCGGGGCGAGGCGCTGACTGTGAGCGGACCGGTCCCCTCCGGTCCGCCCCGGCTTCCCCGTGCCGCAGGCCCGTCCGCCCCGGCCGTCAGGCCGATCCTGCCCCCGGCGACGGCGCCGGGAACGGCAGCACCGCCACTGTTACGTTGTCGTGGCCGCCGCCGTCCAGGGCGTGCCCGACCAGCACCCGGGCGCCGTGCAGCGGACGGGCGGCCGCGTCCGGCGGGACCACCTCGGACATCTCCTGCGCGGTCTCGGCGTAGTTCCACAGTCCGTCGGTGCACACCACCACCGCGCCGGGCCGGTCCGGGGTGAACGACGCGGTGTGCGGCTCCAGTTCGTAGGCGTCCGCGCCGAGCCAGCCGGTGATGGCGTGGGCGCGCTCGTCGGCGTACGCCTCGGCCTCGCTCATCAGGCCGGCGGCCACCATCTGCGCGGCCCAGGAGTCGTCCTCGGTCAGCCGGGCGGGCGGCGCGGAGCGGTCGGTGGGCACCCAGTAGACCCGGCTGTCGCCGACCCAGCCGACCACCAGCAGCCCCGGGGTGACGACCGCGCCGACGATCGTGCAGGCCGGCGCGTTCTGGTGCGGGGCGTGCTCGCGGGCCGTGGCGGGTTCCCCGGCGAGCGCGTCGACGGCCCGCGCGGCGGCGACGATCGCCTCGTGCATGGCCTGCTGCGGGTGGGTGCCGTGCGGCAGCGCGGCCAGCAGGGTGTCGCCGGCCGCCTGGGAGGCGGCCTGGGAGGCGGCGTCGGGGCGGGTCGCCGAGGACACGCCGTCGCAGACGACCGCGAGCGCCGCCGGGGTGCCGTCGGGCAGCGTGGTGTGGCCCACGGCGAAGGCGTCCTCGTTGCGGTGGTGGCGCAGCCCGCGGTCGCTGACGGCCGCCACCGGGCCCGACTCCCGCTCCATGTGGTCGCGTTCGCGGGGCTGGGCGTGTCCGCAGTTCTCGCAGTAGCCGTCGTCGTCCACCCGGCCCGCCCGGCAGGCCACGCACAGCCGCGCCGCGCCGGCCGGGGCGGCACCGCCGGCGGCCTGCCGCGGGTCCGGGGCCTGCAACGGATACTCGTCGGGCTCCGCCGGCGCGTCGAACCGCACCCCGGTCCCGGATGGCTGCCCGGCCCCGGACGGCTGCCCGTCCGGCACGGGCCCGGGAGCACCGGCGCCGTTCCCGGGCGGGGCGGAACCGGTCAGGGGGAGCGCCGGACGGTCCGGCGGCGGCGCGGGCACCACCGAAAGGTCGTACCCGCACGCTCCGCAGAACAGGTCACCCGGCTCCACCGGCTCCGCGCAGCTCGGGCACTTCGGCAGTGCGGTCTGCTGGGGCATCTGCGACATCGACTTACACCCACGTCCGGGGGCGGTAACGGTTGGCCCGTTCCACCAGCTCGATCCTCTCCTCGCCGCCGGGCGCCAGCCGGGCCAGCGCACGGTAGGCGCGCTCCAGACCGAAGCGCAGCCCGCGCTCGTCCAGACCGCTGCCCAGCAGCACCCGGCCGCCGGCGGCGGTCCCGGTGCCCTGGCCCCCGGAGAGTATCCAGTCCAGCGCGCTGCCGAGCACCTCCGCCGACAACAGCTCGCGCCGCACCGGGTCCAGGCCGTAGGCCCGGAGTGCTTCGACCTGCCCGGCGGCGACCGTCAGGTCGTCCAGGAACGGTACGTCACCGGCGCCCGCCGTGCGTCCTCTGAGCCGGGCGCGGACGGCGGCGACCCGGGCGGCCGTGTAGTGGATGGACGACTCCGGCACCGACTCCAGCGTCTGTACGGCGCCCGGCCGGTCGCCGGCCGCGAGCCGCACCCGGGCCAGCCCGAACGCGGCGCTGACGAAGCTCCGGTCGGCCGTCCACACCAGCCGGTAGTACTCGGCCGCGTTGTCGAGCTGGCCCAGCAGCTCGGCGCACAGGCCGAGGGCCAGCTTGGGCGCGGCCTCGCCGGGGAAGGCGTCGTAGACCGCGTCGAAGGCGAGCGCGGCGCCCTCGACGTCACCGGTGACCAGGCCGGCCACGCCCCGGCACCACACCACCCGCCAGTCGTCGGGCCGCTCCTCCTCCAGCGCCGCCAGGCCGGTCAGCGCGCCCGGGTGGTCACCGCTCTCCAGCAGGGCGCGGAGCCGGCGGAGCCGGGTCTCCACGGTCCGCGCGGGGGCCGCGGCCAGCGCGCTCAGCAGCTCGGCCGGCGCGGAGGCGACCAGCCCGGCGAGGAACCCGGCGCCCGGGTCCTCCGGGTCGACCAGCGGGACCGGCAGGGCGAGCGCGGCGGCCGGGGCGTCCACGGGCCGCACGAGCGCCGCCGGCGCGGGCACGGGCACCGCGCCCGCCGCCTTGCGTACCTTGCGCGCCGGACGCGCCCCCAGCCGGGACACCTCGCCGTGCCGGCGCGGGAACAGCTCCGCGTCCGTGACCGTCACCTCGGGCCCGAACAGCGTCGACAGCGCGGGCCGTGCCTGCCCGGTCTGGAGCGCCACCACCTCGCGCAGCACCCCGGTGAGCTGCTCGGCCATCTCCTGCGCGGAGCCGAACCGGCGGGCCGGGTCCGGGTCGGTGGCGCGCACCAGGAGCCGGTAGAAGGACTCGTAGCGGCGGAAGACGTCGATGGTGTCGGGGTCGGGCAGGGAGTCGGCGTAGACGGTCGTGTAGCCGTGGAAGTCGAAGGCGAGCACGGCCAGGGTGCGGCCCACCGTGTACAGGTCGCTGGCCACCGACGGGCCGGTGTCGGCGACCTCGGGCGCCTGGTAGCCGACCGTGCCGTAGATGGCCGACTCCTCGTCGTCCATGCGGCGGACGGCGCCCATGTCGATCAGCTTGAGCTGGTCCTCGGTCTGCAGGGCGTTGTCGACCTTGAAGTCGCAGTAGAGCAGGTTCCGGCTGTGCAGGTGGCCGAGCGCCTCCAGCGCCTCGATGCCGTAGGCGCACGCCTGTTCCACCGGCAGCGGGTCGCGGCGGCCGTCGGGCGCGCGGCGCGCGTTGGCGATCTCCTTCAGGGACTTGCCGCCGACGTACTCCATGACGATGTAGCCGTCGAGGGAGCCGGTGCGCTGGTCCAGGTGCTCCACGAAGTTGTAGATCCGCACGATGTTGGCGTGCTCGATCTCCGCGAGGAACCGCCGTTCGGAGATCGCCGCGGCCATCGCGTCCTGGTCGCCGGTGTCCAGCAGGCCCTTGAGCACCACCCAGCGGTCGGCGACGGCCCGGTCCACGGCGAGGTAGATCCAGCCCAGCCCGCCGTGCGCGAGGCAGCCCGCGACCTCGTACTGGCCGTGCACCACGTCCCCGGACCGCAGCTTGGGCACGAAGGAGTACGGGTGCCCGCACTTGGTGCAGAAACCCTCCGTGCGGCCCGGCCGGTCGCCCCGGGCCCGGCCCACCGGCGCCCCGCAGTCCGAGCGCGAGCAGAACCGCTTGCGCTCGGGCACCTCCGGGCGCTCCAGCACCATCGCGCGCGGGTCGGGCCGCGGCACCTGCGGCACGGAGACCAGCCCGGCGCCCAGCCGGCCGCGCGTGGAGGCACCGGAGGAGGAGCCCGAGCTGCGCACCGACAGCGAGCGGCCGGTGGACTTCCCGGACACCGACCGCGACAGCCGCCCGGACACCGAGCGGCGCGAGCGCGCCGACTGCGAGGCCGTACGCGAGCCGCCCGAGCCGCGGGAACCGCCGCTGTCCGCGCCCCGGGTGACCCCGGTGGCCGGCGAGCCCACCAGCCCGGTCGCCGACACCACCGGTGCCAGACCGCAGGTGTCGCAGTACAGCTCCCCGCCGCCGACGTCCTCGTACCCGCCCCCGCAGCCCGGCCGCTGGCAGTCCTGCCCCGGCTGACTCATGACGGATCCCCCTCACGGTCCTGCGGCGCGCCCGCGCCGCCGGTCAGTTCGGCCGCGGCCTGCTGGTAGCGCAGGACGGCCTGTTCGGCGACGCGCAGGTCGCAGGGCGCGCTCCACAGCATCCGGCGGGCCGCGTCGTACCGCTCCACCAGCAGCGGGTCCTCGGCGAGGCCGTGCCGGGCGACCTTGGCCCGGTAGGCGTCGAGCCGGCCGCGCAGCTCGGCGCGGACCGCGAGCGGGGCGGTCACCGCGGTCAACTGCTCCCGGGCGCGCAGCAGTTCCTCCTCCGCCTGGTGCTCCAGGGACTCCAGCAGCGGCGACAGCCGGTGCCAGCGGGCCTGTCTGCGGTACTCGGCGGCGGTCGCGAGCTGCTCCTGGAGCGCGGTCGGCGGCCCGCCGACCACCGGCACCTCGGTGGCGGCGATCTTCGCCAGCACCTCGCCGCGCGCGGTCCGGGCCTCGGCCAGGGTGCGGTCCGCGCGCGAGAGCACGTCCCGCAGCCGGATCAGCCGGGCCTCGGCGTCCTGGCGGACCGTCAGCACGGCGTCGATCTCCCGGCGCACGTCCTCCAGCGCGCGCGCCTCGCGGTCGTACACCGTGGTGTCCGGGCGGCCGCCGCCGGGCGCCGAACTGCCCTCGGCCGGCACCCAGAACGCGAGCGGGTCGGCGACGACGTCCTCGCGCAGCCCGGTCAGCGTGCGGGTGATCCGCTCCAGGTCGTCACCGGCCGGGTGCTCGCCGGGGCGGACCCCGGCGGAGTGCGCGAGCTGCCGGGTGCGCTGGAGTTCCGCGGCGAGCAGATCGATCCGCGCGGGCAGCGCCGACCACACCGCGTCGGCGGCAACGATCACGTCCAGGCTCGTCGCGTACAGCTCGTTCATCCGGCCCACCAGCGCGGCCGGCGTGAACGTCTCGCTGAGCCGGCCGTCCCGGCCGTCGCCGGGGACGGTCACGGACTCGCCGCGCAGCAGTCCGGTCAGCTCCGCCAGGTCCTCGCGGCTGGACCAGCGGCGCCGGGCGCGGATCTCGCGGGCGCCGCGCAGCACGGCCGTGTAGGCGTCGAAGTACGTCCACAGCCGGGTGATCCGGGCCTCGGTGGCCTGCCAGCGTTCCCGGGTGACACCGGTCAGCGCGGCGCCTTCGAGGAGTCTGCGGCCCGCGTGGTCCTGGAGGGCCAGCAGCGAGGTCTCGATCGCCTCGTGCTCCTGG
This sequence comes from Streptomyces sp. NPDC027672, assembly GCF_055566335.1. NCBI lineage: Bacteria > Bacillati > Actinomycetota > Actinomycetes > Kitasatosporales > Streptomycetaceae > Streptomyces > Streptomyces sp. NPDC027672. The sequence goes on along the minus strand of NZ_JBVHSO010000009.1, from coordinate 345,957 downwards.
CCGAGCCGCGCCAGCGCACGGTCCACCTCGTCCCGGTCCAGCACCGGCCCGGCGGGGTCCGTGACGCCCATCGATCACCTCTCGCTCGCTGTGTTCCGGTCGGGTGTGTCTCGACTGCCGCGCGGCTACCGCGGCGCGGGCGGTTTCGACGCGGCCGGATCCCTGCCCAGTGTCGCCGCCAGCCACGCGTCGTACGACGCCTGCCAGCCGTGCGCGCGATAGTCCACCAGCACACGATTGACCCGGCGTACCAGATCGGTGGCGTCCTTCTTCATCGCCACGCCGTAGTACTCGGTCGTGAACGTCTCGCCCTTCAGTTCGACGGTCGGGTCCTGCGCGGCCTGGCTCGCGGCGAGCGCGCCGTCGGTCACCACCGCGTCCACCTCGCCGAGCTGCAGCCGGACCAGGCAGTCCAACTGGTTCGGGACGGTGGTGGAGATGTCCGTGGAGGCGGGCAGCCGGCCGTCCCCACGGTCGGCGTCCAGCTTGGCGTAGGCGGTCGAACCGGCCGCCGTGCACACCTTCTTGCGGGCCAGCGAGCCGTCGTAGCCGGTGATGTCCGAGGACTTGGGCGCGAGGACCTGCTGGCCGGTCCGGAAGTAGGGCGCGGAGAAGGCGACCTGGCGCAGCCGCTCGCAGGTGATCGTCATGGTCCGGACGACCATGTCGACCCGGCCGTCCTCGATCGCCGGTATGCGCTGGCTGGTCGGGATCGCCTTGAACTGCACCGCGTCCGGGTCGCCGAGGATGTCCTGCGCGATCCGGTGCACCAGGTCGATGTCGAAGCCCTCCAGCCGGGCGCCCTCGGTGTTGGGGTTGCGGTAGCCCCAGTGGTAGCTGTTCTGGTCGACGCCGACGACCAGTTTGCGCTTGGCGCCGGTACGGGCCTTGATCGCCTCGGTCGTCGGCCCGTCCGCGCCGGACGGGGCGAGGGTGTGCTCGTGCGCCGTGGCGTCCACGCAGCCGTCGGCGCGGGCCTGGATGCCGGCGGCGGTCTGCCGCCCGGCCCGCTCCGGGGCGGGCGGTGTCCTCTGGGTGCACGGCAGCAGCAGGACGAAGGCCAGTGCCAGCGCGCACAGCACCGCCATCGCGGCGACCCCGCCCCAGCCCCGCAGCGCGGCCCGCGCACGGCTCACGTCCATCGCCTCGCCCCTTGTCACCGGTACTCCGAAAGCCTGCGCCCGATGCCGGCGACGGCACCCGCCGCGCCCAGCACCCCGAGGACGGCGGCACCGGCCGGCAGCCCGGTCAGGGCGTCCCGCCCGTCCCCGGCGGCCCGCCGGAACTCGGCCCGCTCGTGGCCGATGGCCCGGGCGAGGCTGCGGTCGACGCCGTCGAAGCACGCGCCGGTCGCGCCCTCGGCGCCGATCACCTTGTCCAGGGCCTGCTGGTAGTTGCCGTTCTCGTCCTCGGTGCGGGCCGCGGTGTGGCGCTGGCGCCACACCGCCAGATCGTCCCCGGCCGCCTTGACCGGCGCGGCGCCCTCGGGGTCGTCGGCGAGCCGCCGCGCCTCGTCCAGGCTCCGGCCGAGCACGGCCAGGTCCTGGTCGAAGGCGCGGTAGTAGGCGTCGTACGGCTTGCCGTCGACCGTGACGGTCTCGGCGCCGCGCGCCACCAGGCTCAGGTTCTCGTTGCCGCGCGCCTTCAGGGAGGCGATCCGGGCGTCGTGCAGCACGTTGAGCGACCGGATGCCGTGCTCGTAGGAGCCGTCGAGCGCGCAGCGGGCGACCGTGTGGCCGACGACCAGCCACAGCAGGGCGGCCGTGGTCGCGGCGGTGGCGGCGGCCAGGCCGTGGTTGAGGACGCGGTTGGTGCGCCGGTACACGCGGTGCTGGGCCCAGCCGAGCGCGGCCAGGGCGAGCAGCCCCAGCCCGATCGCCACCCACGGGTACGGCGTCGCGTCGCCGTAGTCGGCGGTCAGCCGGCGGTTCTCCGTGGTGTAGAGCGCCTCGGCGGCCGGGAGCATCCGCTTCTGCATCTTGTCGTTGGCGTAGCGCAGATAGGCGCCGCCCACCGGGTAGCCCTGCCGGTTGTAGGTCCGGGCCCGCTCGATGAGGCCCTTGTACTCGGGCAGCAGCCGGTTCAGCCTGATGACGGTCGCCTCGGCGGCGGAGCCGGGTTCGGCGTTGGCGGCGGCGCTGACGAGGCCGGCGGCGGCCGCCCGTATGTCCTTCTCGTAGCGGTCCCGCGACTGCGCGTTCTCCTGCCCGCCGGCCAGGAACCCGCTGGAGGCGGCGGTGTTGGCGTCGGCCAGCGAGCGGTAGATGCCGGCCGCCTGGAAGCTGAGCGGCTGGCTGCGGCGCAGGACGTCGTCGGCGGCGGCCGAGCGCGCGCTGGTCTGCCAGGCGGTGGCCGCGCCGAACGCGACGACCAGCAGCGCCAGCACGGCGCCGATGATCCGCAGCCGTCCCGGCTCGGTCGTCGCGGCGGCCCGGATCCGCTCGGCGCCCTCGGCGAAGGCGGTGCGGCGCGCGGGCGGCCCGGCCGGTGCGACGGCCACGCGGCGGCCGGAGGGACCGGGGGGAGGGGGCGGGGCGGGCTGGGCGGGGATGCCGGGGGCGCCGGCGGCACCGGCCGCGGCGACGGCACCGGCGGCCCCGGCCGCGGGCGGCGGCGCGCTGCTCTTCGGCGGGTGTGTCACTCGACCTCCCCCATGGTCATCCGTTCGGCGCCCAGTATCACCGTCCGCGCGGCCGTCCGCACCGGCCTTCCCGCATCGTGATCCAGAGCGCGCGGGGCGCGCGGCACCGCGCCCGCCGGACCCCCGTCCTGGAACACGCCGGGCAAGGGTGTTCGGTTCCGTCCGGCGGGCCCCGGCTCGTGCGCCGGCCGGTCTCAGCCGTGCGAGCCGGCGGCGTCGCCCTGCGGGCCGACCTGCGGGGAGGGCGGGCCGCCGGAGTCGGCGAAGAACTGCCACAGCGTGAAGAACGCGACCAGTTGCGCGAGGACGTAGGCCACCTGGAGGGAGAAGGAACGCATCTGGTAGACGGACAGCAGCAGCCCGAGCCGGCTCTGCCAGTAGCGGCGCTCGCCGCGGAACGTCTCCACGTCCATGGCGATGCCGGTCACGGTCAGGACGAGCAGCAGGGACACGGCGTAGAGGGCGAGGTGTTCCTGGCCCTGGCGCGCGACCTGGTTGCCGACGGCGTCGACGGCGATCGGCAGGGCGTAGGCCGCCGCGACCGGCAGGCTCCGTACCGGCCCGCGCCGTCCCGGGAGCCGGGTCCACAGCGCGCCCAGCAGGAAACCGGCCGCCACCCAGGTGGTCTCCCAGTACACGATGTCCGCCACCGCGTCCGGCAGCCCGAACGGGTCGAACAGCGTGGTCGTGAGCGCCTCGCCCCGGACCAGGTCGGCCCACACGGTCAGCGCGGTGGCGGGCAGGCCGACGACCGCGGCGGTGCGGGCGGCGTACCGGCCGTTGCCCCACCACGTCCCGCGCGGGCCGAGGGCGAGCGCGACGTCGACGACGGAGACGTCGGCGGGCAGCCGTTCGGTGCGGCCGGACGGCGTCCGCCAGCGGTGCAGGGCGCGCAGTTCGCGCTCGTAGGCCCGGCGGGTGCGCGGGGTGTCGCCGGCCTGGCCCTGGTCGAGGCGGCGCAGCTCGGAGTGGATCTCCCGGAACCTCCTGGCCCGGTCCAGCACGCGCGGGCGCCCCGGCCCGTCGATCGCCCGGCCGAGCGGCGTGCCGGAAGCGGGCAGCGGTTTGTCCAGCACCGCCCGGCCCGCGCAGCCGGCGAGGACGAGGCCGAGGGAGAGGAGGTTCAGCAGGAACCAGAACCCTTGCAGCGAACCGTTGTTCGCGTAGGTGCCGAGGACCAGCCCCACCAGGACGGGGAAGAGGAGCAGCAGCCACAGCAGGTCCGCGGGCGACGGCTCGGACAGGCCGGTCCCGCGGGCCCGGGCCGCCCGGGCGCGGAGCACGCCGAGCACCACCAGCCCCGACAGCAGCCAGAGCTCGCCGGCCCACCAGTTCTGCGCGTTCGCGGCGAACCAGACGAGATCGCTGCGCAGATCCCGGAGGTGCTGGGTGCCGTACGCGGGGCTCGACCGGTCGCTCAGCCAGGAGGCCCGCTGCCAGTCCCGCTCGTAGGCGAAGGCCGCCCACAGGCCCGTCAGCGTCACCGTGAGGACGACCGGCGGCGCCAGGTACCGCAGGGACAGCTCGCGGGGCCGGCGGGCCGCGCCGCCGGGCGTCACCGGTGCCCGGGCGGGTATGAGCCCCGCGGCCCGGGCCAGCCGCCAGCCGGCCGCCGCGTACCCCGTGCACAGCAGCCCCAGGGAGCAGCCCGTGGCGGTGAAGAGGGCGAGTACGGCACGGTCCGGGGCCTCCTCGGTGAGGAAGCCGTACGGGGTCAGCCCGAAGGACCCGGGCCGCAGCGCCACCGCGACGGCGGGGACGGCCAGGGCGGCGCCGGCCAGCCACACGGTGAACCGGCGCGGCAGGCCGTAGCACAGCAGCACCCCGCCCAGCAGGGCGTTCAGCACGAGGGCGGACCGGGCCTGCGTCTCCTCCCAGTGGCCGTGCGGCCAGTGCCGGAGGGCGAACCGGAAGAACAGGTCGTCGCCGGAGGTGAGCAGCAGCAGCGCGAGCAGGATCCCCGCCCACTGGACGGCCGCGCGCAGGGCGTCGCGCTCCCGTGCCGTCGCGACGCCCTCCCGCCGGGTGCGCCGGACCGCCCGGAGCGACAGGGCCGCCAGCGACAGTCCCCAGACCATCCCGCCGGCCCCGTCGGACAGGAAGAAGCGGAGGCGGTCGTCCTGGGCCGCCCACGAGTGCTGCCAGGCCGGATCGACCGAGACGTCCACCGCCGGCATGGTCTTCGTCCGCGGCCTCCACACCAGGGCGGACCGGCCCTGCCTGGTCGTGGGCGGCGGCGTGGCGCGCAGCGCGCTGGCGCTCCCCGGGTCGACGACGACCGACGACCAGCGCACCCGCCGCAGGGCGGGCGGGGCGTCGAGCCGGACCCGCCAGTGGTCGTGGCCTATCTCGACGTCCCACGGGCCTATCCAGGTGGTCCCTTCGTCGTCGGCCCAGCCGTAGGTGTCGATCCGGACGGCCAGGCCGCCCTTCTCCGGGGTGATCACGGGGCGGTGCGGGCGCCACTCGTCCCACGACTGCCACTGCGGGGCCGGGCCCCTCGCCAGACAGCGCATCGCCAGCCGGTAGCCGTCGGCGTCCTCACCGAGCAGCAGGCCCCCGGTGTGCGCCCACCGTGCCGGGACGTGGACGGTCAGCCGGCCCGCGATCCGGGTCTGGGAGCGGTGGCGGTCCTCCAGCCTGAGGGCGGCGCTCGCCCGGGCCCCCGCGAGGCCGCCGGTCGCGCAGACGTCGGTCCGCGCGTGCGCCGGCCCCGCACCGGCCGCCGTGCACCACACCACGATCAGCAGTACAACCGTCCACGCCCTCAACGCCCGCCCCCCGCTTCGACGTTCCGTCGCCAGACATCATGCGGCGGGAGGGATCCGGCGTGCCAGCGGTCGTCGCGGGCCGTGCCGTTCCCGGGGGCGCCGGGGCTCAGCCCCCGCTCTCCCAGTGCGTCCGCGCCCGTTCCAGGGCCTGCTCCCGCGCTCCCAGGCGGTCCAGGCCCAGCAGCGCCGCGCCCAGGACCGGGCTGGCGGTGACCACACGGACGTCGGCCTTGGGGGCGCGGTCCGCCAGCAGGGCGTGGACGCGGTCGTCGAGCCGGCGGTGGCCGGCGGTCAGGACGCCGCCGCCCAGCAGGACCGGTGTCTCCTCCTCCAGCAGGTCCAGCCGGCTCAGCGCGACCGTGGCCATGACGGTGACCTCCTCCGCGAGCCGGGTGACGAGCGCGTCGGCCACCGGATCGCCGTCCTCCGCCGTCGCGAACACCACCGGCGCCAGTTCGTACCGCCGCTCGTAGGCGAGGCGGCCCAGGTGCAGGGCCTCGATGAGCGCGTCCATGGAGTCCAGGCCGAAGTGCGCGGGAAGCGTGCGGGCCAGCGCGGTCGGTCCGCCGCGGCCGTCCGCCGCGCGGGCCGCGTGCCACAGGCCCTCCTCCGCCAGGCCCCAGCCGCCGCCCCAGTCGCCGGAGATCCGGCCGACGGCCGGGAAGCGGGCGGTGCGCCCGTCGGGACGCATGCCCACGCAGTTGATGCCCGCGCCGCACACCACCGCCACCCCGCGCGGCTCGGTGACGCCCGCGCGCAGGATGGCGAAGGTGTCGTTGCGGACCTCCACCGACGCGCCCCACGCGCGCGCGTGCAGCGCCGCCGCCAACTGCTCCTCCTCCGGCGGCAGATCGGCGTTGGCCAGGCACGCCGACACCTGGGAGACGGAAGCGACGCCCGCGTCCGCGAAGGCCCGCGCGACCGGTTCGGCCAGCGCGTCCAGCGCCGCCGGCACGCCCACCGCGGGCGGCCGGAAGCCGCCGCCGCGGGCCGTGGCCAGCACCTCCCCGGCGGCGGTGACCACGGCCACGTCGGTCTTGCTGTTGCCCGCGTCGATGGCGAGCACGGTCGAGGTCAGGCCCACGCCAGGTGCTCCCGGTTGTGTGCGATCAACTGGTCGGTCAGGGCGTCGGCGTACGCGTGCTGGCCGATCAGCGGATGGGCCAGCAGTGCGCGGAACACCCGGTCCCGGCCGCCGTGCAGCGCCGCCTGGAGGGCCAGGTCCTCGTACGCCGTGACGTTCGCGACCAGACCCGAGAACAGCGGGTCCAGGCGGGGCGCGGGCAGCGGGACCGGGCCCGCCGGGCCGACCGCCGCCTGCACCTCGATCACCGCGTCGTCGGGCAGGAAGGGCAGCGTGCCCCGGTTGAGCGTGTTCACCACCTGGTACGGGCTGCCCGAGCCGCCCAGCAGGGCCGCCGCCAGGTCGACGGCCGCCTCCGAGTAGTAGGCGCCGCCGCGCTGGGCGAGCAGTGCCGGCTTCTCGTCCAGGGCCGGGTCGCCGTACATCTCCAGCAGTTTCCGCTCCATGGCGGCCACCTCGGAGGCCCGGGACGGCTTGGTGCGCAGTTCGCCGACGACCTCGTCGTGCGCGTAGAAGTAGCGCAGGTAGTACGACGGGACCACGCCGAGGCGGTCCAGGAGCGGGCGGGGCAGGCGGACGTCGTCGGCGATGGCCGCGCCGTGCTCCGCCAGCAGCCGCGGCAGCACGTCCGTGCCGTCCGGGCCGCCCAGCCGTACCGCCGTCTCCCAGGTGAGGTGGTTCAGGCCCACATGGCCGAGGTGCACCTGGGCCGGGGTGGTGTCCAGCAGGGCCGCGAACTTGCGCTGGAAGCCGATCGCCACGTTGCACAGGCCGACCGCCCGGTGCCCGGCCTGGAGCAGCGCGCGGGTGACGATGCCGACCGGGTTGGTGAAGTCGATGATCCAGGCGCGCGGGTTGGCGCGGCGGACCCGTTCGGCGATGTCCAGGACCACCGGGACCGTGCGCAGGGCCTTGGCCAGGCCGCCCGCGCCGGTGGTCTCCTGGCCGACGCAGCCGCACTCCAGCGGCCAGGTCTCGTCCTGCTCGCGGGCCGCCTGGCCGCCGACGCGGAGCTGGAGCAGGACGGCGTCGGCGCCGTCGACGCCCGCGTCCAGGTCGGCGGTGGTGACGATCCGGCCGCGGTGGCCCTGCTTGGCGAAGATCCGGCGGGCCAGTCCGCCGACCAGTTCCAGACGGTCGGCGGCCGGGTCGACCAGGACCAGTTCCTCGACGGGCAGGGTGTCGCGCAGCCGGGCGAAGCCGTCGACGAGTTCGGGGGTGTAGGTCGAGCCGCCGCCGACCACGGTGAGTTTCACAGTCAGATCAACCCTTTACTCCGGTGAGCGTCACGCCTTCGACGAACGCCTTCTGGGCGAGGAAGAACACGAGGATCACGGGGGCCATGACCAGGACGGTCGCGGCCATCGTGAGGTTCCAGTCGGTGTGGTGGGCGCCCTTGAAGGACTCCAGTCCATAGGACAGGGTCCAGGCGCCGGGGTTCTCGGACGCGTAGATCTGCGGGCCGAAGTAGTCGTTCCAGGCGTAGAAGAACTGGAACAGGGCCACGGCGGCGATGCCCGGCTTCGCCATCGGCAGCACCACCCGCAGCAGGGTGCGCAGCTCGCCGCAGCCGTCGACCCGCGCCGCGTCCAGGTACTCGTTCGGGATCGTCGTCAGGAACTGGCGCAGCAGGAAGACGGAGAACGCGTCCCCGCACGCCATCGGCAGGATCAGCGGCCACAGCGTGCCGGACAGGCCGAGCTGCTTGGCCCAGAACAGGTACATCGGGATGACGACCACCTGCGGCGGCAGCATCATCATCGACACCACCAGCATCAGCGACAGATCGCGGCCCCGGAAGCGGAACTTGGCCAGCGCGTACGCCACCGGCAGCGAGGACACCACGGTGAGCACGGTGCCCAGGCCGGCGTAGAGCAGGGTGTTGCGCCACCAGGTGAGGAAGCCCGGGGTGTCGAAGACCTGGCGGTAGTTGTCCCACTGCCAGGTGTGCGGGACCAGGTCCCGGCTCAGGGCCTGGCTGTCGCTCATCAGCGAGGTCAGCAGCACGAACACGAACGGCAGCGTGAAGAACAGCGCGGCGGCGACGCCGAGCGCGTGGACGGCGATCCACTCCAGCACCGTCCTGCGCCGGGCGGCGCGTCCGGCCGGGGAGAGGGACGGGGCCGGACGCACCGGCGGGTCCAGTACCTGGGTCATGTCAGTCACCTGCCTGGATCAGGCCGCCCCGGCGCCGCATCAGCAGCGCGGTGAACGCCATCGACAGGGCGAACAGCACCAGCGCCACCACGCACGCCGAGCCGTAGTCGAAGCGCTGGAAGCCGAGGTTGTAGACGAGCTGGGGAAGGGTCAGCGTGGACTTGTCGGGATAGCCGGGCTCGAACTGGGTGCCGGCGCCCTGGATCACCCCGGAGGCGACCTTTCCGGCCACCAGCGGCTGGGTGTAGTACTGCATGGTCTGGATCACGCCGGTGACCACCGCGAACAGCACGATGGGGGAGATGGTCGGCAGCGTCACGTACCGGAACCGCTGCCAGGCCGAGGCGCCGTCCAACTGCGCCGCCTCGTACTGCTCGGCGGGCACGTCGAGCAGCGCGGCCATGAAGATCACCATCAGGTCGCCGACGCCCCACAGCGCCAGCAGGGTCAGCGCCGGCTTGGACCAGGCCGGGTCGCCGAACCAGCCCGGCGCCGGCAGACCGGCCCGCTCCAGCACGGAGTCGACCGGTCCCGTGCCGGGGTTGAGCAGGAACGCGAACGCCATGGTCGCCGCGACCGGCGGGGCCAGGTACGGCAGGTAGAACAGGGTGCGGAAGACGCCCGTGGCGGTCTTGATCTTCGTGATGAGCAGGCCGATACCGAGCCCGAAGGCCACCCGCAGCGTCACCATCACCACGACCAGCCACAGCGTGTTGCGCAGGGCGGGCCAGAACAGCGGGTAGTGCGCGAAGACGTACGTCCAGTTCGCCCCGCCGCTCCACTCGGGCGGCCGGAAACCGTCGTAGTGCATGAAGGAGAAGTAGACCGTGGACAGCAGCGGGTAGGCGAAGAACACCGCGAAGCCGACCAGCCACGGCGACATGAAGGCGAGCGTGCGCAGGGCCGCACGGCGGCGCTTGGCCGCCAGGGTGACGGCGCTCATCCGCGGGCCTGCGTGATGTCGGTGTCGATCTGCGCGGCCGCCTCGCGCAGCCCGGCGCGCAGGTCGGTGACCCTGCCGCTCTCGTAGTCGTAGCCGAGCTGCTGGACCGTCACCAGGTACACACCGCCGTTGACCGAGGCGGGTGCCGTGGTGGAGTACGGGTTGCGGGCGATGTCCAGGAACGTCCTGAACCGCGGGTCGTACGCCAGCTTCGGCGACTTCAGCGCCTCGAACGTGGAGGGCACGTTGTGGATGCCGTTGGCGAAGCCGACCACGGCGTCGGTGTCCGTGGTCATGTACTTCACCAGTTCCCAGGCCGCGTTCTGGTGGCGGCTGGTGGCGGCGATGCCGGCGATGGTGCCGGTGAGATAGCCCTTGCCGTACTGGCCTGCCTGGTCGTCCGGGACGGGCAGCGGGGCCACGCCTATCTCGAAGCCGGGCCGCGCCTCCTCGGCCATGCCGAGCCGCCACTCGCCGTCGAGCTGCATGGCGACCTGGCCGGTGTGGAAGGGGTGCTTGGGGCCCCACTCGTCGCCGAGGGTGGCCCGGAACCGCTCCAGCCTGCGGAAGCCGCCGAGTTCGTCCACCAGCTTCTTCTGGAGCGTGAAGGCCCGCACGAAGGCCGGGTCCCTGGCGACGTTCGACTTGCCGTCCCCGTCGAAGTACACCGGCGAGAACTGGGCGAGGTAGTGCTCGGTGGTGGACTCCCAGCCGTGGTAGTCCGGCATGAAACCGAGCTGCCGGTAGCCGTCGCCCTGGCGTACCGTCAGCTTCTTGGCATCCGCCGTGAATTCGGACCAGGTGCGCGGCGGGTGCGTGATGCCCGCCTTCGCGAACGCCGTCTTGTTGTAGTACAGGCCGTACGCGTCGCCGAGCAGCGGCACCGTGCAGCGCTCGCCGTCGTACCGGGTGTACTCGTTCATCGCCTTCGGGAAGGTCTTCGCGGGATCGATCCGGGACTTCTCGAAGAAGGGGTCCAGGTCCACCAGCGCACCCGAGGAGCAGAACCGGCCCACGTTGTTGGTGGTGAACGACGAGATCACGTCCGGGGCCCGGTCGCCGCCGGCGCGCAGCGCCTGGTTGATCTTGTCGTCGGTCATGTTCCCGACGACGTTCACATGGATGTTGGGGTGCGCCGCCTCGAACCCGGCGATCAGCGACGTGACGGCCTTCACCTCGTTCGGCGCGCTCCAGGCGTGCCAGAAGGTGATCGTCGCGTCCTTCGTCGGGTCGTCCGTGGCGCTCGGGGCCGGCCGGCCGGTACAGGCGGTGGTGAGGAGCACGCCGGCGACGGTCAGGGCGAAAGCCGCTTTCCGGACGGCTCTGGGGCGGGCGGTGGGCATGGCGAGGTCTCCCAGGGGCGGGGTCGCGGGGAAGGGGCGGGACGCGGAGCGCTCAGCGCGAGGTGTCGAAGACCTCGTCGCGGGTGGCGGCGAGCGCGCACTCCAGCGCGCCGCGCAGGACGGGGTGGTCGCGGACGTCGCCGACGGCCAGCCGGGGCCGGGCCGCGGCCAGCTCGGCCAGCTCGGCCTGGACGAGGGCGCGCAGCACCTCGCCGCCGGCGGTCAGGGCGGCGCCGCTGAGGACGACGAGTTCGGGGTCGAGGACGGAGACGAGCGAGGCGAGTCCGGTGGCCAGCCGGGTGGCGTAGGTCCCGAGCAGCTCCCGGTGCGGGCCGCCGGTGTGGCCGGCGGCGCGGGCCACCAGCGCGGCGGCGGCTTCGGCGTGGGGGCCCGCCGGGATGTCGGATATGCCCAGCTCCCGGGCCAGCCTCGGCAGCGCCTGGGAGCCGGCCAGCTCCTGGTAGCCGCCGCTGTTGGCCTTGGCGACCTGCCGGACCAGCGGTGCGCCCGGCACCGGCAGGAAACCGACCTCGCCGGCGCCGCCGGTCCAGCCGCGGTGCAGCCGGCCGCCGAGGACCAGGGCGGCGCCGAGGCCCTCCTCGTTCCACAGCAGCACGAAGTCCGTGTGGCCGCGGGCCGCGCCGAGCCGCTGTTCGGCGAGGGCGACGAGGTTGACGTCGTTCTCGTACTCCACCGGCATCGGCAGCGCCGCCGCGAGGTCGTCGAGCAGTGCCGGGGAGTGCCAGCCGGGCAGGTGGGAGGCGTAGCGCAGGCACCCGGTGCCGGGGTCGAAGGCGCCGGGGGTGCCGATGACCAGCCGGTGCACGTCGGACCGGGCGAGCCCGGCGGCCTTGACGGCGCCGTCGAGGGCGTCGGTCACCTGCCGTACGACCGGCTGGGCGGGCCGCCGGCCGGGGGTGGGCAGTTCGTACTCGCCGACCGTGCGGCCGGTGATGTCGGCGACGGCGGCCCGGATGCGGTGCGGGGCGACATCGAGCCCGGCGGCGTACGCGGCCGTGGGATCGAGCGCGTACAACTGGGCGCTGGGGCCCGGCCGGCCCTCGCTGGTGCCGGTGACCCGGACCAGACCGGCCGCTTCCAGCCGGGCCAGCAACTGGGAGGCGGTGGGCTTGGACAGGCCGGTGAGCTTGCCGATCCGGGTCCGGGACAGCGGCCCGTGCTCCAGCAGCAGGTCCAGGGCGGCGCGGTCGTTCATGGCGCGCAGGACGCGCGGGGTGCCCGGCGTACCGGCGGTTCCTGCCATGGGGGTCGACACCTGCCTTTCCAGCCACCCAGCCTTTCAGTGACCCGGGCGGGGCGTCCAGTGCCGGTCACGGCCTGGGCCGCCGGTCGCGCCGCAGATCACTGTTAGGAAAGTTTCCTGTTCGGTGGGAGGAACGTAAGCCGCGGACGAAGGAGGCGTCAATAGACAACGGGCGCTGGGCAACAGACTCGTTACGCACGCCCTCGGCATCCGCGCCCCGGCCGCCCGGCGCCGCCCGCCCCCCCCGGCCGCGCCGCCCGCCGCCCGGGCTCAGCGTTGCCCGCCGCCCGGGCTCAGTGCCGCCCGCCGCCCGGACGGCCGCGGAACATCAGCGGCAGCAGCGCCAGGGCCAGCACCGCCAGCGCGAGGTTGGCCCACAGCGCGGTGCGGAAGGCGGTGCCGTCCGCCGACGGCCCGAACACCAGGCCGAGGGCGCCCACGCCGAGCGCCATGCCCACCTGGTTGGCCGTCTGGAGCACCCCGGCGGCCGCACCGGCCTGCCGCTCCGGGATCCGCTCCAGCACCGTGCTCACCAGCGGACTCACCCCGAGCCCCTGACCGGCGCCGATGACGGCCAGCGCGGGCACCAGCAGCCCGGCGGACAGCCCGTCGCCCGCGAACCGGCAGGTCAGCAGGAGGGCCAGGGTGCCGAGCGCGTTCACCGTGTAGCCGAGGGTCAGGGTGTGCCGGCCGAGCCGCGCGGTCAGGCGCGGTCCGCACAGGGACGCGGCGGCGAAGGCCACGGCGAGCGGCGCGAAGGCCAGCCCCGCCGCCAGCGGGCCCAGGCCCAGTACCGACTGCAGTTCCAGGGCCAGCACGAAGAACAGACCGGCGTTGCCCGCGAAGAACGCGAGGGCGACCGCGAGTCCGCCCGAGAAGGCCGGCTGCCCGAGCAGCGCCGGGTCGACCAGCGGCCGGGCGGCCCGCCGCTCCCGGACGGCGAACGCGGCGAGGAACAGCGGGCAGCAGACGAGCGCGGCCACGGTCCACGGGCTCCAGCCCGCGTCCCCGGCCGCCGTGAGCGGCCCGGTGAGCGCCAGCAGCGCGGCGCTGAGCAGCACCACCCCGGGCAGGTCGAGCGCGCCCCGGGCGGCGGGCCGGACCGGGCGCGGCAGCACCCGCAGCGCACCCGCCACGGCCGCGATCCCGATCGGCAGGTTCACCAGGAACACCGACCGCCAGCCGAGCCCGAACAGGTCGAGGCTGATCAGCAGCCCGCCGACCACCTGCCCCGCGATCGAGGCGAGCCCGATCACCGCGCCGAACACCGCGAACGCCCGGGACCGCGCCCGCCCTTCGGCGAACGACGTCCGCAGCACCGCGAGCACCTGCGGGTAGAACAGCGCGGCCCCGGCCGCCTGCGCCACCCGGAAGGCGATGAGCTGCCCGGCGCCGGCGGCCAGACCCGCGCCCAGCGACGCGGCCGTGAACAGCGCGATCCCGCCCGCGAACAGCCGGCGCGGGCCGTACAGATCGCCGAGCCGGCCGCCGGTGACCAGCAGCAGCCCGTACGTCAGCGTGTAGCCGCCGACCGCCCACTCGGTCTGCGGGAACGAGGCGTGCAGATCCGCGCGCAGGGACGGGACGGCGACGTTGACGATGAACGAGTCCATGACGGCCATGAAGGTGGCGGCCATGGTGACGAGCAGGATCCACCGGCCGCCGGACGCGGGCCGGTCCTGCGGGCCGGCGACGGCGGACCGTTCGAGTGTCTGAGTGGTCATGCCACCACCCTCGAACCGGCCGCGCCGCCGAACAACGGCGATCTGCCGAAGCGCCGATAACCCGGACTTATCGATCGCTACGATGGCGGCCGTGCTGGAACGTCACGAACTCGACTGCTTCCTGACCCTGGCCGAGGAACTCCACTTCGGCCGCACCGCCGAACGCCTCGGGCTGTCCCAGGCCCGGGTCAGCCAGACCATCCGGAAACTCGAACAGCGCGTCGGCGCCCCGCTGTTCGAGCGCACCAGCCGGCGGGTCCGGCTCACCCCGCTGGGCGCGCGGCTGCGCGCCGACACCGAGCCCGCGGCACGCGCGCTGCGGGCCGCCTTCCAGCAGGCGGTCAGCATCGCGCGGGGCGTCGACGGAGTCCTCACGGTCGGCTTCCTCGGCTCCGGCGCCGGCGTGCTCACGGCCGGTGTCCTGGACCTGTTCCGCGCCCGGCACCCCGGCTGCGACATCCGGATGCGCGAGACCCGGTTCGCCGATCCGCTCGGTCCGCTGCGCACCGGCGAGGCCGACGTCCTGATCACCCGGCTCCCGGTCGAGGAACCCGACCTGACCGTCGGGCCGGTCGTGCTGTCGGAACCCCGGCTGCTGATGGTGCCCGTCCGGCATCCCTTCGCCCGCCGCGCCGGTGTGTCCGTCGAGGACCTGGCCCGGGACACCGTCTTCGGCGTGGCCGGCAGCGCCCCCGCGTACTGGTGGGACCACCACGTGCCGCGGCGGACGCCGAGCGGCAGGCCGGTCGCACGCGGCCAGGAGGTGGCCAGTTTCCAGGAACTGATGACACTGGTCGCCGCCGGCCAGGGCGTCAGCCCGGTCGCCGCGTCCGTCCCGCGCCACTACTCCCACCCGGGCGTCACCTTCGTGCCCTTCCTTGACGCCCCGCCGACCGAGATGGCCGTGGTGTGGCGCACGGCGGGCGAGACCGCCCGGGTGCGGGCCTTCGCCGAGGCGGCCCGGGACGCGACGGCGCGGCAGGAGCCGGCCGGGCGGACGGGCCGGGGCCGCTCCGGGTGAGCCTCTCGCCGAAGGGGACGGCGGCGGCCCTTACTTCGCCGGCGGTGCCGGGCGCTGGGTCACGATCGGGGACGCGGCGGCCGCCTGCGGCGACTCCGCGTCGGAGTACGCCGAGGGGGCCGCGACCACGGCCGCCGGGTCCGGGGCGTCCACGGCGTCCTCCACCGCGGTCGCGCCGCCCACGATGCGGATGCTCTCCGCGTCGAACGCCCGCTTGATCCGCCAGCGCAGCTCCCGCTCCACCGTCACCGACTTGCCCGGCATGGTCTTCGCCGACACCCGCACCACCATGGAGTCGATCAGCAGCGAGTCCAGGCCCAGCACCTCCACCCGGCCCCACAGCAGTTCGTTCCAGGGCTCTTCCTTGCTCATCTTCTCGGCGACCGCGTCCAGCGTGGCCTTGACCCGGTCCAGGTCCTCGCCGGCCCGGACGGTCACGTCGACCCCGGCCGTCGCCCAGCCCTGCGACAGGTTGCCGATCCGCTTCACCTCGCCGTTGCGGACGTACCAGATCTCGCCGCCGTCGCCGCGCAGCTTGGTCACGCGCAGGCCGACCTCGATCACCTCGCCGGTGGCCACGCCCGCGTCGATCACGTCACCGACGCCGTACTGGTCCTCCAGGATCATGAACACCCCGGACAGGAAGTCCGTGACCAGGTTCCGCGCGCCGAAACCGATCGCGACACCCGCGACACCGGCCGACGCCAGCAGCGGCGCCAGGTTGATCTGGAAGGTGGACAGCACCATCAGCGCGGCCGTGCCGAGGATGAGGAAGCTGGCCACCGAGCGCAGCACCGAGCCGATCGCCGCCGAGCGCTGCCGCCGCCGCTCGGCGTTGACCAGCAGCCCGCCCAGCGCGGTGCCGTCCACGGCCTGCGCGGTGCGGCCCATCCGGTCGATCAGCTTGGTGATCGCCCGCCGCACCATCGCCCGGAGCGCCACCGCCACGACCACGACCAGCAGGATCTGCAGCGCCATCGCCAGCCAGGTCGACCAGTTCTGCTCGATCCAGCTCGCCGCGTTCGTCGCGCTCTGCTGGGCGTCCTGGAGGGTCGGCACGGCCGGGGCCGTCGACTCCGACGGGGACGGCGACGGGGACACGCCGGCGGCCGCGAGGAAGGCGGGCAGGGACGACACGGCAGGTACCTCCATGGTGCTGCGCGGTCCGCACCGGCGGGCGGTCAAGGTCACGGAAAGGTCACCGGGCGGACAAGGACCACCACACTAACGGGGCATTGTGGGTGCCCCGCGCCGATCCGTACAGCGGGCGCACAGGAGAGACACGGCTCACGCGGGAGTGAACCGGGCGGCGTCCGGGGGATGAATCCGGTGTGGTCGAAAACACTCCCAGCCCGTTACCGGGACATGGTGGCGCCGCCACCAGGCATGAGGGGAGACTGACTGCAGATCGTCCCGGCGCGAGCCACGCGCCGCCGACGCCCAAGGAGGCACCCGTGCCGCATGTCCTGGTCCTCAACGCGTCGTACGAGCCGCTCGGCGTCGTACCGCTCCGCCGCGCGCTCATCCTCGTCCTGGAGAACAAGGCCGTCTCCCTGGAGGAATCCGGCGCCTATATGCACAGCGCCACCGTCACCCTCCCCGCACCCAGCGTGGTCCGGCTCAAGCGGTTCGTCCGGGTTCCGTACCGGGGGCCCGTCCCGCTGACCCGCCGCGCGCTCTTCGCGCGCGACGGTGGCCGGTGCATGTACTGCGGTGGCGTCGCAACCAGCGTCGACCACGTCATCCCGCGCAGCCGCGGGGGCAAGCACGTCTGGGACAACGTGGTGGCGTCCTGCCGCCGCTGC
Source organism: Streptomyces sp. NPDC027672 (assembly GCF_055566335.1). NCBI lineage: Bacteria > Bacillati > Actinomycetota > Actinomycetes > Kitasatosporales > Streptomycetaceae > Streptomyces > Streptomyces sp. NPDC027672. Next base: position 329,204 of record NZ_JBVHSO010000009.1, on the reverse strand, counting down.
AACCACGTCAAGGCCGACCGCCACCTCGTGGAGCTGGGCTGGCGGCTGCGGCACAAACCGGCCCCGCCCACGGGACTGGCCTGGCGCATCATCGGCACCGGGCACCGCGATCCGCGCTGGCTGCCGTATCTGCAGCCGTACGGCGCGGACGACGCCCTGGCCCGGATCGACGGCATCTCCGCCTAGATCCGGGCTCATGTGTTCCCGCCCGCCGGCGGCGGGCGGGAAGGCCGGCACGCCCGCCCCGTCGGTCAGGCGCGCGGCCCTTCCGGGCGGGCCCCGCGCGCCGCGTACCAGACCGCGCCCACGGCGAACGCCGTCCCGGCCGCCGCCCACGCGCCGGGCTGCGGGCCCGGCTGCACCGGCCACGCCCACACGGTGGCCGCGCGGCCGTGCGCGGCGGCGGAGCCGGTGTAGACGGCGGAGACGTAGCCGAACGCGGGCAGCCAGCTCAGCCGGGCGCCCAGCAGGACGGCCGCCGCCGCGGTGATCCCGGTGCAGCCCAGGGTGTTGCGGAGTACCGCGGGCGGCCCGAAGGTGTCGGCGTGACCGAGCACGGCCGGGGTCACCAGCAGCGCGGCCAGCGCGGTCAGGGCCGTGAGCTGGAGCAGACGGCGCGGCCACCACGGTCGTACGGCCGTGCGGTCCAGCTCGTCCGAGGCGCTGTACAGGCTCGTCCCGATCACCGCGGACGCCAGCAGCGGCGCGAGCGCGACGACCGGCACCCGGCGGTCGGGGTCGAGGCAGGCGTCCAGCCGGCCGGCCGCCCACACCGCGAAGGCGGCCGTGCCGGCGAGCGCGGCCAGGGTGAGCGGCAGCGCCCGGGAGCGGGCGTAGAGCAGGGGTCCGCGGGAGGGTGTCACAGCGCCGGCACCGCCTGCGCGTCGCAGGCCGCGCGGGCCGCGAAGTACGCCGACAGCCACCGCCTGCGCTGCTCCTCGTCCATCCCGGCCAGCCTGGCCCGGGCGGCGCGGCGCGCGCGCAGGTCCGCGCGCCGGGCCGCGTCGCCCCGGGCGTCGTCCGCGTCGAGCGCCTGCTGCACCGGGCTCGGCGCGAGGTAGTGCTCCAGCGCGTCGTCCGTCCGCAGTTCCCTGGGGGTCGGCGCCGCCTCCGGACAGTCGACGCCCTTAAGCGCGGCGAGGGCCTCCCACGCGAACTGCTCCGGATCGGTCAGCCGTCCCCGTACGGCCGCCCAGCCGACCGGCGTGATGCCCGGCAGCGGGACCTCGCCGGCGCGCACGGCGCCCTCGTGGTCCGCCCAGCGGGCCGGCAGGTTCCGTACGCCTTCCAGCTTGCCGGTGATCCCGGACAGGGCGTCGGTGACCTGCGGGAGCATCCCGGCGTACCGGGCGTTCACGCAGACCGCCGGGGCGGTGGAGGTGTCGCACACCTGGCGCCGGGTGAGCGGATCGGTGCGCCACAGGCCGTCCCCGGTCTGCGCGAGCAGGGCGCCCGCGGCCAGCGCGGCGGCCAGCGGCAGCAGGGCCGTCACCCGGCGCCGGGCCGCGTAGGCCAGCGCGGCGGCGACCGCCGCCCCGCCCGTCCACACCGCCATCGCCGCCGGCTGCCACCACACCGGCAGCGTGCCGTGCGGGACCGCGGCGGCCGGGCTCAGGGCGTGGCCGGCGGCGGAACGGCCGGCCGTCGCCAGCCCGAGCCCCACATAGCCGCCCGCCGCCAGCAGCGGCGCCGCCAGCCGGGTGGCGACCACCCGCCCCGCCACGTGCCCGGCCAGCGCGGCCGCGGCCATGGCGGCCGTGTCGCCCGGCAGCAGCACCAGGTGCGGCCGGTCGCCCTGGGCGTACGGCCAGGTGGCGAGCAGCGCCGAGACCGCCGCGGCGAGATACCCGGCGGCCACCCACAGCGCCGTCGGCAGCGCCGCGGCCAGCAGGCAGGCCAGCGGCGGCCGCACGGCCGCCGCCCACAGCTCCGCGGTGCCGCGCCGCCGCTCCCGGCCGCCCTGCCAGCAGCCCGCCGCCACGGCGAGCGGCAGGGTGATCAGCATCGCGGTGTGCACCTGGCCGGCGGTCTCCGCCCAGTCGCCCTGCCAGCGGTCCGCCTTCCCGCCCAGCGCCGTGCCGAGGACCAGCAGCACCGCGGCCCCGGCCCAGGGCGCGAAGCCCCGCACCCACTCGGCCCGCAGCGGGTGCGCTCCGCGCCCGGCCGTCCCGGTGACCCCCGTCGTCATGCCGCCCCCCGGACGCCCCGCGCGCGGTGCGCCCGCAGCGCCGCCGTGTACCCGCGCTCGATGGCATGGTCGCCCGGTCCGTCCGACGCCTCGCCGAGCAGGGTGAGCGCCCCGGGCGTGCCCCGGTACGCGACCCGGCCGCCGTCCAGCAGGGTCACCTCCGTGCAGGCGGCGGCCACGTCCTCCACCAGGTGGGTGGAGACCACCACGGTCGCCGAGGCGCCCAGCTCGCGCAGCAGCTCCCGGAACTCCACCCGCTGCTCCGGGTCGAGCCCGGCGGTCGGCTCGTCCAGCAGCAGCACGGCGGGGTCGTTGACGACGGCCTGCGCGATGCCGACCCGGCGGACCATGCCGCCGGACAGCGTCCGCACCTTCGCGTCGATCCGGTCCGCGAGCCCCACGCGGGCCGCCGCCCGCTCCACGGCCGCCGGCACCCGGGCGGCCGGCACCTCCTTCAGCCAGGCCACGTACGCGATGAACTCCCGCACGGTGAACCCCGGGTAGTAGCCGAACTCCTGCGGCAGATAGCCCAGCCGGCGCCGGATCCCGGCCAGGCCCCGATGGCTCGCGGCGTCCTCGCCGAGCAGCTCCACCCGGCCGGCGTCCGGCCGCGCCACCGTGGCCAGCACCCGGATCAGCGAGGTCTTCCCGGCCCCGTTCGGCCCGAGCAGCCCGTGCACACCCGTGCCGAGCGTCAGATCGAGCGAGTCGAGGGCGAGCGTCTTGCGGTGCCGCACCCTGAGGCCGGTCACACGGATGGAACTCATGTCTCTCCAGGAGAGGGTGGGGGACCACGGCGGTCGTGGCCCGGGGGTCGGTCGGGGGAGGTCTGGGGGCGTGGTCTGGTGCGGGGGCGGGCGGTGCGGGGGCGCGGGTCACAGAGGGCGCGCGGGGGTGCCGGCCTTTCGGGGGTGCCGGCCTTATGGATCGCGCGGGCGCGCGGGCGTACACGGTCGCGCAGGGGCGTGCAGGCGTGCGGGGTCGCGCGGGCGGGCGGCAGGGTGCACGGGACCACGCGGGCATGCGGGCCGTACGGAGCGCGCGGGCCTGCCGGTCGGGCCGGTCCGCGGCATCCGGTCGACGGCGGCGGGTGCTACGGCGACCGGTCCGCGCGCCTACGGACGCAGTGGCCGGTCGTACGCCGTGCGGCGGACCGTCAGCAGGGCGGCGCTCAGGACGGCCGCCGCCGCCCAGCCGCTCTGCGCGGGGACGCCGTCCAGGCAGCGGGAGAGCTGCCCGGCCAGCCGGGCGGTGGCCGCGCCGCCCGGCGCCACGGCCACCGGCGCCAGTACGGCGCACAGCCAGCCACCGCCGGTCAGCGCGGCCGCCGCCCGGCAGCCGACGACGGAGGCCAGCGCCAGCGAGGCCAGCGCCAGTGCCAGCCCGGGCAGCAGCCAGGCCGCCGCGGCCGGGGCGCCCGAGGCGGGCAGCAGCAGCCCGGTGAGGGTCAGCAGCGGCAGGCTCACCGTGAGCACGGCGACCGTACGGGTGAGCGCGAGCCGCAGCCCGCCGCCCGGCGTGGCCGCGGCGACCTCGTGCAGCGGGTCGGCGTGCGGGCCGTAGGACACGGCCACCCCGGCGACGGGCAGCGCGGGAGCGAGGGCGAGCAGCAGCGCCCGGGCGCCCGGGAACCCGGCACCGTACGACAGGCCCAGCGCGGCCAGCGCGACGCCCAGCACGGCCGGCAGCCACGCCCCGCGCACGGCGGGCCCCGCCGCCCACAACAGCCGGGCGACCCGGACCGGCACGGACCGCGGGACCGGCCCGGACACGGTGCCCGGCCCCCGCTCCGCCGTCCGCGCGTGCGCGGACACCGGCTCCACCGCCCCGGCGGACGCGGCGACGGCCACCGGAACGGGCGCTCGCCCCGCCACTCCCGCCCCGGCGGACGCGGGCCTCAGCGCTCCGGCCACCGGCCCCGGCTCCCGCCCGGAAGCCCACGCCCCGGCGGACGCGGACCCCAGCACCCCGGCCACCGGACCAGGCTCCCGCCCGGAAGCCCACGCCACGGCGGACGCGGACCCCAGCGCCCCGGCCGCCGGTGTGACGGCCGCCGGCCCCGGCTCCCGCCCGGGACCCACCCCGGCCCTCCCCGCATCCGGCATCGCGGTCAGGTTCAGGACCGCCTCCCGTACGCGTGCGAGCACCGGGCCCGCCGGGGTGGTGCGGACCGCGGCCGACAGCCGGGACGCGCAGGCCGCGCAGCCCTCCACGTGCTTCTCCAGGGACCACGCGTCCGCCTCCGGCAGGTCGCCGCGCGCGTAGCGGGCGGCCAGGTCGTCGCCGGCGTGCCAGGTCCGTCTGTCGCGGTGCGTCATGCCGTGCCTCCCAGCGGGGACGGGTGCAGCCGGTCGAGTGCCTCGCGCAGCTCCGCGCGGGCGCGGCGGGCCCGGGACTTGACCGTGCCCTCCGGGATGCCGAGGAGCCGGGCGGCCTCCCGGGTGCTCAGCCCGTCCACGACCGTCGCCCGCAGCACCTCGCGCAGCTCGGGCGAGATCCGGTCGAGCGCGGTGCCGACGTCGCCGTACTCCAGCCCGGCCAGCACCCGGTCCTCGGCGGACGGCGCCGCGGCCGGCTCCCACCGCCCGGCAGTCCCGGGCTCCGGCAGCGGTCCCGTGCCCCGCGCGGCGCGCTCCTGCGCCCGCCGCGCGTCCACCAGCCGGCGTGCCGCGATCGTCCACAGCCAGCCGCCGGCCTCCTGTCCGCGGTGCCCGGCCGCCGACCGCCACACCGTGACGAACGTGTCCTGGAGCACCTCCCGCACCAGCTCCGGGTCGGGGCAGCGCCGGGTCAGCCGCGCGTGCAGCCACCCGGCGTGCCGGTCGTACAGCGCGCCCATCGCCGTGGCGTCGCCCTCGGCGACCGCCCGGACCAGGGCCGCGTCGCCGCCGGGCCCGTCGTCCTTCTCCCGCTGGCCCCCCACGGGGCGGAACAGTCTCACACCCTCTCTATCGGTCACCGGGCCGGTGCCGGATCACCCGGCCGCGGGTTTTCCCGCGCGTGACCGTGGGCTCACGGGGTAGGCCTGCCGTGACCCGTCCGAAGCCGCAGCATCCGCAGCCCCCAAGGAGGCCCCCGTGGCCGCACCGGTCCGACTCGCCGTCCCGGCCCCGTCCAAACCCGTGGCGGAGCCGTCCGCCGAGCCCCGCGAGGCGCCGCTGTCCGTGTTCAGCGCGGAGAGCGCCTGCGCCGAGGCACCGCTGACCAGTGAGCCGCCGCTGCCCGACGCCGAGCCGCTGACCAGCGAGCCCCCGCTCGCCGATGCCGCCGCGCTGACCAGCGAGTCCGACCCGGTCCCGGACTCGTACGCGCCGGGGCTGTAGATGGCCGCGGCTCCCGACGAACCCGCAGGACTGCTGTCCGCGGACCTCGCCCGGCTCGCCGGACTGCACGGGGTCGCCACCTCCTACCGCCCGGCCCCGGACCGCACCGTCCAGGTCCCCGCCTCCGCCGTGACCGCCGCGCTCGCCGCGCTCGGCGTCGACGCCTCCGGCCCGGACGCCGTACGCGCCGCCCTCGCCGCCCGGGAACGGGACCTGCGCGAGCGGCTGCTGCCGCCGACGGTCGTGCGGTGGGCCGGCGCCGAACCGCCCGCCGCGCTCACCGGTCTGCCCGCCGGCACCCGGCTGCGCGTGCGGACGGAGGACGGCGAGGACCGGGACACGGACGCGGACGCCGGCCTCCCGCCCGGCGTGCACCGGCTCACCGCGACCGCGCCCGACGGCCGTACCGGCGAGGCGTGGCTCGTCGTCGCGCCGGACCGGCTGCCCGCCCCGCCCGGCCGCTCCTACGGCCTCCTCGTCCAGCTCTACTCCCTGCTCTCCCGCCGCTCCTGGGGCATGGGCGACCTCGCGGACCTCGCCGAGCTGGCCGGCTGGGCCGGACGCACCGCCGGCGCCGGATTCGTGCAGGTCAACCCCTTGCACGCGGCCGTGCCCGGCACGCCCACCGACCCGTCCCCGTACCGCCCGTCCTCCCGCCGCTTCCCCGACCCCGTCCACCTGCGGGTCGAGGACGTCCCCGAGTCCGCCTACGTGGCGGACCGGGAGCGGCTGAGCGGACTGCTGGAGCGGGCCGCACGGCTGCGCGCCGCCGTGCTGGACAAGGGCGCCCTCATCGACCGGGACGCCGTGTGGGAGCTGAAGCGGGAGGCCCTGGAACTGGTGCTCGCGGTCCCGTTGGGGCCCGGCCGGCAGGCCGCCTACGACGCCTTCCGCGCCGACCACGGCCAGGCCCTCGACGACCACGCCACCTGGTGCGCCCTGGCCGAGGTCCACGGTCCCGACTGGCACACCTGGCCGGCGGAACTGCGCGACCCGCGCTCGGCCGCCACCGCCCGCGCCCGCGCGGAACTCGCCGGCCGGGTCGACTTCCACGCCCGGCTGGCCTGGCTCACCGACGGCCAGCTCCGGGCCGCCCAGCGCGCCGCCCGCGAGGCCGGCATGCCGGTCGGGATCGTGCACGACCTCGCCGTCGGCGTGCACCCGGCCGGCGCCGACGCCTGGGCGCAGCAGGACGTGTTCGCCGCCGGCATGTCGATCGGCGCCCCGCCGGACGCCTTCAACGCGCGCGGCCAGGACTGGAGCCTGCCGCCATGGCGCCCCGACCGGCTCGCCGCCACCGGGTACGCGCCCTACCGCGAGCTGCTGCGCGCCCTGTTCCGCTACGCCGGGGCGCTGCGCATCGACCACGTCATGGGCCTGTTCCGGCTCTGGTGGGTGCCCGAGGGCAGCCCGCCCACCGAGGGCACCTACGTCCGCTACGACGCCGACGCCATGCTCGCGGTCCTCGCCCTGGAGGCCGGCCGCGCCGGTGCGGTGGTGATCGGCGAGGACCTCGGCACCGTCGAGCCCGGGGTGCGCGAGACCCTCCAGCGGCGCGGGGTGCTCGGCACCTCCGTGCTCTGGTTCGAACGGGACTGGGAGGGCGACGGCCGTCCGCTGCCGCCCGAGCGGTGGCGCGCCGACTGCCTGGCCACCGCCACCACCCACGACCTGCCGCCCACCGCCGCCCGGCTCACCGGCGACCACGTCGGGCTGCGCGACCGTCTCGGGCTGCTCACCCGGCCGGCCGCCGAGGAACGCGCCGAGGCGACGGCCGACGCGGCCGAGTGGCTGGCCCTGCTGGGCAGTCTCGGCCTGCTGGACAGTCCGGCGGCCGGGCCGCCCGGCTCCGACGAGGAGGAGGAGATCCGGGCCGTCCACCGCTTCCTGGCGCGCACCCCGGCCCGGCTGGTCGGTGTCTGGCTCCCGGACGGCGCCGGCGACCGCCGCCCGCAGAACCTGCCGGGCACGTGGGACGAGTACCCGAACTGGCGGCTGCCGCTGGCGGACGGCGAGGGCAGGCCGGTGCCCCTGGAGGACCTGCTGGCCTCACCCCGTCTGCGCGGTCTGCTGGACGTCCTCAGGCAGCCCCCGCCGCCCGCCGGCTGACGGCCCCGCCGCGCGCCCGGCCCAGGGGCACCCGGAGCCGCCCGCGGGGGGTTCCTAAGGCACCCCGGGCGCGCGGCCCGAACCCCGGTTCGCTAACTTGAATGGGTGGACAAGAACAACGCCCTGCGCGCCGGCGCCCTGGCCGCCGGTACGACGCTGATGATGCTGCTCATGTCGTCCCCCGCGCTCGCGCTGGCCCGCGACGACGGTGACGACCCCGGCAAGGGCCTGAGCGTCATCCAGACGCTGGGCCTGTACGTGTTCCTCCCGGTGGTGCTGTTCCTGGTGATCGCCGGCCTGGTCATGGCGCTGGACAAGTCGCGGGCCAAGAAGGACACCACCTCGTCCAACATCGACGTCCGGCCCGACGCCCGGGCCAAGGCCTGACCGAGTCGTCGGCCTGTTCGCCGGGGGCGCCCGTCCTCCCGTCGGTACGCGCACGCGTACCCGGGTGAGACCGGCGCCCCCGGCGTTTTTCCGGTAGCCGCCCGCGCGACGCGCGCGGCTACTGCGCCGTCGCCGCCAGCAGCTTGCGCAGCAGGCCGGCCAGTTGGCCGGCCTCTTCGGCGTCCAGCGCGGCCAGCGCGGCGCCCTCCTCGGCCAGGCCGGCGGCCACCGCCTCGTCGACCAGCCGCAGCCCCTCCTCGGTGAGGGTCACCCGCAGACCGCGCCGGTCGTGCGGGTCGGGGGAGCGGCGCAGCAGCCCGGCGCCCTCCAGTTTGTCGAGCCGGCCGGTGGTGCCGCCGGTGGTGAGCATGAGGGTGGCCGACAGCTCGCGCGGCGAGAGGCTGTACGGCTCGCCGGACCGGCGCAGGGTGGCCAGGACGTCGAACTCGCCGCGCGCGATGCCGTAGGGCTTGTAGGCCCGTTCCATCCGGTCGCCCATCGCGCGCGAGAGCCGGAAGATCCGGCCGAAGACCTCCATGGGCCGGGTGTCCAGGTCGGGGCGCACCCGCGCCCACTGTCCGATGATCCCGTCGACCGGGTCTGACTGTGCGTGCATGGGCCGAGTATCGGCCCGCCTCCGCTTGCCCGCAAGAAAGGCACTTGACGCTAAGTAGCTTAGCGCTAAGCTACTTACGAGTGACCTACTCCTGGAAAGGCTCCGCCATGGCCGCCCGTCCCCGCGCCGCGAGCACCGCCGCCACCATCGCCGTCACCGCGCTCGCCCCCGTCTCCTGGGGCACCACCTACGCGGTCACCACCGAGTTCCTGCCGCCCGACCGGCCCCTGTTCACGGCCCTGGTCCGGGCCCTGCCCGCCGGCCTGCTGCTGCTCGCCGCCACCCGGGTGCTGCCGCGCGGCACCTGGTGGGCCAAGGCCGCCGTCCTCGGCGTGCTGAACATCGGCGCCTTCTTCCCGCTGCTGTTCGTCGCCGCGTACCGGCTGCCCGGCGGGATGGCCGCGGTGGTCGGCTCGGCCGGACCGCTGTTCGTCGTCGGCCTCTCCGCGCTGCTCCTCGGGCAGCGGCCGGCCGCGCGCACCGTGCTCACCGGGCTGCTGGCGGCCTTCGGCGTCAGCCTCGTCGTCCTGAAGGGCGCCGGGGCGCTGGATCTCACCGGGGTCCTCGCGGCCCTCGCCTCCACCGTGTCCATGGCCACCGGCACCGTGCTGACCAAGCGCTGGGGCCGCCCGGCGGGCGTCGGCCCGCTGGCGCTCACCGGCTGGCAGCTCACCGCCGGCGGCCTGCTCATCGCGCCGCTCGCGCTGCTGGCCGAGGGCGCCCCGCCGGCCCTCGACGGCCGTGCCGTGGGCGGCTACCTCTACCTCGCCCTGGCCAACACGGCCGTCGCCTACTGGCTCTGGTTCCGCGGGATCGGCCGGCTCACCGCCACCCAGGCCGGCTTCCTCGGCCCGCTCTCGCCGCTGACCGCGGCGGCCGTCGGCTGGGCCGCCCTCGGCCAGTCGCTCACCCCGGTGCAGACGGCGGGCATGGCGCTGGCGTTCGGCGCGACGCTGGCGGGCCAGCTCACCGGCCCCCGACCGTTCAGTTCCGCTGAAAAGACCGGTCGGAAAGATGCGATGGACCTGACGGTTCCGGCGCTGCGACGGTAGGGACACCACCGGACCCGGAAAGGCACCCTGTGACCGCAGTCGCGCACGAGACGACCCCCGCCGCCCCCGCCGCCCCCCGCCGGCGGGCCGCCGCCCCGCTCCTCGGCCTCGCCTGCGCCGCGCTCGCCACGGTCGTCTGGTCCGGCAGCTTCGTCACCTCGCGCGGACTGCACGACAGCGTCCCGCCCGTCCAGCACGCCTTCTGGCGATGGGTGATCGCCCTGCTCGCCGTCGCCCCCTTCGGCGCCCGGCGCGCCTGGCGGCAACGCCACCTCTTCCGGCGGCACGCCCGGTACGTCCTGCTCACCTCCCTGCTCGGCGTCACCCTCTACAACACCCTCGTCAACCAGGCCGGACTGAGCACGCCGGCCGCCACCATGGGCATGATCATGGCCGCCTCGCCGGTGCTCATGGCCGTCTTCGACCGGCTGGCCGGGATACGGCTCGGCGCCCGGCGCACCGCCGGGCTGCTGCTGGCCTGCGCGGGCGTGGCCCTGCTCGTCGGCGGCGGCGCCGGCTTCTCCCCGGGCACCCTGTGGATGCCGGCCGCCGCCTGCTGCTTCGCCGGCTACAGCGCGCTGCTGCGCCGCCGGCCGGCCGGACTGGACGGCACCGCCTTCCTGTTCGCCACCTTCCTCGCCGGCACCGCCTTCTTGCTGCCCGCGCAGGCCGTCAGCCTCGCCGTACAGGGCGGCTTCCGCCCTACGCCCGGCACGGTCCTGCCGCTGCTCTACGTCGGCGTGGCCTCCTCCGCGCTCGCCTTCTTCGCCTGGAACAAGGCCGTCGCCCTGATCGGCGCCACCCGCGCCGGCCTCGTCTACTACCTCCAGCCGGTCTGCGTGGCCGCCCTGTCCTGGGCGCTGCTCGGCGAACGCACCGGCCCGGCGGGGCTGCTGTGCCTGGCGCTGATCCTGGCCGGGGTCGTGCTGGGCGCGGGCTCCCGGCGCTGACGGCGGCGTGTAGCGTGCGCACATGACCGAGTGGGATCTGAGGAAGCTGCGGATCCTGCGCACCCTGCGCGAGCGGGGCACGGTCACCGCGACGGCCGAGGCCCTGCACCTGACCCCGTCCGCGGTCTCCCAGCAACTGTCCAACCTCGCCGCCCAGCTCGGCGTGGACCTGCTGGAGGCCCAAGGCCGCCGGGTCCGGCTCACCGACGCGGCCCGGCTGGTGCTGGCCCACACGGAACCGGTGTTCGAGCAACTGGAGCGGGCGGACGCGGCGCTGGCGGCGTACGCGCACGGCGAGGCCGGCGAGGTCCGCGTCGGCGCCTTCCCGACCGCCGTCCCCGCCCTGGTCGTACCGGCCGTGCGGGCCCTGCGCGCCAGCCACCCGCGGGTGACCGTCCGGGTCCGGGAGGCGGAGGCCGCGGAGGCGTATGAGCTGCTGGCCGCCGGGGACGTCGACCTCGCCCTGTCCCTGGCCGCCGAGGCGCCCGGCGCGGCCGATCCCCGCTTCACCCGCGTCCCGCTGCTCGCCGACCCGCTGGACGTGGCCCTGCCCCCGGACCACCCGCTCGCCGCGGCCCCCGGCCTGACCCTCACCGACCTCGCCGCCGAGTCCTGGATCTTCGGCGGCAGCGGCCCCTGGTCCGACATCACCCGCCGCGCCTGCGAGGCGGCCGGCTTCAGCCCCCACCAGGGCCACTCGGCCTCCGGCTGGACCGCGATCCTCGCCATGGTCGAGGCAGGCATGGGCGTCGCCCTGGTCCCGCGGATGGCGTCCGGCCGGCGCACGGGCGTGGTCCTCAGGGAACTGGGCGCCGACGGTCCGGTACGACACGTGGTGGCGGCGGTGCGCAGCGGTGGCGCCGCCGCCCCGGCGACCGCCAGGGTCCTCCGGGCCCTGCGCCGGGCGGCGGACCGGACGCCCGGGGGTGAGGACGCGTAGACGGGGCCCGCACCGCTGAGTCCGCCGTCCCCGCCGGACGGGCCGGCCGCCCGTCCGTCACCGGCATGCCCCGGTCACTCGCTTGTGAACTCGTACTGCAGTTCGTAGAGGTGCCCCGCCTTGACCATGACGGTGGCTTCGATGGGGCGGTCGTCGTCGCTGTACACGACACGCAGGGTCCGGAGCACCGGAAGGTCGCTCGGCAGGCGCAACGCCTGGTACTGCTCCTGGGTCGGCACGCGTGCGGAGACGCGGTCCACACTCAGGCGCGGGGGAAAACCGAGTTCGGCGAGCAGGGCGGGGGTACCGCCCCTGATCTTCCGCTTCTCCGCGATGGCGGTCCCTCTGGCGAGTGCCGAGGGATAGTACGACTTGACCAGTTCAACCGGCTCCCCGTCGATGGAGAGCACCTGGTGTCGCAGGAAGACCGTCTCGTCGTCGGCGATGCCCAGGACCGCCGCGATGTCGGCAGGAGGCCGGACCTCACTCACGCCGAGGAGGGTGCTGCGGGCTTCGCAGCCCGGCTTCCCGGCCTCGGTGAGCCAGCGGAAAGGCTCCCCGGCTTCGGCTGGAGCCATGTAGGAAGCGGGGCGCATGGTGCGCTGCCGATGCGCGCGGACGGTGACGGACGCTCCGGCACGACCGACCACGAGCCGCTCGTCCTTGAGTAGCTGAAGCGCCTTTTGAACGGTCGCGTTGGAGGCATTGAACCTCGCCTTGAGCTGAGCGGTTGACGGCAGGGCGGAGCCCGGCGCCAGGTTGCCGCTCATGATGTCGTCCCTCAGATCGGCGGCGATCCGCTCGTGCAGGGAGCGCCGGTCCTCGGTGCCGGTATCCGTAGTGGGCACGATCATCCGATCCGCATCTCGTAGCGCAGTCGCTGACTGTGGGCCGGCATGACCATCATGTCGACCTGAATGGGCCGGTCCCTGGCGTCCAGAGTGACCCTGCTCAGGGTGAGGACCGGCGCATCGGGGGCCAGTTGCAAGACGTCACACTCCTGCGCGCTGGGCAGTCGAGCGGTCACGTCCTCACGCACACGCCGCCCGATGTGGCCGAGTTCGGCCAGCAGGGTCACCGCTCCACCGGGGATCTTTCCTCTGCGGGCGAGAGGAGTCCCACGGGCCACGTCGGCGGGGTAGTACGTGTCCGTCAACTCGCAGGGCTCGCCGGAGAACTGAATGATCCGTCGGCGTACGACAACGGTCTCTCCCACGGGCAGACCCAGGAGAGCGGCGACTTCCTCCTGGGCAGGCACCTCCCCTGCCTGCACGATGCGCTGACTGCCCTCGCCGCCTCGCGCCGCGGCCTCGACTCCCCAAGCGTCGGGCTGCCCCTGCTCCCGTGGCGTCAGGTACGGCATCGAAGTACTGACCCACACGCTGTCGCCCACAGTGTCCTCCTGAGTCGGTCGCCGACCTTGTCGGTCTACACGGTAAGTGACGCACATCGGTGACGCCCTAACGAGTGAACCACCTTACTGCATTTCGCGAAAAGAGATATGGTGGCGACGATCGTGCAACCTGTAGCGAGGTGATGGTGCGGCATGTCTCTCTTACGGCAACGACGTTTTCCCCGCTCTCCCAGATCCGTCAGGGCCGCCCGGGTGTTCGTGCTCGAATCCCTGACACACAGGCGGTCTTCCGGCCGCATCGGAGGTTCGTGATGGAGGCAGGTGAAAGGGCACGGCTCGATGCGTACTTCACTCGCATCGCCTCGCGCTTCAGTCCTGCGGAGCGGCCGGCCGCCTTCCTGATCACACATCTTCTGCCCGAGCGACCGGCGTTCGTCCGAGGGGTGGCGTGTGTGACGGACCTCAGGGCGGTGCTGCCCAAACCGAAATCCGTGCATGGGGAGGCCCAGCGCGAAGTCGAGCGCAGCGGGCATGTGTGCGACAAGCTGTCCCGGGAACTGTTTGCCGAGTCGGACCGAGCCGTTCGGTACATCGAGACGCGGGCCGCGGGCCGGTCGGTGGTCCTTCTCGACGTGGGTGGCTACTTCGCTCCATCGATCGAGGAGGTGTGCAGCCGGTTCTCGGGCCGGATCATCGGTGTGGTGGAGGATACCGAGAACGGGCATCGCCGCTACGCCGAGCTGGGAAAACTGCCCTGCCCAGTCGTCTCGGTGGCACGCTCGCCGCTCAAGGAACCCGAGGACTTCCTCGTGGGACAGTCGGTCGTGTTCTCGACCGAGGCCCTCATGCGGAGCCGGGGCGACATCCTGCACGGCCGTACGGCACTCGTCATCGGGTTCGGCAAGCTGGGGTCGAGCATCGCCCGCCTGCTGCACGCCAAGGGCGTACGCGTGACGGTGTACGACGTCGATCCCGTTCGCCGTACGCAGGCGCTGTCCCAGGGCTTCACGGTGGCGCGAGCACTCGCGAACGGGCTGGAGGACGCGGGACTCGTCCTCTGTGCCACCGGAGCGCTCTCGTTAAGAGGCGAGGACTTCGGTCGGCTGCGCAACGGTGCCTACGTCGCCACCGTGACGAGCAGCGAGGACGAACTGGAACTGGCCGGCCTCGCCGACGTGTACGAGCGCACCCAGGTCGGCCCGCACATCACCCGGTACCTGACGACAGGGCACTACTTCTACCTCCTCAACGGCGGCAACGCCGTCAACTTCCTGCACGGCGCCAGCGTGGGGCCGTTCATCTTCCTGGTGCAGGCCGAGATAATCGCCGCTTCCGCAGTGCTCGCCGGTGGCGGACTCTGCCCGGGCATGCACGAGATCGGCCCGGCTGATCGCGCCACCATCGCCGCCACCTGGCTCGACTACTTCAACCAGTGAGGACGTACGGTGCCCATCACCGCCGACCACATCCGCGCAACCGTCGACGCGTACCTGCATGTCCGTCCGGAGGAGAAGGAGCGGCTCACCCGCATCACGGAACTCCTCGACGACCCGGTGGCGGACATCACCAGTCGCAAGGAGTTCCGGGGGCACGCTACGGCGGGAGCGGTCCTGGCCGATCCCACCGGACGAGTGCTGCACATCGAACACCTGGCCCTGAGGCGCTGGCTGCTGCCCGGCGGACACCTGGAACCGGGCGACGCCACTCTCCTCGCCGCAGCACTACGCGAGCTGACCGAGGAAACGGGCATCTCCGCCTCGGATGTCGTCCCGGTAGGGCGATGCCCCGTACACATCGACGTCCACCCGATCCCTGCCCATGCCGCCAAGGGCGAGCCTGAACACCGGCATTTCGACTTCCGGTTCATGTTCCGCACGGCCGTCGGCGTCGGTGAACTCCAGACCGAGGAGGTGACGGACGCTGCCTGGCGACCCGCTGACACGATCGAGGACGAGGCGCTGCGCGGCCGGGTACTCCTCGCCCTGCGCTGATCAGCCCGCGCACACGAAAGGGCGCCCGGTAAGGAAACCGGGCGCCCTGTCGGCGGTGGTCAGCCGGTCGTCGCCGCGTCCGCCGCCTGGGCCTTCAGGGCGCGTTCGACGCCCGCGCGGGACTCCGAGACCAGACGGCGCAGGGCCGCGGTCGGCTCGGCCGAGGCCAGCCACGCGTCCGTCTTGGCCAGGGTGTCCGCGCAGACCTGGACCGCCGGGTACAGGCCGACGGCGATCTGCTGCGCCATCTCGTGCGAACGGGAGTCCCAGACGCCCTTGAGGACCTCGAAGTACCGGTCCGTGTACGGCGCGAGCAGCTCCCGCTGGTCGGTCTGCACGAAGCCGCCGATCACGGCCTCCTGCACGGCGTTGGGCAGCTTGTCGGAGTCGACGACCGAGGCCCACGCCTCCGCCTTCGCCTCCGCCGTCGGACGGGCCGCGCGGGCGGTGGCCGCGTGCCGCTCGCCGGCCGCCGTCCGGTCCCGCTCGTACTCGCCCGCGATCTCCGGCTCGTCGTACCGGCCGACGGCCGCGAGCCGCTGGACGAACGCCCAGCGCAGCTCGGTGTCGACGGCCAGGCCCTCGATGGTCTGGGCGCCGTCGAGCAGGGCCTCCAGCAGGTCAAGCTGCTCCGGGGTGCGCGCGGTCGCCGCGAACGCCCGGGCCCAGGCGAGCTGGTGGTCGCTGCCCGCCTCGGCCGTGCGCAGGTGGGCCAGCGTGGCGTCGGTCCAGCGGGTCAGCAGCGCCTCGCGGGCGGCCGGGTCGGCGTACAGGTCGATGGCCAGCTTGACCTGGCGGTGCAGCGACTGCACGACACCGATGTCCGACTCCTTGCCGATGCCGGACAGGACCAGGGCGAGGTAGTCCCGGGCGGCCAGCTCGGCGTCCCGCGTCATGTCCCAGGCCGACGCCCAGCACAGCGCGCGCGGCAGGGACTCGGCGAAGTCGCCGAGGTGCTCGGTGACGACTGCCAGCGACCGCTCGTCCAGCCGGACCTTCGCGTAGGACAGGTCGTCGTCGTTGAGCAGGATCACCGCCGGACGGCGCCGGCCGGCCAGCTGCGGTACGGCGGTCAGCTCGCCGTCCACGTCCAGTTCGATCCGCTCGGTGCGCACCAGCTTGCCCGCGTCGGACAGGTCGTACAGGCCGATCGCGATGCGGTGCGGGCGCAGCACCGGCTCGCCCTGGGCGCCGGCGGGCAGCGCCGGGGCCTCCTGGCGGACGGCGAAGGAGGTCACGGTCCCGTCCGCGTCCGTCTCCACCTCCGGGCGCAGGACGTTGATGCCGGCCGTCTCCAGCCACTTCTTCGACCAGGTCTTCAGGTCCCGGCCGGAGGTCTCCTCCAGCGCGCCCAGCAGGTCGGACAGGCGGGTGTTGCCGAACGCGTGCCGCTTGAAGTACGCCTGCACGCCCTGGAAGAACTCGTCCTCGCCGACGTACGCCACGAGCTGCTTGAGGACGGAGGCGCCCTTGGCGTACGTGATGCCGTCGAAGTTGACGAGCACGTCGTCCAGGTCGCGGATGTCCGCCATGATCGGGTGGGTGGACGGAAGCTGGTCCTGCCGGTACGCCCAGGTCTTCATCGAGTTGGCGAACGTGGTCCACGAGTGCGGCCACTTCGAGCCGGGCGCGGCGGCCTGGCAGGCGATGGAGGTGTAGGTGGCGAACGACTCGTTCAGCCACAGGTCGTTCCACCACTCCATGGTGACCAGGTCGCCGAACCACATGTGGGCCAGCTCGTGCAGGATCGTCTCGGCCCGCACCTCGTACGCCGCGTCCGTCACCTTCGAGCGGAAGACGTACTGGTCGCGGATGGTCACCGCGCCCGCGTTCTCCATCGCGCCCGCGTTGAACTCGGGCACGAAGAGCTGGTCGTACTTCTCGAACGGGTAGGCGTAGTCGAACTTCTCCTGGAACCAGTCGAAGCCCTGCCGCGTCACCTCGAAGATCGCGTCCGCGTCCAGGTACTCGGCGAGCGAGGGCCGGCAGTAGATGCCGAGCGGCACCGACTGGCCGTCCTTCTCGTACACGCTGTGCACGGAGTGGTACGGGCCGACGATCAGCGCGGTGATGTACGTCGAGATCCGCGGGGTGGGCGCGAAGGCCCAGACGTTGTCCTTCGGCTCCGGCGTCGGCGAGTTCGAGACCACGGTCCAGCCCTCGGGCGCCTTCACGGTGAACCGGAACGTGGCCTTCAGGTCCGGCTGCTCGAAGGACGCGAAGACCCGGCGGGCGTCCGGCACCTCGAACTGCGTGTACAGGTACGCCTGTTCGTCCACCGGGTCGACGAAGCGGTGCAGGCCCTCACCGGTGTTGGTGTAGGCGCAGTCCGCGACCACCCGCAGGACGTTGCGGCCCTCCAGCAGTCCCGGCAGCGCGATCCGCGCGTCCTTGAAGACCTCCGCCGGGTCCAGGTGGTCACCGTTGAGGACCACCTCGTGGACGGCCGGGGCCACCAGGTCGATGAAGGACTCGGTGCCGCCGCGGGCCGCGTCGAAGCGCACCGTGGTCACGGACCGGTAGGTACCGCCCTCCTGCGCGCCGGAGAGGTCGAGATCGATCTCGTACGAGTCAACGGTGAGCAGCTCGGCCCGCTGCTGCGCCTCTTCGCGAGTCAGGTTTGTGCCAGGCACGCGGTCATCTCCTCGTTATGTGTCGGTTGCGTCATCCTTCCATGGGACCGACGGGGAACGCGATGTCCGGTTCCCGCCGGTGGGCGCGCCGCCGGAGCGCGACGCTTGCGGGTATGACGACCCACACCGCACGCCCCATCGCCCCGGCCGTCCTGGAGGAACTGCGCACGGCCGACGACGCGGGCCGCTCCCTGCGGCCGGTGACCGACCAGGAGGGCGGCGCCCCCTTGCGCTGCTGCCTGCGCCGCAGCGCCCCCGGGGAGCGGATCGCCCTCGTGTCGTACGCGCCGCTGCGCCGCTGGGCGGCCCGCACGGACGCCGACCCGGGCGCCTACGACGAGCAGGGCCCGGTCTTCATCCACGCCGAGGAGTGCGCGGGCCCTGACGGCGACGCCCTGCCGTTCACCAACTCCCACCGCACCCTGCGCCGCTACTCGGCCGACGGCCGCATCCTCGGCGGCCGGCTGGTGACGGACGCGGACGGCTTCCAGCCCGCCCTCACCGAGGCCCTCGCCGACCCGGAGG
Source organism: Streptomyces sp. NPDC027672 (assembly GCF_055566335.1). Classification (NCBI taxonomy): domain Bacteria; kingdom Bacillati; phylum Actinomycetota; class Actinomycetes; order Kitasatosporales; family Streptomycetaceae; genus Streptomyces; species Streptomyces sp. NPDC027672. The sequence continues at coordinate 311,136 of NZ_JBVHSO010000009.1, read as the reverse complement.
TGGAGCTGGTGCACGTCCGGGCGGTGGAGTACGGGTGCTTCCTGTACGAGGTGGGCAGGCCGCACGACGAGCACGGGCCGGCGGCGGACGGTCCCGGACGGGCGTGACCCGCCGCGGCCGGCCGGTACGCGGACGGCCGTGACACGCCGAGCCGGACGGGCGCGGGGCGCCCGTCCGGCCGGGGCGTGGCGGAGCCGGTGGTCCGCGAGCGCGCTCAGCTCACGACGATCACCACGACGCCGGTGCCGCCGAAGCCGCTGCGGAAGCCGTTGCCGAAGAAGTCGTTCCGGGCGAAGCCGCCGCAGTTGCCCCACCAGCCGCCGCAGCCGTGGTGGGCCGGGGCGGCCTGCGGGGTGGCCGCCGGAGCCGCGCCCGCCGTGCCGAGCACGGCGCCGCCGGCCAGCAGGACACCGGTCGCGGTTGCCGCGAACAGACGCCTCACACGTTGTGCTTTCATGGGCCTACCTTTCCTTCCACGCCCTCGCGGGGGGTTTCCGGTACGGGGGCGACGGCCGCTGCCGCGGTGCGCGCGGGCGGCCTCGGGGGACGGAAGGCACGGCCCGCGTTCCCTGTGCTGCCGGGGCCCGGTGCCCCGGCACACGCCCGCCGGCGGGCACACCGCCCGGCCGCGCTCCTCCTCCCTCACGCTAGCCCCGCGCCACCGACTCGGCATCTCGGCCGGAGGGCGGCCACGGAAAACCGTGGCCGCCCTCGTCGGTGTGCAGGCGCCGGTGTCGTACGCGCCGGCGTGCGCGTCGCGTCGTTACCTCGCCGACAGCTCCGCCGCCACCAGCTCCGCGATCTGGACCGCGTTCAGCGCGGCGCCCTTGCGGAGGTTGTCGTTGGAGATGAACAGGGCCAGGCCGTGGTCCACCGTCTCGTCACGGCGGATGCGGCCGACGTACGACGGGTCCTGGCCGGCCGCCTGGAGCGGGGTCGGGATGTCGGAGAGCGCGACGCCCGGCGCCCCGCCCAGCAGCTCGACGGCGCGCTCCGGGGAGATCGGGCGGTCGAACCGGGCGTTGACCTGGAGGGAGTGGCCGGAGAACACCGGCACGCGCACGCAGGTGCCGGACACCTTCAGCTCCGGGATCTCCAGGATCTTGCGGGACTCGTTGCGCAGCTTCTGCTCCTCGTCGGTCTCGTTCAGACCGTCGTCGACGACCGAACCCGCCAGCGGGAGCACGTTGAAGGCGATGGTGCGGGCGTAGACCTGGGGCTCGGGGAAGTCCACCGCGGCGCCGTCGTGGGTCAGCTTGTCGGCCTCGGCCGCCACCTTCTGCACCTGGCCGTGCAGCTCGGCCACGCCCGCGAGGCCCGAACCCGACACCGCCTGGTACGTGGCGACGACCAGCGCCCGCAGGCCGGCCTCCTCGTGCAGCGGCTTGAGCACCGGCATCGCGGCCATCGTGGTGCAGTTCGGGTTGGCGATGATGCCCTTGGGGCGGTCGGCGATCGCGTGCGGGTTCACCTCCGAGACCACCAGCGGCACCTCGGGGTCCCGGCGCCAGGCCGAGGAGTTGTCGATCACCACGGCGCCCTGCGAGGCGACCTTTTCGGCCAGCGCCTTGGAGGTCGCGCCGCCCGCGGAGAAGAGCACGATGTCCAGCCCGGTGTAGTCGGCGGCCGACGCGTCCTCCACCGTCACACCGTCCAGCACGGTCCCGGCCGAGCGGGCCGAGGCGAACAGGCGCAGCTCCGTGACCGGGAAGTTCCGTTCCGTGAGGATCCTGCGCATGACCGTGCCGACCTGACCGGTGGCTCCGACGATTCCGACCCTCACGGCGACTCCCTCTGCTGTGTCTCTTGCCTGACCGGGGCGTTTCCATCATGCGGCCGACCCCGGTCCACCTGTCCAATTCTTTGCCGGACGTGCCCGAGGAATGGGACACGCCCGGCCCGCGGACGGTTCCGTACCTGCGCCGGGCAGCCCGCCGGGCTGGAGGAATTCCCTCCCCGAGGGCCCCGCGCCGGAAGCTGTGCTGTCCCGGCCCCTGCCCGTCCGGTCCGGCGGCCATACGGCGGTGTGACCTACGTCTCCGCGTCCGGCCGCCGTGGACCGAACGTTTCCGCCCGGTGGCGCGTCGTAGGGGCAAACGCGTGAGGGGGGTGGCTTGTGCTGCGCGGAACGGCGCGCCGTGACCAGGGACCGTCCGCCGCCGGCCCGGCGCGGGCCGGCGGCGATCCGCTGGACGCGGCCCAGGAACGCCGGGTGCGGGCGGTGCTCGCGCTGGGCGGGGTGCCGCAGTCGGACCTGCCGGACGGGGTGCAGCAGGTGCGGCTGCGGCTGCTGGAGCGGGCCGCGAGCGGGCGCGAGGCGCCGCGGGACGTGGCGGCGTGGGCCGCGGTCGTCGCCTCCAACCTGGCGATGGACTGGCACCGGGCCAAGCGGCGCCGGGAGCGGCTGGGGGAGCGGCTGGCCGCGCTGCGCGAACCCGCGCATCCCTCCGGGGAGGAGACCAGCCTGCTGTCCCTCGCCGTCGCCCGGGGCCTGGACGAACTGCCCGCCGCCCAGCGGCAGGTGGTGGTGCTGCGCTTCTTCGCCGACCTGCCGGTGCGGGCCATCGCCGCGGAGCTGGGCGTTCCCGAGGGCACGGTCAAGAGCAGGCTGCACACGGCGGTCCGCGCACTGCGCGACCGGCTGCACGAGGACGAGGTGGTGTGACATGACCGCCGGACACGACGACACGCGGGGCACCGGAGCCACGGAAGGACACGAATACCGCGACGGCTTGGCCGGGCACCGCCCGGAGCGGGGCACCGGGGCCGGGGAGCGCCCGGCGCACGAGGAACGGGACAGCGGGACCGGGCCGGCTCCGGAGCACGAGGGACCGGGCGGGACCGAGGCGCGTCCGGAAGGCGAGGGGCCGGGCGGCGGGGCCGAGATGCGTTCGGAAGGCGAGGGGCCGGGCGCTGGGGCCGTGGAGCGTCCGGAGTTTGAGGGGTCGGGCGGGATCGAGGCGCGTTCGGAGCGCGAGGAACTGGGCGGCGAAGCCGTGGAGCGTCCGCAGCGGGAGGGGCCGGGCAGCGGGGCCGAGGGGCGTTCGGAGTCTGAGGGGCCCGGCGGTGGGGTGGATGCCCTGATGGTCGCGATCACCGGGGAGTCGCCGCCGGAGCGGGTCCGCCGGGACCCCGCTTTCCGCGCCGAGCAGCAGGCCGCCGAGGCCGATCTCGCGCTGCTCCGGGACCGCCTGGCGTGGCTGGCCGAGGCGCTGACGGGAGAGGCGGGCGAGGACGCGGTCGCCGGTGGGACGGCGCGGCCGGCCGGTGGCACCCGGCCGTCCGGAGCGCGGCCGCACCGCCCCCGGGACCGCACCCGCCCCGCCGGCCCGCCCCGCCGCAGGCCCGCGCGGCGGACGGCTCGGGTCGCGTTCGGGGTGCTCGCCGGGGCCGCCGTCTTCTGTCTGGCCCTGGGCCTCGGCCGGCTGGCGGCCTCGGGCGGCGGAGTCGCACAGGACGACGGCGCGGCGTCGGCCAAGAGCGGCACGAGCGCCGCGGACGGCGGGCGGCCGGCCGACCCGGCACGCGAACTGGCCTGCTCCCGGCTGGTCGTGGAGGGCACCGTGACCCGGGTGGAGCGGCAGGCGGAGTCCTCGTCGAGCCGGGTCACGCTGTCCGTGAGCCGCTCCTACCGGCCCGCGCACGGCCCGGCGGACGTGGCCGTCCTGGTCGACGCGGACGCGCGGCCCGCGCCGCGCGCGGGACAGCATGTGCTGGTCCGGGTGGCCCGGGGCGAACGGTCCGCGGCCCTGTGGGCCGTCGGCGACGACCGCGTGGCCGCCGCGCGCGCCTGGATCACCGACGCCCTGCCCGGCTCCCGGGACCTGGCCTGCCCCGCCGAGGACGACGCCTCGTGAACGGCGGCGCCGGACCGCAGAAGAGGGGCGGGCGTCCGTCCGGACCCCCGCCCCTCTCCCGGTGCGCTTGCGCGCGTCACCCCGTTACGGCGTGACCTTGCCGATCCTCACGCTGCCGGTGCCGGCGACCGTGCCGCGCGCGTTCACCAGCTGCACCCGGCCGAAGAACTCGCGGCCGGCCGGTGCCTCCGCGGCGGCCGTGACCTGGCCGCTCACCGTCGCCGAGGCGCCCGTGCCCAGCTTGACCGGGGCCGAGCCGTCGACCGTGACGGAGCCGAGCGCGGTGGAGAAGAACACGTCCCGGTAGTCGTAGTCGGTCGAGCCGGACGGGACGGAGTAGCCCACGACCTCGACGGTGTAGGTGCCGGCGGCCGGGGACGGCACGGAGACCGCCTCCTCCGAGTCGCCGTCGGCGGACTTGCCGACCTCCTTGCCGGACGCGTCGTACACCGCCAGGTCCAGGTCGGCCGCCGCGTCCGAGACGCCTCCGATGGCGACGTCGAGCGAGGTCGCGCCGGCCGGGACGGCCACCGTGGTGGTCTGCGTCTGGCCCTCCTTGACGGCCGGGCGGGCCGACTGCGCGGAGCCGAGCGGACCGCCGGTCAGCTTGCCGTCCAGCGGCGCGTAGGCGTTGGTCACCTTCCAGGAGGCGGTGACCGGCGTGCCCACGCGGGCCTCGGGCACGGTGACGGTCTCCGGGTCGAAGGCCGCGCCGAGGACGGAGACGTCCAGCCGGTAGGGGTTGTCGAGCAGCGGGGAGGTGCGCCGGGACTCGACCTCGACCTCCCAGACGCCGGCCTGCGGGGCGGCGTAGGAGCGCACGCCGGGCTTGCAGCCGTTGCCGTCCAGGTAGTTGCTGTAGCAGTACGGCGTCGAGGTGTTGTCGGACGGGACGCCGTAGGGGTGGACGGCGATGAACCGGGTCTGGCTGCCGTCCCGCAGCCCGCCGAGCGCGACCTCCAGCGACGTGGCGCCCTGGGGCACGGTCAGGAAGTACGACCGGGTGCTGTTGCGCTGCACCGAACCGGACGCCGCGTAGGTGTACGTCACCGGGTCGGCGACCACGACGGTGGTCAGGACCTGCTTGTCGACGCCCTCCGTCCTCGGGTCGTCGACCTCCAGGATCGCGCTCTTGAGGCCCGCGGAGGACGGGGCCGCCTGGACCTGGACGGTGACCGGCCGGTTCAGCGGGAGCCGCACCACGTCGTCGCCCACGACCCGGAAGGTGTGACCGGCGTTGTTCTCGAAGTGCAGCTCGTGCCGGACGGCCTGGTCCGGGCCGGAGGTGCGGGTGAGCGTGAGGGCGTAGGTCTTGCGCTGCCCCGCCTTCAGGCCGCCCTCGCGGTCGTACAGGCCGGTGCCGAAGCCCGGGGTCTCCAGGGCGTCGTCGAGCGCGGTGTCGACCGGGGCCTTGACCGTGTACGCGTGGGCCGTGGCGCCGTCCCTGACGGACTCCCAGGCGTCCACGACGTTGATCAGGCCCGCGCCCTCCTCGTACGCCTGCGCGCCCTTGATGTGGTCGGCGGTCGAGGTCAGGGCCGTGCGCAGGGTGGCGGGCGGCAGGTCGATGCCCTTCTGCTTCGCGGCCGACAGCAGCAGCGCGGAGGCGCCGGCGGCCTGCGGCGAGGCCATCGAGGTGCCCTGGAGCATCGAGTACCCGGCCGGCAGCGCGTAGCCCGCCTCGGCGACCGGGGAGCCGGGCAGCCAGGTCTGGGTGGTGTTGACGGCGGCGCCGGGCGCGCTCAGGGTCGGGGCGAAGCCGCCGTCCTCACGCGGGCCGCGCGAGGAGAACGGCATCATGGCGTACTTCTTCTCCACCGCCGAGCCGTAGTTCGCCGCCCAGGTCGCCTGGGAGATGGCCGCGCCGACCGAGATCACCTTGTCCGCGAGACCGGGGTCGCCGATGGTGTTGGCGCCGGGTCCGGAGTTGCCCGCGGAGATCACCAGTTGGACGCCGTAGGTGTCGATGAGCCGGGTGTACAGCTCGGCGCGCGCGTTGTTGCCGTCGTTCAGCGCGGGCAGGCCGCCGATCGACATGTTGACGATGTCGACACCGCGGTGGGCGACCAGGTCGATCATGCCCTCGGTGAGCGCGACGTTGGTGCAGCCGCCGGTCCAGGTGCAGGCCCGCGAGGAGACGATCTTCGCGCCGGGGGCCGCGCCGTTCATCCGGCCGCCGAACAGGCCGTGGGCGGCGGTGATGCCGGCGACGTGGGTGCCGTGCTCGGACTCGATGACCCCGATGTTGACGAAGTCGGCCTTCTTGCCGACCCAGTCGCCGCCGTAGGGGTCGGTGGGCACGTCCTTGCGGATCTGGACGACGAACGGCTGCCGCTCGGCGACGTCGGTCTTCGGGTCGTCGGTGCCGAACCAGCCGATCTGGTGGTCCTCCCGGTACGGCTTCATCGGCGTGTCGTCGGTGAAGTCGAAGTCGTTGTCCAGGTCGACGCGGACGGTGCCGGCGGCCGGGTCGTACAGCACGCCCCAGGCGTCGGTGGTGTCGCCGTCGCGGTTGGCGTCGCCCTTGGCGTCGCCGCCGGCCGTCGCGGACTCCCGGAACAGGCTGATCTGGTAGTCGCCCGCGGGCGCCTTCCAGGTCGCGCCGCCGTAGCCGAACGACGGACCGCTGACCGGGTTCGTCATCCGGCGCCAGGTGCCGTCGCCGTCCAGGATCGGGTCGGTCGCGGTGACCCAGTCGGTGATCTTCCGCTCGCCCGTGGTGGTCTTCTGCAGCGCCGGGTGGCCGAGGTCGACGCCGGAGTCGAGGATGCCGATGGTGACGCCGCGGCCGTCCGCCTTCGGGTGCCCGGCGACGAAGTCGACGGCGCCGGTCTCGAAGGAGGGGTTGTACGGGTTCTCCGCCGGGGTGTTCCGGCCCGGTGCCGGATAGGTCCTGGCCGCCGTGGCGGACCCGGCGGCGGCGCCGGCGTCCGGCACCGGGTCGTCGAGGGGTATCTCCCGCCGCAGGTCGATGGCGTGCACGGAGGACAGCTTCGCCGCGGCCGCGATGGCCGCGTCGGCCCTGCCGGTGGGCACGGTGGCGCGGACGTAGCCGACCCCGTCGTCGCTGTGGCCGACGGAACCGCCCTCGACCGCGTCCAGCTCCGCGGCCACCTGCTCGGTCCGGCCCGGCGCCGTGGCGATCATCATCGTGACGTTCTTCGCGCCGTCGGCCTTGGCCTCGGCGAGCGTGTCGGCGTCGTCCGCGCCCAGCTTGGCGTGGGCGGACTTGGCGCCGGGACCGGCGTCGGCCGGGGGGCTCTGCCGTGCGTCGAGCGTCGGGTGCGCGTCCGCGGCGAGGGCCAGGGGGACCGGGCCGGCCGCGCAGAGGGCGGCCGTCACGCCCACGGCCACGGCTATCCGGGTTAGGCGTCTGTGGCCGGGTATGGAATCACGCTCGGGGGTGTGGGTCATCGGCATCCCTCAGGTAGCGAGAACGAGCGGACGGGAGCGCTCAGCCTGGCCGAAGGGGCCGCGGTTTGGGGTTCGTTGACCGAATCGAGATGAACGTATGGGGAAAACCCGCGATGGCCTGCGGGCGGATCGGGCGTCGATGACCCGGTTTGCGCCCGGTTCTCCCCGCGGTGCCTGGTGACCGGTTACCGATGTCGGGGTCCGGGTCCGGGTCTGGGTCCGGAGAGTCCAGGGCCGGCCGGTCCGGGTCCGGCGAGTCCACGGCCGGCGGGTCCGGGTCCGGCGCCGCTCGTCGGTGTCCCGCCGCGGTGCCGCGCGGCGGCCGTGGTCTAACGCCCGCCGCGCGGACGGCTCCCGGGCCCGCCCTGCCCCGGCGGATGAACGACGCGTGACCGCCCGCGGACCGGCCGCGTGCCACTGCGTGACCACACCCGGTACCCCGTGATCCACGTCCGGTGATCGGTGTCACGCGTTGCGGCCGCGTTCACGCACAGGCCATTCCCGCTGCCAACGATCCACGGTGAGCGGGGCGTTCGCGTCCGTGACGGCCCGCGACCACCGTCGACGCGTACGCACCCGGGGAGATCGCGCCATGCCGCGCACACGCTCTGCCGCCGCCCCCGCCGCGGGGCCCCACCGCCGTTCCGTCCTCGCCGCCGCCGGCGCGGCCGCGCTCTCCGCGGGCGCCGGCTTCGCCCTGCGCCCCGCCGACAGCCAGGCCGCCACCACCGCCGCACCCGCCGGTGCCGGCACCCCCGCCGGGGCGCCCGCCGCCGCCCGGAACGCCGCCCCGGCGGCCCCCGCCGCCCCCTACACCAAGGGCACCACCCTCGCCTCGGTCGCCACCCCGCTCAACGGTTCCGGCTACCGCCGCCTGGGCGACGGGCCCGGCTGGCCCCGGGTGGTGCGCGCCGAGCTGGCCGCGCCCAAGGCGGGCCGGGAGCACCGCCGTACCGTCCTGGCCGCCTTCGTGCAGTTCACCGACCTGCACCTGATGGACGTCCAGCACCCGCTGCGCCTGGAGTACCTGCGCGCCGTCGACACGCACGCCTGGCGTCCGCACGAGGCGCTCACCGTGCCCGGCGCCGTGTCCCTCGTGGAACGGGTCAACGCCCTGCGCGGCGCCCCCGTCACCGGCGCCCCGCTGCGCTTCGTGATGACCACCGGCGACAACACCGACAACAACGCCCGCTGCGAACTGGACTGGTTCCTGCGGGTGATGAGCGGCGGCCGGATCACCCCGAACACCGGCGACCCGAGGCACTACGAGGGCGTGCAGAACAGCGGTCTGAAGCTGTACTGGCAGCCCGGCTCCACCGCCCGCGACCACGACAAGGCGCTCGGCTTCCCGCACCTGGAGGACTTCCTCGCCGCCGCGATCCGCGAGGTGACGAGCCCCGGCCTGCGCCTGCCCTGGTACTCCACCGTCGGCAACCACGACGCCCTCCCGCTCGGCTGCTACGGCTCGCACGGCGACCGCCGCCTCGCCGAGGCCGCCGTCGGCGGCCGCAAGCTGATGAGCGTCCCCGCCGCCGACGCCCGCCGGCTCCAGGACTCCCTCAAGCACGCCGAGGACCCCAAGGGCGCCGGCTACCGCGACTTCCTCACGGCCCACGCCCGCTCCGCCCGCCCGGTCACCCCGGACGACCGGCGCGCCCCCTACACCCGCGCCGACTACCTCAGGGCCCACCTGGACCCCGCCCACCAGGGCCACGGTCCGGCCGGGCACGGCTACACCCCGGCCAACCTGGACGCGGACACCCAGTACTACGCCTTCCGGATCTCCGACGACGTCCTCGGCATCAGCCTGGACACCACCGACCCCGGCGGCCACTACGACGGCTCCCTCGGCACCGCCCAGCTGAAGTGGCTCGGCCGGACGCTGAAGGCCCACAAGGACTCCTACGCCGTCGTCTTCAGCCACCACACCAGCAAGACGATGACCAACACCCGGCCCGACCCGGCCCGCCCCGGCGAGCGGCGGCACGGCGGCGCCGAGGTGCTCTCCGTGCTGTCCGCCCACGCCAACGTGCTGGCCTGGGTGAACGGGCACATCCACAAGAACGTCGTCACCGCGCACCGGGCCGCCGCCGGGCGCTCCTTCTGGGAGATCTCCACCGCCTCGCACGTCGACCACCCCCAGCTCGCCCGGATCATCGAGCTGACCGACAACAAGGACGGCACGCTCTCCCTGTTCACCACCCTGGTCGAGGCCGCCGCCCCGCACCGCACCGACTACACCGACCTCTCCCAGACCGGCCTGGCCGCCCTCTACCGCGAGCTGGCCTGCAACGCGCCCGGCGCCGGCAAGACCCTCGCGGGCGGCGCGCGCGACCGGAACACCGAGCTGGTGCTGAAGAAGGGCTGAAACCCGCCCCACCGCCGTGCCCCCGGGCAACCTCCGCGCCCCGCCCCGGGTCCCTTCCGCCGACCGCACCACCCACCCACAGGCTGGGGACAGACATGCGCGCACGCACCGCTTGCCCGGGCATCACCGCCCTGCTCCTGACGGCGGCCCTCGCCGCTCCGGCCGCCGCGGCCGGCTCCGCGCCCCACGGTCACACCGCCACCCGGGAGGCGGTCGCGGCCGCCGTCGCCGCGGGCGTGCCCGGCGCGACCGCCACCGCGCGGGACGCCCACGGCACCTGGTCCACGGCCGCCGGCACGGGCGACACCCGCACCGGCGAGCCGCGTTCGACGGCCGACCGCTACCGCGTCGCCAGCATCACCAAGACCTTCGTCGCCACCGTCCTGCTCCAGCTCGAAGCGGAGGGCCGGCTCTCCCTGGACGACACGGTGGAACGGTGGCTGCCGGGCGTGGTCCGCGGCCACGGCCACGACGGCCGCGAGGTCACCGTCCGGCAGTTGCTGAACCACACCAGCGGCATCCACGACTACCTCGCCGACCCCGACTTCGCGCGCGCCTACTTCACCCCGGAAGGCTTCTTCGCGCACCGCTACCGCACCCTCGCCCCGCGGGACCTGCTGGACTACGCGCTGCGGCACGAGCCGGACTTCGCACCGGGCACCTCCTGGCGGTACTCCAACACCAACTACGTCCTCGCCGGCATGGTGATCGAGAAGGTCACGGGCCGCCCGTACGCCACCGCGGTCGACCGCCGGATCATCGCGCCGCTGCGGCTGCGGGCCACCTCCGTGCCCGGCACCCGGACCACCCTGCCCGAGCCGAGCGGCCGGGCGTACTCGACGTTCAAGGTCCCCGGCCGGGCGGTGTACGACGTGACGGACCTCAATCCGTCCATGGCGTCCTCCGCCGGCGAGATGATCTCCGACTCCGCCGACCTGACCCGCTTCTACGGCGCCCTGCTCGGCGGCGGGCTGCTGCCGGCGCGGCAGCTCACGGAGATGAGGACCACGGTGGCCACCGACACGCCCGGCATCCGCTACGGCCTCGGTCTGACGGACACCCGGCTGGCCTGCGGCACGCATGTCTGGGGCCATGACGGGGGCATCCACGGCTCCGCCTCCAAGGTGGCGGCGACGGCCGGCGGCCGGCACTCCCTGGCGGTCAACTTCAACGCCGACTGGACCGGGGACACGGGGGCCGTGGTCGAGAAGGAGTTCTGCTGACCGCCTCCGCGCGCGGTGCTCCTACCGCCACCCGGACACGCGGGTGAGGACCGGCAGGTAGCCGAGCGACTGCCCCGGCGCCGTCGGGTGGTAGGACTCGGTCAGCGCGAACACCTCGATGCTGTGCATCCAGGGCGTGGCCGAGCAGATCTCGTGGCCGGCGAAGGCGGCGGTGACGTCGGCGAAGGTGAAGCCGTGGGCGGCGGCGCGTGCGGCGATCACGGCGTTGAGGTGGTCCACGGCGTCGTTGACCGCGCCGCGTTCGCCGTCCGGCAGGCCCAGCCGGCAGGCGCCCGCCAGGTGGTACAGGTGCGGATAGCCCAGCACCACCACCCGGGCGGCGGGCGCCCGGTCCCGGATGGCCGTGTAGAGCCGGTCCAGGCGGTCCGTGAGCGCGGTGTCCATCGTGGTCCGGGACCGGGACACGGCGCCGTCGCAGCGGCTCTGGCCGCCGAGCGCGCAGGTCGCCAGGACGCCCGCGAAACCCGTGTCGCTGCCCCCGGCGGTGAGCGTGACCAGGCCGGTGCGCGGGCTGAGGTGGCCGAGCTGATCGGTCAGCACGTCCTCGGCGCCTGCGCCGTTGCAGGCGGCGAAGGTGAAGGAGCGCGGCGCGTGCGCCTCGGCCCACAGCGCGGGAAAGGCCCGGCTGCTGCGCTTGCACTCCTTGCCCGACGCCAGGTAGTCGCCGGCGCCGACACCGGAGGAGTAGGAGTCGCCGAGGGCCACGTAGCCGTCGGCCACGGCCCGGGAAGCCACCTCCGCCGTCGCGGGACCGGCGAACGCGCAGGCGGACGCGAGGAGCAGGGAGCAGGCGCCGACGGCTATACGGGACTGTTTCATGCCTCTCCTCTACCGTGGCCGGCGCCGCCCCGCCCGCCGTGCCGGTCCATTGCGGTGAGCCCTCACCCGGCCGGCCCAGGAGAAGTCGCGCGGCCGGCGTCACCGGGGCAGCACCACGACGTGCGCGGCCGGCTCGCGGTCCCCGGCGGCCATCAGCGCCGTCCGCACCACCGCCGCCTGCTGCTCCGGACAGTCCCGCAGCTTCCTCGGATCGACGTGCACGACCGTGATGCCGAGCCGCTCCAGGTGCTCGCGCCGGGCCGCGTACCGCGACCAGGGGGCGCCGTCGTCCGGCCGGGCCGCCCCGGTGTCCAGCTCGACCGCCACCGCCTGGTCCGGCCAGTAGGCGTCCAGGCCGCCCAGGTGCGGGCCGCCGGGCAGCCTCAGGCCGACGTTCCAGACCGGGTCGGGCAGACCCTGCTCGCGGACCATCCGGTACAGGCGGTCCTCGGCGAGCGACCGGCCCTCGGCGAGCAGCGCCTCCACCGCGTCCACCACGTGCGGGCGGTGCAGCAGCCGCGCCCGCGTCAGCTCCCGCACCACGGCGGCCGGTTCGCAGTGGCCGCCGCGCACCGCCTCGGCCAGCAGCCGCCGTACCGTCTCGGCGTCCGTGTGGTCCGCCACCGCGTCCGCCAGCGCCCGGGGCACCGGCGCCACCGGCAGCCCCGTCACCAGCCGCGGCTCGGGCAGGTCGCCGGTGCGCCGGACGCGGACGTAGCCCGCGCAGCGCAGCCGGCGCGTCCGGGGGACCAGCACGTCCACCTGGTCCAGGCCGGACAGCGCGGGGGCGGTCGAGAAGCCGTGCAGGGCGAGCGCCGCCAGGCCGGTGAGCACCGCCTCCGGGCGCGGCGTGCGGGGCGTGCCGGCGGCCGTCGGCTGGGCCGGCACACCGCCCGGCTCCGCCGCGCGGGCCGCGTACAGCAGGGCCCCGTGCAGCCGCTCCTCGCCGGTGGGCGGGCCCGGGTGCAGCAGGACCACGTGGGGCAGCAGCTCCCGCCAGGGGCCGTCCGGGCCGCACCGCGCGGTCTGCTCGGCCGCCGGCACGCCGTGGGCGCGCAACTGGGCGGTGGTCAGGACCCGGCGGTGGGCGTCGGCGAGGTGGCGGAGCGGGCGCGGGGACAGCGGGGTGTTGTGCGTCATGGTGTCGGGATTCCCGCACCGGGACCCGCCTGTAACCGCTGTGACACATCCGTCGAGGAATCCGGACAAGACGGCACTAAAGGTCAGGTGTTCGGATGCCGACAGGAGACGGGAAACCCCTGGTCCGCTCGGGTGCGGACCAGGGGTTACGGGTGACTTCGCCCGGATTTCGTAACGATCGCCGGCGGGCGGTTCCGGGCCGGGGTCAGTGGCCGGCGGCCGCCGCGTCGCACGCCTGCGCGCGCAGTGCCCGCGCCAGGTCGTCCCGCGCCTCCAGCACCAGCCGGCGCAGCGCGGGCGCCGCGTCCTCGTGCGCCGCGAGCCACGCGTCGGTCGCGTCCAGGGTCTCCGGCCGGTCCTGGAGCGCCGGGAACAGCCCGCGGACCACGTCCATGCCGATCTGGATCGACCGCTCCCGCCACACCCGCTCGATCGCGGCGAAGTACAGCGGCGCGTACGGCGCGGTCAGGTCCCGCTGCGACGGCTGGGCGAAGCCCGCGATCACCGCCTCCACCAGCGCGTTCGACAGCGCGTCGGACTCCACCACCTGCGCCCACGCCTGCGCCTTGACCGCCGCCGACGGCCGCGCGGCCAGGCAGCGCACCTGGTGCCGCTTGCCGGACGCCGTGTCGTCCCGGGCCAGTTCCGCCGCCAGCACCGACTCGTCCGCCGCCCCGTGCGCCGCCAGCGGCTCCAGGAACACCCAGCGCAGCTCCTGGTCCACCTCCAGGCCCTCGACCTCGGTGGTGCCGTCCAGCAGCTCCCGCAGCAGCTTCAGGTCCGGCTCGGCCGCGGCGACGGCCGCGAGGAACCGCGCCCAGGCCAACTGCTGCTCACTGCCCGGCGCCGCCGCCCGCAGCTCCCGCAGCGCGCCGTCCGCCAGCGCCCGCCCGCCGGTCTCCCGCCAGCCGGGCGCCGCGTAGTGGACCAGCGCCGAGTTGGCCCAGGCGTGCAGCATCTGGAGCACGCCGATGTCCGACTCGCGGCCCGCGAACCGCAGCACCAGCGCGATGAAGTCCCGCGCCGGCAGCAGCCCGTCCCGGGTCATGTTCCACAGCGCCGACCAGCACAGCGCGCGCGCCAGCGGATCGGACAGCGCGCCCAGGTCCGACCGCAGCGTCTCCAGCGAGGCCGTGTCGAACCGGGTCTTGCAGTAGGTGAGGTCGTCGTCGTTGACCAGCACCAGCGCCGGCGCCTCGGCGCCCGCCAGCTCCGCCACGACCGTACGCGGCTCGCGCACGTCCGTCTCCACGCGCGCGTACCGCTCCAGCGCGCCGTCGGGTGTACGGCGGTACAGGCCCACCGCGATCCGGTGCGGGCGCAGCTCCGGGTGCGACTCCGGGGCCTCCTGGAGGACGGCCAGCTCGGCGATCCGGCCGCCCGTGGTGTCCAGCAGCACCTGCGGGGTCAGCGCGTTGACGCCCGCCGTCTGCAGCCACGACCGCGCCCAGCCGGTCATGTCCCGGCCGCTCGTCTCGCCCAGCACCGACAGCAGGTCGCCCAGGCGCGTGTTGCCGTACGCGTGGCGCTTGAAGTACCGCCGGGCGCCTTCCAGGAACGCGTCCTCGCCGACGTACGCCACCAGTTGCTTGAGCACCGAGGCGCCCTTGGCGTAGGTGATGCCGTCGAAGTTCAGCTTGGCGTCCTGCAGATCGCGGATGTCCGCCGTGATCGGGTGCGTGGAGGGCAACTGGTCCGCGCGGTAGGCCCACGCCTTGCGGCGGTTGGCGAAGGTGATCCAGGCGTCCTTGAAGCGGGTCGCGCCGACGTTGGCGAAGGTGCCCATGAAGTCCGCGAAGGACTCCTTCAGCCACAGGTCGTCCCACCACTCCATGGTGACCAGGTCGCCGAACCACATGTGCGCCATCTCGTGCAGGATGACGTTGGCCCGCGCCTCGTAGGACGCCTGCGTCACCTTGCCGCGGAAGACGTACTCCTCCCGGAAGGTCACCAGACCGGGGTTCTCCATCGCGCCCAGGTTGTACTCCGGCACGAACGCCTGGTCGTACTTCCCGAACGGGTACGGGTGGTCGAAGTGGTCGTGGAAGAAGTCCAGGCCCTGCTTGGTGACCAGGAAGACGTCGTCGGCGTCGAAGTAGGGGGCCAGCGCCCGGCGGCACATCGCGCCGAGCGGGATCTCCAGCTCGGTGCCGTCCTCGAAGGTGCGGCGGTAGGAGTCCGTCACATAGTGGTACGGGCCCGCCACCACACAGGTGATGTACGTCGAGATCGGCTTGGTCTCGGCGAACCGCCACACGCCGTCGAGGAGTTCGCCGGCGCCGTTGCTCCACACCGTCCAGCCCTCCGGGGCCCGCACCTCGAACCGGTACGGCGCCTTCAGGTCCGGCTGCTCGAAGTTGGCGAACACCCGGCGGGCGTCGGCCGGTTCGTACTGCGTGTACAGGTAGACCTCGCCGTCCTCCGGGTCGACGAAGCGGTGCATGCCCTCGCCGGTGCGCGAGTAGGCGCACTGGGCGTCCACCACCAGCTCGTTCTCCGCGGCCAGGTCCTCCAGGGTGATCCGGGAGCCGTCGAAGACCTCGCCCGGGTCCAGGTCCCGCCCGTTCAGCGAGACGGAGGTGACGCGCGGGGCGATCAGATCGGCGAAGCCGGACGCGCCCGGCTCGTTGCAGCGGAAGCGCAGGGTGGTCACCGAACGGAACGTGCGCGGCTCGCCGTCCGTGTCGCCGACGGCGGACCGCAGGTCCAGGAACACGTCGTACCCGTCGACGGACAGCAGGGCGGCCCGCTCCCGGGCCTCGTCGCGGGACAGATTCTCACCGGGCACGGACGGCACTCCCTTGTGATCGCGTGGATGGTCGCGGAACAGGACCGATCCTGCCATGTGCTCCTGACGGCGGACAGCGGGAATGCGGGTGGCGACGCCCTCGTTCACGTGTCAAACGCCTGTTTCGCTGAGGAGCGCCATGTCCGAGACCGCCGCCCCGTCCGGCAAGACCCCCGTCACCCCCGTCGACTTCTGGTTCGATCCGCTGTGCCCGTGGGCCTGGATGACCTCCCGCTGGGTCCTGGAGGTCGAGAAGGTCCGCGACATCGAGGTCCGCTGGCACGTCATGAGCCTCGCCGTCCTCAACGAGGACAGGCTGGACGAGCTGCCCGCCGAGTACCGCGAGCTGCTGACCACCAAGGCGTGGCCGCCGGTCCGCGTGGTCACCGCGGCCTGGCGCAAGCACGGCGACGACGTCGTCGGCCCGCTCTACACCGCGCTCGGCACCCGCATCCACAACAACGGCGAGGGCGCGACCCTGGAGGCCATCGCCGGCGCGCTCGCCGACGTCGGCCTGCCCGCCGACCTGATCGACTACGCCGGGCAGGAGGACTTCGAGTTCGACGCCGAGCTGCGCGCCTCCCACAAGGAGGGCATCGAGAAGGTCGGCCAGGAGGTCGGCACGCCGGTCATCGCCCTGCCCGGTCCCGACGGCGAGCAGATCGCGTTCTTCGGCCCCGTCGTCACCCCGGCCCCGAAGGGCGAGGAGGCCGCCCGGCTGTGGGACGGCACCGTCGCGGTGGCCTCGGTGCCGGGCTTCTACGAGATCAAGCGCACCCGCACCAAGGGCCCCGACTTCAGCAACCTGTGACGGCCGCGCCGTCCCGGCGCGAAGGACCCCCGTGAGTCACGTCCTCACGGGGGTCCTCCTCTTCTCCGCCTGCCGCCGTGAAGGGTGAGAAGACGATCACGAGGCAGGACGCGTGGGGTGCGTCAGGGCGCGAGCAGCAGCACGTCCGCGCGGGAGCGGGCGGCGTCGAGGCGGCGGGCGACGTCCTGCCAGTTCACGACCTGCCACATGGCCTCGATGAAGTCCACCTTCTGGTTGCGGTACTGCAGGTAGAAGGCGTGCTCCCAGGCGTCGAAGACCAGGATCGGCACGGCGCCCTGGCCGACGTTGCCCTGGTGGTCGTAGACCTGCTCCACGATCAGCCGGCCGCTCAGCGGCTCGTACGCCAGCACGCCCCAGCCCGACCCCTGGGTGGTGGCCGCCGCCTTGGACAGCTGGGCCTTGAAGCCGGCGAAGGAGCCGAAGGACTCCTTGATCGTCTCGGCCAGCCCGCCCACGCCGTCGGCGGCCAGCGGCTCGCCGCCGCCCTCCTTCGGACCGGTCATGTTCTGCCAGTAGATCGAGTGCAGGATGTGCCCGGAGAGGTGGAAGGCCAGGTTCTTCTCCAGGCCGTTGACCGAGCCCCAGGTCTCCTTCTCCCGCGCCTCGGCGAGCTGCTCCAGGGTGTCGTTGGCGCCCTTCACATAGGCCGCGTGGTGCTTGTCGTGGTGCAGCTCGATGATCTCCGGGCTGATCACGGGGGCGAGCGCGGAGTAGTCGTAGGGCAGCTCGGGCAGCGTGTAGACGGGCATGGGTGATCCCCTCCGGAACCTTATTGCAAGTCGCTTGCAAGTACACGCTAGCAATAAGTGCGCCCGAGCAACAGAAAGGCCCCCACGTGTCGTTCCGTGGGGGCCTTCGTGCCGTACGCGCCGGGCCGTCGCGCGCGGTGCCGGGGTCAGCTCCGGGCGCGCAGCCGCTGCCAGCCGTACCCGACCGCCGCCAGGCACAGGGTCATGGCGCCGGTGGAGTAGAGCTGCACCCGGGTGTCCGGCTCGCGGGCCATCAGAACGAAGATCGCGACCATGCCGGCCAGCGCCACCCAGGTCAGCCACGGGAAGGCCCACATGCGCACGACCAGCTTCTCGGGCGCCTCGCGATCGATACGGCGGCGCAGCATCAGCTGGGAGACCGCGATGAAGATCCAGACGACCAGGATCACCGCGCCGATCATGTTCAGCAGCCACTTGAAGATGTCGTCCGGGCGCCAGTAGCTGAGCAGCACGCAGACGAAGCCGAGGACGCAGGAGACCATCACCGCGATCCGCGGCACCCCGCCGGACAGCCGCGCCAGCACCCGCGGGCCCTGGCCGCGCTCGACCAGCGAGTAGCCGATGCGCGAGGCGCCGTAGATGTTGGCGTTCATGGCGGAGAGCAGGGCGACCAGGACGACCACGTTCATCAGCTCGCCCGCGCCGGGGATGTCGAGCCGGTTCAGCGTGGCGATGTACGGGCCCTTCTCCATGACCTCCTTGGAGTCCCACGGGACCAGGGTGACGGCGACCGCCATGGAGCCGATGTAGAAGACGGCGATCCGCCACATCGCCGTGCGCACGGCGGAGGCGACCCCGCGCACCGGGTCCTCCGACTCGGCCGCCGCGATGGTGACCGTCTCCAGGCCGCCGTAGGCGAAGACCGAGGCGAGCAGGCCGATCACCAGGCCGTTGCCGCCGTGCGGCAGGAAGTCGGTGAGGTTCGAGGCGCCGGGGGAGTCCGTGCCGGGCAGCACGCCCGCGATGGCCAGCACGCCGAGGATCAGGAACAGGCTGATCGCGCCGACCTTCAGCGTGGCGAACCAGAACTCGAACTCGCCGAAGTTCTTCACCGCGGCCAGGTTCGTCCCGCAGAACACCAGCATGAACAGGGCCACCCACATCCACTGCGGGGTGCCCGGCAGCCAGCCCTGGACGATCTTCGCGGCGCCGATGCCCTCCAGGCCGACCGCCGTACACAGCAGCACCCAGAACGACCAGCCCGCGGTGAAGCCCGCCCACGGCCCGATCGCCCGCTCGGCGTGCGCGGAGAAGGAGCCCGACGACGGGTAGGCGGCCGACATCTCGCCGAGCATCCGCATCACCAGCATCACCAGCAGCCCGGAGAGGGCGTAGGCGACCACGATGGACGGGCCGGCCGCGGCGATGCCCGCGCCGGAGCCGACGAAGAGGCCCGCGCCGATCACCCCGCCGAGGGCGATCATCGACAGATGGCGTTGTTTGAGACCGTGGGAGAGGGAGCCGTCCGGTCGCTGCTGCGGCGAGGTCTTCGTGGGTGTGCTGCTGGGCATGGGCGCGGCTCTCCCAGGGCAAGGGGCGGGTAAAAACCCCGCCAGTGTGGGCGGCCCGTCCGCTCAGGCGAAGGGGTTTCCCATTATCCGGACATAACTTTTACGGAACGCCACCCTCAGGTCACGCTCCGGCAGGCGTCTTCCGGGGGCCGTGTCCGCCGGGGGCCGGGCGGGGTCGGTTTGGCGGGACCCCACAGTCCCGGTGCGCCGGCCCGGCGTGAGCGAAACGTCCCTTCCCTCGTGATCAGCGTCACGCCCGCACCGGTGTAACCGGCGCCCTTTGTCCGGAGCCCACCAAGCGATCGTTCAGCCCTTTGTCGGGCGCTGACGGTGATCGGCACGAGTGCCCCGGTATAGCGTCACGGTGTCCCGACGTGTCCACACCATCCCGCGGAGTCCCCATGAGCACCGCCACCGCCACCGCCCGCCCCGGCGCAGTCCTCGCCGACCTGCTCCCGGCCACCCGCGTCCGCGACGCCGCCCTCGTCCTCGGCGGTGCCGCGCTCACCGGCCTCGCGGCCCAGCTCTCGGTGCCCGTGCCCGGCTCCCCGGTGCCGGTGACCGGCCAGACCTTCGCCGCGCTGCTCGTCGGCACCGCCCTCGGCGCCCGCCGCGGCCTGCTCTCCCTCGCGCTGTACGCGGTCGCCGGCCTCGCGGGCGTGCCTTGGTTCGCGGACGGCAAGTCCGGCACCGGCCTGGTCTCCTTCGGCTACGTCCTCGGCATGCTCCTGGCCTCCGCCCTCGTCGGCGCCCTGGCCCGCCGCGGCGCGGACCGCTCCGCGCTGCGCATGGCCGGCACCATGCTCCTGGGCGAGGCCGTCATCTACGCCGTCGGCGTGCCCTACCTGGCCCTGGCGGCCCACCTGTCCGCGTCCCAGGCGATCGCGGCGGGCCTCACCCCGTTCCTGATCGGCGACGCCCTCAAGGCCGCCCTGGCGATGGGCCTGCTGCCGACGGCCTGGAAGATCGCGGACAAGCGCTGAGGCTCCGGTCCCGAACGCGGCACGGCCGCATGAGCCGACGTACTCCGTCGGTTCATGCGGCCGTCGCCGTATCAGGGGTGCCGGATCAGCCGACGGACACCTTGTCGGCCGGCGTCTCGGCCGCCGGGGCCGGGCGGCCCGCCGCGATCCGCTGCCTGACCACGGCGATCACCAGCACGATCGCCGCCACCAGCAGCGACAGCAGCACCGTCTGGCGGCCGTCGTGCTCGGTGTCGAAGAGCATGTAGACCAGCACGGCCACGATCAGCGCGGCCGTCGCCCAGGTCAGGTACGGGTACAGCCACATCTTCACGACCAGCTTCTCCGGCGCCTCGCGCTGGATGATCTTCCGCATCCGCAGCTGCGAGAAGCAGATGACCAGCCACACGAACAGGGCCACCGCGCCGGACGAGTTCACGAGGAACAGGAAGATCTTGTCCGGAGACAGGTAGTTGAAGAAGACCGCGACGAAGCCGAACACGACCGAGGCGAGGATCGCGGCCAGCGGCACGCCCCGGCTGTTGACCCGCGCGAACGCCTTCGGCGCGTCACCGCGCTCGCCGAGCGAGAAGGCCATCCGGGACGCCGTGTAGAGGCCGGAGTTCAGACAGGACAGCACCGAGGTCAGCACGATCACGTTCATGATCTGGCCGGCGTGGGCGATGCCGAGCGAGTTCAGCGCCGCGACGTAGGAGCCGTCCTTGGCGATGGCCGCGTCGTCCCAGGGCAGCAGCGAGACCACGACCAGGATCGAACCGAGGTAGAAGACGCCGATCCGCCAGATGATGCTGTTGGTGGACTTGGTGACCGCGCGCTGCGGGTCCTCGGACTCGCCGGCCGCCAGGGTGGCGATCTCGCTGCCCATGAAGGAGAAGACGACCAGCAGTACGCCGGTGAGGATCGCGCCCGGACCGTGCGGCAGGAAACCGCCGTGCGAGGTGAGGTTCCCGAAGGACGCCTTGTCGGCGTGCACGCCCGGCAGCACGCCGAACACGGCCAGCAGACCGATCACGACGAACGCGCCGATCGCCACGACCTTGATGCCGGCGAACCAGAATTCGAATTCGCCGTAGGAGCCGACGGAGACCAGGTTGGTCGCGGTGAGCACGGTCATCACGATCAGTGCCCAGCCCCATTGCGGGACGGCCGGGACCCAGCCTTCGAGGATCTTCGCGCCGGCGGTCGCCTCGACGGCGAGCACGACGACCCAGAAGAACCAGTAGAGCCATCCGATGGAGAAACCGGCCCAGCGGCCGAGCGCGCGGTCGGCGTGCGCGGAGAAGGAGCCGGAGGTCGGATTGGCGGCGGACATCTCGCCGAGCATGCGCATCACGAGGACGACGAGCGTGCCGACGAGGGCGTAGGACAAGAGGATGCCGGGTCCCGCGGTGGCGATACCGGAACTGGAACCGACGAAGAGGCCGGCCCCGATGACACCACCGATCGCGATCATCGTCAGGTGGCGGTTTTTGAGTCCTGCTTGGAGGCCCGAACCAGGGGTCATGGACGGATTTCCTTTGCGCCAGGTGGAGCTGCCCGTACGAGCGGTGTACGAGTCGGTCCAGTGAATCCGAGGCGAAGAGTTTGGGAAACCTCTGATTCCGGATCGTTACTTGCGGTTCCCTTGGGGATCTATGGCGTCACTCACAGTTTCCGAACCCGGCCGACCGCCGAGACCCTGAGGCTGCTGCCCCGGAACCGGCGTGTCACACTCGTGGCATGCGCGTGTATCTCGGCTCGGACCATGCGGGCTACGAACTGAAGAACCACCTCGCCGAGTGGCTGAAGGCCGCCGGCCACGAGCCCGTCGACTGCGGGCCGCACCTCTACGACGCCCAGGACGACTACCCGCCGTTCTGCCTGCGCGCCGCGGAGCGGACGGCCGCCGACCCGGACTCCCTCGGCGTCGTGATCGGCGGCTCCGGCAACGGCGAGCAGATCGCCGCGAACAAGGTCAAGGGCGTGCGCGCCGCGCTGGCCTGGAGCGAGGAGACGGCGGCGCTCGGGCGGCAGCACAACGACGCCAACGTGATCGCCGTGGGCGCGCGGATGCACAGCACGCAGGAGGCGGCCAAGTTCGTCGAGATCTTCCTGAACACCCCGTTCTCCGGTGAGGAGCGGCACGTCCGCCGCATCGACATGCTGTCGGTGTACGAGACGACCGGCGACCTCCCGCCCATCCCGGCCCACCACCCGCAGGACTAGCCGCGACGCCGGAGGCCGGAGGCGTTGGCGCCCCGGCCTCCGTCGCGTCCGCCGGACGGGTGCGCGGGCGCGCGCCAGGCAGGGAAAGGACACCTCAGCCGTGCCGGAAGGGCACACCATCCACCGGCTCGCCCGGGACTACGCCGAGCGTTTCCTCGGCAGGCCCGTACGCGTCACCAGTCCCCAGGGCAAGTTCTCCGACGCCGCCGCCCTCCTGGACCGCACCGCGCCGACCGCGACCGACGCCCACGGCAAGCACCTCTTCCTGGGCTTCCGCGACGCCGACTGGGTCCACATCCACCTCGGCCTCTTCGGCAAGGTGGGCTTCGGCCCCGCACCGCCGCCCCCGCCCGCCGACACCGTCCGGCTCCGGCTCGCCGGCGACACCGCCTACGCCGACCTGCGCGGCCCCACCACCTGCGCGCTGCTCACGGACGCCGAGAAACAGGCGATCCACGACCGCCTCGGCCCCGACCCGCTGCGCGCGGACGCCGACCCGGCCGCGGCGTACCGCAGGATCTCCCGCAGCCGTACGACGATCGCCGCGCTGCTCATGGACCAGAAGATCGTCGCCGGCGTCGGCAACGTCTACCGCGCCGAAGTCCTCTTCCGGCACGGCATCGACCCGTACCGCGCGGGCCGTGACCTCACCCCGGCCGAGTGGGACGCCCTCTGGAGCGACCTCGTCGCCCTGATGAGCGAAGGCGTGCGGAACAACCGGATCGACACCGTCCGCCCCGAGCACACCCCCAAGGCCATGGGCCGCCCGCCCCGCGTGGACGACCACGGCGGCGAGGTGTACGTCTACCGCCGCGCGAACCTGCCGTGCCACATCTGCGGCGACGGCATCCGCACCGCCGGCCTCGCCGCCCGCAACCTCTTCTGGTGCCCGACCTGCCAGCGCACCTGAACACCCCCCGCAAGCCGTGCGGCGGTTGCGGGATGAGCGGTCAGGACCTGCGCGGCTATCAGGGTCACAGCAACCCTTGGGCGCCCTAACGCGGTTGCCGGAAGAGCGCCTAGAAGCCGTGCGGCAGCCACGGCGCCAGCGGTGAGCCGAACGCCACCGACGCCTCCGTCAGCGCGCCCGGCCGCAGTTCCCGCACCCGCCCGGCCGACGCCAGCGACAGCAGCGACACCCCGCCCAGATAGGCCGAGCCCAGCTCCCGTACGGACAGGGCGAGTTCCGCCGCGTCGGCCGTACGCTCGCAGGACGCGCCCTTCGCGTCGCCGGTCAGCCGCCAGCGCCCCGCGTTCCAGGGGCAGAAGGCGTCCTCGACCTCGAACACCACGTCCACCGGCGCCTGGTAGGTGCGGGCCGCGAGCGCCGCGCCGACGTCCACGAGCCGGACGTAGGCGTCGTCGCCCAGTCGCGGCCCGCAGCGGCGGATGTCGGAGACGAGGTGCGGCAGCGCGGCGTCCACCGGCAGCGACGGCACCGACAGGGTCGTCATCAGGTCGATGCCGCACAGGAAGCGCCACAGCGCGGCCTCGGTCACCGGGTCGAGACCGGCCAGGTCCGCGAGCCGCACCGTGCCGTCGGCGCCCCGCTCGCTCCAGCCGGTCTTGGTGCGGAAGCGGGCGTAGCCGGTGATCTCGCCGTCCCGTTCGGCGACCACGCACTGCAACGGCGTCGCCCCGTCCCGGTCGCGCTCCGGGTCGGCCAGGGGGACCCGCTCCCAGCCCGGCTGCCGGGCCAGCATGCCGGGCCGGCGCGGGACCAGGGCCGCGTACACCGCCTCGCAGGCGTCCAGGACGTCGGCCGGCTCGGCGTACCGCAGCCGGACCTCCTCGGTGCCGGCCGGCAGCGCCAGCGTCACCCGGCTGGTGTCGACCTCGACGCGGAGCAGGAAGGCCGCGGCGCCGTACCCGAACCGGCCGTAGATGGCGGGCTCGGACGCGGTCAGCACCGCCAGCGGCTCGCCCAGCGCGCGGACGTCGTCCAGTTGCCGGCGCATCATCGAGGTCAGCACCCCGCGCCGCCGGTGGGTGGCCGCCACGCTCACCATCGTCACCCCGGCCGCCGGGACCGCGCTCCCGCCCGGCACGGTCATCCGGAAGCTGAAGGCGCCCGCCGTGCCGACGATCTCCGCCGCGTCCCAGGCGGCGAGGGAGCGGTCGAACTCGGTGACCGCCCGGTCCCGTTCGCGCTCCTCGGCGCAGGCCCGCCGCGCGCCGAACCCGCGGTACAGGGTGTCGTACCACCGGTCCCACTCGTCCTCGCGCAGTACCTTCAACTCGGTTCCGTGCACAGTCCCCATACGCCATGCCTATCAGGGCCCTGCGGGACGAGCCAGTGATTTCCTGCGCGCCGGGCCGCCCGGAACCGGGCGTGCGCGGGGCGAAGCGGAATCCCGCACGGGGGACAAGTGGGACCTCCCGTGCCAAGCGGCCGGTCCGCTGGATAGGGTCCCGAACTGATGGCAGCAGGACGACAGCGGCGCGCGAAGGCCGAGACGTTCACGGCCCGGTGGAAGATGCGATGGCACCGGGCCCGCGTCGGGCTGCGCAAAAGCGCCGTGGACTACTTCCGCGGCGACGGCTCCGACTGGATCGCCTTCGCCGGACTGCTGCTGACCATTCCGGTCCTCGCGGCCATGACCCTCCTGGAACCGGTGTGGTGCTCACCGGCCACCCTGGTGCTGCCGATCGTCGCCGGCGGACTGCTGCTGCGCCCGGCGAGCCTGCTCGGCCTGTACGCGGCGGCGGCCACCGCGCTGATCGTGGAGTCGGTACGGCTCGGCCCGTACACCGAGGGCCCGTCCCGGGTCACTCCCGGCGTGGTCCTGGTGGTCGCCGCGTGCGGCTTCTTCGGGCTGCTGACCGCGCAGTTCCGCAGCCGGGTCGGCGTGCCCTGGCGGCGCGGCGGCACCATGCTGTTCGACCTGCGCGAGCGCATCCGGGTGCAGAGCAAGCTGCCGAAGCTGCCCAGGGGCTGGCACCACGAGATGGCGCTGCGGCCGGCGGGCGGCCAGTCCTTCTCCGGTGACTTCGTCGTCGCCGCCCGGACCAACGGGGGCCGGACGCTGGAGGTCGTGCTCACGGACGTGTCCGGCAAGGGCATGGACGCGGGCTCGCGCGCCCTGCTGCTGTCCGGCGCTTTCGGCGGCCTCCTCGGCTCGCTGCCCCCGCACGCCTTCCTCCCGGCCGCCAACGGCTATCTGCTCCGCCAGGACTGGGAGGAGGGCTTCGCCACCTCCATCCACCTGGTCCTGGACCTGGACTCCGGGGACTACGAGCTGTACTCCGCGGGCCATCCGCCGGGGCTCCAGCTGAGCGCGGGCAGCGGACGCTGGGAGGAGAAGGCGGCCGAGGGCCCGCTGCTGGGTGTGTACGACGGCGCCCAGTTCGACCCGGTGAAGGGCTCGCTGCGCCCCGGTGACGTGTTGATGCTGTTCACGGACGGTCTGGTGGAGACCTCCGAGCGGGACATCGTGGAGGGCATCGACCGGCTCACCGGCGAGGCCGACCGCTATGTGGCCGGCGGCTTCCACGGCGCCGCCTGGCACCTCATCGAAGCGGTCGCCAAGGACGTCAACGACGACCGGGCGCTGCTGCTGATCTGCCGCGAGCAAGCCGCCGCCCGCTGAGCGCGCGGCCGCCGGGGGACACTGGCGGCATGACCCCGCTCACCCTCGCCGAGGTCGAGGCCCTCGCGCGCGCCGCCCACGACGGCCAGACCGACAAGGCCGGCCGGCCCTACGCCGAGCACCTCGCGGCCGTCGCCGAAGGCGTCCGCGCCCGCGGCGGCGACCCGGAACAGATCGCGGCGGCCTGGCTGCACGACTCCGTGGAGGACGCCGCGCTCAGCGAGCGGTGGCTCGCCACGGCCCCCCTGACCGGACGGACCAAGGCCATCGTGCGCGCCCTCACCAAGCAGCCCGGGGAAACGCCGGAGGCGTACGCCGGCCGGATCCTCGCCACCCCGGGCGCGCTGCTGGTGAAGGAGGCCGACCTCGCGCACAACGCCGACCCGCGACGGCTCGCGCTCCTTCCCGGACCGGTCCGGGAACGGCTGACCGGCAAGTACACCCGGATGCGCGCCCTGCTCGGCCTGCGACCGTGACCGGCCGGGGGGGGGCCGGCGTCCGGGTCCGCACGAGAGGCCCTACGCGTCGGCCGTCTCCCGCCGGCGGTGCCGCTCGCGGGCCTGTTCGGCCGGGTCCCGCCGGAACGCCCAGTCCATCCGCGGCTCCATCGCGAACCGGAAGACGCGCCGCACCGGCGCGGTGCACAGCGCCGTGACGGCCGCCGCGGCGAGCACGGTCACCAGGATCTCGCCGAGCGGCCGGTGCAGCCAGGGGTGCTCGAACCAGCCGCGGTAGTCGCCCAGCTTCACCAGGAAGCCGTGCAGCAGATAGCCGTAGAGCGTGCCCGCGCCGAGCGCCGTGAACCACGTCGTGCGGCCCGGCACCCACGCGAAGAAGCAGGCCGTCAGCACCAGCGAGCAGGCCATCAGCGCGAGCGTCATCACCGGGCCGCACCACCAGGGCGCGCCCAGTTCCTGCGCCGAGTCGCGGTGGTAGAACCACGCGGTGTTCATGCGCGGCACCGCCCACCAGCCGACCGCCAGCGCCGCCGCGAACACCGGGGCCGAGGCGATCCGCACCCAGCGACGGCGCACCAGCCGGAAGTGCTCGGGCTTCATGCACAGGCCGAGCACGAAGTACGGCAGGAACTGCAGGACGCGCTGGAGGTCGAGGTCGTCGCCGATGTTCGGGCTGACGGTCGCCAGCATGGCGACGGCGAGGGCCAGCGGCAGCGGCCGGCGCACCAGCTTCCACAGGGGCGTGGTCAGCCGCCAGACGAACAGCGCGACCAGGAACCAGGTCAGGTACCAGGGGTCGAGGAGGCTGATGTCCTCGTGCGAGCCGGTGACGAGGTTCTTGAACAGCGGGTACGCCGTCTCGAACACCACATACGGTACGAGCACTCCGGTGACCAGCCGCTTCAGCCGGTCCGGGCGCATATCGAAACCGCGCGAGAAAAAGCCGGAGATGATGATGAACGCCGGCATGTGGAAGCTGTACACGACGGTGTACGCGGCTTCCAGGATCCGGCTGTCCCCCTTCAGCGGCTCCCACGAATGCCCCATCGCGACGAGCACGATGGCCAGGTACTTGGCGTTGTCGAAGAACGCGTCGCGCTGCCGGGCGGGTCTGTCCGGGGCCGGCCGCTCGGGCGCGCCCGCCGGGTCGCGCGGGGCGGGCACCGCGTCCGCCGGCGGCTGTGCCGGGGGGAGCGGGCTGCGGTTCGGGCCGGGGGACGGGGCGGCGTCAAACATCTCAGGCACCCTAGCGTCGTCTGCGGGATTCCGTAAAACCTCCGCAGTCATTCCTGGTTATCGCGCTCGGATACCCGTTCATTTGCCGGGCGAGTCACTCCCGTTGAGGTGACGATGCGCACAGACGGGTCATCGGTTGACCCTTGATGTCCCGATTCTTCCCGACTAATTGGGGCATACATCGCCTCTGTGTCATCAATTTCCAATACCTGTGCGCGGGATGTGTGGACACGGAAACGAATCCGGGTAATTCCACGGTGAGTCCGGACGGGCCGTGTGCGGATCTCCGGTCGAATTACTGTGCGGGAGATCGCCCGCGGCGGGCCGCTGCCCGACGATGTGTCATAGGCCGCATGCAAGGGCCCCGTTGGTGGCACGATGTCTCTGGCGGAGGTGCGGACGGCACCTCCGGGCCGGGAGAGCGGACCGACCGAGGGCGGGATCAGTTGTGGCCATTTCACTGTCTGTGGTGCTGCTGTTGGCGATCATCCTGGTGGTGCTGATGCGGGGAGGGAACCTCAAGGCCGGCCCGGCCGTCGTGGCGATCCTCTTCGGTTTCTTCCTGGCCTCCACCGGCATGGCGCCGCCGCTCACCCGTTTCCTGAACTCGATAGCGGACTCCATCGACGCGATCAAGTTCTGAACCGGCGGGGGAGGCCGCTCACCCGTCCGGAGCAGCGCGGACCCGGGGCGGGGCAGCCCCCGGGACGACCGAAGGCCCAGGGAGAGGAAATCAACCTCTCACCTGGGCCTTCGGCATCCAGAGCGGGCGACGGGAATCGAACCCGCGTAGCTAGTTTGGAAGACTAGGGCTCTACCATTGAGCTACGCCCGCAACGCTGCGCCACAGGTCCGTGACCGCGGCACTGGAGGCATCGTAGCGGGTCGCCCGCCGACGAGGCCAACGACTTCCGCCGGGACGGCCCCGGGAGGGCCGGCGCCGTCCCCGGGGCGGCACCGCGCGTGTCGCCGCGCGAGCGATCCGTGCGCCACCAGCAGACGGGGGCCGTGCGCCACCCGCAGCCGGGGACCGTGCGCCGGTGCGGTCGGGGCCGCCTGCCGCCGTGTAGGGGAGGTGTCCCGCGTGCCGGCGGGGAAGGGCCCCGGGTGTCGCCGCGGAGGGGCTCCGCGTGTCGGTGCGGACGATCCGGCCGCCGTCGCCGGTCGCGGCATGTACCCTACGTGTCGCACACCAGACGGGGTGTGGCGCAGCTTGGTAGCGCGTCCGCTTTGGGAGCGGAAGGCCGTGGGTTCAAATCCCGCCACCCCGACCACCAGCACACGACGCCGTGAAGATCGCCTTTTGGGGCGCTGACCCGCTGCGGTTACTATGCAAGCTGCGCGCCCGTGTGTCCTCGGCCCCCACGGCCTACGAACTCGTCCGGGCGGCGAATCCGCCGGACCTGTCTGGCTCCGGCAGAACCCAAGAAGTCAGCCACAAGGAGACCGAACCGTGAAGAGCGCCGTGGAGACCCTGAACCCGACCCGGGTTCGGCTCACTGTCGAGGTGCCCTTCGAGGAGCTCAAGGACAGCCTCGACGCGGCGTACAAGAAGATCAACCAGCAGGTCACGGTGAAGGGCTTCCGTAAGGGCAAGATCCCGGCCCGCGTGATCGACCAGCGGTTCGGCCGCGGTGCGGTGCTGGAGGAGGCCGTCAACGACGCGCTGCCCAAGTTCTACACCGAGGCGGTCAACGAGGCCGAGCTGAGCCCGCTGGGCCAGCCCGACGTCGACATCACCGAGCTGAAGGACGGCGAGACGCTGAACTTCACCGCCGAGGTCGACGTCCGCCCGGCCGTCGAGATCCCGGACTACTCCGGTATCGAGGTCGAGGTCGACGCCGTCGAGGTCACCGACGAGGACGTCGAGAAGTCGGTCGAGCAGCTCCGCGAGCGCTTCGCCACCACCTCCCCGGTCGAGCGGGCCGCCGAGGACGGCGACGTCGTCACCATCGACCTGGAGGCCAAGGTCGACGGCGAGGTCCTGGAGGACGGCATCGCCAGCGGCGTCTCCTACACCATCGGCTCCGGTGAGCTGCTGGACGGCATCGACGACGCCGTGAAGGGCCTGGAGGCCGGTGGCGAGGCCACCTTCACCTCCGAGCTGAAGGGCGGCTCCGCCGCGGGCAAGGAGGCCGAGGTCACCGTCAAGGTCACCCAGGTCGCCAAGCGGGAGCTGCCCGAGCTGGACGACGAGTTCGCGCAGCTCGCCTCCGAGTTCGACACGCTCGAGGACCTGAAGGCCGACAGCCGCAAGCGCCTGGCCAACATGAAGCAGTTCGACCAGGCCACGCAGGCCCAGGAGCGCGTCCTGGAGAAGCTGCTGGAGCTGGTGGAGGTCCCCGTCCCGGAGAAGCTCCTCGAGGACGAGATCAACACCCGCAAGCACAACCTGGAGCACCACCAGCTCGGCCAGATGGGCCTCACCCTCGACAAGTACCTGGAGATCCAGGGCAAGACCGCCGAGGAGTTCGAGACCGAGACCCGCGAGGCCGCGGTCAAGGGCATCAAGACCCAGTTCGTCCTGGACGAGCTGGTCAAGAAGGAGCAGCTGAACGTCAACCAGGAGGAGCTCACCGAGCACCTCATGCGGCGTGCGGCCTCCTCCGGCATGTCCCCCGACCAGTTCGCCCAGGCCGTCGTCGAGGGCGGCCAGGTGCCCCTCCTCGTCGGCGAGGTCGCCCGCGGCAAGGCCCTGGCCGTCGTGGTCGAGGCCGCCACGGTGAAGGACACCAACGGCGAGATCGTCGACCTGGACGACGAGGAGGAGGAGACCGAGGCCGCCGAGGCGTCGGAGACCTCCGAGGAGAACACCGAGGGCTGATCAGCCCCCAGCGCACACGACGGGCCCCGGGCTACCCCGGGGCCCGCCGCCATACCCCGGCAACACCCACCGCCCCACGTCGCCGACCCGACCCGGTCGCCCCGCCGGCCCCGACGCCACGCCGTCGCACCCGTCGCGCCCCGGGCCCCTCGGCCGAGCGTCCCCGCGTCCCGGCCGCCAGGCCCCACGCCCTTCCGGAACGACGCCCCAGTCCGCCCGACGCCTGCGTTCCGCTCCGTGCCGACAGCGCCCGCGCGCCTACGGCGCCGCACCCGCAGCCTGGTCACACGCGTCATCGGCCGAGCCCGGCACGTCCGGCCGCCCCGCCGGCCCCGACAGCCACGCCCCCGTACGCCGCCACACCGGCAGCCCGCCCACCACGCGCCCCTGGCCCTCGGGCCAGAGCGCTCCTGCGTCCCGACCCCGGCTCCCATGCCGTGCTGGAGCGACGCCCCAGACCCAGGCCGCCACGCCCGCGCGCCCCGGCGCCTACGTCCCCTGCGGCGCCGGACCCGCAGCCGGGTCACGCGTCCCCGCGTCATCGGCCGAGGCCGGCACGTCCGGCCGCCCCGCCGGCCCCGACAGCCACGCCCGCGTACGCCGCCACACCCGCGGCCCGCCCGCCACGCCCCCGGGCCCCTCAGGCCACAGCGCCCCCGCGTCCCGGCCGCCAGCGCCCACGCCCTGCTGGAGCGGCGCCACAGACCCAGGCCACCACGCCCACGCGCCCTGGTGCCGAACGTTCGGCGCCTTGCCGGCAACATGCCCGCGGCCTGGTCACAGGTCCCCGCGTCATCGGCCGAGGTCGGCGCGTCCGGCCGCCCCGCCGGTCCCGACAGCCACGCCGCGTACGCCGCCGCACCCGCGGCCCGCCCGCCACGGGCACCCAGAGCCCCTCGGGCCACGCTCGCGCCTTCCGGCACCTGCGCCCCGTGCCCCCCGGCAGTGCCCGCGCGCCTCGGCCGCCGGGCCCCCGCCCTGCTGGAGCGGCGCCCCAGGCCCCAGCCGTCACGCCCACGCGTTCCGATGCCGGCGGCCGGCGTCTCGCCGACAACGCCCGCGCGCCCCGGCGCCTACGTCCCCTGCGGCGCCGGACCCGCAGCCGGGTCACGCGTCCCCGCGTCATCGGC
Source organism: Streptomyces sp. NPDC027672 (assembly GCF_055566335.1). Lineage (NCBI taxonomy): Bacteria > Bacillati > Actinomycetota > Actinomycetes > Kitasatosporales > Streptomycetaceae > Streptomyces > Streptomyces sp. NPDC027672. Next base: position 279,967 of record NZ_JBVHSO010000009.1, on the reverse strand, counting down.
CGAGGCCGACGCGTCCGGCCGTCCCGCCGGTCCCGACAGCCACGCCCGCGTACGCCGCCACACCGGCAGCCCGCCCACCACGCGCCCCGGGCCCCGCGGGCCTCGCTCGCCCGTTCCGGCGCCCCGCGTCCCCGCGCCCCTCCAGCAGCGTCCGCACGTCCGTGCTGCCAGGCGCCACGTCCCTGCGGGGCGCCGTACCCCGCGCCGTACTCCCCGAGTCCCGGCCGCGCGCCTACGTGCCCCGGTGGCCGCGTCTCCGCGTCCTGGCGATGCCCGCGTACCTGCCGACGCGCCGGGTCCCCGGCGATCACGCCGCGCGTCTCTCGGCGAGCCCCCGGCCCAGGCCGCCGCACCTGGGTGTCCCGGCGGCTGCGCCTCCGCAGCCCCGGCAGCCGCGCCCGCGCGTTCCCCCGGCAACGCCTGCGTGTCCCGGCCACCAGGCCCGCCTTTTCCCTCCGGGACGCCCCCAGGCGCAGGCAGCCACCGCCGCGAGCCCCAGCCCAGCGCCCCGCGTCCCCGGCCGCGCACAACACGCCCGCGCCCCGCCCCCGACGCTCACTAGGCCCCCAGCGCGTCCCGCCCTCACCGAGCCCGGCGCCCCGCGCCCCCGGCGGAGCCGCAACACGCCCGCGCCCCGCCCCCGACGCGCACCCAGGCCCCCAGCGCGTCCCGCCCCCACCGAGCCCAACGCCCCGCGCCCCCGGCCGCGCACAACACGCCCGCGCCCCGCCCCCGACGCGCACCAGGCCCCCAGCGCGTCCCGCCCCCACCGAGCCCGGCGCCCCGCGTCCCCGGCCGAGCGCAACACGCCCGCCCCGCCCCCGACGCGCACCAGGCCCCCAGCGAGCCCCGCCCCCGCCGAGCCCGACGCCCGCACCCCCCCCGGAGCCGCAACACGCCCGCCCCGCCCCCCACCGAGCCCGGCGCCCCCGGCGCCGCAACACGCCCGCGTCCCGCCCGGGCGCGCAGCGCCCCGTCCACCGCGTCCCGCCCCGCCAGCCGCCTTCCCGCCCCCGATGCGCACCGCCCCCGCCCCCACCGGAGCCCGTCGGAGGCGCTACGCCCGAGGCGAACACTCCCATCTCCGGGATTCCCCGGAGGCAGCCGAGCGTTAGGGTCCATGAGTACGGGGGCAGGGGAGTCTCCTGAAACCCTCCCGCCAAGCCTCCGGCAGAACGACGAGACGGCCCGGCGCCGTCGCAAGACGAGCAGGTGGATACGTGACGAATCTGATGCCCTCCGCCGCCGGCGAGCCTTCCATCGGTGGTGGCCTCGGCGACCAGGTCTACAACCGGCTGCTCAACGAGCGAATCATCTTCCTCGGCCAGCAGGTGGACGACGACATCGCCAACAAGATCACCGCACAGCTGCTGCTCCTGGCCGCGGACCCGGACAAGGACGTCTACCTCTACATCAACAGCCCCGGCGGCTCGGTGACGGCCGGCATGGCGATCTACGACACCATGCAGTACATCCCGAACGACGTGGTCACCATCGCCATGGGCATGGCGGCCTCCATGGGCCAGTTCCTGCTCACCGGCGGTGCCGCCGGCAAGCGTTTCGCCCTGCCGCACGCGGACATCATGATGCACCAGGGCTCCGCGGGCCTCGGCGGTACGGTGTCGGACATCAAGATCCAGGCCGAGTACCTCCTGCGTACCAAGAAGCGCATGGCCGAGCTGACCGCGCTCCACTCCGGCCAGACGGTCGAGGCGATCATCCGCGACGGCGACCGCGACCGCTGGTTCACCCCGGAAGAGGCCAAGGAGTACGGTCTCATCGACGAGATCATCGCGCACGCCTCGGGTGTTCCGGGAGGCGGCGGCACCGGTGCCTGACCGGCCCGGCCACACCGCGCACCGCCGAGACCCCAGCCCCCAGAACGCCACCAGGACGGTGAACACCCCATGAGCAACTTCCCCGGCGCCGCCAGCGGCCTGTACGAAGGGCCCCGCCCCGAGAGCCGCTACGTCGTCCCGCGCTTCATCGAGCGCACCTCGCAGGGCATCCGCGAGTACGACCCGTACGCGAAGCTCTTCGAAGAGCGCGTGATCTTCCTCGGCGTCCAGATCGACGACGCCTCCGCCAACGACGTCATGGCCCAGCTGCTGTGCCTGGAGTCGATGGACCCGGACCGGGACATCTCGATCTACATCAACAGCCCCGGTGGCGACATGACCGCCCTGACGGCGATCTACGACACCATGCAGTTCGTGAAGCCCGACATCCAGACGGTCTGCATGGGCCAGGCGGCCTCCGCCGCGGCCATCCTGCTCGCCGCCGGTACGCCGGGCAAGCGCATGGCGCTGCCGAACTCCCGCGTGCTGATCCACCAGCCGGCCGGCTCCACCGGCCGCGGCCAGCTCTCCGACCTGGAGATCATCGCCAACGAGTTCACCCGCATGCGCGAGCAGCTGGAGGACATGCTGGCCAAGCACTCGAACCAGCCGATCGAGAAGATCCGCGAGGACATCGAGCGCGACAAGATCCTCACGGCCGAGGACGCGCTGGCGTACGGTCTCGTCGACCAGATCATCTCCACCCGCAAGCTGAACAACAGCACGGTCCGCTGACGCGGACCCACCCACGTCCGGCCCCCCTTGGCACGGTGCACTCCAAGTGAACCCTGCCAAGGGGGGCCCGAACACCGGGCCCGGCAAGGTACCGTCGGACATAAGGCAGCACCAGGAGCCGCTGGACTCGTAACGTCCAGTCGACTCCCAGGCGAAGGGGAAGCACACCGTGGCACGCATCGGTGACGGCGGCGATCTGCTCAAGTGCTCGTTCTGCGGCAAGAGCCAGAAGCAGGTCAAGAAGCTCATCGCAGGGCCCGGTGTGTACATCTGCGACGAGTGCATCGATCTCTGTAACGAGATCATCGAGGAAGAACTCGCGGAGACCAGCGAGGTGCGCTGGGAGGAACTGCCCAAGCCCCGGGAGATCTACGAGTTCCTCGAGGGCTACGTGGTCGGCCAGGAGGCCGCCAAGAAGGCCCTCTCCGTCGCGGTGTACAACCACTACAAGCGGGTCCAGGCGGGCGAGAACGGCGGCGGCAGCGGCCGGGACGACGCGATCGAGCTGGCGAAGTCCAACATCCTGCTGCTCGGCCCCACGGGTTCGGGCAAGACGCTGCTCGCGCAGACCCTGGCGCGCATGCTGAACGTGCCGTTCGCCATCGCCGACGCCACCGCGCTCACCGAGGCGGGGTACGTCGGCGAGGACGTCGAGAACATCCTGCTGAAGCTGATCCAGGCGGCGGACTACGACGTCAAGAAGGCCGAGACCGGGATCATCTACATCGACGAGATCGACAAGGTCGCCCGCAAGAGCGAGAACCCGTCGATCACCCGCGACGTCTCCGGCGAGGGCGTCCAGCAGGCCCTGCTGAAGATCCTGGAGGGCACCACCGCCTCCGTCCCGCCGCAGGGCGGACGCAAGCACCCGCACCAGGAGTTCATCCAGATCGACACGACGAACGTCCTGTTCATCGTGGGCGGCGCCTTCTCCGGCCTGGAGAAGATCATCGAGTCCCGGGCCGGCGCCAAGGGCATCGGCTTCGGCGCGACGATCCTGTCCAAGCGCGAGCTGGACGCCAAGGACGTCTTCGAGGACGTCATGCCGGAGGACCTGGTCAAGTTCGGCATGATCCCGGAGTTCATCGGCCGTCTGCCGGTGATCACCAGCGTGCACAACCTGGACCGCGAGGCCCTGCTGCAGATCCTCGTCGAGCCGCGCAACGCGCTCGTCAAGCAGTACCAGCGCCTGTTCGAACTCGACGGCGTCGAGCTGGACTTCGAGCGCGAGGCGCTGGAGGCCATCGCCGACCAGGCCATCCTGCGCCAGACCGGCGCGCGCGGCCTGCGCGCCATCATGGAGGAAGTCCTCCAGGGCGTGATGTACGAGGTGCCGTCCCGCAAGGACGTCGCCCGCGTCGTCATCACCGCCGATGTCGTCCTGTCGAACGTCAACCCGACCCTGATCCCGCGCGACACGCGCGGCCGGGGCTCGGGGGAGCAGAAGACGGCGTAGCCGCCCGGACATGCGAAGGGGCCCCGGCCGACCGGCCGGGGCCCCTTCGCATGTCTCCCGCCGCGTCAGGCCTTGACGCGGACCTCGTTGCGCAGCTTGGCGGCCAGTTCCGCGTCGGCGGCCGGGTCGCTGCTCCGGCCCGCCGCGAGGTTGGCGAAGTCCATCGGCATGACGAACCCGATGGTGCTGTGGTCGCCCCAGACGCAGATCGACAGCGTCACGTCCTTCGGGCCGCCGCTGCTGGAACCGGTGGGAGCGGTGGCCTGCTGGCACTTGAGGACCGCGCCGTCGAGCGCGGCCGGCTTGTACGCGGTCGGCTCGCCCTTCAGCGCGACGTCGTCGCTGTTGTCCTTCTTCTGCGACTCGGACTTGAAGTAGGCGAACACCGCGTCCACGGTCTTCTCGGGGTCGTCGATCGTGCCGTAGACGCCACCGAAGTTGATCATCTTCTTGCTCAGCGGGTTGTCCGCGTCACCGGCCTGGTAGGCGGCGCTGACGTCGTGCGGATCCTTCACGCCCCACTTCTCGGCGTCCTTGGTGTCGCTGTCCGTCATCGAGCCGCTGTCGCTCTTGGACTTCTTGTACTCCGACAGCACCGTCGCCGGCGTCGTCAGCTTGTGCGGGCCGTCGTCCGCGAGGCTGCTGCCGCCACCGCTGCCCAGCACGAAGTACGCGCCCACCGCGACCGCCGCCACCACGGCCACCGCGCCGATGATCAGCCCGGTCTTCTTCTTCCCGCCGGACGCCTGCGGCGGCTGCGGCACGCCGTAGGGCTGCTGGCCGTAGGGGCTCGGCTGCTGCGGCGGCTGGCCGTACGGGCCCGGCTGCTGCGGGGCGCCCTGCTGCGGGTAGCCGTATCCCGGCTGCGGCGCCGGAGGGGCCTGCTGGGGATAGCCGTAGCCGGGCTGCGGGGCCTGCGGCTGCTGGCCGTAGCCGGGCTGGGGAGCCTGCGGCTGCTGGCCGTAGGGGCCCGGCTGCCCGTACGGCCCAGGCTGCCCCGGCTGGCCGTACGGGCCCGGCTGCTGGGGCGGCTGGCCGTACGGGCCCGGCTGGTTGTTGCTCATTCCTGGGTTCCCCTCCAGAAGCTTATGTGTTCCTGACATCCTGGCCCAGGCCCGGGGGCCGCACGGCACCGGGGGGCCGCACCGTTACAGAACAAACGCGTTTCGGGACCACCCCGTGACACCTCTAAACTGGCGCCGTGACCGAGAACGCTCAGCAGCAGCCACCCGCGCCCGACACCGAACTGCCGACCCAGTACGCGCCGGCCGATGTAGAGGGGCCGCTGTACGAGCGCTGGGTGGAGCGGGGTTACTTCGAGGCGGACGCGAAGAGCGACAAGCCGCCGTTCACCGTCGTCATCCCGCCGCCGAACGTCACGGGCAGCCTGCACCTCGGGCACGCCTTCGAGCACACCCTGATCGACGCGCTCACCCGCCGCAAGCGCATGCAGGGCTACGAGACGCTGTGGCAGCCCGGCATGGACCACGCCGGCATCGCCACCCAGAACGTGGTCGAGCGCGAGCTGGGCAAGGAAGGCAAGTCCCGGCACGACCTGGGCCGTGAGGCGTTCGTCGAGCGCGTCTGGCGCTGGAAGGGCGAGTCCGGCGGCCAGATCAGCGGCCAGATGCGCCGCCTGGGCGACGGCGTCGCCTGGTCCCGGGAGCGCTTCACGATGGACGAGGGCCTGTCCCAGGCCGTCCAGACCATCTTCAAGAAGCTCTACGACGACGAGCTGATCTACCGCGCCGAGCGCATCATCAACTGGTGCCCGCGCTGTCTGACGGCGATCTCGGACATCGAGGTCGAGTACCAGGACGACGACGGCGAACTGGTCTCCATGACGTACGGCGAGGGGGACGACACCATCGTCGTCGCCACCACCCGCGCCGAGACGATGCTCGGCGACACGGCCGTCGCCGTCCACCCCGACGACGAGCGCTACCGGCACCTCGTCGGCAAGCTGATCCGGCTGCCGCTGACCGACCGCTCCATCCCGGTCGTCGCGGACACCCACGTCGACCCGGAGTTCGGCACCGGCGCCGTCAAGGTCACCCCGGCCCACGACCCGAACGACTTCGAGATCGGCCAGCGCCACGATCTGCCGTCCCTCACCGTGATGGACGAGCACGCCGTCATCACCGTCCACGGCCCCTTCCAGGGCATGGACCGCCTGGAGGCCCGCTCGGCGATCGTCGCCGCGCTGCGCGCCGAGGGCCGGATCGTCGCCGAGAAGCGGCCGTACGCCCACTCCGTCGGCCACTGCTCGCGCTGCAAGACCACCATCGAGCCGCGCCTGTCCATGCAGTGGTGGGTCAAGGTCGGCCCGCTGGCGAAGGCGGCCGGCGACGCGGTCCGCGAGGGCAAGGTCACGATCCATCCGCAGGAGATGGAGAAGCGGTACTTCGACTGGGTCGACAACCTGCACGACTGGTGCATCTCGCGGCAGTTGTGGTGGGGCCACCGCATCCCCGTCTGGTACGGCCCGGACGGCGAGGTCGTCTGCGTGGGCCCCGGCGAGGAGCCGCCGGCCGGCGAGGGCTGGCACCAGGACACCGACGTCCTCGACACCTGGTTCTCCTCCGGCCTGTGGCCGTTCTCCACCCTCGGCTGGCCCGAGCGGACCGAGTCGCTCGCGAAGTTCTACCCGAACTCCGTCCTGGTCACCGGCTACGACATCCTCTTCTTCTGGGTCGCCCGGATGATGATGTTCGGCCTGTACGCGATGGACGGCACCCCGCCGTTCCACACCATCGCCCTGCACGGCATGGTCCGCGACCAGTTCGGCAAGAAGATGTCGAAGTCCTTCGGCAACGCGGTCAACCCGCTGGACTGGATGGACAAGTACGGCTCCGACGCCCTGCGCTTCACCCTGGCCCGCGGCGCCAACCCGGGCGTGGACGTGCCGATCGGCGAGGACTGGGTCCAGGGCTCGCGCAACTTCGCCAACAAGATCTGGAACGCGACCCGCTTCGCGCTGATGAACGGCGCGACGGTGGAGGGTCCGCTGCCGGACCCGTCCGCCCTGTCGGCGACGGACCGCTGGATCCTGTCCCGCCTCAACTCGGTCGTCGCCGAAGTCGACGCCTACTACGACGACTTCCAGTTCGCGAAGCTCTCCGACGCCCTGTTCCACTTCGCGTGGGACGAGGTCTTCGACTGGTACGTGGAGCTGTCCAAGACCGTCTTCCAGGCGGGCGGCGAGCCGGCCAAGGTCTCCCGGCGGGTCCTCGGCGAGGTCCTCGACGTCACCCTCCGGCTGCTCCACCCGGTCGTCCCGTTCGTCACGGAGACCCTGTGGACGACGCTGACGGGCGGCGAGTCCGTGGTGATCGCCGAGTGGCCGAAGGACAGCGGCTTCCGCGACACGGCCGCCGAGCAGGAGATCTCCACCCTCCAGTCGGTCATCACCGAGGTCCGTCGCTTCCGCGCCGACCAGGGCCTCCAGCCCGGCCAGCGGGTCCCGGCCCGCCTCGCGCTCGACGGCACCCAGCTCGCCCCGCACGAGGCCGCCATCCGCCAGCTCCTGCGCCTCCAGCCCGAGGGCGACGCCTTCACGGCCACGGCGACCCTGCCGGTGGCGGGCGCCGAGGTCGCCCTGGACCTGTCCGGCACGATCGACGTCGCCGCGGAGCGCAAGCGCCTGGCGAAGGACCTGGCCGCCGCGGAGAAGGAGAAGGCCCAGGCCACGGCCAAGCTGGGCAACGAGGCGTTCCTCGCGAAGGCCCCGGACCAGGTGGTCGGCAAGATCCGCACCCGCCTCGCCAAGGCGGAGGAGGACATCGCCCGCATCACCGCCCAGCTGGACAAGCTGCCGGCAGCGTGAGTCACCCGCGCACCGCGGCGCGCACCTGACGCCGCCCGAAGGCCCCGGCGCCACCAAGGCCCCGGGGCCTTCCCATGCCCCACGGCGGCCCGGGGCCGTATCCGGCAGGTGCTTCCGCCGCCCGACCGCCGGGGCCGGGCCCGCATCTGCGCGGAACCGTAACCGGCAGACGGTCCCGTCGCCTGGGCGCCGGGGCCCGCGCTGGACCCGCATCCGAGCGGGGTCGCGTCCGGCAGGCGGTCGCGCCGCCCGGCCGCCGGGTCCCGCGCCGGGCCCGCGTCCGTGCGGTGTCGTGTCCGGCAGGCGGTCGCGCCGCCCGGCCGCCGGGACCCGCATCCGCGTGGGGTCGTGTCCGGCAGGTGCTTCCGCCGCCTGGCCGCCGGTTCCCGCGCCGGACTCGCGCCCGCGCGGAGTCGTATCCGGCAGGTGCTTCCGCCGCCGGGGCGCCGTGTCCCGCGAGGGACCCGCATCCGCGCGGAGCCGCAGCCGGCAGGCGGTCCCGCCGCCCGGTCGCCGGGATCCGCGTCGGGCCCGCATCCGCGCGGGGTGGTATCCGGCAGGCGCTCCCGCCGCCCGGCCGCCGGGCCCCGCGAGGGATCCGCGCCCGCGCGGGGTGGTATCCGGCAGGTGCTTCCGCCGCCGGGACGCCGTGTCCCGCGTCGGGCCCGCATCCGCGCGGGGCGGTATCCCGCAGGCGCTCCCGCCGCCCGGCCGCCGGGCCCCGCGAGGGATCCGCGCCCGCGCGGAGTCGTATCCGGCAGGCGCTCCCCCCGCCCGACCCCCGGGCCCCGCGCCGGACCCGCACCCGGCGACGACGGGCAGTCGCCCCCGAGACGACGGGCAGTCGCCCCCGAGACGACGGGCAGTCGCCCCCGAGACGACGGGCAGTCGCCCCCGAGACGATGGGCAGCCACCCCCGAACCGCCCCTTTCCCGGTCGGTCTCCGTAGACTGGCCCCGTGAGCGACCACCCCGGCACCAGCGACACCCCCGACCCCCTCGACAGCTTCGACGAGATCATCGAGGCCGAGACGACCCGCGACCCCGACCTCGCGGTCATCGAGGCCGGCAGCCGCACCCTGCGCACCCAGGGCGGCCCGCCGGAGGCCGACGTACCGGCCCGCCCGGAGGACCCGGAGGTCGACAAGGCGCTGCGCGAGGTCGAGGCGGAGCTGGCCACCCGCTGGGGCGAGACCAAGCTGGAGCCCTCGGTCAGCAGGATCTCCGCGCTGATGGACGTCCTGGGCGAGCCCCAGCGGTCGTACCCGTCGATCCACATCACCGGCACGAACGGCAAGACCTCCACCGCCCGCATGATCGAGGCCCTGCTCGGCGCCTTCGAGCTGCGCACCGGCCGTTACACCAGCCCGCACGTGCAGTCGATCACCGAGCGGATCAGCCTGGACGGCGCCCCGGTCTCCGCCGAGCGGTTCATCGAGACGTACCAGGACGTCAAGCCGTACGTCGAGATGGTGGACGGACAGCAGGAGTACCGGCTCTCCTTCTTCGAGGTGCTCACCGGCATGGCGTACGCGGCCTTCGCGGACGCGCCCGTGGACGTCGCCGTCGTCGAGGTCGGCATGGGCGGCTCCTGGGACGCCACGAACGTGATCGACGCGGACGTGGCCGTGGTGACCCCCATCGACCTCGACCACACCGACCGGCTCGGCGCGACGCCCGCGGCGATCGCCGGCGAGAAGAGCGGCATCATCAAGCAGGACGCGACCGTGATCCTGGCCCAGCAGCCGGTGGACGCGGCGCAGGTGCTGCTGAAGAAGGCCGTCGAGGTGAACGCCACGGTCGCCCGCGAGGGACTGGAGTTCGGCGTCGTCGCCCGGCAGGTCGCCGTCGGCGGACAGTTGGTCACCCTGCGCGGCCTCGGCGGCGAGTACCCCGAGGTGTACCTCCCGCTGCACGGCGCCCACCAGGCGCACAACGCGGCCGTCGCGCTCGCCGCCGTGGAGGCGTTCTTCGGCGTCGGCGCGCAGCGCGCCGAGCCGCTGGACGTCGACACCGTGCGCAAGGCGTTCGCGGCCGTCTCCTCGCCGGGCCGCCTGGAGGTCGTCCGGCGCTCCCCGACGGTCGTGCTGGACGCCGCGCACAACCCGGCGGGCGCCGCGGCCGCCGCCGAGGCCGTGCGGGAGGCGTTCGACTTCAGCCGGCTGATCGGCGTCGTCGGCGCGAGCGGCGACAAGGACGTGCGCGGGCTGCTGGAGGCGTTCGAGCCGATCTTCGCCGAGATCGTCGTCACCCGGAACTCCAGCCAGCGCGCCATGGACGCGGACGAGCTGGCCGCGATCGCCGTCGAGGTCTTCGGCGACGAGCGGGTGCAGGTCGAGCCGCGGCTGCCGGACGCCCTGGAGGCCGCGATCACGCTGGCCGAGGAGGAGGGCGAGTTCGCCGGCGGCGGTGTGCTCGTCACCGGTTCCGTCATCACGGTCGGCGAGGCCCGGCTGCTGCTGGGAAAGGGCTGAGGACCGGCCATGCGTACGCTCTGCGCGTCGACCCTGCTCGGCGAGTTCTTCGTCATCGGCTTCGCCGGGCTGGTCGCCATGAAGGACCCGGACCTGGCCGTATCGACGGTGTGGCTGGTCAGCGGGATCGCCATGCTGCTGTGCCTGCTGCTGTGCGGCATGGTGACCCGGCCCGGCGGGGTGGCCCTCGGCTGGGCCCTGCAGATCGCCCTGATCGCCTCCGGTGTCTTCGTCCCCACGATGTACTTCATGGGCGCGGTCTTCGCGGCGCTGTGGTGGGCTTCGGTGCACTTCGGGAGAAAGGTGGACGAGGCGAAGGCCCGCTTCGCGGCGCAGGCCCGGTCCTCCTCCTCCCCGGCTGACGCTGCGTAACAGGCGCCCCGACACGCCCTGTAACCTCGTCCCACCGCACCCGTACGTCGTGTAAGGAGCCCCTCGTGTCCCAGCGCACCCTCGTCCTGCTCAAGCCCGACGCCGTCCGGCGCGGCCTGACCGGCGAGATCATCAGCCGGATCGAGCGCAAGGCCGGCTGGCGGATCACCGCGCTGGAGCTGCGCACCCTGGACCAGGACACGCTGGAGCAGCACTACGGCGAGCACAAGGGCAAGCCGTTCTACGAGCCGCTGGTGGAGTTCATGTCCTCCGGGCCGGTCGTCGCGCTGATCGTGGAGGGCGAGCGGGTGATCGAGGGCGTGCGCGCGCTCGCCGGCCCCACCGACCCGGTCGCCGCCGCGCCCGGCTCGATCCGCGGGGACTACGGCGTGATCGTGCGCGAGAACCTGATCCACGCCTCGGACTCCGAGGAGTCCGCCGAGCGCGAGGTGAAGCTCTTCTTCCCGGGCCGTGCCTGAGGCCGGGAACCGTCGCGGACGAGGTCCGGGCCCGTCCCGGACCCTTCTGGCATGGTCCGGGGCATTTGAGGGAACGCGCGCCCCCGAACGCCCGTCTCCACAAGCGGGGCGCCACGCCATCTGGTGACAATGGCGGAGACCCTCGCGCAGTGTTCGTGCAGGCGCGTTTACGATGGAAGCCTTCACGTCACAGCACCCGCCTCGCCGACCTGACATGCGTTCAAGAGCTCAGGAAAGCCAGATGAATCCGGATGGGGAACTCAATGTCGTTCATCGGCCGTGACATGGCTGTCGACCTCGGGACCGCCAACACGCTGGTGTACGTCAGGGGTCGCGGGATCGTACTGAACGAACCGTCCGTCGTGGCGATCAACACCAACACGGGCGGCATTCTGGCCGTCGGTGCCGAAGCGAAGAAGATGATCGGCCGGACGCCGGGCAACATCGTGGCCGTCCGGCCGCTGAAGGACGGCGTCATCGCCGACTTCGAGATCACCGAGCGGATGCTCCGCTACTTCATCCTGAAGATCCACAAGCGGCGCTACCTGGCCCGGCCCCGGGTCGTGGTCTGCGTGCCCTCGGGCATCACCGGCGTCGAGCGCCGCGCGGTCATCGAGGCGTCCTCCCAGGCCGGCGCCCGTCAGGTGCACATCATCGAGGAGCCCATGGCCGCCGCCATCGGCTCCGGGCTGCCCGTCCACGAGGCCACGGGCAACATGGTGGTGGACATCGGCGGCGGCACCACGGAGGTCGCGGTCATCTCGCTCGGCGGCATCGTCACCGCCCAGTCGATCCGCGTCGCCGGCGACGAACTGGACAACGCGATCATCCAGTACATCAAGAAGGAGTACAGCCTCCTGCTGGGCGAGCGCACCGCCGAACAGATCAAGATCACGATCGGTTCGGCGTACGAGCTCGACACCGACGAGCACACCGAGGTGCGCGGCCGGGACCTGGTGTCCGGACTGCCGAAGACCGTCGTCATCTCGGCGGCGGAGGTCCGCAAGGCCATCGAGGAGCCGGTCAACGCGATCGTGGACGCGGTCAAGACCACCCTCGACAAGTGCCCGCCGGAGCTGTCCGGCGACATCATGGACCGGGGCATCGTCCTGACCGGCGGCGGCGCGCTGCTGCGCGGCCTCGACGAGCGGCTGCGGCGGGAGACCGGCATGCCGATCCACATCGCCGAGGACCCGCTGGACAGCGTCGCGCTCGGCTCCGGGAAGTGCGTCGAGGAGTTCGAGGCGCTCCAGCAGGTCCTGGACGCCCAGCCGCGCAGATGACGGCACTCTCCGATTCCGCCGTACGAGATGTTCTCCTCTCGTGCGGCGGATCGTCGATATAGAGACATACGCTCCCCCCATGGGCCCCTTCGGTTCGCGCCGCACCGTTCGCGTTTTCCAAGGGTCCGCCGAATTCCTACTTGAGGAAGGGCACGGCCGCCGCACGTGAGGGACACGAAAGAGAGCCGGCTGCTCCTGGTCCTGCTGGTCGCCATCGCGTTCGCGCTGATCACGGTGGACATCCGCGGAGGGCGCAACTCGCCGGTCGACGGGGCCCGGCACGCCGCCGCGGCGGCGTTCGGACCGGTGGAGGACGGACTGTCCTCCGCGGTCGACCCGGTCGGCGACGCCGTCTCCGCCGTCCGCGACTCGGGCACCCGGCACGACCGGCTCGCCGCGCTGGAGAAGGAGAACGCCGCCCTCAAGGCCAAGCTGGGCAGCGACGACCGCACCCGCAGCCGCCTCAAGCAGCTCGACAGGATGCTGAAGCTGGCCGGCGAGGGGCAGTACGGCATCAAGGGCGCCCAGGTCATCGCCATCGGGTCGGCGCAGGGCTTCTCCTGGACCATCACCATCGACGCCGGCGCCGACGACGGCATCCGGCGGGACATGACCGTCCTCAACGCCGACGGCCTGGTCGGCCGGGTCACCACGGTCGGCCCCGGCACCTCCACCGTGCTGCTGGCCAACGACCCCGACTTCACCGTCGGCACCCGCATGGAGGGCAGCGACGAACTCGGCTTCGCCTCCGGCCAGGGCGACCGTCCGCTGCGCGTGGAACTGCTCAACGGCAAGGCGGAGGTGAAGAAGGGCGACCGGCTCGTCACCTTCGGCTCGCAGGCCGACAAGCCGTTCGTGCCCGGTGTCCCGGTCGGCGTGGTCTCCCGCGTGGACCCCTCCGGCGGCGGCCTGACCCGCACCCTGTACGTCACCCCGTACGTCGGCTTCACCAAGCTGGACGTCGTCGGCGTGGTCGTCCAGGGCCCGAAGAAGGACCCGCGGGACACCGTGCTCCCGGCCAAGCCGAAGCCGGTCCCGACCCCGACGGTGACCGTCACGGTCTCCCCGGGGGCCGGCACGCCCCAGAGCGACAACGCCACCGCCACCAACGAGCAGCAGTAGGAGCCGAATCCCATGCGTGCCAACCGGATCCTGCTCGCCACCGCGCTCGTCGTCGTGGCCCTGGTGATCCAGGTGAGCGTCCTCGCCCGGCTGCACCTGCCGGGCGCGGTCCCCGACCTGCTGCTGCTCACCGTCCTGGGCCTGGCGATGGTCTACGGCCATGTCGGCGGCGCCCTCGTCGGCTTCGGCGCCGGCCTGCTCGCCGACCTCGCCCCGCCCGCCGACCACGCGGCCGGCCGCTACGCCCTGGTCCTGTGCGTCACCGGCTACTTCGCCGGCCTGGTCCGGCCGGAGAACGGCCGGCTGAAGTCGGCGGCCGGCCCCATGGCCGTCGTGGTCGCCGCCGCCGTCGGCTCCACCCTGCTCTACGCCGGTGTGGGCGCCCTGGTCGGCGACACCGCCGCCCGTCATGTCGGCCTGCCGGGGCTGCTGTTCTCCGCCGCCCTGTACGACCTGCTGCTCGCCCCGTTCGTGGTGCCCGCGGTGATGTGGCTGGCCCGCCGCTCCGACAACGACCCGCTCGCCGAGACCGGCCCCGCGGCCAAGGCCGGCGACATCTCCGCAGGCTGGCTCTCCTCCGGCACCGGGCTGCGCGTCGGCGGCCAGCGCGGCGGTCTCGGCGCGCTGAAGGCCAAGGCCCGCACCCGCTCCGCCCGGGTCGGCCGGATCAAGGGAGTCAAGCGGCTGTGAACGGCGACGAGTTCGACCCCGGCGGGTTCACTCGATCGGGTCAGCTTTCCTGGAACGCGGGCGCACCGGCCGGTCGTTCCTCATGCGTGCCCGCCCGGCCGGCGCGCACCCACCCGCACCGCGTACCCACGCCGCACGCCCACACGTCCGCGCACTGAGAGGGGGAGACAGCCGCAGTGACCAACATTCCCGAGACCGGTCGGACCCCACGGGTCCAGATCCGGCTCGTCGTCATCCAGATCCTCGTCCTCTCCCTGCTCGGCACGCTCGGCGGCCGGCTGTGGTACCTGCAGATCCGCCAGGGCGCGGAGTACCAGAAGGAGGCGTCCGGCAACCACGTCCAGCAGGTGGTCGACGCCGCCGTGCGCGGGGACATCCTCGACGCCCGCGGCGTGCCCCTCGCGGACAACGAGACCCGGCTGGTGGTCTCCGCCTCCCGCACCGACCTGCTGAAGCAGCCGGACGACGGCAAGGCCGTCCTGACCAAGCTGGCCGGCGTCCTCGGCATGGACCCGCAGGAGGTCCTGCGCAAGGTCCGGCTGTGCGACGCCAAGACGCCCCAGCCCTGCTGGAACGGCTCGCCGTACCAGCCGATCCCGATCACCGACGAGGCCACCGCCAAGCAGGCCCTGCAGATCCGCGAGCGCTCCGAGGACTTCCCCGGCATCACCGCCGAGCCCGAGGCCGTCCGCCGCTACCCGGGCCCCGGCAAGTCCAACACCGCCCAGGTGCTCGGCTATCTCTCGCCCGTCACCGACGAGGAGATCCAGCAGGCCAAGGACACCGACTCGCCCTACCTGCGCTCCGACATGGTCGGCCGGTCCGGCCTGGAGCGGACGTACGACAAGGTGCTGCGCGGCAAGGCCGGCGTCACCCGTTACGAGGTCGACAACCTCGGCCGGGTCATCGGCAAGGCCGAGTCGGACGCCGCCCAGCCCGGCTCGAACCTGGTCACCAGCATCGACTCCCGCGTCCAACGGGTCGCGGAGTACGAGCTGGACAAGGCGATGAAGGCGGCCCGCCAGCAGTACGACAAGATCACCGGCACCAATTACAAGGCCGACTCCGGTGCCGTCGTGGTGATGGAGGCCAAGACCGGCCGGATCGTGGCGATGGCCTCCGCGCCGACCTACGACCCGAACGTCTGGGTCGGCGGCATCTCCGCGAAGGACTACACGGCCCTCACCGGCAAGGACTCGGACTACCCGCTGCTCAACCGGGCCATACAGGGTCAGGCCGCGCCCGGTTCGACGTTCAAGGTGGTCTCCACGGCCGCCGCGGTCGAGGCCGGCTACGCCTTCGACGGCCGCTACCCGTGCACGAGTTCCTACTCGGTGGGCAACCAGGTCTTCAAGAACTTCGAGGGCGAGAACTTCGGCCCCATCTCCCTCGGCCGCGCCCTGGAGGTCTCCTGCGACACCGTCTTCTACTACCTGTCCGACAAGGAGTGGAAGAAGGACGGCGGCATCCACCCCGGCGCGAACCGGCCCAAGGACTACTTCTACCGCGCCGCCCACCAGTTCGGCCTCGGCAGGGAGACCGGCGTCGACCTGCCCAACGAGGTCACCGGCCGCGTCCCCGACCGCCAGTGGAAAGAGGCGTACTGGAAGGCCAACAAGGACGCCTGGTGCAGGACCGGCAAGAAGGACGGCACCTACGTCGAGAAGATCGCCTACGAGAACTGCCTCGAAGGCAACAAGATGCGCGAAGGCGACTCGATCAACTACTCCATCGGCCAGGGCGACACCCTCGTCACGCCGATCCAGGAGGCCGTGATCTACGGCGCCGTCGCCAACGGCGGCACGATGTACCAGCCGACCATCGGCAAGGCGATCATCAGCCCCGACGGCAAGACCGCACGGGAGATCAAGCCGAAGAAGCGCGGGAAGCTGCCGGTCAGCCAGGCCACCCTCAAGGGCATGGACGACGCCTTCGCGGGCGTCATCACCCGCGGCACGGCGGCCTGGAAGTTCGGCGGCTGGCCGCAGGACAGGATCCCGCTGCACGCCAAGACCGGCACGGCGGAGGTCTACGGCAAGCAGACCACGTCCTGGCTGGCCACCTATTCCAAGGACTACACGGTGATCATGACGATCGCCCAGGCCGGCACGGGTTCCGGCGCCTCCGGTGAAGCCGTGCGCAACATCTACAGCGCGCTCTACGGCGTCCGGGGCGACGGCTCCATCGACCCGAAGCAGGCACTGCTGCCCGAGCCGCAGAAGGGCCTGCCCAAGGTCCGCACGGACGGCACCATCGCCGCCCCCAAGGTCACCGGCGACCCGGCGAAGGACGCCGAGACCGCCCAGAAGAACAACCCCACCAACGGCGCCGGCCAGCCGCCCGCGGGCACCACGCCGTCGCCCACCACGGGCAACCGCGCCACCCGCAGGCGCCGCGGCCACCGCCCGCGGGGAAGCCGGAGGATGCCCTCATGACCGGCACGAACAGCTTCTCCGTCTCCGGGTACGGCCCCGAGCGGGCCGGCTGGACCAGGCTCTTCGCCCGCGACTCGCTCACCCGCAGGCTGGACTGGCCGATACTGCTCGCGGCCACCGCCCTGTCCCTGCTGGGCTCGCTGCTGGTGTACTCGGCGACCCGCAACCGCACCGAACTCAACCAGGGCGACCCGTACTTCTTCCTGCTGCGGCACCTGATGAACCTCGGCATCGGGATCGCCCTGATGATCGCCACGCTCTGGCTCGGCCACCGCGCCCTGCGCAACGCCGTGCCGGTCCTCTACGGCCTGTCGGTGCTCCTCGCCCTGATCGTCCTGACCCCGCTCGGCGCGACGATCAACGGCCAGCGCAACTGGCTCGTCATCGGCGGTTTCTCCCTCCAGCCCGCCGAGTTCCTCAAGATCTCGATCATCCTGGGCATGGCCATGCTGCTGGCCGCGCGGGTGGACGCGGGCGACAAGCCGTTCCCCGACCACCGGACCGTCTTCCAGGCGCTGTGCCTGGCCGCCGTGCCGATCATGATCCTGCTGCTCATGCCCGACCTCGGCTCGGTGCTGGCGATGGTGGCGATCATCCTGGGCGTGCTGCTCGCCTCCGGCTCCTCCAACCGCTGGGTCTTCGGCCTGCTCACCGCCGGAGTGATCGGCTGTGTGGCGATCTGGCAGCTGCACATCCTGGACGAGTACCAGATCAACCGGTTCGCGGCCTTCGCCAACCCCGACCTGGACCCGGCGGGCGTCGGCTACAACACCAACCAGGCCCGGATCGCCATCGGTTCCGGCGGGCTGACCGGCGCCGGGCTCTTCCACGGCTCGCAGACCACCGGCCAGTTCGTGCCCGAGCAGCAGACGGACTTCGTGTTCACGGTCGCGGGCGAGGAACTGGGCTTCGTCGGCGCGGGCCTGATCATCTTCCTGCTCGGCGTCCTGCTGTGGCGCGCCTGCCGGATAGCACGCGACTCGACCGAGCTGTACGGGACGATCGTGGCCGCCGGGATCGTCGCCTGGTTCGCCTTCCAGTCCTTCGAGAACATCGGCATGACCCTCGGCATCATGCCGGTCACCGGCCTGCCGCTGCCGTTCGTGTCATACGGAGGCTCGTCGATGTTCGCGGTCTGGGTGGCCGTGGGACTGCTCCAGTCCATCAAGGTGCAACGACCGATGTCGGCGTAGCCCTCCGGGTGGGGTGACGGTGGCGTGGCGGCGGCCCGGCGCGGGTGCGTGGCGGGCGGGCCACGGGCCGTCCTCTGCCGTATCGGCGTCGCGGACACTAGATTCGGTGTATGGCGAAGGCAAGGCGTGAGATCGAGCGCAAGTACGAATCCATCGAGGGCGGGCTGCCCGACCTGACCGGTGTCGGCGCGGTGGCCGCGGTCCTCGACAAGGGCGTGGTCGAGCTGGACGCGACGTACTACGACACCGCCGACGAACGCCTGACCGCCGCCTCGCTCACCCTGCGCCGCCGCACCGGCGGCTCCGACGCCGGCTGGCACCTGAAGTTCCCGGTCGCCCCCGGAGTCCGCGACGAGATCCAGGCCCCGCTGCACGACACCGTCCCCGAGGAGATCGCCGCCCTGGTCCGCTCCCGGGTCCGGGACCGCCCGCTGCTCCCGCTGGTCCGGCTGCGCTCGGCGCGTGACGTCCGGCACCTGGTCGACGCGGACGGCACCCTGCTGGCCGAGGCGAGCCTGGACACCGTGACCGCCGAACGGCTCACCGGCGCGGGCCGCACCGTGCGGTGGACCGAGATCGAGGTCGAACTGGCCGACGGCGGCGACCCGGCCCTCCTCGACCAGGTGGACAAACGGCTGCGCAAGGCGGGCGCACGCCCTGCCGCCGCCCCCCTCCAAACTGGTCCGCGCCCTGGAACTGACGGCCGGGCACCGCCGGGGGAGCGGCGGACCCGGGCGCCCGGTGACCGCCGGCGACCACGTCCTCGCCTACCTGCGCGCCCAGCGGGACGCGCTGGTCGCCCTCGACCCCGCCGTCCGCCGCGGCATCCCCGACGCGGTGCACCGGATGCGGGTCGCGGCCCGCCGCGCCCACGCCACCCTGCGCACCTTCACCGGCGTCCTGGACCGCTCCGTCACCGGTCCCGTCGGCGGTGAGCTGAAGTGGCTCGCGGGCGAGCTGGGCGTCGACCGCGACCAGGAGGTGCTGGCCGACCGGCTGGCCACCGCCCTCGACGCGCTGCCGCCCGCCCTCGCCACCGGCCCCGCCCGCGCCCGCCTCACCGCCTGGGCCGGGGCCCGGCACGGCGGCGCCCACGCCCATCTGACCGGCGTCCTGGACTCCCGCCGCCACCTGGCCCTGCTCGACACCCTGGACGCCCTGCTCACCGACCCGCCCCTGCGCGCGGCGGCCGGCGGGAAACCGCGGAAGACGCTCGGCAAGGCCGTACGCAAGGGCGCGAAGAAGCTGACGGCCCGCATGGAGCACGCGCTCGCGCTGCCACCGGGCGACGACCGCGACCGCGCCCTGCACGAGGCCCGCAAGAAGGCCAAGCGCGTCCGGTACGCGGCCGAGGCCACCGGCGCCCGCGGCCTCACCAAGGCCATGAAATCCCTCACCACCCTCCTCGGCGACCACCACGACGGCGTCATGGCCCGCCGCACCCTGCGGGAACTGGCGGCGGTGGCGCACGCGGCGGGGGAGGACACGTTCGCGTACGGGCTGCTGTACGGCAGGGAGGAGGCCCGCGCGGCCCGGCTGGAGGCCGAACTGGCCGTACGGTGGCAGGAGACCGGCGGCGGGACGTCCGCAGCCGGCTGACCGTTCGGACCGGACCGCCGTCCGGGTTACGCTTGATGGTCACCCCCGTCAGCTCACGAAGGTTCGCGAGATGCCTGTCGAGTCGGTTTTCCCGCAGCTCGAAGCTCTGCTCCCGCACGTGCAGAAGCCGATCCAGTACGTCGGCGGCGAGCTCAACTCCACGGTGAAGCCGTGGGACGAGTGCGATGTCCGCTGGGCGCTCATGTACCCGGACGCGTACGAGGTCGGCCTGCCCAACCAGGGCGTCATGATCCTCTACGAGGTCCTGAACGAGCAGCAGGGCGTCCTCGCCGAGCGCACCTACAGCGTCTGGCCGGACCTGGAGGCGCTGATGCGCGAGCACGGCGTCCCGCAGTTCACGGTGGACAGCCACCGCCCGGTGAAGGCGTTCGACGTGTTCGGTCTCAGCTTCTCCACGGAGCTGGGCTACACGAACATGCTCACCGCGCTGGACCTGGCCGGCATCCCGCTGGAGTCCCGGGACCGCACCGACGACGACCCGATCGTCCTGGCCGGCGGCCACGCCGCCTTCAACCCGGAGCCGATCGCCGACTTCATCGACGCGGCCGTGATCGGCGACGGCGAGCAGGCCGTCCTCGACATGACCCGGATCATCCGCGAGTGGAAGGCCGAGGGCCGCCCCGGCGGCCGGCAGGAAGTCCTCTTCCGGCTGGCGAAGACGGGCGGGGTGTACATCCCGGCGTTCTACGACGTCGAGTACCTGCCGGACGGCCGCATCGCCCGGGTCGTCCCGAACCGCTCCGGCGTGCCGTGGCGGGTGTCCAAGCACACGGTCATGGACCTGGACGAGTGGCCGTACCCCAAGCAGCCCCTGGTGCCGCTGGCCGAGACCGTCCACGAGCGGATGTCGGTGGAGATCTTCCGCGGCTGCACGCGCGGCTGCCGCTTCTGCCAGGCCGGCATGATCACCCGGCCGGTCCGGGAGCGGTCCATCACGGGCATCGGCGAGATGGTCGACAAGGGCCTGAAGGCGACCGGCTTCGAGGAGGTGGGCCTGCTGTCCCTCTCCTCCGCGGACCACAGCGAGATCGGCGAGGTCGCCAAGGGCCTCGCGGACCGGTACGAGGACGACAAGATCGGCCTCTCCCTGCCCTCCACCCGCGTGGACGCCTTCAACATCGACCTGGCCAACGAGCTGACCCGCAACGGCCGCCGCTCCGGCCTGACCTTCGCCCCCGAGGGCGGCTCCGAACGCATCCGCAAGGTCATCAACAAGATGGTCTCGGAGGACGACCTGATCCGCACGGTCGCCACGGCGTACGGCAACGGCTGGCGCCAGGTGAAGCTGTACTTCATGTGCGGCCTGCCCACGGAGACCGACGACGACGTCCTGCAGATCGCCGACATGGCGACCCGCGTGATCCAGAAGGGCCGCGAGGTCTCCGGCTCCCAGGACATCCGCTGCACGGTCTCCATCGGCGGCTTCGTGCCCAAGCCCCACACGCCCTTCCAGTGGGCCCCGCAGCTCTCGGCGGAGGAGACGGACGCCCGGCTGGCCAAGCTGCGCGACAAGATCCGCGGCGACAAGAAGTACGGCCGCTCGATCGGCTTCCGCTACCACGACGGCAAGCCCGGCATCGTGGAGGGCCTGCTCTCCCGCGGTGACCGCCGTATCGGCGCGGTCATCCGCGCGGTGTACGACGACGGCGGCCGCTTCGACGGCTGGCGCGAGCACTTCTCCTACGACCGCTGGATGGCGTGCGCGGACAAGGCCCTCGCCCCCTTCGGCGTGGACGTCGACTGGTACACCACCCGGGAGCGCACCTACGAGGAGGTCCTGCCCTGGGACCACCTCGACTCCGGCCTGGACAAGGACTGGCTCTGGGAGGACTGGCAGGACGCCCTCGACGAGACGGAGGTCGAGGACTGCCGCTGGACCCCGTGCTTCGACTGCGGCGTCTGCCCGCAGATGGACACCCACATCCAGATCGGCCCCACCGGCAAGAAGCTCCTGCCCCTGACGGTCAAGAACGCGGGCCCGGCCCCGGCGACAAGCGGCCACACACACTGACGTGCGCCTTCCCTGACGGTCCGCTGCCGTACCGCGCAGCACCCACCGCCCCCTGCACCATGGACACCACGTTCGAGGTGCAGGGGGCGGTGTGCGCTGCGGAGCGTGTCATGACCCGCCGGAACCGCCGGTGCGCGTTGCTTTTGACACGTCGATTTCCCTGCCTGCGATCGCTGGATAGAGTCCTTTGGTTACTGCTGGTTGTGGGGACAACCAGAGCGTGGTCGGCTGTGCCGACGTCCTGGGGAGGGCCTGTAGCGCATGAGTCGTCGCTCTGCTGGTTTTGTCGGTGTCTGGGCGGATGCGCAGCGTCAGCACCAGCGTCAAGTGGAAGCCGAGGCCAGACGGCGCCGGGAAGAGGAACGGCAGGCGCGGGCCCGTCAACGACGTGCCGCGCAGGAGTACCGGCAGTACCGGCAGGCGGAGGCGCGACGGCGCACGGAGGAGCTGGACGCGCAGGTCGCCGCCTTGCAGGGGCTGCTGGTCGCGGGGTGCCGGGCGCCGGCCTTCAGGGCGTCGTCCCTGATGCGCACGGAGGAGATTCCGCCGTTCGACCCGGGACAGCTCGCCTGGCCCCTGCGCATGCCGGATGCGAGCCGGTACCAGGTGCAGGGAGGCTGGACCGCGAACCGGCGCGCCCAGGTCCAGGCGGAGGCGCAGGCTCGTTTCGAACGGGACTGGCACGCCGCGCAAGCCGCCGAAGCACAGCGGCAGCAGCGGCTGGCGGCCCTCAGGCGGGATCACGAGCAAAGGACCGGGGCCCTGCGGGCGGAAGTGCACCGGCACAACGCCGGCGTCGTCGAGGTGACCGAGGGCGTCAGGCGGGGAGACCCCGACTCCGCGGTGGAGTACTTCTCCGCCGCTCTCTACGCGTCGACCGCCTGGCCCGAAGGGTTCCCCCGGCAGGTCGCGGCAGCCTTCGACCCGGCGGCGCGGCAGTTGGTCCTGGACTGGGAGCTGCCCGGGTACGACGTGGTCCCCGAGGCGAAATCCGTGAGGTACGTGCCCGCCCAGGACGAGGACAAGGAGTCCGCGCGTCCTGTGACCCAGCGCCGTGGGCTGTACCGAGAGGTGCTGGCGCAGAGCCTGCTGCTGGTCCTGCGCCAGCTCTTCGCGGCGGACGAGTACGGCATCCTCGACTCGGTGGCCCTGAACGGCTTCGTGGACGCCCACGATCCGGCGACGGGCAGGCGAACGCACATCGTCCTTGCGACCGTCATGGCGCGGCGGGCGGCGTTGGCCGGCCTGCACCTGGAACAGGTGGACGCGGTCAGCTGTCTGACCGACGCGTTGAGGGGCCAGCTCGCGTCCCGCCCCGACCAGCTCACCGCCGTACGCCCGGGCCGGAAGCCGCAGGACGTCGGCCATCATGTCGTCACCCACGGCGGTGACGAGGAACCGGACCTGTACGACATGGATCCGATCGCCTTCGAGTCACTCGTCGCCGACCTGTTCCGCGCCATGGGGATGCAGGCCGTGACGACCCAGCGCTCCCACGACGGCGGCGTGGACGTCGACGCGCTGGACCCGACGCCCATCCGAGGCGGCAAGATCGTCGTACAGGTGAAGCGCTACCGCAGCACCGTGCCGCCCACTGCGGTGCGTGACCTGTACGGGACGGTCCAGGACGTCGGCGCCAACAAGGGCGTGCTGGTGACCACGGCGGGCTTCGGCCCCGGCTCGCACACCTTCGCTCGGGGCAAGCCCCTGGAACTCATCTCGGGCGGTGAACTCGTCGACCTGCTGCACCGGCACGGGCTTCGTGGGCGCCTGGGCGAGGGTGGGCGACCGGCTCCGGCGCAGCCGGCGCCCTCCCGTCCTGCGGCGGCGCCCGACGACCACAACGTGCTGGGCATGATGTGGTCCGGCAGAGTCGCACTGGACGTATGCGCCCTCGTCTGCCGTGGCGATCGCGTCCTGGGCGAAGACCACTTCGTCTTCTTCAACAATCCGCAGACTCCGGACGGTTCGGTACGCGCGGTGCCGGCTGCGGCGCCGGACAAGGCGGCGCTCCATGTCTCCTTCGCCGCGCTGCCGGAAGCGGCCGACCGCTTGGTTCTCGCGGCGGCCGTCGACCCGGAGGTGAACCCGGAAGCCGACCTGTCCGGATTCACCGATGCGTGCATCCGGCTGCTGGACCCGGCGATGACCGAACTCGGCCGGCTCGGGGTCTCCGACGGCCGCTCCGGCGAGACCGCATTGGTGCTCGGCTCCTTCCGGCGCAGGCCCAACGGCGACTGGGACTTCGTGCTCGGCGGGAAGGGGTTCACCGGAGGGCTGGAGCAGCTCGTCCAGGAGTACGGCATCGAAGTGGAGTGACGACACGGGGCCGGCTGCACGGTGCCGGCCTCTCCCCAGCCGGGGCGCATTTCGCCCGTCGGTGCCGGCGGCGTCCTCCCGCGCGCCGCTGCCGGTTCCCGGAGAGGCCACGGGCCCCCCGGGGAGTCCTGGAGGCACCCGGGGCTGCCTAGGATTGCCGTATGGAGTCGCGTGGGCGGGCGGGCCGGCAGGTCACACGAATAGAGCAGAAGTGGGGCTTCGGGCTGGCCCCCGTCAAGCCTGATGTGCAGCGTGCGCGTGTCGAGGCCGCGCGGACGGTGCTCGCCACCCTCGCCCAGGGCCATGTCGCGGCCCTGGGCCGGCTCGACGACTTGTCCACGGTCAAGGGCTTGTTCACCCGGACGTACAAGAAGGACCAGTGGGACTGGTTCACGGTCTCCGCGCAGTTGGGCTACCCGCCCCTCAAGGAGGCACGCCAGGCGTCCGGCACGCTCCAGCACCTGCGCCTGTGCATCAGGGACGCGAACTGGCAGGGAGCGGCCGAGACGGCGGCGACGCTGACGGCGGCCGGACTCCCGCGGCGGCTGGGCGACTTCATCACCGGTACGCCGGCTCCCCTCGACGGCCGTGGCTTCGTCTATGTGCTCTCCACCCGCGAGGCCCCCGAGATGCTCAAGATCGGCTACACCGACCGGGACCCCCTGACCCGGGCCAAAGAGATCAACTCGGCCACCGGTGTGATCATCCCCTGGGGCGTCCGCGGCGCGTGGACGGTCGCCCACGCCCAGCGCGTCGAAGCGGAGGTCCACGCCCTTCTCGCCGACTACCGCGTCCGCAGGGACCGCGAGTTCTTCCACATGCCCTTCGCGGAGGCGGCTCGCATCATCGACGGATACGCGACCGCGGCCCGCTGACGGCAGCAGCGCAGCGGACCCAAGCCCACCCGGCGGCAGGCGGACCGATCCGCGTGCTGCCGCCGACCAGCGCAACCAGGACTCCGTGCGGAACGTCTCCGCCGGCAGGGCGTGGGCCTGCGGAAGGCGGTCGCCGGCCACTGCGGGCGCGTCGTGGGGGAAGGACAGGACCGAACGGTGATCCACAGCGAGGAGAGCGTCGCGGCGGAACTGGACCGCGTCCGGCGGCGCCCGGCAGCCGATGCGGCTCCGCCCGTTCTGGCGGTCTTCACCGTCGAGGTCGCCGAGGGTTCCGCCGCGGAGTACGCGCAGCGGGTACGGCAGGTCCTCGCGGCGGCGCTCCAACTGGCCCGCACGGCCCGGTTCGACGACGAGGACCTGCCGGCGGACGAGTTCCCGGAGTGGTTCACGACGGTCTGCGCCCGGGACGGCGAGGTGCCCGAGCGATTCGCCCGGCTCGGCCGCACCGCGTACACCGAGCGCGGCGGCGGCAGCCCTTGGGCGCTGCAGAACTGGATCTACCGCTTCGATCCGGACGAGGAGTCCCGCGGCTGGGCATTCTGGGACGCCGTGCCGGTGGGCCCGGCGCAGGTCCGCGTCTGGGTGGACAGTTGGGGGGAATCGTTCTTCGGCTCCCTCGACCTGCTGTGGCTGCTGTGCACGGCCGGCGCGGCACGGGTGACGGGCCCGGAGGTCCGCAAGGCGGACGTGTGGGAGTCCGAGGCGGCCGCGCGGTGACGGAGACGGACCAGGGTCCGCGTACCCGGTCGAGAGGCGGTGCGGGAGGGGACCGCATCCGAACGGGTGGTTCGCGCGTCTCATGGGGTATGGACCTTGAGAAGCCGGCCGCCCCGTCCCGCCAGCCCGAAGGGTGCCTCGTCGTCGCCGTCCGGCTTCCCGTGCGGATCGTCGTCCTGGTGCTGGTCGTGCCGGTGCGGATGGTGTGGGACGCGCTCGTCGCCGGCGGACGGCTGCTGCGGGACACCGTGCTGCGGCCGCTCGGGCGGGCGCTGCTGTGGCTCGGCAGGGCCGTGTTCGTATGGCCGTTCGTCGCCCTGTGGCGGTATGCCGTGGTGCCCGTCGGCCGGGCGCTCGGCTGGCTCGCTCACGTCCTCCTCGTCGTGCCGGCCGGCTGGCTGTACCGGGGCGTCCTCACGCCCCTGGGACACGCCCTGCTCTGGCTGGCGCGCGGTGCCGGGGCCGGGCTCGCCTGGATGTACGCGCGCCTGCTGTGCCCCGCCGGCCGGGCGGTCGCCTGGCTGCTGACGGGCGCCGGCGCGGTGCTGGCCGCCCTCGGGTTCGGTGCGTACACGGCCGTCGCCTGGCTGGCGCGGTACCTGATCACCGTACCCGCGCGGTGGCTGTACACCTGGGTCCTCGCCCCGGCCGGCCGGGCCGTCGCCTGGTGTGCGCGGGGCCTCGGCCGGGTACTGGGACTGCTCGTCACCGGCGCCGGCCTGGCCCTGTACTGGACCGCCCGCGTCCTGCTCGTGCTGCCCGCGCTCGCCCTGTGGCGCTGGGTCCTCGCGCCGGCCGGCCGGTTCCTCGCCTTCCTCGGGCGGGAGTTGGCGGACGCCCTCGGGCACGCCTGGCGGGTCGCCGGGCGGATCTCCCGGGCCGTCGGCCGCGCCCTCGGGACCCTCTTCCGGTGGATCCTCGTGGAGCCGGTGCGCTGGGTGTACCGGACCGTGCTCACGCCCGTCGGACACGTCGTACGGGACGCCGTCCTGCGGCCCGTCGCCGCGGGCCTGCGCGCGGTGGGCCGGGTCACGCGCGAGGCGCTGGCCGCGGCCCGCGACACGGTACGGCAGACCCGCGCCGAGTTCCGCCGGATGCTGTTCGGCGAGCCCCGCCGGCCCGAGGCGGTGGACCGGCGGGAACCCACGGCCCACGACACACGTACTCTTGGTAGGAGTACGACCGCACTCACGAAGGATTAGGACACTGGGCAAGCGACAGCCCGAAGGCCCGCCGCCCGCACCCGCGGTGCAGCGCATCCGACTGCGTTACACCAAGCGCGGCCGCCTGAGGTTCACCAGCCACCGAGACTTCCAGCGCGCCTTCGAGCGGGCGCTGCGCCGCGCCGAGGTGCCGATGGCGTACTCGGCCGGGTTCACGCCGCACCCGAAGGTGTCGTACGCCAATGCCGCACCCACCGGCACGGGCAGTGAGGCGGAGTACCTGGAGATCGCGCTCACCCAGGCGCGCGACCCGGAGACCCTGCGCGCCCTCCTCGACGAGTCGCTGCCCGCCGGGCTCGACATCACCGACGCGGTGGAGGCGCGCACCGCGGGCCTCGCCGACCGGCTGACGGCCTCCGTGTGGGAGCTGCGGCTGGACGGCGTCGAGCCGGCCGAGGCCGAACGCGCGGTGCGGGCCTTCAACGAGGCCGGTGCCGTCGAGGTCCAGCGCCTGACCAAGAACGGCGTCCGCACCTTCGACGCCCGCCCGGCCGTGGTGAGTCTGGAAACGCACGGTGCACCGGCTGATAGGCCGACCGACCGGCCCTGTGCGATACTGCGGCTGGTTGTTCGGCACGTGACGCCTGCCGTACGACCCGACGACGTCCTGTCCGGTCTCCGCGCCGTGGCCGACCTGGCGCCGCCGGTCCCCGCAGCGGTGACCAGGCTGGCGCAGGGGCTGTTCGATGAAGAGACCGGCACGGTGACCGACCCGCTCGCGCCCGACCGCGAGGCCGCCGGGGCCCTGACGGCCCGGCCGGCCGCCGCGACGGCGCCCATGGCGGACGGTCCCGCGTAGGGACGGACGCCGTAGCGCCGCCCTCGTACTCGGGAGCCACCTGGGTCGGGCAGCGCACCGACCAGAAGACTTTCGCCAGGCCGTACCGACAAGGCGTACGGAACCGGCGAGACAGGACACAGAGTGCTCCCGTGCGGCGCCCGCGCCCCGGACGGCGGCCACCGCGTATCGCGCGGGCCGCGGACGTCAACGGCGGACGGTCCCTGAGACCGGCGCCGGACCAGGTGCGGCGCCCGGGAGCCTGACGGGAGAAACGCCCGCATGCTCGAACCGACCGAACCCATCGAGGGTTCCGAACCGAACACTCCGAGCGACACCCTGCCGCCGCGCAGGCGTCGCCGAGCCGCGTCCCGCCCGGCGGGACCGCCCGCCGCGGTGGAGACGCCCGCCGAGGTCACCGTGCCGGCCATACCGGTCGCGGAGGCCGACGAGGTCACCCAGGTGGTGGCGGACACCGAGGCCGACGAGGCCCTTGCGACCGAAGAGGCGGCTGTGACCGGAGAAGACACCGCTGCCGCGCAGGCGCCCGCCGAGGAGGCCCCCGCCGCGCGTCCGCGCCGCCGGGCCACGCGCCGCGCCTCCGCGCCCGCCGGTTCGCCGGCGCCCGAGGCAGCGGAGGCCGCCGAGACCGTCGTACCCGCCGCGCCCGCGCCCGCCGCCGTGCCCGAGGCCGGCGAGGTCGTCGTCGGCGAGGAGGCCGCGCCGCGCCGCACCCGGCGCCGGGCCACGCGCAGCGTGGCCACGCCGGCCGCGCCCGCCGCCGGTACCGCCGAGGACACCGCCGCCGAGGCACCCGCGACCGAGCCGGCCGAGGAAGCCGCGCCCGCCGCGCGCCCGCGCCGCCGGACCACCCGCCGCGCGACGGCGCCCACCGGCACGCCCGCGTCCGCCGAGGACACCGGGACGGAGACCGAGACCCAGCCCGCCGCCGCGTCCGGTACGCCGGCTGCCGCCGAGGTGGCCGAGCCCGCCGCCGCCGTGGCCGAGCCGGCCGAAGAGACTGTCGCCGAGGCCGCGCCCGCGCGTCCGCGTCGGCGTGCGACGCGTCGGGTGTCCGCGCCGACCGGTGCGCCGAAGGGTGCGGAGGAGACGGCGGCCGTGGTCGCCGAGCCGGTCGCCGCCGAGGTGGCCGAGCCCGCCGCCGTGGCCGAGCCGGCCGAAGAGACTGCTGCCGAGGCCGCGCCCGCGCGTCCGCGTCGGCGTGCCACGCGTCGGGCGTCCGCGCCGACCGGTGCGCCGAAGGGTGCGGAGGAGACCTCGTCCGCGGTCGCCGAGCCGGTCGCCGCCGAAGTGGCCGCGCCCGCCGCCGTGACCGAGCCCGCCGAGGCGACCGAGGCCGCCGTGGAGGAGGCCGCTCCGCGCCGTACGCGCCGTCGCGCCACCCGCCGGGTGTCCGCGCCCGAGGGTGCCGCCGCGAGCGGGGAGACCGCCGAGGCGACCGGGCCCGCCGCCGTGGAGGCCGGGCAGGAGACGCCCGCCGCCGACGCGCAGCCGGAGACCCCCGCGGCCTCCCGGACCGCCGAGCAGACCCCGCCGGCCGCCGAGCCGGCCCCGCAGGCCGCCGAGACCGAGGCCGCCGCGCCGCGCCGGGCCCGGCGCCGCGCCGCCCGCGCCGCGACCGGTTTCTCCGCGCCCGCGCCGTCCACCGCGGCCGAGACCGCCGAGACCGCCGAGACCGAGGCCGACGCCCCGCGCCGGCCCGCCCGTCCGGCCGTCGCCGTCTTCCAGGCGCCGGTGTTCGCCGAGCCCCGGTTCCAGACCCCGGAGCGGGCCGCCGCCGAAGCGGCCGCCGAGGCCGCCGGGACGGAAGAGCCCGAGGAGCCCGCGGAGACCGAGGAGCCCGAGAAGACCGACGCGTACGCGCAGGAGCGTGCCGAGACCGGTACCCGCCGGCGCCGGCGCCGCCGTGGCGCCCCCGAGGACACCCGTCCCGCCGAGGCCGCCGCCGAGGAGGAGCCGGAGGAGGCCCCGGAGTCCGCCGAGGACCTCGCCGAGGACGAGGAGGGCGACGACGCCGAGGGCGCCGACGGCTTCGAGGAGTCCGGCTCGCGCCGCCGCCGTCGCCGTGGCGGCCGCCGCCGCCGGCGCGGTGACGCCGCCGACGGCGAGTCCGGCGAGGAGACCGACGAACTGGCCGCCGAGCAGGCCGCGCAGGACGCCGAGGACACCGCCGAGCAGGAGGAAGAGGACTCCGAGGACTTCCGCTCCGAGGACTCGGCCGGCTCCAGCACCAGCACCCGCCGGCGTCGCCGCCGGCGCCGCCGGGCGGGGGACAGCTCCGTCGACGCCGAGCCGTCCGCCGACGACCCGGAGCGCACGGTCGTCAAGGTCCGCGAGCCGCGCAAGCCCAGCGAGCCGTCCGACGAGGTGCAGTCCATCAAGGGCTCGACCCGTCTGGAGGCCAAGAAGCAGCGCCGCCGGGAAGGCCGTGAGCAGGGGCGCCGGCGCGTCCCGATCATCACCGAGGCCGAGTTCCTGGCCCGTCGCGAGGCCGTCGAGCGCGTGATGGTGGTCCGCCAGCACGGCGACCGCACGCAGATCGGCGTCCTGGAGGACGGCGTGCTCGTCGAGCACTACGTCAACAAGGAGCAGTCGACCTCGTACGTCGGCAACGTCTACCTGGGCAAGGTCCAGAACGTGCTGCCGTCGATGGAGGCCGCCTTCATCGACATCGGCAAGGGCCGCAACGCGGTGCTGTACGCCGGTGAGGTCAACTTCGAGGCGCTCGGCATGTCCGGCGGGCCGCGCCGCATCGAGTCCGCCTTGAAGTCCGGCCAGTCTGTCCTCGTGCAGGTCACGAAGGACCCGATCGGCCACAAGGGCGCCCGTCTGACCAGCCAGGTCTCCCTGCCGGGCCGCTACCTCGTGTACGTGCCCGAGGGCTCGATGACCGGCATCAGCCGCAAGCTGCCCGACACCGAGCGGGCCCGGCTGAAGAGCATCCTCAAGAAGATCGTCCCCGAGGACGCGGGCGTCATCGTGCGCACCGCCGCCGAGGGCGCGAGCGAGGACGAGCTGCGCCGGGACGTCGAGCGGCTCCAGGGGCAGTGGGAGGACATCCAGAAGAAGGCCAAGACCGGCAACGCGCCGACGCTGCTGTACGGCGAGCCGGACATGACCGTCCGGGTCGTGCGCGACATCTTCAACGAGGACTTCTCCAAGGTCATCGTCAGCGGTGACGAGGCCTGGCAGACGATCCACGGCTACGTCGCGCACGTCGCCCCGGACCTGGCCGCCCGGCTGTCCAGGTGGACGAGCGAGGTCGACGTCTTCGCCACCTACCGGATCGACGAGCAGCTCGCCAAGGCGCTGGACCGCAAGGTCTGGCTGCCCAGCGGTGGTTCGCTGGTGATCGACCGGACCGAGGCGATGGTCGTCATCGACGTCAACACCGGCAAGTTCACCGGCCAGGGCGGCAACCTGGAGGAGACGGTCACCAGGAACAACCTGGAGGCGGCCGAGGAGATCGTGCGCCAGCTCCGGCTGCGCGACCTCGGCGGCATCATCGTGATCGACTTCATCGACATGGTCCTGGAGTCCAACCGCGACCTGGTGCTGCGCCGTCTGCTGGAGTGCCTGGGCCGGGACCGTACGAAGCACCAGGTGGCCGAGGTGACCTCGCTGGGCCTGGTCCAGATGACCCGCAAGCGGGTCGGCCAGGGCCTGCTGGAGTCGTTCTCCGAGACCTGCGTCCACTGCAACGGCCGCGGTGTCATCGTCCACCTCGACCAGCCCGCCGCGAACGGCGGCGGCAAGCGCAAGAAGCGCGGCGGCCGCGGTGGCGAGGCGCCGGACACCGCGCACGAGCACGAGCACGAGCACGTGCACGAGACCGCCGCGGTGGTCGTGGACGCCGGTACGGCCGTCGAGCCCGCCGTGGAGAGCGCCGCGGAGGTGGCCGCCGCGGCCGCCGAGCCGGTGGCCCTGCCGGCGCCCGACTTCGCGCCGGACGAGGAGCTGTACAGCAGCGTCGCCGAGGCGGAGGCGGCGGCCGGCCGTGGCCGTACGCGGCGCCGGGCGAGCCGTCGCGCGTCGGCTCCGGCGGGCGCCCCGAAGCCGGAGCAGGCGGACGGCACCGAGCAGGCGGAGCGGTCCGAGCAGGCCGAGCGGGCTCCCCGCAGGACCCGGCGGGCCGAGCGGAGCGAGCGGGCCAGGGAGGCGGCGGCCGAGACGGCCGGGGCCGGGGTCCCGACCGCCCAGGACGTCACCGCCGAGGAGGCGGCGGCGCGCCCGGTGCGGCAGGAGCCGGCGGCCGAGGCGCTGGCCGAGCCGGCCGCCGCCGAGGACCAGGTGGTCCCGGCGCCGCAGGACGAGGCGCCGGCCGCCGAGGAGGCCGCGCCCAAGGGCCGTACGCGCCGTCGGGCGACCCGGAAGGCGTCGGCCCCGGCCGGTTCCCCCGCGGGCGCCGAGGCGGCCGTGGTGACGGTGTCCGAGACCGCGCCCGCGGCGCCGGCCCAGACGCCCGTGGAGGCCGGCAAGCCGGTCGAGGCGGAGACGCCGGCCGCGAGCGCGCCGGCCGCCGCGAGCGAGCCGGCTCCGGCCCGTCCGCGCCGCCGTGCGGTGCGCAAGGCCACCGCGCCGACCGCGTCCGAGGAGGCGGCCGTCGTGGTCGTCCCGTCGGCCGCGCCGGAGGAGGCCCCGGCGGCTCACGCCCCGGCGGAGGTCCGGACGGCGGAGGCGGCCGGGGTCCCGGCGGCCGGCGAGACCGCCGCCACCGAGCAGGCGGCCGAGGCGCCGGCGGCCGAGGAGGCCGCTCCGGTCAAGAAGACCGCCCGTAAGACGGCGGCCAAGAAGACCGCGGCGAAGAAGACCACCGCCAAGAAGACCGCGGCCAAGAAGACGGCCGCCAAGAAGACGACGGCCAAGAAGGCGACGAAGACCGCCAAGACGGCCGCCGCGAAGTCGACGGCGAAGAAGACCACCACGGTCTCCACCGCCGACGACGAGGGCTGACGCCCGTGGTGTGCGGCCCGTCCGGGTGACGGGCCGCACACTCCGGGGCGCACGCCCCGGGGTCCGCCGGGCCCGCCGGGGCCCGGTTTGACCCCTCGGGTGTGTCCCCGTAGCCTTGACCCTCGGCGTGTCCACTGAACACGCCACATCCCCGTAAACCTCTTCCTCCCGGGCGCAAGGCGGGCCGGGAGAGGTCACCCGTGGCTTCCCCGGGTGACTGGCCTGCGGGGGTGCCGGTTCTGAACGAGCGAAAGAGAGATCCGCGTGTACGCCATCGTGCGCAGCGGTGGTCGCCAGCACAAGGTTGCTGTCGGCGACATCGTTGAGGTTGACAAGATTTCCACCGCCCAGGTTGGCGACACGGTCGAGCTCTCGACCCTGCTCGTTGTCGACGGCGACACCGTCACCAGCGACCCGTGGGTGCTGGCCGGTATCAAGGTCGAGGCCGAGGTCGTGGACCACCACAAGGGCCAGAAGATCGACATTCTGCGCTACAAGAACAAGACCGGCTACCGCCGCCGGCAGGGCCACCGCCAGCAGTACACGGCGATCAAGGTCACGTCGATCCCCACGGCTGCGAAGTAAGGGACTGAGGAGAAATGGCACACAAGAAGGGCGCATCGTCCACTCGGAACGGTCGCGACTCCAATGCCCAGCGGCTCGGCGTGAAGCGCTTCGGCGGTCAGGTCGTGAGCGCTGGTGAGATCCTGGTCCGCCAGCGCGGCACCCACTTCCACCCGGGCGCCGGTGTCGGCCGCGGCGGCGACGACACGCTGTTCGCCCTCCAGGCCGGTGCGGTGGAGTTCGGTTCCCACCGCGGCCGCAAGGTCGTGAACATCGTTCCGGTCGCCTGAATCGCCTGATTCAGCGCTGAACGCTTTCGCGAGGCGGACCTCACTTCCCGGTCGGGAAGAAGGGTCCGCCTTTCGCGTGTTGACACAGGCAGTACCCGTACATCTTTCTGGAGGCACCGAACCATGACCACCTTCGTGGACCGCGTCGAACTGCATGTCGCCGCGGGTAACGGAGGCCACGGCTGTGCCTCCGTCCACCGTGAGAAGTTCAAGCCGCTCGGCGGCCCCGACGGCGGCAACGGCGGCCGTGGCGGTGACGTCATCCTGACCGTCGACCAGTCGGTCACCACGCTGCTGGACTACCACCACTCCCCGCACCGCAAGGCCACCAACGGCAAGCCCGGCGAGGGCGGCAACCGGTCCGGCAAGGACGGCCAGGACCTGGTCCTGCCGGTGCCGGACGGCACGGTGGTGCTGGACAAGGCGGGCAACGTCCTCGCCGACCTGGTCGGCCACGGCACCTCGTACGTCGCCGCGCAGGGCGGCCGGGGCGGCCTCGGCAACGCGGCGCTGGCCTCCGCCCGCCGCAAGGCGCCCGGCTTCGCGCTGCTCGGCGAGCCCGGTGACCTCCAGGACGTCGTCCTGGAGCTGAAGACCGTCGCCGACGTGGCGCTCGTCGGCTTCCCGAGCGCCGGCAAGTCCTCGCTGATCTCCGTGCTCAGCGCGGCCAAGCCGAAGATCGCCGACTACCCGTTCACGACGCTGGTCCCGAACCTCGGCGTGGTGACGGCCGGCTCCACCGTCTACACCATCGCCGACGTGCCCGGTCTCATCCCGGGCGCCAGCCAGGGCCGCGGCCTGGGCCTGGAGTTCCTGCGGCACGTGGAGCGGTGCAGCGTCCTGGTGCACGTGCTGGACACCGCGACGCTGGAGTCCGAGCGCGACCCGCTCTCCGACCTCGACGTCATCGAGGAGGAGCTGCGCCAGTACGGCGGGCTCGGCGACCGGCCCCGGATCGTCGTCCTGAACAAGGTGGACGTGCCGGACGGCAAGGACCTCGCCGAGATGGTCCGCCCCGACCTGGAGGCGCGCGGCTACCGCGTCTTCGAGGTGTCGGCCGTGGCCCACATCGGTCTGCGGGAGCTGACCTTCGCCCTCGGCGAGCTGGTCGGCAGGGCGCGGGCCGCGAAGCCGAAGGAGGAGGCGACCCGGATCGTCATCCGGCCCAAGGCCGTGGACGACGCCGGCTTCACCGTCTCCCGCGAGGAGATCGGCGGCGAGCCGCTGTTCCGGGTGCGCGGCGAGAAGCCCGAGCGCTGGGTCCGGCAGACCGACTTCAACAACGACGAGGCCGTGGGCTACCTCGCCGACCGGCTGAACCGCCTCGGCGTGGAGGAGAAGCTGATGAAGGCGGGCGCCCGCGCGGGCGACGGCGTCGCCATCGGCCCCGAGGAGAACGCGGTCGTCTTCGACTGGGAGCCGACGGTCATGTCCGGCGCGGAGATGCTCGGCCGCCGCGGCGAGGACCACCGCTTCGACGAGCCCCGGCCCGCGGCACAGCGGCGCCGGGACAAGGAAGCGGAGCGGGACGAAGCGCTGCGGGAGTACGACGAGTTCGACCCGTTCGAGTAGGAGGCCCGGCACCCCGTCCGGCGGGGTGGGCCAGGCGGCGCGGCACGCGGCGGACTCCGGTCCGCCGCGTGCCGCGTTTCGCGTGTCCGGGGTCCGTGGCCGTACGGGTGCCGGGGGTTCCCGCACCGTGAGCGCGCGGGCGCCCGGCCCGGTGGCGTCCGGCCGGTTCGGCGCGGTCTTCCCCGGCCGGCCGGTCCGCACGCGTTCTTTCCGGACAACGCCCGGCCGGCCGGTCCGCCCGCCACCGGGCCCGGTCCGCGTGCCGTGCGGCGGCCGCCGCCGTCCTGCGCGCCCGGGGCCGCGGCACCAGGGCGGCCGCACGTTCCTCAGGAGCACCGGCGGCACCCTCGTGGGTGCCGCCGGTGCGGCGTGTTCCGGCCTACCGTCAACTCCGTTGCGGCGCGACGGTGTTCCCGTGCCGTGACGGGCCTCCTGTTGTCTGCTCATTTGTCATGCTCGTGATGGGTCTGGTTCAGCGGGTGGGCCGTGCGGCCGTGGGAGCTTCCGCATGTCCGTCCCACCCGTCCATGTGGCCACTGTGGCAAGGGAGTCAGCGCATGACCGGACCATCGCCCGACCGCCGCCGTTTTCTGACCGCCGGAGCCGCCGTCCTCGGTGCCGCGGCCTCCGCCCAGCTCTGGCTGCCCGGCACCGCCCGCGCCGCCGGCCCGGCGCTGCCCGACGGGGTGTTCACCCTCGGGGTCGCCTCCGGCGATCCGCTGCCCGACGGCATCGTGCTGTGGACCAGACTCGCGCCCGATCCGCTGAACGGCGGCGGCATGCCCGCCGCGGACTTCCCCGTGGACTGGGAGATCGCCGAGGACGAGCGGTTCCGCAGGATCGCCCGCCGCGGCACCGCCCAGGCCGGCCCCGAACTCGGCCACAGCGTGCACGTGGACGTCCGCGGGCTGCGCCCGGACCGCCCGTACTGGTACCGCTTCCGGGCCGGCACCCAGCTCTCGCCCACCGGCCGCACCCGCACCGCGCCGCACCCGCACCAGCGCGGCGGTCACCTGCGCGTGGCCCTCGCCTCCTGTCAGAACTGGCAGCACGGCTACTTCACGCCGTACGCCGACATGCTCGCCCAGGATCCCGACGTCGTGCTCTTCGTCGGCGACTACATCTACGAGTCCGCGCCCTCGGCGACGGCCGTGCGGCGGCACGAGGGCAAGGGCGAGCCGTACACCCTGGCGCAGTACCGCAACCGGTACGCCCAGTACCACACCGACCCCGACCTCGCGGCGATGCACGCCCAGGCGCCCTGGGTGGTCACCTTCGACGACCACGAGGTGGACAACGACTGGGCCGGCGAGATCCCGCAGGACCCGGACAAGCAGCCGCACGACAAGTTCACCGCCCGGCTCACCGCGGCGTTCCAGGCGTACTACGAGCACATGCCGGTGCGCGCCTCCGCGGTGCCCACGGGTCCACACATCCAGATGTACCGCCGGCTGGAGTTCGGCCGGCTGGCCCGGCTCAACGTCCTGGACACCCGGCAGTACCGCAGCGACCAGGCCACCTCGCAGGAGGGCGCCGGGGACCCGGAGCGGACCATGCTCGGCGCGGAGCAGAAGCAGTGGCTGCTCGACGGGCTGCGCGACTCCCCGGCCCGCTGGAACCTCATCGCCTCGCAGATCATGATGGCCGAGACGGACCTGCTGCCCGGCGAGGGCAAGCTCTGGTACTACGACGCCTGGGACGGCTACCAGGTCGAACGCAACGCCCTGCTCCAGGACCTGGCCGAGGTCCGCAACCCGGTGGTGCTCAGCGGCGACCGCCATCTGACGATGATCAGCGACCTCAGGACCGACTACGCCGACCCGGACTCGGACGTGGTCGGCGCCGAGTTCGTCGGCACCTCGGTCTCCAGCAGCGGCGACCAGGACCAGGACGCCTTCCACCGGCAGTGGGACCCGCTGATGGCGGACAACCCGCACTGGAAGTTCATCGACGCCCACCGCGGCTACCACCTGTTCGACATCCGCCGGGACGGCATCGACGCGCGCGTCCGGGCCGTCGACACGGTGCTGAGGCCGCAGGCGACGGCGAGCACGCTGGCCCGGCTGCGGGTGGAGTCGGACGAGCCGGGCGTCCGGCTGGTGTGACGCCGGCGGGAGCCCGGGTCCTTGGGGCCCGGGCTCCTCTCAGTCCGCCCTCACACCCCCGTCTTACCGTCCGTTCACCCGGGAGAACCAGACTGTACGGGCACCCTCCCACCCGTCTCTCGCGCTTCCCGGATATCTTCTTCAACCGGTTCCCGGCACGGTGAATCGGTCGTTCGTGCGGGCCGGGGCCGAAATGCGCGGCAGTTCCGCGCGGAATTCCGTGACAATGAACTCCCCGCCGCGCCGTATTCGCCTGTGGCTCGTGGTGGTGCCGTGCCGCATATGAAGAACACGTGTACGCCCCGGCGCCCCGGCAGGTGAAGATCCCGCCGGGCGCCGGAAGCGGCGGGCGTGCCCTGGGCGGCCGGGCGCCGCCGGTCCCGGCCGGAGGGTGCCGGCCGCCCGACAGGGGCCTGACCAGCGCCGGTTGGCACCGGAGCCGGGGTAGGGGCGCTCCGTGACCGGGTGTTCGCCATGGTGGCCGGAAGCAGGTTCCCCGGGCCGCTGTGGACTTACTCACAGCGAATTCACGGAGGTTCAACCGCGTGCGGCCAATCACTCGGGGTACAAGGTGTCACTCGGGGTACAAGGTGAATGACAGGTTGCGCGCGGATATGCGGCGAGGGGCGGTCACCTTGCATCGCGGTTACCGGAAGTGGGACCATTTCCCGGTTCCCTGTTGCCCCAAGGTAGGTCGCCTGTGTCCCAGCACATAGCCAAGCCCCGAACCACCGCAGTGATCCTGGCCGGTGGCACCGGTCAGCGGGTGGGTCTGTCGATCCCCAAGCAGCTGCTGAAGATCGCCGGGAAGGCCGTCATCGAGCACACCCTGGCCACCTTCGAGAACGCCGGTTCGATCGACGACGTCATCGTGCTGATGGCGCCGGGCTATGTGCCGGACGTCGAGAAGATCGTCGCCAGGGCGGGCTTCGCCAAGGTGCGGAAGGTCATCGAAGGCGGCACGACACGGAACGAGACCACCGAGCGCGCCATCGCCGCCC
Source organism: Streptomyces sp. NPDC027672 (assembly GCF_055566335.1). NCBI lineage: Bacteria > Bacillati > Actinomycetota > Actinomycetes > Kitasatosporales > Streptomycetaceae > Streptomyces > Streptomyces sp. NPDC027672. The sequence goes on along the minus strand of NZ_JBVHSO010000009.1, from coordinate 241,995 downwards.
TCGGCGAGGGCCTGGCCGAGGGCGAGGACCTCAACGTCCTCTTCCACGACGCCGTACGCCCGCTGCTGTCCCAGCGCGTCATCGACGACTGCGTGGCCGCGCTGGAGCGCTACCAGGCCGTGGACGTCGCCATCCCGTCCGCGGACACCATCATCGTCACGCGCACCCACGGCGAGGACGGCGAGTTCATCACCGAGATCCCGGACCGCTCCCGGCTGCGCCGCGGCCAGACCCCGCAGGCCTTCAGGCTGTCCACCATCCGCCGCGCCTACGAGGTCGCCGCCGGCGACCCCAACTTCCAGGCCACGGACGACTGTTCGGTGGTCCTCAAGTACCTGCCGGACGTGCCGATCCACGTCGTCGCGGGCGACGAGTACAACATGAAGGTGACGCAGCCGGTCGACGTCTTCATCGCCGACAAGCTGTTCCAGCTCGCCTCCACCGCCGCGCCCGAGCAGAACGGCGAGGACGCCTACCGCGAACTGCTCACCGGCAAGACCGTCGTCATCTTCGGCGGCTCGTACGGCATCGGCAAGGACATCGCCGCACTCGCCGGTTCCTACGGCGCGCACGTCTACGCACTGGGCCGCTCCACCACCGGCACCCACGTGGAGAACCCCGAGGAGGTCGACGACGCGCTGTCCAAGGCGTACGCGGAGACCGGCCGGATCGACTACGTCGTCAACACCGCGGGCGTGCTGCGCATCGGCAAGCTGGCCGAGACCGACAACGCCACCATCGAGGAGGCGCTGAAGGTCAACTACCTGGCGCCGGTGCAGATCGCGCGCTCCTCCTACAAGTACCTGTCGGAGACCAAGGGCCAGTTGCTGCTCTACACCTCCAGCAGCTACACCCGCGGCCGCGCCGAGTACTCCCTGTACTCCTCCACCAAGGCCGCCATGGTCAACCTCACCCAGGCGCTGTCCGACGAGTGGGCCGCCGACGGCATCCGGGTCAACTGCATCAACCCCGAGCGCACCGCGACGCCGATGCGCACCAAGGCGTTCGGCCAGGAGCCGGCGGACACCCTGCTCTCCTCCGAGGCCGTGGCCCGCACCTCGCTGGACGTGCTGCTGTCGGAGCTGACCGGGCACGTCATCGACGTCCGCCAGCAGGACCCGACCGCGGGCGCCGCCCGGGCCTCCGGCTTCGAACAGGCCCTGGCCTCGGTGCTGGACCGCCAGGACAGCATGTAATATTACGGGCAAATAGCTGTCATGAATTCAGGCCTCTGCCGTCGCCCGCCGGGTGTTCGCAGGGGCCTGAATCCGTACACCGCACCTCTACGTACTTCCTGTGAAGCACCGGCATGTCCGGCATGAATCAACACAACCGGCACTCCCCCCTCCCAGAGCAGGTTTCTCCGTGATATCCACCGCTATTCGCGTCGCCAGGGTGGGCAGCGCGGCCGAGCTGGCCGCGGCGGTCCTCGTGATGCTGGGCTTCCCGGCGCTCATGCTGGCCGCGCTCGTCCCGAGCGTCCCCGCCTTCGCGGCCCTGGCCGCCGTGACGTATCTGGCGGACCACTATCTGCACCGCAAGGGCAGCTACCTGATCAGCCGCCTCAGCAAGGTCCGGGCGGGCCTGTCGATCCGCTTCCTGATCCGGCAGCTGCTGCTGGTCCTGCTCCTGGCCCGGCTGTCCCTCTCGGACGACCTGATCTTCTACGGCGCGATCGCCTGCTTCGTCGCCTTCTACGGCCTCCAGGCCCCGCACGGCGCCCTGGTCACCCTCATCCGCAACCGCCGCCGGATGCCGGTCGCCACCCGCAACATCGACCTGAAGTCCCGCATCCGCATCCCGGACGCCCCGCCGCGCGTGCTGCTGCACCGCTCCGCGGAGAAGATGCTCCACCTCGACCTGTTCGCGGTCGCCGGCGTCCTGGTCTCCGCGGCGGCCGGGTCCGCCGGGTTCGGTTGCCTCGGCATCGGCCTCACCCTCGGCCTGGGCACCGGATACGTGCTGCGCCTCATGCCGTACGTGCGCCGCACCGCGATCCCGCCGCGGCCCGAGACCGTCCTCGCCGCCGTCGACGACTGGCTGTCCGGCTACCGGCCCGAGACGGTGCTGTACTTCTCCGGCTCCAAGGACTCCGCCTACCAGGTCAACATGTGGCTGGAGACGATGGAGCAACTGGAGACCCGGCCGCTGATCATCCTCCGCGAGCGCGTCATCCTGGCCAACCTCGCGCCCACCACGGTCCCCGTCATCTGCGTGCCCGGAGGGGTGCACCTGATGAACCTGGACCTGTCCACGGTGCGCGTCGCCCTCTACGCGGCCAACGTCGGCAAGAACATCCACCTGCTGCGCGTGCCCACCATGAAGCACGTCTTCATCGGCCACGGCGACAGCGACAAGCTGGCCAGCGTCAACCCGTACAGCAAGGTGTACGACGAGGTGTGGACCGCCGGCCGGGCCGGCCGCGACCGCTACGCCCTCGCCGACGTCGGCGTCCGCGACGACGACATCGTGGAGGTCGGCCGCCCGCAGCTCGCGCCCATCCAGCCCCGGCAGGATGTGCCCCAGGACCGCGTCCCCACCGTCCTGTACGCCCCCACCTGGGAGGGCTGGGACGGCAACCCCGGAAACACCTCGATCGTGCTCGCCGGCGAGAACATCGTGCGCAGGCTGATCACCGCCGACCCGCCGGTGCGCGTCCTGTACAAGCCGCACCCGTTCACCGGCACCGTCAGCCGGGACGCCAAGGCCGCCCACGAGCGCATCGCCGCCCTGGTCGAACAGGCCGCCGCCGAGCGCGCCGCCGATCCCCGCTTCACCGCCGACAGCGCCGCGGCCGACCAGGCGCGGGCCGAGCTGACCCGCATCGAGGCCCGGCTGGAGGAGCTGGCCGGCGCCGGCGGCACCAAGGGCGACGAGGCCGAGGCCAGCCGTGACGGCGTCGTGGACACCGAGCGGCACGCGGAGATCGCCCGGCTGCGCGCCGAGTGGAACGACGCCTACTGGCGCTCCTTCCCGTCGTACGAGCACCGCGTCATCACCGGCGCCGAGCCGCGGCTGTACGACTGCTTCAACGTCTCCGACGCGATGGTCTCCGACATCTCCTCCGTGGTCTCCGACTTCATCGCCAGCGGCAAGCCGTACGCCGTCACCGACTCCGCCGGGGTGGGCGCCGAGGAGTTCAAGCGGCACAACACGGCCGTGCGCGCCGCGGTGATCCTCACCAACAGCGCGGAGGAGCTGGGCGGTCTGCTGGACGCCGTGCGCGACCCGTCCGCCGACCCGCTGGCGGTGGACCGCGAGGAGCTGAAGCAGTACCTGCTCGGCCCGGCCGAGCCGACGTCGATCGACCAGTTCAACGGCGCGGTCGCCGCCCTGGCCCGCAAGGCCCAGGTCCGCAACGCCGGCCAGCAGGCCCGGCTGGCCGCGGCGAACGCCGACCCGGCCGAGGCGGCCGAGCTGACCAACGCGGTACCGGGCCAGCGCGCCGCGACGGCCGGGGAGACCGACGGCGTGACCGCGGGCTGACCCGCCGCCGGACACCAGGACCGCCAGGCCCCCGGGGACCACTTCCCCGGGGGCCTCGTCTTGCCCGGTTCTCAACAGATCCCGCGCCGCTCTTACCGTCCGGGCATACTCTCCGTGAGGCGGCTGTCCGTGAGCTGTGACACCCACGACTCGGAGCAACCGCTTCCCTTTGCCGCCCGTCTAACACCGTGCCATTGAGGCGATAGGGGGAAATTTTCCGTGAAGGGGGAAGAGTGACCGTCGTGCCGCAGCCTGATGTGAGCGTCGTCATCGGGGCGTACGAAGCCATGCCGTACCTGGTCGAATGCCTGGCATCCGTCGAGGCGCAGACCATCGACCCGGCGCGCATGGAGGTCATCGCGGTCGACGACGGTTCGACCGACGGCACCGGCGAGTGCCTGGAGGAGTTCGCGGCCCGCGCCCCCATGCCGGTCACCGTCATCCGCCAGGAGAACTCCGGCGGCCCCAGCGGCCCGCGCAACGTCGGCCTGGACAAGGCGTCGGGACGCTACGTCTTCTTCCTCGACGCCGACGACCGGCTCGGCCCCGAGGCCCTGGAACGCATGATCGCCATGGCCGAGAAGAACGGCACGGACGTCGTCCTCGGCCGCGTCGAGGGCGTCAACCGCACCGCGCCGAAGTCCATGTGGGGCGAGACGCTCGACCGGGCCGACGTCTTCACCTCGAACATCAAGTTCACGCTCAGCGCGCAGAAGCTGTTCCGCCGGTCCCTGCTGGAGCAGCACCACATGCGGTTCGACGAGTCGCTGTTCACCGGCGAGGACGCCCTGTTCACGCTGGAGGCGTACCTGCGCGCGAGCGGTGTCTCCGTGGTCGCCGACTACACCTGCTACTACCTGGTCGGCCGCGACGACGGCAAGCAGGTCACCAAGAGCGGCAGCTACACCCTGCGCTTCGACTCCGCGCGCGCCCTGATGAAGCTGATCGCCGACATGGTCCCGGCCGGCGACAAGCGCGACCTGCTCATGGTCCGGCCGTTCCTCATCACGCTGCTGCCGCAGTTCGGGCCGAAGTTCCTCACCGACGACGAAGAGGTGCGCCGGCACAAGTTCGAGCTGGCCAAGCCGCTGATGGACGCCTACTGGACGCCGGGTGTGGCGCACCGGCTCAAGGTGCACGAGCGGCTGCGGCTGCACCTGGTCGCCATGCAGCGGCCCGACCTGCTGCTGGACGTGGTGAAGTTCGTCAAGGCCAAGAAGCAGGCCGCCGCCGTGGTGGAGAAGCGCGGCACCCGGCTGTACCTCATCTACCCGCACTTCCGGTCCCGGGCCGCCCGCGTCCCCGACGAGATGTACCTCGCCGACGCCCGCGAGGCCCGCCCCTTCCTCGGCTACCGGGAGGCGGCCGCCAACTCCGTCCCGCGCCGCGCCCTGCGCAAGGCCCGGCGCACACTGCGCCGGTTCCTGCCGGGCAAGGGCGTCGGCGCGGCGGCGGCCTGACCGGACGGCCGCGACGGGCCGGACGGTCCGCGCGGCGACGGCCGCCGACCGTTCCCGGGGCGCCCGCGGCACCCGCGGCGCCGTGTCCGGGAGCCGGACCGGTGCGCACCGCCCGACCCGCTTCGCGTAGATTGCCGGTCAGGCAGCCGGACAGCGTGTGAGGGGACGGTAGGCACGGTGACAAGGGTGAGGCAGGCCGTGGGCGAGGCCCGCAGGATCGTCGTCAAGGTGGGCTCCTCCTCGCTGACCACCGCCGCGGGCGGCCTGGACGCCGACCGCGTCGACGCGCTGGTCGACGTCCTCGCCAAGATCCGCGACGAGGCGGCGGGCCGCGGGGCCGCCGCCGAGGGCAGCGGGAGACGGGCGGGCGGCGCCGAGAAGGAGATCGTGCTCGTCTCCTCCGGAGCCATCGCCGCCGGCCTCGCCCCGCTGGGCCTGCACCGGCGCCCCAAGGACCTCGCCCGCCAGCAGGCCGCCGCCAGCGTCGGCCAGGGCCTGCTCGTCGCCCGCTACACCGCCTCCTTCGCCCGCTACGGCGTCCGCGTCGGCCAAGTCCTGCTCACCAGCGACGACATGAGCCGCCGCGCCCACCACCGCAACGCCTCGCGCACCCTGGACGAACTGCTCGCGATGGGCGCCCTGCCGATCGTCAACGAGAACGACACCGTCGCCACCGACGAGATCCGCTTCGGCGACAACGACCGCCTCGCCGCGCTCGTCGCCCACCTCGTCCACGCCGACCTGCTCGTCCTCCTCTCCGACGTCGACGGCGTCTACGACGGCGACCCCAGCAGGCCCGGCACCTCCCGGATAGCGGAGGTGAGGGGCCCGCAGGACCTGGCCGGCGTCGAGATCGGCAGCGCGGGCAAGGCCGGCGTCGGCACCGGCGGCATGGTCACCAAGGTGGAGGCCGCCCGGATCGCCGCCGCCGCCGGCATCCCGGTGGTGCTGACCAGCGCCGTCCATGCCGCCGAGGCACTGGCCGGCGGTGACACCGGCACCTACTTCCACCCCACCGGCAAGCGCTCCGCCGACCGGCTCCTCTGGCTCCAGCACGCCTCCACCCCGCAGGGCGCCCTGACCCTGGACGACGGCGCGGTGGACGCGGTCGTCAACGGCCGCAAGTCGCTGCTGCCCGCCGGAATCTCCGCCGTGGAAGGGGAGTTCAGCGCCGGCGACCCCGTCGAACTGCGGGACACCACGGGCCGCGCGGTGGCCCGGGGACTGGTCAACTTCGACGCCAAGGAGATCCCCCGGCTGCTCGGCCGTTCGACCCGCGAGCTGGCACGCGAGCTGGGCGCCGCCTACGAACGCGAGGTCGTACACAGGGACGACCTGGTGCTGCTGCACGGGTAAACGCTCGCAAAACCGCTCGTAAAGCGGGGCGTCCGCGGCGCCCCCGGTGGGGGACGTTCCGTAAAACCCCCACGCGGAGCCCTGGGGCCTGCTCAACTTTGTCCCAGGGACATGTTGAAGGGACACGTTCCGTCAAGAGGCCAAGCGAGCCATGCGGGCGGAGCGAGCCACGCGGGCCCCGCGGGCCGTGCGGGAAGGAGGCCGTCGTGAGACGAGCGCGCCCGGGGACGGGGACCCGCGGTGCTCTGACGAGCGTCGCGGCCGGGGACACCTACGAGGAACCCGACGACCTGCCCCGGCTCTGGCACGTCACCCTGAGCGTCTCCGGGCGGAAGGTCCCGCTGGCCGAGCTGCGGCGGGCCCTGGAACAGCTCGCCCACGACCACCCCTTCCTGCTGACCAGCAGATACGCGACCGACCACGCCGAGATCCGGTACTGGGAGGAGGCCCGCGACCTGCACGACGCCGCCGCCGTGGCGCTGCGCCTGTGGGGCGAGCACCGGCAGAGCGCCGGCCTGCCGCCCTGGGAGATCGTCGGCCTGGAGGTCATCGACCGGGAGACCTACCACCAGCGCGTCGCCGAGGGCTACGGCCCGCCGCCGGCGACACCGGTGGGCGTGCACCCGTTCTGACCGGGTCCGCCCCTTCCGGGACGTCTCGGGCTGTGGGACGACCGCTGAACCGCGGCGCCCCGCGCACTACCCTTCCACCATGACCACCCTCTCGCCGTACGACTCGATGTCCCCGGTCACCCAGGCGGCCTACCGGGCCAAGGCCGCCGCCGCCGACCTCGCGCCGCTCCCGCGGGCCGTGAAGGACGACGCGCTGCTCGCCATCGCCGACGCGCTGGAGGTCCGCACCGCCGAGATCGTCGAGGCCAACGCCAAGGACGTGGCCAAGGCCCGGGAGAACGGCACCAGCGAGGCCATCGTCGACCGGCTCACCCTCACGCCGGAGCGGGTGCGCGCCATCGCCTCCGACGTCCGGGACGTCGCGAAGCTGCCCGACCCGGTCGGGGAGGTCGTCCGCGGCTCCACCCTGCCCAACGGCATCGACCTGCGCCAGGTCCGCGTCCCGCTCGGCGTCGTCGGCATCATCTACGAGGCCCGCCCGAACGTCACCGTCGACGCCGCCGCCCTCTGCCTGAAGTCCGGCAACGCCGTCCTGCTGCGCGGCTCCGGCTCCGCCTACGAGTCCAACTCCGCCCTGGTGCGCGTCCTGCGGGACGCCGTCGGCGGCGCCGGACTGCCCGCCGACGCGATCCAGCTCGTGCCCGGCGAGAGCCGCGACTCCGTCCGCGAGCTGATGCGCGCCCGCGGCCTGGTCGACGTCCTCATCCCGCGCGGCGGCGCCTCCCTGATCCAGACCGTGGTCAACGAGTCCACGGTCCCCGTGATCGAGACCGGCACCGGCAACTGCCACGTCTACGTCGACGCCCAGGCCGACCTCGACACCGCCGTCGAGATCCTGATCAATTCCAAGGCCCAGCGGGTCAGCGTCTGCAACGCCGCCGAGACCCTCCTCGTCCACCAGGACATCGCGCCCGAGTTCCTGCCGCGCGCCCTGGACGCCCTCGCCGAGGCCGGGGTCACCGTCCACGCCGACGAGCGGGTCATGGCCTACGCCAAGGACTCCCAGGCCACCGTGGTCGAGGCGACGCCCGAGGACTGGGAGACCGAGTACCTGTCCTACGACATCGCCGCCGCGGTGGTGGACTCGCTGGACAAGGCCGTCGAGCACATCCGGCTGTGGACCTCCGGCCACACCGAGGCCATCGTCACCACCTCCCAGCAGGCCGCCCGCCGCTTCACGCAACTGGTCGACTCCACCACCGTCGCCGTGAACGCCTCCACCCGCTTCACCGACGGCGGCCAGTTCGGCTTCGGCGCCGAGATCGGCATCTCCACGCAGAAGCTGCACGCCCGCGGCCCGATGGGGCTGCCGGAACTGACCAGCACCAAGTACATCGTCACCGGCGACGGGCACGTACGCCGCTGAGGCTCACCCGTTCGGCCCTGTGCGCCCGGCGCGGCACCCGCCCCGGGCGCACGGCCGAAAAGGCATCTCACCAGGCAGACGCATCCCCTTGCGGTCTGCCCAAATCGACCCCTCAGGTCTACGCTGGATCCGTGCCGGAGGACGTGGGGGGCACGCCGTTCCCTGACGGCGGGGAGCCCGACGACGACCACGACCGCGGAGCGCCGAACGACGAGTTCGCCTCCGTGGTCTTCGACGAGGCCTTCATACGGGCGGCCACGGTGCACGAGCCGACCGCCGTCGAACGCCTGCTGGCCGCGGCCCAGGCCAGAGCCGAGGCGTCCGAGGCGGAGGCCGCCCGCCGCGCCCACGCCACGGGCGAGCGCTACGACGACGGCTACGGCCCCGAACGCCCCGGATCCGGCCAAGATCGCGACGATGACGACGAGCCGGACGACCCCTACGTCCTCGGCGACGGCCCCTTCGGTCTCTACGGCAAGCAGGTCCGCTGGCACCGGCCCGTCGCCTGGATCCTCGCCGTCGTGATGGGCATCGGCATGGTCGCCCTCGCCTTCGCCGCCGTCTACCGGGGAAGCTCCTCGGGCGCCCGCGACCGCGTCCCCGCCCCGGCCCGCACCGGCCTCGAACAGGGCACCGCGCCGCCTCCCGCCACCCCCGCCGACCACCGCCGGCCGGTCGTCTCGGCCATCCCGCGCTCGCCCTGAGCGCTCCGCCCGCGCGGGCCGGGAACCTGTCACAACTTGGCCTGGGGCAGGGCGTTTACCCGGGCTCCGCGCGACCTACCCTGAAGATATGGGCCGGCCTGGCGACCCACCGGAGGGGACACCCGAGGGCGGCCCCGGCGGTGCGGAGGACGAGTACCGATCCGTCGTCTTCGACGAGTCGTTCGTGCGCGCTGCCCGCCTCCAGGAGTTCTCCGCCGCGGAACGCATGGCCGACCACGCGCCCGCCGTACGCCGCCGCCGGCCCGCGCACCGCGGACTCACCCGGCAGCTACTGCTCCTCGCCCTGCTGCTCACCGTCGCCTTCGGCACCGCGCTCTACCTGGGCGTGCGCCACCCCTACGGCTCCCCGCAGGCCCGCCGGACCGTGGAGTCCCCGCGGATGACGGTCATCCCGCTCGCCCCGCTCGGCAAGGTGCCCGGCGCCCCCGGTGCCGAGCGCCTGTTCGCGCACAGCCCCGCCGCCGACTACGAGGCCGGCGCCGAGGGCATACCCCTGCCCGCCTCGCGCCGCACCGCCCACTTCTCCGACAGCCAGGTGGTGACCGCCCTCACCACCGCCAAGGACTACATCGTCCGCTCCTCGCTCGACCCCGACGTGCTCACCGGCCGCACGGCGCAGGACGCCCGCTCCCTGGTCGACTCCGGGCAGCTCGACCAGTTCGACCGCAGCTTCGCCCACCCGGCCGCGGACGGCCGGCACGAGGCCACGGGCTGGGTGGTCCGCATCGACCCCGCGCGGGCCCGGCTGGCCGACGACCCGGTCCGTGCCTTCGGCACCCTGGCGGCCGCCGAGGCCGACCCGGCGACCCTGGCGGTCACCGCCGACCACACCTTCGTCTACGCCCTGCGCCCCGCCGGCGCCGCCTCCGACGCCCCCGCCTCCCTCTTCACCGTCCGCCGCGAGCTGACCTTCCACTTCGACCGCGACGACCTGCGCACCCGGCAGGTCCGGCTGGTCACGGCCTACGTCCAGGCGGGCCCGCTGGCCTGCGGCGAGGACTCCTCGGCCTATCTGCGCCCGCTCCTGGCCGGCCAGACGGCCGCGCCCGGCACCCCGGCCGGCACCAACCCCTACGACACCGGCGGCGGCCCCGCGGCCCTGTGCGGAACCCTGGCCGCCGGGGCCCAGCCGCGGCTCTGAGGACCGGTGCGCGGCACGCGGCGGAGGCCAGGAGCCGGCTAACGCCCTGCCTGCTCCTCGTCCCCGCCCGGCGCGTCCCCCGGGGCCGGCGGCGGGCTGCGGAAGCCGTCGAAACCCCGGCGGACCCGGCCGCCCAGGTCGCCCGCGCCGCCCGCGAGATCCGTGACCAGCTTCATCAGCGGGTCCTTGGAGTCCTTCACATCGCTCGCGTAGGCGGACGCCGACTCGCGGAAGGAGTCACCGACGGAGGTGTCCTTGTCCTCGCTGCGCCGCGGATAGTGACCGTCCATGATCCGCTGGAAGTCCCGCGACTCGGCCCACTTCTTCAGCTCGGCGGCCCGCACCGTGGTGAACGGGTGCGAACGCGGCAGCACGTTCAGGATCTTCAGCACGGAGTCGCGCAGATCGCCGCCCGCGTCGTACTCCTCGGCCTGCTCCAGGAACGCGTCCACGTTCATCTCGTGCAGGTGGTTGCCGCCCGCGATCTTCATCAGGCCCCGCATCGAGGCCCGGACGTCCTGGCCCACCAGCAGGCCCGCCCGGTCGGCGGACAGCTCCGACTTGCGGAACCACTCCCGCAGCGCCGTGACGATGGCCATGACCGCGAGATTGCCCAGCGGGATCCAGGCGACCTTCACCGCGAGGCTGGTCAGGAACAGCAGCACCGTGCGGTACACCGAGTGCCCGGACAGCGCGTGCCCCACCTCGTGCCCGACGACCGCCCGCATCTCCTCCTCGTCGAGCAGCTCCACCAGGCCCGTGGTGACCACGATGACCGGCTCGTCCAGGCCGATGCACATCGCGTTCGGCTGCGGGTCCTGCGTGACGTACATCGGCGGGACCTTCTCCAGGTCCAGGATGTGGCAGGCGTCGCGCAGCATGTCGTACAGGTGCGCGAACTGCCGCTCGGAGACCCGCACCGAGTCGGACAGGAACAGCAGTCTCAGGCTCCGCTCCGGCAGCAGGCCGCTGAGCGCCTTGAAGACGGTGTCGAACCCGCTCAGCTTGCGCAGCGCCACCAGGGCCGAACGGTCCGCCGGGTGTTCGTAGGCGCGCGAGGAGATTCCCGGGAAGCGCCTGCGCCGCCTGCTCGGCACCTGCTCGTGCCCGGTGTGCTGCCGGCCGTCGTCGGACATGTCTTCCCCCATGTGCGTCTGAGTGCCACCGTGCCCCCGAGGCGGGGCCCAGCCTAGGCGGAGATACCGTGGCAGGCAGTACACCCGAAGGAGTCCCGCCATGGATCACCACCTTGCAGCCGCCTGGCTCACCGAGGCCGCCGCGAGCGCCGCCCAGCAGCACGGGACGGGAAACCTGCTGCGTGTCGTCCTGGTCGTGATGGTCCTCGGCTGTGTGCTGACCGGCTGGCTGCTGCTGCGCGGCTACAAGCGGAAGGACGACTGAGAAGCGGCGGAAGTTCCCCGCCGCGCCGGCGGACGGCCGCCGCCGCGACCGGCCCGCCGGTCCCGATGGCGGAGTCGGCGTGAGTGCCGCGGGGCCGCCCGCTTACGATGGGCCGACATCTTTATTCCGCCCACACAGCGTTAGGTCCTGCCGAAGATGAGCTTCCACAGCGCCGCAGCCCAGTTGGTCACCCTTGCCGCCGAGGGCGGCGAGCACGGCGGAAACCACAACAGTCTCAACCCGGCCATCACCGGCGGCGGCGCCCTGATCATCCTGCTCCTGCTGCTGTGGATCACCACGCGCTTCAACCGCGACCGCTGAGCGGGGACCCCGGCCCCGGCAAGCGCCCCGGACCGGGCCGGTAGGGTCTGCACGCATGGGAGAGCAGGACATGCCTACCGGTCCGGCGCGCGAGACGGCCGGCGACACGGTGAACCACCCGCGGTACGCACCGGGCAGCGGCCCCGCCCACACGGGCAAGCGGCGCCTGGGCGTCATGGGCGGGACGTTCGACCCGATCCACCACGGGCACCTCGTGGCGGCCAGCGAGGTCGCCGCGCAGTTCCACCTGGACGAGGTGGTCTTCGTCCCCACCGGCCAGCCGTGGCAGAAGTCCCACCGCGACGTCTCCCCGGCCGAGGACCGCTATCTGATGACGGTCATCGCGACCGCCGAGAACCCGCAGTTCTCCGTCAGCCGCATCGACATCGACCGCGGCGGGCCCACCTACACCGTGGACACCCTGCGCGACCTGCGTGCCCTCAACCCCGACACCGACCTGTTCTTCATCACCGGCGCCGACGCCCTCGCCCAGTTGCTGACCTGGCGCGACTCGGAGGAGCTGTTCTCCTACGCGCACTTCATCGGCGTCACCCGCCCCGGCCACCAGCTGACCGACGCGGGCCTGCCGGAAGGCGGTGTCTCGCTCGTCGAGGTGCCGGCGCTCGCCATCTCCTCCACGGACTGCCGTGCGCGAGTCGCCAAGGGCGACCCCATCTGGTACATGGTCCCGGACGGAGTCGTGCGCTACATCGACAAGCGCGAGCTGTACCGCGGCGAGTGAGCCGAGAGGGGCACCGGTGAACGACCGATACGACGCGGGTGACGCCGGCTACGACGGCGGCCCGTACGAACTCGTCGGCTACGACGAGTACGGCCGGCCCATGTACCGGCAGGTCCCGGCACAGCAGGCCGCACAGGCCCAGCCGGCGGCCTACGACCCGTACGCCCAGCAGCAGGGCTACGGCTACGACCCGTACGCCACCGGCCAGCAGCAGCCGGCACCCTCCTACGACCCCGGCCGGCAGCAGCCCGCCTACGACCCGTACGCCCCCTACGGCTCGCAGACCCCCTACGACCCGTACGCCACCGGCACCCAGGACGCCACCGGGTACGACCCCTACGCGCAGGCGGCGAGCAGCGGACAGCAGCCCCGGGCCGCGGAGCAGACCGCCTACATCCCGCAGCAGGCCGGCCCCGCAGAGGACGTACCCGGCCCCGGCGAGAGCGGGCCCGGTCCCGCGCAGGACGTACCGGGTCCCGGCGAGAGCGGGGCCGCCCCGGACTACCAGACCGAGCAGTTCGCCTTCGTCGAGGAGCCCGACGGCGACTCCGAGGACGTCATCGACTGGCTGAAGTTCACCGAGAACCGCACCGAGCGCCGCGAGGAGGCCCGCCGCCGCGCCCGCAGCCGCCTCATCGCCCTGCTCGTCGTCCTCGCCCTGGTCGCGGCCGGCGGCGTCGGCTACCTCTGGTACGCCGGCAAGCTGCCCGGTCTGTCCTCCGGCGGCACGGACGGCGCCGCCGCACCGGCCGCCGCCCAGAAACGCGACGTGCTCGCCGTCCACCTGCACAACACCGCCGGGGGCGGCACCCTGACGGCGCTGCTGGTCGACAACACCACCACCCAGCAGGGCACCACCGTCCTGCTGCCCAACTCGCTGGCCCTGACCGGCGACGACGGCTCCGCGACGACCCTCGCCGCGTCCGTGGACGACGACGGCACCTCCGGCACCCGCGACCAGCTCGACACGGTCCTCGGCACCAGCATCCAGGGCACCTGGCGGCTCGACACCCCCTATCTGCAGAACCTCGTCGACCTCGTCGGCGACATCGACGTCGACACCGACACCGACGTGCCCGACCCGGACGCCGGCAAGAAGGGTGCCGCCCCGCTCGTCCACAAGGGCCGGGACCAGACCCTCAGCGGCAAGATGGCGGTCGCCTACGCCACCTACCGCGCCTCCGGGGAGCCCGAGAACGCCCGGCTGCAGCGGTTCGGCCAGGTCCTCCAGGGCGTGCTGCGCAAGATGTCCTCCGACCCGGCGTCCGCCACCGTCACCGTGCGGACGCTCGCGCAGATCCTGGACCCGCCGCTCACCGACAAGGACCTCGGCGCCTTCCTCGCCAAGCTGGCCGACCTCGCCAAGCGCGGCGACTACAAGACCGCCCTGCTGCCCGTGGGGCCCGACGGCACGCTCAGCGCGCAGACCGGCGACAGCGTGGTGAAGGACATCCTCGGCGGCACCGCCAAGAGTCCCGGCGCCGGCTCCGCGGTCCGCGTCTCGGTGCGGAACGCCACCGGGGTGAAGGCCGACACCGACAAGGCCCGCGTCGTCCTCCTCAACGGCGGTTTCACCTTCCTGGAAGGCGGCAGCGCCACCGGCACCGAGACCGCCTCGAAGGTGCTCTACGCGGACGCCGCCGACCGCGCGGACGCCACCGAGGTCGCCAAGACCCTCGGCCTGCCCGAGAGTGCCGTGACGAAGGGCACGGTCTCCTCCGGAGCCGACGTCTCGGTGGTCCTCGGCAGCGACTACGCGCCGTCCGCGTCCTGACCGGTGCCGGAGGACCCCACGTGATCCCTTTATCACGTGGGGTCCTCCGGCGGTCCGTGAGACCCTTGAAGACAAAAGTCCGCCGACGGAAAGCCATGTAGTGACCGCCACCGATCGTTCCCTTGAACTCATCACCACCGCCGCCCAGGCCGCGGCCGACAAGCTGGCCCACGACGTCATCGCCTACGACGTGAGCGACGTGCTGTCGATCACGGACGCCTTCCTGCTCGCGTCCGCGCCGAACGACCGCCAGGTCAAGGCCATCGTCGACGAGATCGAGGAGCGCCTGCTGAAGGAACTCGGCGCCAAGCCGGTCCGCCGCGAGGGCGACCGCGAGGCCCGCTGGGTCCTGCTCGACTACGTCGACATCGTCGTCCACGTCCAGCACAGCGAGGAGCGTGTCTTCTACGCCCTGGAGCGGCTGTGGAAGGACTGCCCCGAGCTGGACCTGCCCGCCGACGCCAAGGCCACCCGCGGCAAGGGCGAGGAGCACGCCCGGCTCCAGGCCGTCGACGGCGACCAGGAGGCGGGCCGGGAGTGGTGACGAGCGCCACCGGTGAGGTGACCGACCGCACGAGCCGGGGCCGCCGCATCATCCTGTGGCGGCACGGCCAGACCTCGTGGAACGTCGAACGGCGCTTCCAGGGCACCACCGACGTGGAGCTGACCGAGACGGGTCTCGGGCAGGCCCGCCGTGCCGCGCGGCTGCTCGCCTCCCTGCGGCCCGACGCGATCGTCTCCTCGGACCTGCGCCGTGCCGCGAACACCGCCGCCGAGCTGGCCGCCCTCACCGGCCTTGAGGTCACCCGCGACGAGGGCCTGCGCGAGACCTACGCGGGCGTGTGGCAGGGGCTGACGCACGACGAGATCATCGCCCGCCACGGCGAGGAGTACGCCGCCTGGAAGCGCGGCGAGGCGGTCCGGCGCGGCGGCGGCGAACTGGAGACCGAGGTGGCCGACCGCGCCGCCCCGGTGGTGCTGCGGCACGCCGAGAAGCTGCCCGACGACGGCACCCTCGTCGTCGTCAGCCACGGCGGCACCATCCGCACCACCATCGGCCGGCTCCTCGGCCTGGAGGCCCGGCACTGGGAGAGCTTCGGCGGGCTCTCCAACTGCTGCTGGTCCGTGCTCGGCGAGGGCGCCCGCGGCTGGCGCCTGCTGGAGCACAACGCGGGCACCCTGCCGGAGCCCGTCCTCGGCGACGACGACTGACCGGCCCGGGGCCCGCCGGCCCCGGATTTCACTTTCCGGCAGGTCACAGGCTAAAGTTCTTCTTGTTCGCCCCGCCGAGCGGGAAGAACACCAGGGGCTATAGCTCAGTTGGTAGAGCGCCTGCATGGCATGCAGGAGGTCAGGAGTTCAATTCTCCTTAGCTCCACAGATCGGTGATGAAGATCCCGTCCCTTCCCGGGGGCGGGATCTTCCGCATTCGGCACCTGTTCCCGGACCGGTTTGAGTCGGGGGGCGCCCGGCGGCCGTATACCCGGCGGAGACGTCCGGGCGGGCGCGGGCACTGGCCGGAACGATCGTGGCGGGAGCCGTGTCCGGACTGGTACTGAGGCGTCGCTGACCGTGTTGGTCCGGTCGTGGCAGAATCACATGGCCGGAAGGGAGCGCGGCCCGACGGGAGGGAGTGGCGATGCCTGCGAGCATCCTCGGGGAGGTCGGCCACCTCCCCGGTGCGGCGTTGATACGGGACACGGCCACCCGGCTCGGCTGCCCTTCCTGCGGTTCCGCGCATGTGGCCCAAGTGCTCGGCGACAACGGCGGGATCTCCTACGTGTGCACGGCCTGCGGCCACATCTGGAGCTGATCGATGGGTGCACACCGGCGGAAGTGCGACTGGTGCGGGAGCGGTACGCCGATCGTCCGCGACATGGAGCCGATCAACCCCGACTACCAGTACTGGTGCGAGGAATGCGCGCGGGCGCTGATCATAAAAGGCGACCCGATCGAGACGTACCGGGAGCTGGAGGGCGAGCCGATCTACGGCCGGCTCCTGGAGGAGCACTGCACGCTCAAGCGGTTCTACCAGTTCGTCACGGCCTGACGCGGACCTCTCCGCGGGCGGGTCCCGGCGACGGTGTCCGGGCCAGCGCGAGGAACAGCGCGCCGGCCGCTCCGTAGAGGACCGACAGCAGCAAGTGCGGGCCGCCCAGGTGCAGTTCGGGCCGGCCGGGCCCGTGCGGCACCCACCACGGGACGTACGAGCAGAAGACCAGCAGGGTGCCCAGGGCCGCCGCCCGGTGCCCGCGCGTCCACAGCAGCGCCACCAGCGGCACGCACCACACCCAGTGGTGCGTCCACGACACCGGGCTGACCAGCAGGGCGGTGACCGCGCAGGCGCACACCGCCCACGCCCTGCGCCCCCGCAACTCCGCCCGCACCGCCACCGTCAGGCCCAGGGCGGCCGCCAGGGCCGCGCACAGTACCCAGGGGCCCGCCGGGTCGGGCGTGCCCAGGAGGCGGGCCAGGACACCGCGCAGCGCCTGGTTGGCGGTGTCCTCGGCGCGCCCGGCCCGGCCCGCGCGGAACACCGCGTCCGTCCAGAACCGCCGGGAGTCCTCCGGCAGGACGGCCGCCGCCAGCAGGGTCGGTACGGCGAACGCCACGGCCGCCCCGCGCGCGTGCCCGAGCCACGGCTGACCGCGCCCGCCGCGCAGCCGGTCCGCCAGCCCCGTGGCGAGCAGGAACACCCCGAACAGCGCGGGCGTCAGTTTGACCGCCGCGGCCAGCCCGAGCCCCGCCCCGGCCCAGCGGTCGCGTCCGCCGGCGGGACGGCGGGTCAGGTCCGCCAGCACCAGGACGGCCAGCAGCAGGTTGATCTGGCCGTAGCGCAGGGTCGTCCACACCGGCTCGCACCACACGGCCGCCGCCGCGACCCACCAGGCGCTCTCCCCGCGCGCGTGGCCGACGAGCCGCAGCGACAGCCGGACGAACACCACCAGCAGCGCCAGATTGCCGGCCGTCGCCAGGGCGCGCAGCAGCGCGGTGTCCAGCAGGGGCAGCGGCGTGAAGAGCAGGGCCGCGAACGGCGGATAGGTGGTGGGCAGGTGTGCGGCGGTCGCCCGCAGCGCGTACAGGTCGCCGCCGGCGCGCACGGCGGCGCCCTCGGCCCGGTAGACCATCAGGTCGACCAGCGACACCCGCGCGGCCCGCTGCGCGGCGCAGAACACCCCGAACGACACCAGGCACACGGCCGGCGCGACCGGGATACGGCGGTGTGCTGCGGGCGGCGCGCTCTCGGTCATGAAAAGCGACATTAGCGGTCGTACCGGAGCGAAGTCGCAATCGATTTGGTGCTGCGTCGAGGGCCCTGTAATGTTTACGTCGTCGCCGGGGGAACCGGGCGGAACAACAGAACAAGGGGCTATAGCTCAGTTGGTAGAGCGCCTGCATGGCATGCAGGAGGTCAGGAGTTCAATTCTCCTTAGCTCCACAGAAAGCGAAGGCGGATCATCCCAAGGGATGGTCCGCCTTCGGCGTGTTGCGAGATGCGTCACAGGGAATTGCCGCGGCGGGCCACCCGGTCCGGGTGGCCCGCCCCGTCCGTGCGCTCAGCGCCCCAGCGCGCGCCGGCCGCGCCCCTGGGACAGGACCGGGAGATTGCGCGCCGGCACCTGCCCGC
The DNA here is from genome assembly GCF_055566335.1 of Streptomyces sp. NPDC027672. Lineage (NCBI taxonomy): Bacteria > Bacillati > Actinomycetota > Actinomycetes > Kitasatosporales > Streptomycetaceae > Streptomyces > Streptomyces sp. NPDC027672. The sequence goes on along the minus strand of NZ_JBVHSO010000009.1, from coordinate 223,963 downwards.
GCGTGTCCTCCTCGATGCGCAGGGCGAGCGCCGGGCAGCGGCGCACCGCGCGCAGCGCCTTCGCCTCCGCGTAGCGCGGCACCTGCGCCTGGGCGACGGTCGGGAAGCCGTCGGCGCCCAGCTCGAACACCTCCGGCAGGATGTCCGCGCACAGCCCGTGGCCCCGGCAGAGCGTCCAGTCGACGTGGATCTTCTGCCGGCTGGCGCCGGTGTCCGCGGGCTCCGCGCCGCCCGGGACGCCCGTCGGGGCCCTGCCGCCCTCGAAGAGCGGCAGCACGCCCTCCACGGGCCGTCCGCAGCCGTTGCCGAGGACGTGCGCCGCCAGGTCGTCGGTGAACGCCCGGACGGTCGACTCCAGGAACATCGCCGAACCGTCCGGGTGCGAACACGCGCCGCGCCGCTTCACGTTCCTCGCGACCTGCTTCAGCGCCTCCAGGGCGGCCGGGCCGCCGCCGTTCAGGATCTCCTCCAACCCGCGCGCGGCGGCGGGCAGTCCCAGGTAGCAGGGCCCGCACTGGCCGGCGCTCTCCTCGGCCAGCCACTGCGCCACCCGCAGCGACTCGCCCAGCGGGCAGGTCTCCTGGCTGATCGGCAGGATCGCGCCCGCGCCCAGCGAACCCCCCACGGCCTCCAGCGCGTTGCGCGAGACGATCGCCTCGTCGACGGTGGCCGCGTCGATCCACTTGCCGTGGTAGCCGCCGGTCAGCACCCCCTGCGGCACCGGCGGGGCGCCCGCCAGCCGGAGCACGTAGCGCAGCGGCACCCCGGTGGGGACCTCGATCACCATCGGGCGGGCGACCGCGCCGGATACGGTGAGCAGCACGGTGCCCGGTTCGTCGTACAGGCCCGTGTTGCCGTAACGCTCCGGGCCGATGCGGGCGGCGACGGCGAGCTGCGCGAACGTCTCCGCGTTGGACAGCAGGGTGGGTGCCCCGCCGACCCCGCTGCGCGAGGCGCTGACCTTGCGGCCGGGCGGGATCGCCGGGCCGCCGTCGATCGAGCGGATCAGCGAGGCGGCGGCACCGGTGACCATGCGCACCGGGTTGCGCTGCACCCACGCGCGAAGGGCCGCCCTGCGGCTGTTGCCCAGGCCGCGTTCGGCGAGCGCGGCCTCCATGGAGCGCTGCGTGGACTCCCGCGTGACACCGATGACGAGCGTGCGCGCGCCGAGCGCCTCGGCACACAGCAGCGCGCCGTCCAGGATGAGGTGCGGCGCGCGGTTGATCAGCACGGTGTCCTTGCGGCAGGCCGGTTCGTCCTCGCTGCCGTTGACCACGACGACCGGCCGCACCCCGCGCTTGATCGCCGACTCGGCGACCGAGCGCAGCTTCTTGTGGAAGGGGAAGCCGGCGCCGCCGCGGCCCCTGAGGCCGATGCGTTCGGCGAGCTGGGCGAGCTGTTCGCCGCCCAGCGGGTCGAGCGGCCCGTGCACCTTCAGGTGCATGGGCAGGTCGAGCCGCTCCACAAGGTCGAAACCCGACGTGAGCTGGGGAAGTCCGACCACGCGGACCTCGGGGACGTCGGGCAGGGCCTCGTTCACTCAAAGCCTCCGGAAGGCGTGTTCCATGGTTCGCCCGCGCCCGGCGTCCGGTAGGGGAAGCCGGGCGGAGTCTCGGCGGCGGGACCGCCGGCGAACGTGTCACCAGGGTGGTACGCGCCGCGGCGGCCGTTCGTCTCACCGGTGTCGTACACGTCACCTCCGCCGTATCCGGCGGCGCCCGGATCGCCGTAGGCGGGGACGGTGGGTCCGGTGTCCCGGAGCGGGTCGTACGCGGACGGCGGAGCCTCGCCGACCGGCGGCGGGGACGGGACCGGCCAGCTACCCGGAGGGCCCGAAGTGGGGGACGGGCCGTCCGGCCGCGAGACGGCCTGCGCGGGCCACGCATCCGGCGGCGGGTTTCCGCGGGCCGTCCGGCCGGCGTAGTGCGGCGGCGGGCCGCCCGGTGCCGACACCGCGCGGTAGGCCGCGGCGAAGCCGGGGGCGGGCCCGTCGGCCGGGGCCTGGGGGAACGGGGCGGACGCCGGGCCGGCGGGCACCGGCTCGCGGCGGCCCCCGAAGCCGGAGCGGGCCGGGCCGGCCGCCCGGGCGCGGCGCCCGGCCGGCCTGCCGCCCACGGGCCGCTCGGGGCCGCCGAACAGGGCCGCCAGCCGGTCGGCGACCCGGCGCTTGACCGGGCGCGGCGCGGCGCGCAGCGCGAGGGCGCCCATCACGGCGAGCAGGGACAGGCTGTAGAGGATCACGAAGACCGGTTTGGCCGAGCGGCCCGCGTAGAGACCGTGGACCAGCGCCGCGCACCAGGCCGGGTAGGCGAGCATGTGCATGGCCCGCCAGCGCGCGGCGACCGGGGCCGGGCCGGCGAAGGCGCCGCGCAGGGCGCCCGTGACACCGACGAAGATCATCAGCAGGCCGGCGAGCGAACCCAGCCCGATCAGGCCGGCGATGCCCGTGACGCCGAGCGAGAACGGGACGGCAGCGGCGATCAGCCCGGTGTGGCCGAGCGCGATCTTGGTCGTGACGTGCAGCAGGAGGAAGGCGATCGAGGCCACCGCGGTCGTCCGGTGCACCGCCTGGCCGATGATCCGCTGCCGGGTGTCGAGGAAGATCCGGTCCTGGGCGAACAGACCCCAGATCACCGAACAGCTCAGCGAGACGAGGGACAGCACGCCCGCGCCGAAGTTCAGGAAGTCGCGGAACCCGCTGCCTCCGGCCGGCACGGCCACGGGGAGGAGCAGCAGGAAGACGGCGGACGCCACCCCATAGGCCGAGCGGCCCGGCGCGGGGAGCGAGCTGGTACTACGACGAGGGTTCATGGGGGCAACTCCGAGCAGTTCCGGGAAAGCGGTCCCGCTGCCGCACTCTAAGTGGCGCCATACCGATCGGTACGGGGTTTGGGTTATTGCGTTGTTATCAACGGACAATGTGAGAAGGACGGTGTCCCTTAGGGGGCGGTACGCGCGGTAATCGCTGGCCTTTGTTCAGTGCCGGACGGGCTTCGTGACATGTCCCTCAGGGATACGCAAGCGCCTCGCGACCTGCTCAAGGGCTGCGGTACCCTAGCGCCATGCGTGCCGTACGCCTTCTGCTTAGCGGGCCGCGCTGATCAGTACCGACCCCCGGTCCAGCCGTGAGGTCGGCATCGGCGCGGCGTCCCCTCCTGTGCGAGGGGTTTTTTCATTTCCGCAGGCAGAGACGATCGATGGAGCTTTGAGGATCATGAGCGAGACGAACCCCGCTGCCACCGCCGCGTCGGCGGAGGCCGCGCCGCACCGCTACACGGCCGCCCTGGCGGCCGAGATCGAGGCACGCTGGCAGGACTTCTGGGACGCCGACGGCACCTACGCGGCGCCGAACCCCACGGGCGACCTGGCGGGCGACCCGGAGCTGGCCGCCCGGCCCAAGAAGTTCATCATGGACATGTTCCCGTACCCCTCCGGCGCGGGCCTGCACGTCGGCCACCCGCTGGGCTACATCGCCACCGACGTCTACGCCCGGTTCCAGCGCATGACCGGCCACAACGTCCTGCACACCCTGGGCTTCGACGCCTTCGGCCTGCCCGCCGAGCAGTACGCCGTGCAGACCGGCACGCACCCGCGCGTGTCCACCGAGGCCAACATCGAGAACATGAAGTCCCAGCTGCGCCGGCTGGGCCTGGGCCACGACAAGCGCCGGTCGTTCGCCACGATCGACCCCGAGTACTACAAGTGGACCCAGTGGATCTTCCTGCAGATCTTCAACTCCTGGTACGACGAGGAGGCGCGCAAGGCCCGCCCGATCGCCGAGCTGGTCGCCCGGTTCGAGTCCGGTGAGCTGCCGGTTCCGGGCACCACGCGCGCGTGGAGCGAGCTGAGCGCCCGCGAGCGCGCCGACGTCCTGGGCGAGTACCGCCTGGCCTACGCCTCCGAGGCGCCCGTCAACTGGTGTCCCGGCCTGGGCACCGTGCTGGCCAACGAGGAGGTCACCGCCGACGGCCGCTCCGAGCGCGGCAACTACCCGGTCTTCAAGGCCAAGCTGCGCCAGTGGAACATGCGCATCACCGCCTACGCCGACCGGCTGCTGGAGGACCTGGAGGAGCTGGACTGGCCCGAGGCCATCAAGCTCCAGCAGCGCAACTGGATCGGCCGCAGCGAGGGCGCCCGCGTCGACTTCCCGGTCGACGGCGAGCGCATCACGGTCTTCACCACCCGCCCGGACACCCTGTTCGGCGCCACCTACATGGTGCTGGCGCCCGAGCACCCGCTGGTCGAGAAGTTCACCCCCGAGGCATGGCCCGAGGGCACCCACGCGGTGTGGACCGGCGGCCACGCCACCCCGGCCGAGGCCGTCGCCGCCTACCGCGCGCAGGCCGCCTCGAAGTCCGACGTCGAGCGGCAGGCCGAGGCCAAGGACAAGACCGGCGTCTTCACCGGCGTGTTCGCCACCAACCCGGTCACCGGCGAGCGCATCCCGGTCTTCATCGCCGACTACGTCCTGATGGGCTACGGCACCGGCGCGATCATGGCCGTCCCCGGTCACGACAGCCGCGACTTCGCCTTCGCGCGCGCCTTCGAACTGCCCGTCCGCTGTGTGGTCGAGCCGACCGACGGCCGCGGCACCGACCCCGCCGCCTGGGACGACGCCTTCGTCTCCTACGACGCGAAGATCGTCAACTCCGACCGTGACGACCTCAGGCTGAACGGCCTGGGCGTGGCCGAGGCCAAGGCCCGCATCACCGAGTGGCTGGCGCGCGAGGGCATCGGCGAGGGCACGGTCAACTTCCGGCTGCGCGACTGGCTGTTCAGCCGCCAGCGTTACTGGGGCGAGCCCTTCCCGATCGTCTACGACGAGGACGGCGTCGCCCACGCCCTGCCCGAGTCGATGCTGCCGCTGGAGCTGCCCGAGGTCGAGGACTACAGCCCGCGCACCTTCGACCCGGACGACGCCGACACCCAGCCCGAGACGCCGCTGTCGCGCAACGAGGACTGGGTCCACGTCACCCTGGACCTGGGCGACGGCCCCAGGAAGTACCGCCGTGAGACCAACACCATGCCCAACTGGGCCGGCTCCTGCTGGTACGAGTTCCGGTACCTGGACCCGCACAACGACCGCGCGCTGGTCGACCAGGAGATCGAGCGGTACTGGATGGGCCCGCGCGAGGACCGGCCGCACGGCGGTGTCGACCTGTACGTCGGCGGCGCCGAGCACGCCGTGCTGCACCTGCTGTACGCGCGCTTCTGGTCCAAGGTCCTGTACGACCTGGGACACGTCTCCTCCGCGGAGCCGTTCCACAAGCTGTTCAACCAGGGCATGATCCAGGCCTACGTCTACCGCGACAGCCGGGGCATCGCGGTGCCGGCCGCCGAGGTCGAGGAGCGGGACGGCGCCTACTTCCACCAGGGCGAGCAGGTCACCCGCCTGCTGGGCAAGATGGGCAAGTCCCTGAAGAACGCGGTCACTCCGGACGAGATCGCCGCCGAGTACGGCGCCGACACGCTGCGCCTGTACGAGATGGCGATGGGCCCGCTGGACGTCTCCCGCCCGTGGGACACGCGCGCGGTGGTCGGCCAGTTCCGGCTGCTCCAGCGGCTGTGGCGCAACATCGTCGACGAGGCCACCGGCGAGGTCACCGTCACCGGCGCCGAGCCCGACGAGGAGACCCTGCGCGCCCTGCACAAGGCCGTCGACGGCGTCCGCCAGGACCTGGAGGGCCTGCGCTTCAACACCGCCATCGCCAAGGTCACCGAGCTGAACAACCACCTGACCAAGTCCGGCGGCGCGGTGCCGCGGTCCGTGGCCGAGCCGCTGGTGCTGATGATCGCCCCGCTGGCCCCGCACATCGCCGAGGAACTGTGGCGCAAGCTGGGCCACACCGACTCGGTCGTCCACCGGGACTTCCCGGTCGCCGACCCGGCCTACGTCGTCGACGAGACCGTGACCTGCGTCGTGCAGATCAAGGGCAAGGTCAAGGCCCGGCTGGAGGTCCCGCCGGCCATCTCCGAGGAGGAGCTGGAGAAGGCCGCGCTGGCCGACGAGAAGGTCGTCGCGGCGCTGGGCGGCGCGGGCATCCGCAAGGTGATCGTGCGGGCGCCGAAGCTGGTGAACATCGTCACGGCGTAGGCACGCGGGCGCCGGCCCGGCGTAGCCACCGGGTGCCGTCCCGGGCGGCGGAACCGGGCGCTGCGCACCGGCTGAGGGTAGTCCCCTACGGGCAGGTTCGGGGTTTCGGCGGAACTCCGGGCCTGCCCGCTGCGTTTACCGTGGAGAGCGTGACCGCGCACAGCACACCGACCGCAGGAGGAGCGCCATGGAAGTAGTGCTCACCGTGTTCGCCCTGCTCTTCCTGCTCCTCGTCGGCCTCGGCGCCTACGCCACGGTCAAGGCCGTGGGCGCCGCCAAGCGCGGTGTGGACCGGACCGTCGCGCAGGCCCGCCGCACGGTCGAGGACCACACCCTGCGCGCCAAGTCCTTCGTCCAGCCCGGACCGGCCGGCGAGGTCGCCCAGCTACGGCTCGCGCTGCGCACCTCCCTGCGCGCCACCCAGGACGCGCTGCGCGCGGGCGCGGCCGAGGACGAGTCGCTGAAGGAGTCCCTCGGCCTGTTCGAGCGGCTCAGCGAGCACGGGCGCGACCTGGACGCCGACCTCAAGCGCCTGGAGACCGAGCCGGACCGGGCCACGCTCGCCGCGCGCCTGCCCGGACTGCGCGAGCGCACCGAGCGGATCACCGCCTCCGCGGACTCGCTGCGGTGGGCCGCGCGCGACCGCGCCCGCCGCTTCTCCGACGACGATCTGGACTCCCTCAGCGCCCAGATCGACATCGAGGCCGGCGCCCTGCGCCACTGGACGCCGGCCGAGCCCGGCCAGGCGCCCCCGCAGTGGCCCGGCGCGCACGCCTCCGCCGCCGGAGCGCCCCGGCCGGAGACGGCGGAAGCCCGCGCCGCCGAGGAGTCCGCTCCGGAGGCGATCGCCGCGCCGGCCTGGCGCCCGGCCGCCCCCTGGCAGCGGAAACCCCGTCCCGAGAGCACCACATGAGCCGCCCGCGCCACGGCCACCCGGCCGGGGCCGGGCTGCCGAGCGAGCACTACGCCAGGTAACCTCCAGCCCATGTCCCCCCATGTCGCGATCGTCACCGATTCAACGGCCTATCTGCCGCCCCGGGCGATGGAGCGTCATGGCATCACCGCGGTGCCGCTGACCGTGGTCCTCGGCGACCAGGCCCTGGAAGAGGGCACCGAGATCTCCACCCGCTCCCTCGCCCAGGCGCTGCAGAAGCGGCGCCCGGTCACCACCTCCCGCCCCAGCCCCCAGGTGTTCGCGGAGACCTACCGCAGGATCGCCGCGGCCGGCGCGGACGGCATCGTCTCCCTGCACCTGTCCGCCGAACTGTCCGGCACCTACGACGCGGCGGTCCTCGCGGCGCGCGAGGCACCGGTGCCCGTGCGGGTCGTGGACACCGGAATGGTCGCGATGGCGCTCGGCTTCTGCGCGCTCGCGGCGGCCGAGGCCGCGGAGGCGGGCGACACGGTGGACCAGGTCGTCACGGCCGCCGAGAAACGCGCCTCGGGCACCTGCGCCTACTTCTACGTCGACACCCTCGACTATCTGCGCCGCGGCGGCCGCATCGGCGCCGCCCAGGCACTGCTGGGCTCCGCGCTCGCCGTCAAACCCCTCCTCCAGCTCGAAGACGGCCGTATCGGGCCGCTCGAAAAGGTGCGTACGGCGTCCAAGGCGATCGCGCGCCTGGAGGAACTCGCCGCCGAACGGGCGGGCAACGCCGAGGTGGACATCGCCGTGCACCACCTCGCCGCCGCCGACCGTGCCGCCGCGCTCGCCGACCGGCTGCGCGCACGCGTCCCGGGCCTGGCCGACCTGCATGTCAGCGAGGTCGGAGCGGTGATCGGGGCGCACACCGGGCCCGGTCTGCTGGGCGCGGTCGTCTCGCCCCGCTGACGGGCGGACGCGGTCCCGGGCTCCCGCGGGGAGGCCCGCGCGCCGGTCCGCTTCACTCGTACGGGTGGCGGAGTTTTCCACAACCGGGCCGTCATACACGGTAATTCACCACGAACTCCGTGGGGCGGCGCGATCATCCATGCTCGTCCCATGGCACTTCGATCCCGTCCCCGCACCGCGACCCCGACCAGCGGCCCGGGCCGTGGCCCCGGCTCCGACGGCCGCGTCCGCCACCACCGCACCCCCGGACCTCCCCGCACCCGCCACCGCCCGCCCGCCCCGGCGGACGAACTGCGCCGCCGGGCGGAACTCCTCTTCGGCGAACGGGCCTCGCCCTGGCGGGAGTCGGGCAAGGCGCCACCGGGGCGGGGAGCGCTCGCGGGTCTGCCGGAGGCGGAGGTCCCCGCGGGATCTGACGGCTTTGTGGGCTCTGCGCCGCCTGTTGGGTCCGGGGCGTCCGGGGCGTCTGGGGTGGGGGCGGAGAGGGGCGCCGGATTCGCCGCGAGGGCGGGGTCGGAGCGGCGCGAGGGGCCCGCACGGCCCGACGAGTCTGACGGATCTGACGGAGCTGACGGGTGGGGAGGATCGGGGGAGCCAGGAAGGTCCGGGGAGCCCGGGGAGCCCGAGGCGCCCGCGGCTTCCGGCTGGCGGGAGCGTGCCGGACTGGCGGTGCGGGAGCGGCTGCCGCTCTGGCTCCAGGCACGGTACGGCGTGGAGCGGCGGGCCGTCGTGGCGCTCACCGTGGTGCTCGTGGCCGCGGCCGTTCTCGCCGCGCAGCACTTCTGGACGGGCCGGACCCGGTCCGTGAGCGCCCCTCAGGTGGTGCGCAGCCCGGCGCCCTTGACGACGAAGACCGAGGCGGCGGCGGCCGGACCGTCCGGGGAGACGTCGGCGACACCCGGCGCGCAGATCGTCGTGGATGTCGGCGGCAAGGTCCGCAAACCGGGAATCCTGCGGCTGCCGGCCGGCGCCCGGGTGGCCGACGCGTTGCGCGCCGCGGGCGGGGTCCGGCCGGGTGTGAGCCTGGCAGGGCTGAACCGGGCCCGTTTCCTGGTCGACGGCGAACAGGTCGTCGTCGGCTCGCCCGCCGGCGCCGCCGCGCCCGGTCCGGCGGCCGGGTCCCTCCCCGGAGCCACCGGTGCGGGTCCGGCGGTGCCGGTCTCCCTCGGCACCGCCACCGCGGACCAGCTCGACACCCTGCCCGGAGTCGGCCCGGTCCTGGCCCAGCACATCATCGACTACCGCACCCGGCACGGCGGTTTCCGCTCCGTGGACGAACTGCGCGAGGTCGACGGCATCGGCGACCGCCGGTTCACCGATCTGCGCGACCTGGTGCGGCCGTGAGCCGCGCGCTCGCCGTGGCCGGCCCGCGTGCCGAGCCCGAGCGGCAGGGGCCCGTGCACACCGGCCGGAGCGATCCCCTGGACCTGCGCCTGGTGCCGCCGGCGCTCGCGGCCTGGGGTACGGCGGCCCTGGCCGTGGACGCGTCGCCGGCCTGGACCACCGCGACCGCCGTCGTCTGCCTGACCGGTGGCGTCCTCCTGCTGTCGGTGCGGCGACCGGGACGGTTCCGGGCGCGGGAACGGCCCGGCCGGACGCACGGGCGGCTGCGCTGGGCGCGGACCGCCGTCGCCGCGGCGCTGCTCTGCTCCGCCGCGGCGGCCGTCTCCGCCGGACTGCACGGGGCCGACGTGCGGCGCGGCCCGGTGCCCGAACTGGCCCGGCGGTCCGCGAGCGTCACCGTCGAGGCCGAACTGACCGGCGACCCCTGGCTGAGCAGACCACGGGTGCGCGGCGATCACACGGCGCCCGTGGCGGTGCTGGCACGGGCCGACCTACGGAGCGTGGAGACGGCGGACGGGAGCCGGGCGCGGACCCGGACACCGGTGCTGCTCGTCGTCGACGCGGACGTCCCGGCACCGGAAGGGAGCGCCGCGGGCGACCGGAACCCCGGACCGCCAGCCGGCGCCGGAGGGCACGGGCCGGGTGCGCGCGCCGCCTGGCTCGGGCTGCTGCCGTCCACCCGGCTCCAGGTGGGCGGACGGCTGGCACCCGCGCTCGCGGGCGGCGACCGGACAGCGGCCGTGCTCCGGGTGCGCGGCCGGCCCCGGCCTCGGATCGTGGCGGGGCCGAGCGGGCCGCAACGGCTCGCCGGGAGACTCCGGGCCGGTCTGCGGGAGGCGACCGAGGACCTGCCGGGAGACGCGCGGGCGCTGCTTCCCGGACTGGTCGTCGGGGACACCTCGCGGATCACACCCGAGCTGGAGCACGCCTTCGAGGAGACGGACCTGGCGCACACCCTCGCCGTCTCCGGCAGCAACCTCACCGTCCTGCTCGCGCTGCTCATCGGGCCGCCGGGGCTGGCCCAGCGCGCGGAGCGCCGTGGCCTCGCCCCGCGTCTGGGGCTGTCACTGCGGGCGACGGCCCTGCTCGCGGGAGCGCTGACGCTGGGCTTCGTGGTCGTCTGCCGGCCCGACCCCAGCGTGCTGCGGGCCGCGGCCTGCGGCGCGGTCGCACTGCTCGCGCTCGCCACCGGGCGCCGCAGATCGCTGGTCCCGGCCCTGGCCACGGCCGTGCTGCTGCTGGTGCTGTACGACCCGTGGCTGGCCCGCGGTTACGGCTTCCTGCTGTCGGTGCTGGCCACCGGCGCGCTGCTGGTGCTGGCGCCGGGCTGGAGCGAGGCGCTGCGGCGACGCCGGGTGCCGCCGCGGCTGGCCGAGGCGCTGGCGGCGGCTGCCGCGGCGCAGGCCGTGTGCGCGCCGGTGGTGGCGGTGCTGTCGGCCCGGGTGAGCCTGGTGGGGGTGCCCTGCAATCTGCTGGCCGAGGTGGCGGTGGCACCGGCCACCGTGCTGGGGTTCGCGGCGCTCGCGACGGCACCGGTGGCGATGCCGGCGGCCGAGGCGCTGGCCTGGTGCGCGAGGTGGCCGGCCGGGTGGATCGCCGGGGTCGCCCGGACCGGGGCGGCGCTGCCCGGCGCGGGCGTGGACTGGCCGGGGAGCTGGCCGGGGGCCCTGGCGCTCGCGGCGGTCACCGTGGCCGTCGTCCTGGCCGGGCGGAGACTGGTACGGCACCCCGGGTGGTGCGTGCCGCTCGGCGTGCTGCTCGTGCTCCTCGTGACGCGGCCGGCCCCGCTGACCCGGGTGATCACCGGCTGGCCGCCGCCGGGCTGGCGGTTCGCGATGTGCGACGTCGGACAGGGCGACGCGACGGTGCTGGCGGCCGGCGGGGGAGCCGCGGTGGTCGTGGACGCCGGACCCGACCCGGGACTGGTCGACGACTGCCTGCGGCGGCTCGGTGTCACCCGCGTTCCGCTGCTGCTCCTCACCCACTTCCACGCCGACCACGTCGCGGGACTGCCCGGCATCCTGCGGGGCCGCTCGGTGGCCGCGATCGAGACCACGGGGCTGGCGGAACCGGCGGACCAGGCGGAGTTCGTCCACCGGCAGGCGGCCGAGCGGCACATCCCGGTCACGACGGCCGTCGCGGGAGAGGAACGGCGCACCGGACCGCTCACCTGGCGGGTCCTGTGGCCACCACCGCCGCACACCGGGCCACGCACCCCTGCCGGGACGGGATCGCACACCGGGACGGGAGCGGCCCTAGGGATGGCAGCGCCCGCCGGGACGGCAGCGCCCGCCTGGACGGGAACGGCACCCGGACCGCGGGTGCCGCCGGTTCAGCCGGGGGGCGTCCTCTTCGCGCCGGAGGGGCCGAACGACGCCAGCGTCGCGCTGCTCGTCCGCACGGGCGGACTGCGGCTGCTGCTGCTCGGAGACCTCGAACCACCGGCCCAGCAGGCACTGCTGCGGTCCCCGGCGGCGGCCGGCCTGGCCGGGGTCGACGTCCTGAAGGTGGCCCACCACGGCTCGGCCTACCAGGACCCGCGGCTGCTGCGGCGCGCGGCGCCCCGGGTGGCCCTCGTCTCCGCGGGCGCCGGCAACCCCTACGGCCATCCGGCACCGGTGACGCTGGCCGCGCTGCGGACCGCCGGGGCGACGGTCCTGCGCACCGACAAGGACGGCGCGCTGGCGATCACCGGGACCGGCGGGCGGCAGGGGCGGATACGGGTGACGAGCGAGCACTGAGCCCACCGTCGGCGCCCGTCGTGGGCCGGCGGCGCGGAAACCGGGCCCGCGCGGCCAATTCGGCCCACTCCCGGCGCATGCCCCGCATTCCTGAGATGTGGGACCGTGTTGCCTCGAAAGCCGCATCGGTGATCGAATGGATCTTCGGCAAGGGATCACGTCGAGGCGTACAGGGGTGTCGTTGATGTTCGGCCGTTGGCTGGGTGACCGAGCGAACCGCGGGCAACGGACGGGCCCCCTGGCGGCGTTGCGCACACCACCGGGTGCCGGGGTGCTCAGCGGCCGGGTGGTCGACCCGGTCGACGAGCCGGTGCACGGCGCGGAGCTGACGGTCAGTGACTCCCTGGGCCGCCGGGTGGTGTCCGGCGGGACGGACCCGTACGGGCTGTTCGTGGCCACGCTGCCGGCGGGGGAGTACCGGATCGCGGTGGGGGCGGAGGGGTACGCGCCGTACCGGGCCACCGCGCTGGTCGGCGAGAACTCCCTCGCCTCGCTGGGCGATGTGATCCTTCAGGTGGCCCAGCCGCCGGCCCCGCCCGCGCCGGGCGACTGGGACGTGGAACCCGCGCACTCCTCGATCGCCTTCACCGCGCGGCACATCGGACTCGCCCTGGTCCACGGGCGGTTCAACTCCTTCGCCGGCGTCGTGCGGATCGCCGAGCGGATGGAACAGTCGGCGATGCACGTCGTGATCGACGCGGCGTCCATCGACACGAGGGTCCGGATGCGCGACGACCACCTGCGGTCGGCGGACTTCCTGGACGTGGGGCGGTTCCCGACGCTGGAGTTCTACAGCGACCGGTTCGTGCACAGGGGTGGCAGCCGGTGGGCGGTCACCGGGGCGCTGTCGCTGCACGGCGTGACCCGCACGGTCACGCTCGACACCGAGTACCTCGGACTCGGCAACGGCATGGAGGGCGAGACGCGGGCCGCCTGCCGGGCCACCACCGAGCTGCACCGCGACGACTTCACGGTGAGCTGGCAGTCGATGCTGGCCCGGGGCATCGCGGTGGTCGGACCGAGCATCCGCGTCGACCTGGACGTCCAGATCGTGCCGAAGAACTGACCCCCGCGGAACCCGGCACACCCGTCCTGCCCCGGGCCGGCCGGCTCGCAGCCGTACCGGAGAATGGGGCGGTGAGCGATGTGAGACACGTGCTGGTGCTGCCCGACCGCGACGCCGCGGAGGAGGCGGCCGAGGCGCTCGGGCAGCGGTTCGGGATCGACGAGGAGCCCCGGCTGGTCCGGGACGCGCTGGCCGGCGAGGACGACGCCGAGGACGCCCAGTGGCTCGTGGTCCTGCGTGACGAGCGCGAACGGCTGGACCCGGCCGAGCTGGACGCGTTCGCGGGCGAGTGGGACGGCTGGCGCGAGGAGCCCTGAACCGGCACCGGACACACGGGCCCCTGAACCGGCACCGGACGGACGTATGGGCCCCGGCCGCTGTCAGTGCCGCGTGGGATGCTTTAGGCGATGGCCAGGAAAAGTGCGAACGACGACCCTCTCGCCCCGGTGACCCTCGCCGTGGGCCAGGAGGACCTCCTGCTCGACCGTGCCGTGCGGGAGGTGGTGGCCGCCGCCAAGGCCGCCGACGCCGACACGGACGTGCGTGACCTCACCCCGGACCAGCTCCAGCCCGGCACGCTCGCCGAGCTGACCAGCCCCTCGCTCTTCGCGGAGCGCAAGGTCGTGGTCGTGCGCAACGCGCAGGATCTTTCCGCCGACACGGTCAAGGACGTGAAGGCGTACCTCGGCTCGCCCGCGGAGGAGATCACGCTCGTGCTGCTGCACGCCGGTGGCGCCAAGGGCAAGGGACTGCTGGACGCCGCGCGCAAAGCGGGCGCGCGGGAGGTGGCCTGCCCGAAGATGACCAAGCCTGCGGACCGGCTGGCCTTCGTGCGCGGCGAGTTCCGCACCCTCGGACGGTCGGCCGCGCCCGAGGCGTGCCAGGCGCTCTGCGACGCCATCGGGAGCGATCTGCGGGAGCTGGCCTCGGCGGTGTCGCAGTTGGTCGCCGACGTGGAAGGCACGATCGACGAGGCCGTCGTCGGGCGGTACTACACGGGGCGCGCCGAGGCGTCCAGCTTCACGGTCGCCGACCGGGCCGTGGAGGGGCGTACGGCGGAGGCGCTGGAGGCGCTGAGATGGTCGCTGGCGACGGGCGTGGCGCCGGTGCTGATCACCAGCGCGCTGGCGCAGGGCGTCCGGGCGATCGGCAAGCTGTCCTCGGCCCGGGGCGGCCGGCCGGCCGATCTGGCGCGTGAGCTGGGCATGCCGCCGTGGAAGATCGACCGGGTGCGCCAGCAGATGCGGGGCTGGACGCCGGACGGGGTCTCGGTGGCGCTCCGTGCGGTCGCGGAGGCCGACGCGGGCGTGAAGGGCGGCGGCGACGACCCCGAGTACGCGCTGGAGAAGGCGGTCGTGGTGATCGCCCGGGCCGCAAGATCCCGAGGCCGCGGCTGACCGTCCCACGATCCCCCGGAGACGCGCCCGCGGTCCGGGCCCGCGCTGCCGGGTGCCGGGGTGGCCGAGTCCACGGTGCCGCGGAGGCAGGCCCGCGATTCGGGGCCCCGCTGCCGAGGTGGCAGGCCCGCGGTGCCAGGAGGTGCGCCCACGGTGCCGCAGAGATAGCCCCGCGGTGCCGCGAAGGCCGGCCCGCGGTCCGGGGAGGTAGGCCCGCGACGCCGCGAAGGTAGGCCCACGATCCCCCGGAGACGCGCCCGCGATCCGGGCCCGCGCTGCCGGGTGCCGGGCTGGCCAGGCCCCCGGTGCCAGGAGGTGCGCCCACGGTGCCGCAGAGATAGCCCCGCGGTGCCGCGAAGGCCGGCCCGCGGTCCGGGGAGGTAGGCCCGCGACGCCGCGAAGGTAGGCCCACGATCCCCCGGAGACGCGCCCGCGATCCGGGACCCGCGCTGCCGGGTGCCGGCTGGCCGGGTCCGCGGTGCTGCGGAGGTAGGCCCACGGCCCGGGCAGGCAGGCCCCCGGTGCCGCGAAGGCAGGCCCGCGACGCCGCGGAGACAGGCCCGCCGTCCGGGCAGGCAGGCCCGCGACGCCGCGGAGGCAGGCCCGCCGTCCGGGCAGGCAGGCCCGCGACGCCGCGGAGACAGGTCCGCCGTCCGGATGGGCAGGCCCCCGCTGCCGCCAAGATGAAACCGCGCTGCCGGGCAGGTGCGGCGGCATGCCGAAGGCCCCGGCATCCGTCTTGGGGAAGAACGGGGCGCCGGGGCCGTCGGATGAAACCGTTGAGCCCGTTCCCGCGTGGCGAACGCAGGCCGCGAACAGGCTCGTTGTGCCGGACGGGAGCGGATGAGAGAGGGCCCGCTCTGGGTCCCTCCGGCGATCAGATCAAAAGGGAGGTTCGGCCCTAGAGGGACGTGACCTTGGAAGCAAGCGCCGACTTCTTGTTGGCGGCCTGGTTCTTGTGGATGACACCCTTCGAGACGGCCTTGTCGAGCGCACGCGCGGCAGCGCGCTGCAGCTCGGTGGCCTTCTCGGTGTCACCCGCGGCAGCGGCCTCGCGAGCCTTGCGGATCGCGGTCTTCAGGGAGGACTTGACGGCCTTGTTGCGCAGCCGGGCCTTCTCGTTGGTCTTGTTCCGCTTGATCTGGGACTTGATGTTCGCCACGAAGGAGCCTTTTCAGGTTCAGGCACGGGGCCGCACGGGTCCCGTACCGATGATCCGAACTGATGAGTCGCGCCTCGCGCTGAGAGGGCATGAGGCGCAGCCATCTACAGTACCAGTGGCGCTCCGGACGGCCCAAAACGGCCCCCGGTCCCTGCCCGTGGGACCATGGAGACTACGTAACGATCCGACCCGAGGCATAAGGCGCCTCAAGAGACAGGACCCTGCGTGCCCGCGACCCCTAACCATGTGCCCGAGCCGAGCCGTACCGACCCGGCTCTGATCCGCAACTTCTGCATCATCGCGCACATCGACCACGGCAAGTCCACGCTCGCCGACCGGATGCTCCAGCTGACCGGTGTGGTCGAGCAGCGGCAGATGCGTGCTCAGTACCTCGACCGGATGGACATCGAGCGCGAGCGCGGCATCACGATCAAGTCCCAGGCGGTGCGTCTGCCCTGGGCCCCCACCGAGGGCCCCGACCAGGGCACGACCCACATCCTCAACATGATCGACACCCCGGGGCACGTCGACTTCACCTACGAGGTCTCGCGGTCGCTGGCCGCCTGCGAGGGAACCATCCTCCTCGTCGACGCCGCCCAGGGCATCGAGGCGCAGACCCTCGCCAACCTGTACCTGGCGATGGAGAACGACCTCACGATCATCCCGGTGCTGAACAAGATCGACCTGCCGGCCGCGCAGCCGGAGAAGTTCGCCGAGGAGCTGGCGAACCTGGTCGGCTGCGACCCGGAGGACGTGCTCAAGGTCTCGGCGAAGACCGGTCTCGGCGTGGACGCGCTGCTGAACAAGGCCGTCAAGGAGATCCCGGCGCCGGTCGGGGTCGCCGACGCCCCCGCCCGCGCGATGATCTTCGACTCGGTCTACGACTCGTACCGCGGTGTCGTGACGTACGTCCGTGTCATCGACGGCCAGCTCAACCGGCGCGAGCGCATCCGGATGATGTCGACCGGCGCCACCCACGAGCTGCTGGAGATCGGCGTCAGCTCGCCCGAGATGCTGCCGGCCGACGGTCTCGGCGTCGGTGAGGTGGGGTACCTCATCACCGGCGTGAAGGACGTCCGCCAGTCCAAGGTCGGCGACACCGTCACCAGCCAGCACAAGGGCGCGACCGAGGCGCTCGGCGGGTACAAGGACCCGAAGCCGATGGTCTTCTCCGGTCTGTATCCGCTGGACGGCTCGGACTACCCCGAGCTGCGCGAGGCGCTGGACAAGCTCCAGCTCAACGACGCCGCGCTGGTGTACGAGCCGGAGACCTCCGCCGCGCTCGGCTTCGGCTTCCGCGTCGGCTTCCTCGGCCTGCTGCACCTGGACGTGATCCGGGAGCGGCTGGAGCGCGAGTTCGGTCTCGACCTGATCGCCACCGCCCCGAACGTGGTCTACCGCGTGATCTTGGAGGACGGCAGCGAGGTCACCGTCACCAACCCGAGCGAGTTCCCCGAGGGGAAGATCGACGAGGTCTTCGAGCCGGTCGTGCGGGCGACGATCCTGGCGCCCACCGAGTTCATCGGCGCGATCATGGAGCTGTGCCAGACCCGGCGCGGCACGCTGCTCGGCATGGACTACCTCTCCGAGGACCGGGTGGAGATCCGCTACACCCTGCCGCTCGCGGAGATCGTCTTCGACTTCTTCGACCAGCTGAAGTCCAAGACCCGCGGCTACGCCTCGCTGGACTACGAGACCACGGGCGAGCAGAGCAGCTCCCTGGTCAAGGTGGACATCCTGCTGCACGGCGACAAGGTGGACGCCTTCTCGGCGATCACCCACAAGGACCAGGCGTACGCGTACGGCGTGCGGCTCGTCGCCCGGCTCAAGGAGCTGATCCCGCGGCAGAACTTCGAGGTGCCGGTGCAGGCCGCCGTCGGCTCCCGGGTCATCGCCCGCGAGACCATCCGCGCCATCCGCAAGGACGTCCTCGCCAAGTGCTACGGCGGTGACATCTCGCGCAAGCGGAAGCTGCTGGAGAAGCAGAAGGAAGGCAAGAAGCGGATGAAGATGGTGGGTTCCGTGGAGGTTCCGCAGGAAGCCTTCATCGCCGTCCTGTCCAGCGATGACAGCGCGGGGTCGACCAAGAGCAAGAAGTAACCGGGGGTAGCGGTCGGTCACGACGGCAAACCGGGCATGCGGGGGCCCGCCGTGCGAAAGCGCGGCGGGCCCCCGCGCGTCCCGGGCACCGCCGTGCGGGGAAAGTGACAGGCCGGTGCCCCTTACGCAGCGGGCGGTCGCGCCTTACCCTGATGCCTGCTCGCTAGTTACTGGTGAGTTAAACAACGATCCGCACCCCCACAGTGAGTCAACCAGCCGCACCGAGTCAGCCGCACCGTCGCGGGCCCCCGGAGGATGTCGTGAGCGACACACAGATTCTGATCGAGAACCGTCCGCCGTCCGTGGCGGCCCTCTTCCTGGAGCGCGTGGCGTCCACACCGGACGCGGAGGCCTACCGCTACCCGGTCCCGCCCGCCGCGGGCCAGGGCCCCGACGACTGGGCGTCGCTCAGTTGGGCGCAGGCGGCCGACCGGGTGTACGCGATCGCGGCCGGGCTCATCGAGCTGGGCATCGAGGCCGAGCAGCGGGTGGCGCTCGCCTCCTCCACCCGGGTCGAGTGGATCCTCGCCGACCTGGCCATCATGTGCGCCGGCGGCGCCACCACCACGGTCTATCCGCAGACCAACGCCGACGAGTCCGCGTTCATCCTCTCCGACTCCGAGAGCCGGGTGCTGATCGCCGAGGACGCGGCCCAGCTCGCCAAGGCCGTGGAGAAGCGCGCCGAGCTGCCCGCCCTGGCCAAGGTCGTGGTGATCGACCCGGCCGGGGTGGAGACGGGCGACTGGGTGACCACCCTCGCCGAGCTGGAGGAGCGCGGCACCGCCTATCTGGAGCAGCACCCGCAGCTCATCAAGGAGCGGGTCGGCGCGATCACCAGGGACCAGCTCGCCACCCTGATCTACACCTCGGGCACCACCGGCCGCCCCAAGGGCGTGCGCCTGCCGCACGACAACTGGGCGTACATGGCCAAGGCCATCGCGGCGACCGGCCTGATCACCATGGACGACACGCAGTACCTGTGGCTGCCGCTCGCGCACGTCTTCGGCAAGGTGCTCACCTCCGGCCAGATCGAGGTCGGGCACGTCACCGCCGTGGACGGCCGCGTCGACAAGATCATCGAGAATCTGCCGGTGGTGCGGCCGACGTACATGGCGGCCGTGCCGCGCATCTTCGAGAAGGTCTACAACGGCGTCGCGGCCAAGGCCCGCGAGGGCGGCGCGGCCAAGTACCGGATCTTCCAGTGGGCCGCCGAGGTCGCCCGCGAGTACGCCAAGGTCACCCAGGACAACTTCCGCCGCACCGGCACCGCCTCGGCGCCCTTCGGGCTCGCCGCCCGGCACAAGGCCGCCGACGCCCTCGTCTACGGCAAGCTGCGCGAGGCGTTCGGCGGCCGGCTGCGCGCCTGTGTCTCCGGCGCCTCCGCGCTCTCGCCCGAGATCGGCTACTTCTTCGCCGGCGCCGGCATCCACATCCTGGAGGGCTACGGCCTCACCGAGACCTCCGCGGCCTCCTTCGTCAACCCGGGCGAGGCCTACCGCACCGGCACGGTCGGCAAGCCGCTGCCCGGCACCGAGGTCCGCATCGCCGGCGACGGCGAGATCCTGCTGCGCGGCCCCGGCATCATGCAGGGCTACCACCAGCAGCCCCAGAAGACCGCCGAGGTGCTGGAGTCCGACGGCTGGTTCCACACCGGCGACATCGGGGAGCTGTCGCCCGACGGCTATCTGCGCATCACCGACCGCAAGAAGGACCTCATCAAGACCTCCGGCGGCAAGTACGTCGCCCCGGCCGAGGTCGAGGGCCAGTTCAAGGCGGTGTGCCCGTACGTGTCCAACATCCTCGTGCACGGCGCCGACCGGAACTACTGCACGGCCCTGATCGCCCTGGACGAGAGCGCAATCCGGGAGTGGGCGAAGGACAACGGCCTGGCGGGCCGGCCGTACGCCGAGATCGTCGCCGCGCCGCAGACGGTGGAGCTGGTCGACGGGTACGTGCGGCAGCTCAACGCCGGTCTCCAGCGCTGGCAGACCATCAAGAAGTTCCGGCTGCTGCCGCGCGACCTCGACGTGGAGCACGGCGAGATCACGCCGAGCCTGAAACTGAAGCGGCCGGTGGTGGAGCGGGAGTACCGGAACCTCATCGAGGAGATGTACGCCGGGACCCGGGAGCAGTAGCCCTCAGGGAGCGGCCGGTCCGTTGTGCGGCCCGAGGCGGCCCCCGGTGCCCCTCAGCCGCTCACCGGCGCTCAAAAGCCGCCGTCTTCTGTCCACTTCGGTAACTGCCCGCTTATAGGCGCCCCCGGTCTGTCACCCTGGCCGCATGGACATGGCGGCCATACCGACGCAGCGGGAGAACGGCTCCCCGCCCGGCCAGGTGCGGGGCCGGGCCACGCTGCCCGGCAGCCCTCTCGCCCCCGGCTCGGCCCGCGCGCTGGTGCGGGCCGCGCTGGACCACGCGCCCGGCGTCTCCCCGCGGCTGGCCGACGACGCCATGGCCGTGGTGAGCGAGCTGGTCACCAACGCCGTCGTGCACGCCGGCACCGAGGTGCGGGTCGACTGGCTGCTGGAGGACGGCGGCGCGTTCGTGATCGAGGTGCGCGACCGGCACCCGTCCCGCGCGCCCCGGGACGCGTCGGCGGGCGAGGGGCCGTACGACACGGCCGAGTACGGGCGCGGCCTGCGCCTGGTCGCCACGCTCGCCGAGTCCTGGGGCGTCACCTACCGCGCCGGCACCAAGACCGTCTGGGCCCGGCTGCCGCCCGGCGGCAGCGACGCCCTGGACGGACCCGCCCCGGATCCCGCCCTGGAGGTCGCCGGGGACCTCGCCCCGCTGCCGCACCGCGCCGAGGGTGACCGGGACTGGCTCGGCCGGGGCGCCCTGTCCTTCCTCGCCGAGGCCTCCGACCTGCTCGCCGGACAGCTCGACGAGAACCTGGTCGCCGCGCTCACCGGCCAGCTCATCGTGCCCCGGCTCGCCGACTGGTGCGCGGTCTGGCTGGAGGACGAGGCGTCCGTGCGCGGCGGCGTCTGCGACGGCCCCGCCCGGGTCTGGCACGCCAGCGAGGCCCGCATCGAGGAACTGCGGTGCGCCCTGGAGAAGGAGCCGCCGCGGCCGCCGGACGGAGCGCGCTCCGGTCCCGAGCCCTACCCCTGGCCCGGCCACGCGCTCGGCCCGCACGGCGCCCAGGGCACGGCCCTGTCGTACCGGCTGGTCGCGGGCGGCCGGCCGCTCGGCACGCTGATCATCGGCCGGTGCGGGCCCGCGGGCTTCCCCGAGGAGATCACCGGCCTGGTGGAGGACCTCAGCCGGCGGGTGGCCCTCGCCATCGGCGCGGCCCGCCAGTACGCCCGCCAGGCCACCATCAGCGCCGTCCTGCAGCGCGGCCTGCTGCCCGGCGCGGTCGCCGAGATCCCGGGCGTGAGCAGCGCGCTCGTCTACGAGCCCTGCGACAAGGGCGGCCCCAGCGGCGACTTCTACGACCTGTTCCCGGCGGGCGACGGACGCTGGTGCTTCGCCGTGGGCGACGTCCAGGGCAAGGGCCCGGAGGCGGCCGTCGTGATCGGCCTGGCCCGCCCCTGGCTGCGCCTGCTGGCCCGCGAGGGGTACGGCGTCGCGGACGTCCTGGACCGCCTCAACCAGCTCCTGCTGGACGACGCCACCGAGGCCGCCGACGCCGCCGCCCGCGCCCTGGTCACCGCCGGCGGCCGGCCGGCCTTCGGGGACGGCCCGCAGACCCGCTTCCTGTCCCTGCTCTACGGCGAGCTGACCCCGCACGACGGCGGCGTGCGCTGCACCCTCGCCTCCGCCGGCCACCCGCTGCCGCTGGTCCTCGGCCCGGACGGAAGCGTGCGCACCGCGGCCCGTCCGCAGACCCTCCTCGGCGTCGTGGAGGACGAGACGTACACCAGCGAGACGCTGGAGCTGCGGTCCGGCGACAGCCTGCTGTGCGTCACCGACGGCGTGACCGAGCGGCGCTCCGGCTCCCGCCAGTTCGACGACGGCGACGGCCTCGCGCACGCCCTGGCCGGCTGCGTCGGGCTCAGCGCCGAGCGGATCGCGGAACGGATCAGCCGTCTGGTGCACGACTTCGGCGGCGGCCTGCCCGAGGACGATCTCGCCCTGCTGGTGCTCCAGGCGGAGTGACGCCCGCGGTGCTGGACAATGGAGGGCATGCCTTCCGCACTCCCCGACGGCGAGCCCGTCCCCGCCGACGGCGCGCTGCCCGCGTACGCGCTCGCCGGGGCCGCCGCCCGCCCGCTCGGCTTCTACCTGCACGTGCCGTACTGCGCGACCCGCTGCGGCTACTGCGACTTCAACACCTACACCGCCACCGAGCTGCGCGGCACGGGCGGGGTGCTCGCCTCCCGGGACAACTACGCGGACACCCTCGCCGACGAGGTGCGGCTGGCGCGGAAGGTGCTGGGCGACGACCCGCGCCCGGTCCGCACGGTCTTCGTCGGCGGCGGCACGCCCACGCTGCTGGCCGCCGGTGACCTCGTACGGATGCTGGACGTGGTCCGCGAGGAGTTCGGGCTCGCCCCGGACGCGGAGATCACCACCGAGGCGAACCCGGAGTCGGTGGACCCCGCGTACCTCGCCACGCTGCGGGAGGGCGGCTTCAACCGGATCTCCTTCGGCATGCAGAGCGCCAAGCGGCACGTCCTGGACGTCCTGGACCGCACGCACACGCCCGGCCGGCCCGAGGCGTGCGTGGCGGAGGCGCGCGCGGCCGGCTTCGACCACGTCAACCTGGACCTGATCTACGGCACACCGGGGGAGAGCGACGACGACTGGCGGGCCTCCCTGGACGCGGCGATCGGCGCCGGCCCCGACCACGTCAGCGCCTACGCGCTCATCGTGGAGGAGGGCACCGGGCTCGCCCGTCGCATCCGCCGGGGCGAGATCCCGATGACCGACGATGACGCGCACGCCGACCGCTACCTGATCGCCGAGGAGACGCTGTCCCGGGCGGGCTTCGCGTGGTACGAGGTCTCGAACTGGGCCACCTCCGAGGCGGGCCGCTGCCTGCACAACGAGCTGTACTGGCGGGGCGCCGACTGGTGGGGCGCGGGTCCCGGGGCGCACTCGCACCTGGGCGGTGTGCGCTGGTGGAACGTCAAGCACCCGGGGGCGTACGCGGCGGCCCTCGCCGCCGGCCGCTCCCCGGGCGCCGGCCGGGAACTGCTGTCCGAGGAGGACCGGCGGGTGGAACGCGTCCTGCTGGAGCTGCGGCTGCGCGAGGGCGTCCCGCTGTCCCTGCTGCGGGAGGACGGCCTCGCGGCGTCCCGGCGCGCGCTGGCCGACGGACTGCTCCAGCGGGGCCCGTACGACGAGGGACGGGCCGTCCTCACGCTGCGCGGCCGGCTGCTGGCGGACGCGGTGGTGCGGGACCTGGTGGACTGATCACCCCGGCGGGTGAACCCCGGACGGGTGCCGGACCCCGCCGGTCCGGCACCCGTCCGGACGTCAGGCCCCGCCGCCCGTGACGAAGTCGATCAGCTCCTCCACCCGGCCCAGCAGCTCCGGCTCCAGGTCCTTGTAGGAGGTCACCCGCTTCAGGATCGCCTGCCACACCGCGCCGGTGTTCTCCGCCGGCCAGCCCAGCGCCCGGCACACCCCGGTCTTCCAGTCCTGCCCCTTCGGCACCGCCGGCCAGGCCGGGATGCCCAGCGAGGCCGGTTTCACCGCCTGCCAGACGTCGATGTACGGGTGCCCGACGACCAGCGCGTGGGCGCTGGTCACCGACTCGGCGATCCGCCACTCCTTGGTGCCCGGCACCAGGTGGTCCACGAGGACGCCCAGCCGGGCGCCGGGACCCGGGGCGAAGGACTCCACGATCGCCGGCAGGTCGTCCACGCCCTCCAGATACTCCACGACCACGCCCTCCACGCGCAGGTCGTCGCCCCACACCTTCTCGACCAGCTCGGCGTCGTGCCGGCCCTCCACGTAGATCCGCCCGGCGCGGGCCACGCGCGCGCGGGCCTGCGGGACGGCGACCGAACCGGAGGCCGTACGGGCCGGCCGCGCCGCGCCCGGGGCCGGCCGGACCAGCGTCACCGTCCTGCCCTCCAGCAGGAAGCCGCCCGGCGCGAGCGGGAACACCCGGTGCTTGCCGAAGCGGTCCTCCAGGGTCACCGCGCCCGCCTCGCAGCCGATCACCGCCCCGCAGAACCCGGTGCCGGCCTCCTCCACCACCAGCCCCGCCTCGGCCGGCACCTCCGGCACCGGTGCGGGCTTCTTCCACGGCGGGGTCAGGTCGGCGGAGTACACGCGGGGGCGCGGGCCCCGGGGACCTTCGTCGGCGGGGCGGCGGCGGGAGACGGGTGGGCGCATTCGCCCGACGATAGGAGAAGCGGCGGACCCGTTCTCACGACACGCCGAAACGCGCCGCCAGCTCCTCGCGCTGGCGCCGCACGAACGCCGCGTCCACCACCGCTCCGTGACCGGGCACGTACAGCGCGTCCTCGCCGCCCAGCGCCACCAGCCGGTCCAGGGCGGCCGGCCAGCGCGCCGGGACCGCGTCGGGACCGGCCTGCGGCACGCCGGACTCCTCCACCAGGTCGCCGCAGAACACCACCTCCGGATCGCCCGGCACCAGCACCACGAGGTCGTGCGCCGTGTGCCCCGGGCCCACGTTGGCCAGCAGCGCCTGGCGGCCGTCGCCGAGGTCGAGGGTCCACTCCCCGGAGACCAGGTGGCCGGGCGGCACCAGCGCGTCCACCGCCTCGTCCGCGTCCGCCACCGGCAGGCCGTTGCGCACCGCGTCCAGGTGCAGCCCCGCGCGCTCGTGGGCGAACACGGCGTCCAGGCCCACCGCGCCGTACACCTGCGCCCCGGCGAACGCGGCGGCGCCGAAGACGTGGTCGAAGTGGGGATGGGTGAACGCGAGATGGGTCACACGGCCGCCCGCCAGTTCCTCGGCCCGCGCGCGCAGCCGGGCCCCCTCCGCGAGGCTGGAACCCGCGTCCACGAGCAGCGCCGTCCCCGCGCCCAGGACCAGCCCCGCCGTGCAGTCCCACCCGGGGAGCCTGCACCGGCCCACCCCGGGGGCCAGCCGTTCCCAGCCCAGCTCTTCCCAAGTCACGGTCATACCGGCGACGCTAGCGGTAGGAACCGGTACGGCGGCCCGACCTTGCCCAGTGTGTACCCGACAGCCGTACACTGGGCCGGGGAATGCTGGCACTCGCGTGGGAGGAGTGCCAGGCGGACGACCCGAACGGACGAGGGGACGACGTGCTGGAGGTGCGCGCATGCTGAGTGAACGCAGGCTTCAGGTGCTGCGCGCCATCGTCCAGGACTACGTGGGCACCGAGGAGCCGGTCGGTTCCAAGGCGCTCACCGAGCGGCACAACCTCGGCGTCTCCCCGGCCACCGTCCGCAACGACATGGCGGCCCTGGAGGACGAGGGGTACATCGCGCAGCCGCACACCAGCGCGGGGCGCATCCCCACCGACAAGGGCTACCGGCTGTTCGTGGACAAGCTGGCGGGCGTCAAGCCGATGACCGCGCCCGAGCGGCGGGCGATCCAGAACTTCCTGGAGGGCGCCGTCGACCTCGACGACGTCGTGGCCCGGACGGTGCGGCTGCTCGCGCAGCTCACCCGGCAGGTCGCCGTCGTGCAGTACCCCTCGCTGACCCGGTCCACGGTCCGGCACGTGGAGCTGCTCTCGCTGGCTCCCGCCCGGGTGATGCTCGTGCTGATCACGGACACCGGCCGGGTCGAGCAGCGTATGGTCGACTGCCCGGCGCCGTTCGGCGAGGGTTCGCTGGCGGATCTGCGGGCGCGGCTGAACAGCAGGGTCGCGGGCCGCCGGTTCGCCGATGTGCCCAAGCTGGTCGAGGACCTGCCGGAGGCCTTCGATCCGGAGGACCGCGGTACGGTCTCCACGGTGCTCTCCACTCTGCTGGAGACACTGGTCGAGGAGAACGAGGAGCGGCTCATGATCGGCGGCACCGCCAACCTGACCCGCTTCGGGCACGATTTCCCCCTCACGATCCGGCCGGTGCTGGAGGCGCTGGAGGAGCAGGTCGTGCTCCTCAAGCTGCTCGGCGAGGCCAAGGACCCGGGCGTGACCGTGCGCATCGGCCACGAGAACGCCCACGAGGGACTCAACTCCACCTCCGTCGTGTCGGTCGGCTACGGTTCGGGCGGCGAGGCGGTTGCCAAGCTCGGCGTGGTCGGACCGACCCGCATGGACTACCCGGGAACGATGGGAGCGGTACGCGCAGTGGCACGGTACGTCGGACAGATCCTGGCGGAGTCGTAAGTGGCCACGGACTACTACGCCGTTCTCGGCGTGCGCCGCGACGCGTCGCAGGATGAGATCAAGAAGGCGTTCCGGAGGCTCGCGCGCGAGCTGCACCCGGACGTCAACCCCGATCCGAAGACCCAGGAGCGGTTCAAGGAGATCAACGCCGCTTACGAGGTGCTGTCGGACCCGCAGAAGAAGCAGGTCTACGACCTCGGCGGCGACCCGCTCTCGCAGTCCGGCGGCGCCGGCGCGGGCGGCTTCGGGGCCGGCGGCTTCGGCAACTTCTCCGACATCATGGACGCGTTCTTCGGCACGGCGTCGCAGCGCGGGCCGCGCTCGCGCACCCGGCGCGGCCAGGACGCGATGATCCGGATCGAGGTCGAGCTGGACGAGGCGGCCTTCGGGACGACCAAGGACATCCAGGTCGACACCGCCGTCGTCTGCAACACCTGCAACGGCGAGGGCGCGGCCCCGGGCACGTCCGCGCAGACGTGTGACATGTGCCGCGGCCGGGGCGAGGTCTCCCAGGTCACCCGGTCCTTCCTGGGCCAGGTCATGACCTCCCGGCCGTGCCCGCAGTGCCAGGGCTTCGGCACGGTCGTGCCGACCCCGTGCCCGGAGTGCGCCGGCGACGGCCGGGTCCGCTCCCGCCGCACGCTGACCGTGAAGATCCCGGCCGGCGTCGACAACGGCACGCGGATCCAGCTCGCCGGCGAGGGCGAGGTCGGCCCCGGCGGCGGCCCGGCCGGTGACCTGTACGTCGAGATCCACGAGCTGCCGCACTCCACCTTCCAGCGGCGCGGCGACGACCTGCACTGCACGGTCACCATCCCGATGACGGCCGCGGCGCTCGGCACCAAGGTCCCGCTGGAGACCCTGGACGGCATGGAGGAGGTCGACATCCGGCCCGGCACCCAGTCCGGCCAGTCGATCCCGCTGCACGACCGCGGGGTCACGCACCTGCGCGGCGGCGGCCGGGGCGACCTGATCGTGCACGTCGAGGTGCAGACGCCGACCAAGCTGGACCCGGAGCAGGAGCGCCTGCTGCGGGAGCTGTCCAAGCTGCGCGGCGAGGAGCGGCCCTTGGGCCAGTTCCAGCCCGGTCAGCAGGGCCTGTTCTCCCGGCTGAAGGACGCGTTCAACGGACGCTGAGACGCGGCGGCCCCCGGCGCCGGCCGGGGGCCGCCCCGATTCGGACTTGTTCGACGGACGTGACACCATGCGGTCATGTCCTCCGCGCTGACCGATCTGTTCCCCCTCCCGATCGTGCAGGCCCCCATGGCGGGCGGTGTCTCCGTCCCGCGGCTCGCCGCCGCTGTCTCCGAGGCCGGGGGCCTCGGCTTCCTCGCCGCCGGGTACAAGACCGCCGACGGGATGTACCAGGAGATCAAGCAGCTGCGCGGGCTGACCGGCCGGCCCTTCGGCGTCAACGTCTTCATGCCGCAGCCGGAACTCGCCGAGTCCGGGGCCGTCGAGGTCTACTCCCAGCAGCTCGCCGGCGAGGCCGCCTGGTACGACACCGAGCTGGGCGACCCGGACGGCGGCCGGGACGACGGCTACGACGCCAAGCTGGCCGTCCTGCTGGACAACCCGGTGCCCGTGGTCTCCTTCCACTTCGGCGTGCCCGCCCGGGAGGTCCTGGACCGGCTGCGCCGGGCCGGCACCCTCACCCTGGTCACCGCCACCACCGCGGAGGAGGCCCGCGCGGTGGAGCGGGCCGGGGCGGACGCGGTCATCGCGCAGGGCGTGGAGGCCGGCGGCCACCAGGGCACCCACCGGGACGTCCCGGAGAACGACGGCACCGGCATCGGCCTGCTGTCGCTGGTCGCCCAGGTCCGGGAGGCCGTGAGCATCCCGGTCGTCGCTGCCGGCGGCATCATGCGCGGCGGCCAGATCGCCGCCGTCCTCGCGGCGGGCGCGAGCGCGGCCCAGCTCGGCACCGCCTTCCTCGCCACCCCCGAGTCCGGCGCCTCCGACCCGCACAAACAGGCCCTGACCAACCCGCTGTTCGTCCGCACCGAGCTGACCCGCGCCTTCACCGGCCGCCCGGCCCGCGGGCTGGTCAACCGCTTCCTGCGCGAGCACGGCCCCTACGCCCCGGCCGCCTACCCGGAGGTCCACCACCTCACCTCGCCGCTGCGCAAGGCCGCCGCCAAGGCCGGGGACGCGCAGGGCATGGCGCTGTGGGCGGGCCAGGGCCACCGGATGGCCCGCGAACTGCCGGCCGGACGGCTGGTGGAGGTGCTGGCGGCCGAACTCGCCGAGGCCGGCACGGCCTTGACGGACCTGCCGCGGCCCGGAGGTGACCCGCGATGACCGCCCCCGTCTTCGTCGTCGACCGACTCGACCCGACCGGGCCCGAGTTCGTGCTCGACGGGCCCGAGGGACGGCACGCCGTGTCCGTGAAACGGCTGCGGCCCGGCGAGCCGGTGATCCTCACCGACGGACGCGGCCGCTGGGCCGAGGGCGCCGTCCAGGCCGCCGAGGGCAAGGACCGCCTGGTCGTCACCGGGCTGGAGACCGTCCGCGAGGAGGAACCGGCCAGCCCGCGCATCACCGTCGTCCAGGCCCTGCCCAAGGGCGACCGGGGCGAACTCGCCGTCGAGACCATGACCGAGGTCGGCGTCGACGCCATCGTGCCCTGGCAGGCGTCCCGCTGCGTCACCCAGTGGCGGGGCGAGCGCGGGCTGAAGGCCCTCGCCAAGTGGCGGGCCACCGCCCGCGAGGCCGGCAAGCAGTCCCGCCGGGTCCGCTTCCCCGAGGTGGCGGACGCGGCGACCACGAAGCAGGTCGGCGCGCTGCTGGCCGGCGCGGACTTCGCTGCCGTGCTCCACGAGAGCGGCGACACCCCGCTGGCCACCGCCGAACTGCCCGTCCGGGGCGAGATCGTGCTGGTCGTCGGGCCCGAGGGCGGGGTCTCGCCGGACGAGCTGGCGCTCTTCGCGGAGGCCGGCGCCCGGCCGTATGTGCTCGGACCGACCGTCCTGCGCACCTCCACCGCCGGCACCGCCGCCGCGGCCCTGCTGCTGGGCCGCACCGGCCGCTGGTCCTGACCCGCCCCGGAGGCACCGTGGAACTCGCCCAGGTCCGGCTCCTCGTCACCGACTTCACCGCCTGCTACCGCTTCTACGCCGACGTCCTCGGCCTGAAGCCGCAGTCCGGCGCCGTCGAGGGCCCCTACGAGAAGTTCAGCCCGCACGCCGGCTCCGCCGGGATCGCGCTCCAGGACCGCGCGATGATGGCCGGGGTCCTCGCAGAACTGGGCGACACCGTCACCGGCCACCGGTCCCTGGTGGTCCTGCGCGTCGACGACCTCGACGCCTCCTGCGCGCGGATCACCGCCCGGGGCGCGGCCCTGCTGCGCGGCCCGGCGCCCCTGACCGACCGGATGCGCGTGGCCCACCTCAAGGACCCGGAGGGCAACCTCGTCGAACTCCAGGAGTGGCTGCTGCTGCGCGGCTGACCCGGGTGACCGGAAACCGGGCGCGGGGCGCGCCCGGCGCTGCGTACAGTGACGGGGTGACTCAGGGCGCTCCGACGGGAACCAGTCCCGGCTACCTCCGATTTCCGCACCTGCACGGCGAGTTGGTGGCCTTCGCCGCCGAGGACGACGTGTGGCTCGCGCCGCTGGCCGGCGGCCGCGCCTGGCGGGTCAGCGCCGACAACATGCCGGTGAGCTGGCCCCGCATATCGCCGGACGGACGGCACCTCGCCTGGACCTCCACCCGCGACGGCGCCCCCGAGGTGCACGTCGCCCCGGTCGACGGCGGACCCGCCCGGCGGCTGACGTACTGGGGCAACGGCCGGACCGAGGTGCGGGGCTGGACCCCGGACGGACGGGTGCTCGCGCTCGGCGCGCACGGCCGGCCCAGCTTCCGGCACACCTGGGCGCACGCCGTCCCGCTCGACGGCGGCCCGGCCGAGACCCTGCCCTACGGCCCGGTCGGCGCGGTGGCCTCCGGCCCGGCCACCGTGCTGCTGTCCGCGCCGATGGGCCGCGAGGCCGCCTACTGGAAGCGCTACCGCGGCGGCACCGCGGGCAAGCTGTGGATCGACCGCGGTCCCGGGGACGAGGCGGGCGCCGGGGAGTTCGTCCGGCTGCACGAGGACCTCGACGGGAACATCGAGTGCCCGCTCTGGGCGGGTGACCGCATCGCGTTCCTCTCCGACCACGAGGGCACCGGCGCGCTGTACTCGTCCCTCGCCGACGGCTCCGACCTGCGCCGCCACACCCCACTCGGGGGTTTCTACGCCCGGCACGCGGCCGGTGACGGCACCCGGGTCGTCTACAGCTCGGCCGGCGAACTCTGGCTGCTGGACGACCTGGAGGGCGCCGAGCCGCGCCGGCTGGACGTACGGCTCGGCGGGCCCCGCGTCGACCTGCGGCCGTACCCGGTCAACGCCTCCCGCTGGTTCGGCGAGGCGTCCCCCGACCACACCGCGCGCGGCAGCGCCGTCTGCGTGCGCGGCGGCGTGCACTGGGTCACCCACCGCTCCGGACCCGCCCGCGCCCTGGCCGCCGTGCCCGGTGTCCGCGCCCGGCTGCCGCGCGCCTTCCGCGTCGACGGCGAGGAGTGGGCGGTGTGGGTGACGGACGCCGAGGGCGAGGACGCGCTGGAGTTCGCGCCCGCGACCGGCACCGTGCCCGGCTCCCCGCCGCGCCGGCTCGCCGCCGGACAGCTCGGCCGGGTCCTGGAGCTGGCCATGGCCCCCGACGGCAGCCGGGCCGCGGTCGCCGCGCACGACGGCCGGCTGCTGCTCGTCGAGCGGGAGACCGGCGAGGTCCACGAGGTCGACCGCGGTGACGACGGCGAGGTCTCCGGCCTGGCCTTCTCGCCCGACTCCGCCTGGCTGGCCTGGTCCCACCCCGGCCCGCGCCCGCTCTCCCAGCTACGCATCGCCCACACCACCGACCTGTCGGTGACCGAGGCGACCCCGCTGCGCTTCCAGGACTACGCGCCCGCCTTCACCCTCGACGGCAAGCACCTCGCGTTCCTCTCCCACCGCGCCTTCGACCCGGTCTACGACGAGCACGTCTTCGACCTCGCCTTCGTGGTCGGCGCCCGCCCGCACCTGATCACGCTGGCCGCCACCACGCCCTCGCCGTTCGGCCCGCAGCGCCACGGCCGTCCCTTCGAGACCCCCGACAAGGACGAGACGCCCGACAGCGAGGGCACCCCCGCCACCCGCGTCGACCTCGACGGGCTCGCCGACCGGATCGTGCCGTTCCCGGTGGAGGCCGGCCGCTACTCCGGCCTGCGCGCCGCCAAGGACGGCGTCCTGTGGCTGCGCCATCCGGTGCGGGGCGTCCTCGGCGCCGCCCGCGCCCACCCCGAGGACCCCGGCCCGCACACCGAGCTGGAGCGCTACGACCTCGCCCAGCGCCGCCTGGAGCACCTCGCCTCCGACGCCGACCACTTCGAGGTCAGCGGCGACGGCAAACGCGTCCTGCTGTGGACCGACGGCCGGCTGCGGGTCGTGCCCGGCGACCGCCGCGCCGGCTCCGAGGACGACGACACCCACGTCACCGTCGACCTCGGCCGGGTCCGGCAGACCGTCGACCCGGCCGCCGAGTGGCGGCAGATGTACGACGAGACCGGCCGGCTCATGCGCGACCACTTCTGGCGCCCCGACCTCGGCGGCGTCGACTGGACCGGCGTCCTCGACCGCTACCGCCCGCTGCTCGGCCGCCTCGCCACCCACAGCGACCTGGTCGACCTGCTCTGGGAGGTGCACGGCGAACTCGGCACCTCGCACGCCTACGTCATCCCGCCCGGCGGCACCGGCCGCGCCCGGCAGGGCCTGCTCGGCGCCGACCTGTCCCGGCACCCGGACGGCAGCTGGCGCATCGACCGGATCCTGCCGGCGGAGACCTCCGACCCGGACGCCCGCTCCCCGCTCACCGCGCCCGGTGTCGCGATCCGGCCCGGCGACGCCGTGATCGCGGTCGCCGGCCACCCGGTGGACCCGGTGACGGGCCCCGCCCCGCTGCTCATCGGCACGGCCGGCCGCCCGGTGGAGCTGACCGTCTCCCCGGCCGGCGGCGGCGAGCCCCGGCACACCGTCGTCGTGCCCGTCGCCGACGAGGAGCCGCTGCGCTACCACGCCTGGGTCGCGGACCGCCGCGCCCACGTCCACGCGGCCTCCGACGGCCGCCTCGGCTATCTGCACATCCCCGACATGCAGGCGCCCGGCTGGGCCCAGATCCACCGCGACCTGCGGGTGGAGGTGGCCCGGGAGGGCCTGGTGGTCGACGTCCGGGAGAACCGCGGCGGCCACACCTCCCAGCTCGTGGTCGAGAAGCTGGCCCGCCGGATCATCGGCTGGGACCTGCCGCGCGGCATGCGCCCCACCAGCTACCCGCTCGACGCGCCCCGCGGCCCGGTGGTCGCGGTGGCCAACGAGTTCTCCGGTTCGGACGGCGACATCGTCAACGCGGCGATCAAGACCCTCGGCATCGGCCCGGTCGTCGGCACCCGCACCTGGGGCGGGGTCATCGGCATGGACAGCCGCTACCACCTCGTCGACGGCACCCTGCTCACCCAGCCGAAGTACGCGATGTGGCTGGAGGGCGTCGGCTGGGACATGGAGAACCACGGGGTGGACCCCGACGTGGAGGTCGTCCAGCGCCCGCAGGACTGGGCGGCGGGCCGCGACACCCAGCTCGACGCGGCGGTCGGGCTCGCGCTGGAGGCGCTGGCGCAGCGTCCCGCGCGCACCCCGCCGGGACTGCCGGGACTGCCGGGCTGAGGGGGCGCACCCCTGCCGCTGCGCGCCCGAACGACTACGATGCCCACGGAAATGGATCACAGGAGGCACACGCATGGCCGGCGAACCGCAGGACGACTGCCTGTTCTGCAAGATCGTCGCGGGTGAGATCCCGGCGACGATCGTCCGCGAGACCGACACGACCGTAGCCTTCCGGGACATAAACCCGCAGGCCCCGACCCATGTGCTGGTGATCCCGAAGGCGCACTACGAGAACGCCGCGGCCCTCGCCGCCGGCGCGCCGCAGGCGGCGGCCGACGTCCTCGCCGAGACCAGGGCCGTGGCGGAGGCGGAGGGGCTGGACAGCTACCGCCTCGTCTTCAACACGGGCGCCGACGCCGGCCAGACCGTCTGGCACGCCCACGCCCATGTCCTCGGCGGCCGCGGCCTCCAGTGGCCGCCCGGGTGATCCGGCGTGTCCGTCCGTGAACTGGTGGTCCTCGGCACCGCCAGCCAGGTCCCGACCCGGCACCGCAACCACAACGGCTATCTGCTCCGGTGGGACGGCGAGGGCATCCTGTTCGACCCCGGCGAGGGCACGCAGCGGCAGATGCTGCGCGCCGGGGTCGCGGCGCACGACCTGAACCGGATCTGCGTCACCCACTTCCACGGCGACCACTGCCTGGGTCTCGCGGGCGTCATCCAGCGGATCAACCTGGACCGGGTGCCGCACGAGGTCACCGCGCACTATCCGGGCTCCGGGCAGCGCTTCTTCGACCGGCTGCGCTACGCGACCGCCTACCGGGAGACGGTCGGTGTCACCGAGGCACCGGTCGCCGCCGCCGGCACCCTCGCGGCGACCGGGTCGTACACGCTGGAGGCCCGCGAGCTCTCGCACCCCGTCGACTCCTACGGCTACCGCCTCGTCGAGCCCGACGGCCGCCGCATGCTGCCCGACCGGCTCGCCGCGCACGGACTGCGGGGCCCGGACGTGGGCCGCCTCCAGCGCGAGGGCCGGCTCGGGGACGTGACGCTGGACGACGTCAGCGAGGTGCGGCGCGGGCAGCGGTTCGCGTTCGTCATGGACACCCGGCTCTGCGACGGCGTGTACGCGCTGGCGGAGGGCTGCGACCTGCTCGTCATCGAGTCCACGTTCCTCGACGAGGACGTGGACCTGGCCGTCGAGCACGGACACCTGACGGCCGGACAGGCCGCCGCCGTGGCCCGGGACGCCGGCGTACGGCACCTCGTCCTCACCCACTTCAGCCAGCGCTACACCGACCCCGGCGCGTTCGAGCGGCAGGCGCGGGCGGCGGGCTACACCGGCGAGCTGACCGTGGCCTACGACCTGCTGCGGGTACCGGTTCCGAAACGACGGTAAAACGCCCGTACGATACTTTGATGCCCCTCCCCAAAGCAGAACTGCACCTCCATATCGAAGGCACCCTGGAACCGGAGCTGGCGTTCGAGCTGGCCGCCCGCAATGGCGTGCGCCTGCCGTACGCGGACACCGAAGCCCTCCGCGAGGCGTACCGGTTCGAGGATCTCCAGTCCTTCCTGGACCTGTACTACGAACTGATGGCCGTCCTGCGCACCGAGCGGGACTTCGCCGACCTGGCGGACGCCTACCTCGCCCGGGCCGCCGCGCAGGGCGTGCGGCACGCGGAGATCTTCTTCGACCCGCAGGCCCATCTGGCCCGGGGCGTGTCCATGGGCACCGTCGTGGACGGGCTGTGGCGGGCGCTCGGCGACAGCGAGGCCCGCCACGGCGTCTCCACCAGGCTGATCCTGTGCTTCCTGCGGGACGAGTCCGCGGAGTCGGCCCTGGCCACGCTGGAGGCGGCGCGGCCGTACCTGGACCGGATCACCGGGGTCGGCCTGGACTCCGCCGAGGTCGGGCACCCGCCGGTGAAGTTCCGCGAGGTGTACGCGGCCGCCGCCGCGCTGGGCCTGCGCCGGGTCG
This sequence comes from Streptomyces sp. NPDC027672, assembly GCF_055566335.1. Classification (NCBI taxonomy): domain Bacteria; kingdom Bacillati; phylum Actinomycetota; class Actinomycetes; order Kitasatosporales; family Streptomycetaceae; genus Streptomyces; species Streptomyces sp. NPDC027672. The sequence continues at coordinate 189,344 of NZ_JBVHSO010000009.1, read as the reverse complement.
CGCACGCCGGCGAGGAGGGGCCGCCGGAGTACATCACCGAGGCGCTGGACGTGCTCGGCGTGGAGCGCGTCGACCACGGTCTGCGCTGCATGGAGGACCCGGCACTGGTCGAACGGCTGGTCCGGGAGCGGATCGCGCTGACCCTGTGCCCGCTGTCCAACGTCCGGCTGCGCGCCGTCGACACCCTCGCCGCCCACCCTCTTCCCGCGATGCTCGACGCGGGCCTGCTGTGCACGGTCAACTCCGACGACCCGGCCTACTTCGGCGGGTACGCGGGCGACAACTTCGCGGCCGTGCACCAGGCTCTCGGACTGTCCCCGGACCGTCTGCGCGAGCTGGCCCGCAACTCCTTCCTCGCCGCCTTCCTGGAGGACGACGAGGAGCGCCGGGCGCGTTACCTCGCCGAGGTCGAGGCGTACGAGTTCGGGGACGCCGTGGCGTAAGCCGGCGGACCGAGGAGTGTGATCCCGGCCACGGCAGGTTTGGCCGTGGCGCGGGATCGGGTACGACCTTCTCAGCAGCGTTCTCATATGTGGACGCAATTCATAAGGGGAGATGGTCAGGGTGGGTGGCGGTCCGGCTCCGCAGGACGTGGCGCGGCGGCTCGCGGAGGGGATGGCACACGGCGTGCTGTCCTTCCCGCTCACCGCCTTCCACGACGACGGCACCCTCGACCCCGACGGCTGCCGGGCGCATGTCGCCGGCCGGCTCGCCGCCGGCCCCGGCGCCCTCTTCCCGGCCTGCGGCACCGGCGAGTTCTTCTCGCTGGACGAGGACGAGTACCGGACGGTCGTCACCCTCGCCGTCGAGGAGGCGGCCGGCCGGGTGCCGGTGGTGGCCGGCACCGGATACGGCTGGGCGCAGGCCGCCCGGTTCGCGCGGATCGCCGAGGAGGCCGGCGCCGACGCCCTGCTGGTCCTGCCGCACTATCTGACCGAGGCGCCGCAGGACGGCCTCGCCGCCCACCTGGAGCGGCTCGCCGCCCGCACCCGGCTGCCGCTCATCGCCTACCAGCGCGGCCAGACCGCCTACGGCACCGAGGCGCTGCGGCGCATCGCCCGCGTCCCGAACGTCATCGGCCTCAAGGACGGCCACAGCGACCTGGACCGGCTCCAGCGCCTCACCCTGGCCGCCCCCGACGGCTTCCTCTTCTTCAACGGCGCCGCCACCGCCGAGATCCAGGCCCGCGCCTACGCCGCCGTCGGCGTGCCCGCCTACTCCTCCGCCGTGCACGCCTTCGCGCCGGAGATCGCCGGCGCCTTCTTCACCGCGCTGCGCGCGGCGGACCACGCCACCGTCGACCGGCTGCTGCGCGCCTTCTACGTCCCGTTCGTGGAACTGCGCGACCGCGCGCCCGGCTACGCCGTGTCCCTGGTGAAGGCGGCGGCCCGGCTGCGCGGCCAGCCGGTCGGGCCGGTGCGCGCCCCGCTCGCCGACCCCTCGCCCGCCGACCTCGCCGGCCTCAAGGCCCTCCTCGGCACCGGACTCGACCTCGTAGGAGCCTCCCTGTGACCCGTGACCTGACCATCGCCGAGGTGCGGCTGACGCCGATCCTGGTCGCCGACCCGCCGCTGCTCAACACCCAGGGCGTGCACCAGCCCTACACCCCGCGGCTGATCGTGGAGATCGTCACCGCCGACGGGATCACCGGGCTCGGCGAGACCTACGGCGACACCAAGTACCTGGAGCTGGCCCGGCCGCTGGCCGAACGGCTCACCGGACGCTCGGTCATGGACCTGAACGGACTCTTCGGGATCGACCTGGCCGTGGACGCCTCCCGGCTGGAGGGCGCGGCCGACGCCGGCGGACTGCGCGGCGTGCTGAGCGCCGACAAGCTCCGGCTGTCCGTGCTGTCCGCCTTCGAGGTGGCCTGCCTGGACGCCCAGGGCAAGGCGCTCGGGCTGCCCGTGCACGCGCTGCTCGGCGGCAAGGTGCGCGACGCCGTCGAGTACAGCGCCTACCTCTTCTACAAGTGGGACGGGCACCCGGCGGGCGCCCCGGCCGAGCCGGACGAGTGGGGCGCCGCGCTCGACCCGGCCGGCGTGGTGGCGCAGGCCCGCCGGCTCCGCGAGCGGCACGGGTTCACGTCCTTCAAGCTCAAGGGCGGGGTCTTCCCGCCCGGCGAGGAGATCGCCGCCGTCCGCGCCCTCGCCGACGCCTTCCCCGGGCACCCGCTGCGGCTGGACCCCAACGGCGCCTGGTCGGTGCAGACCTCGCTGAAGGTCGCGGAGGAACTCGGGGACGTGCTGGAGTACCTGGAGGACCCGACGCTGGGCACGCCCGCCATGGCCGAGGTGGCCGCCGGCGCCGGCCTCCCGCTCGCCACCAACATGTGCGTGACCACCTTCGGCGAGATCAAGGAGGCGTTCACCAAGAACGCCGTCCAGGTGGTCCTCTCCGACCACCACTACTGGGGCGGGCTGCGCAACACCCGCTACCTCGCCGAGATCTGCGCCGCCTTCGGGGTCGGGGTGTCCATGCACTCCAACACCCACCTCGGCATCAGCCTCGCCGCGATGACCCAGGTGGCGGCCACCGTCCCCGGCCTGACCCACGCCTGCGACTCCCACTACCCCTGGCAGTCCGAGGACGTCCTCACCGAGCGGCTCGTCTTCACGGACGGCCGGATCGCGGTGTCCGACGCGCCCGGCCTCGGCGTCGAACCGGACCGGGACGAACTGGCCCGGCTGCACCGGCGGTGGGCCGAGGACGACGGCTCGCTGCGCGACCGCGACGACGCGGCGGCGATGCGCCTCGCCGACCCCTCCTGGCGGACCCCGGCGATGCCCCGCTGGTGACCGGGGTGACGGCGGCCGGCGCGCGGCCTGGTGCACACTGGCCGGAACCGCACCACGCCAGGGAGCGCACCGTGACGCCGTCGCACACCCTCACCGGAGAGGAACCGGAACACCTCACACAGGCAGCGCGCAGCCAGGTCCAGGTCGACCCGCTCGCCGCGCTGCGCGCCCCGGGCGACCCGCCCTGGGACGTGTACCTCACCGGGACGGTCTTCCTCGACATCATCTTCACCGGCCTGGCCTCGGCGCCCGTGCGCGGCACCGAGTCCTGGGCCCGGGGCATGGGCTCCAGCCCGGGCGGCGTCGCCAACATGGCCGCCGCCCTGGCCCGGCTCGGCCTGCGCACCGCGCTGGCCGCCGCGTTCGGCGACGACCACTACGGCGAGTACTGCTGGGACGCCCTGGCACAGGGCGAGGGCATCGACCTGTCGGCCTCCCGGACCGTGCCCGGCTGGCACTCCCCGGTGACCGTCTCCATGGCCTACGAGGGCGAGCGGACCATGGTCTCGCACGGCCACGAGCCGCCGCCGGACGCCGTTTTCGGCCAGGGCGGAGCCCCCGCCCGGCCGCCCCGCGCCCGGGCCGCCGTCGCCTCGCTCACCCCGGGCCGCGGCGCGCCCTGGATCGCCGAGGCCGCCCGCGCGGGCACCCGGATCTTCGCCGACGTCGGCTGGGACGAGACGGGCGCCTGGGACCTGTCCGCGCTGCCCGACCTGGAGTACTGCGAGGCGTTCCTGCCCAACGCCGAGGAGGCGAAACGGTACACCGGCACCGACTGCCCGCGGGCCGCCGCGCATGCCCTGACCGCGTACGTCCCGGTGGCCGTGGTGACCCTCGGGGACGAGGGCGCCTACGCCGTGGACCGGCGCACCGGCGAGGCCGCCGAGGTCCCCGCGATCGCCGTGGAGGCGCTGGACCCGACCGGGGCCGGGGACGTGTTCGTCGCCGGGTTCGTGACCGGCTCCCTGGCGGGCTGGCCGCTGGCCGACCGGCTGGCCTTCGCCGGGCTCACGGCCGCGCTGTCGGTGCAGGAGTTCGGCGGCTCGCTGTCCGCGCCGGGCTGGTCGGAGATCGGGGCGTGGTGGCGCAAGGTGCAGTCCCTGCCCGGCCAGGACCCGATGGCGCTGCGCCGCTACGCGTTCCTGGACCGGCTCGTCCCGAGGGAGCTGGACCGGCCCTGGCCGCTGCGCCGGGCGGTGCCGACCCTCGGGTTCCGGCGGACCGGCTGAGCATGGGCGGGGCGGACGGGGGAAAAGTCCTACTGGCTTGTCGTCGCCCCGTCGTACTCTGGACAGTGCGAGGCCGCCCTCAGCTACGCGGCCGTGACGAGGAGGAAGCGCAGGCCTTCAGCGCCGGCCCATGACACAGACACCCACAGCTCGCACGCCCGCCCAGGAGCAGGCGAAAGCGCAGTTCACCGTCCCCGCCCAGCACCCCATGGTGACCGTGCTGGGTTCCGGCGACTCCCTCCTGCGCGTGATCGAGAGGGCCTTCCCGGCGGCCGACATCCACGTCCGGGGCAATGAGATCAGCGCGGTGGGCGACCCGGTCGACGTCGCCCTGATCGCGCGCGTGTTCGACGAGATGATGCTGGTGCTCCGCACCGGGCAGCCGATGACGGAGGACGCAGTGGAACGCTCGATCGCCATGCTCAAGGCGAGCGAGAACGGGACGAGCGACGGCGCCGAGACCCCGGCGCAGGTGCTCACGCAGAACATCCTGTCCTCGCGGGGCCGCACGATCCGCCCCAAGACCCTCAACCAGAAGCGGTACGTCGACGCGATCGACCAGCACACGATCGTCTTCGGCATCGGTCCCGCCGGCACCGGCAAGACCTACCTGGCCATGGCCAAGGCCGTCCAGGCCCTGCAGTCCAAGCAGGTCAACCGGATCATCCTGACCCGGCCGGCGGTGGAGGCGGGCGAGCGGCTCGGCTTCCTGCCCGGCACGCTCTACGAGAAGATCGACCCGTATCTGCGCCCGCTGTACGACGCGCTGCACGACATGCTCGACCCGGACTCCATCCCGCGGCTGATGGCCGCCGGGACGATCGAGGTCGCGCCGCTCGCCTACATGCGCGGCCGCACCCTGAACGACGCCTTCATCATCCTGGACGAGGCCCAGAACACGAGCCCCGAGCAGATGAAGATGTTCCTCACCCGCCTCGGCTTCGAGTCGAAGATCGTGATCACGGGTGACGTCACCCAGGTCGACCTGCCCAACGGCCAGAAGTCCGGCCTCCGGCAGGTCCAGGACATCCTCGAAGGCGTCGAGGACGTCCACTTCTCCCGCCTGACGTCCCACGATGTCGTACGGCACAAGCTGGTGGGCCGTATCGTCGACGCGTACGAGAAGTACGACAGCGACCACGGCACGGAGAACGGCGCCCACAAGGACGGCCGTGGCAGGACCGGAGCCAAGGGCACCAAGGGGAAGTAGACCAGCACGACCATGTCGATCGACGTCAACAACGAGTCCGGCACCGCGGTGGACGAGCAGGCGATCTGGGACATCGCCCGCTACGCGCTCACGCGGATGCGCATCCACCCGCTCTCCGAACTGTCGGTGATCGTCGTGGACGCCGACGCCATGGAAGAGCTGCACATCCAGTGGATGGACCTGCCGGGCCCCACGGATGTCATGTCGTTCCCGATGGACGAGCTGCGGCCGCCGTCCAAGGACGACGACGAGCCGCCGCAGGGGCTGCTCGGCGACATCGTGCTGTGCCCGGAGGTCGCCGCCCGGCAGGGCGCCGAGGCGCCCACCGGGCACTCCATGGACGAGGAGCTCCAGCTCCTCACCGTCCACGGCGTGCTGCACCTGCTGGGGTACGACCACGAGGAGCCCGACGAGAAGGCGGAGATGTTCGGGCTCCAGGCCGCCATCGTGGACGGCTGGCGGGCCGAGCGCGGCCTGACCGGCCCGTCCCCGGCGCCGACCGTCTCGTAAGCGGCCCGGATGTCCGCTCAGCTCGTGGTCGGCGCGATCGCGCTGGTCGTCGTGGCCTGGCTCGCCGCCTGCGCGGAGGCGGGCCTCGCCCGTGTCTCCAGCTTCCGCGCCGAGGAGGCCGTGAAGGCCGGCCGGCGGGGCAGCGCCAAGCTGGCCCAGATCGCCGCCGACCCCACCCGCTACCTGAACATGGCCCTGCTGGTCCGCGTGGCCTGCGAGATGGCCGCCGCCGCCCTGGTGACCTACGCCTGCCTGCGGGAGTTCGCCGCCACCTGGCAGGCCCTGCTGGTCGCCATCGGCGTGATGGTGCTCGTGTCGTATGTCGCCGTCGGCGTCTCCCCGCGCACCATCGGCCGCCAGCACCCGCTCAACACGGCCACCGCGGCGGCGTACGTACTGCTGCCGCTGGCCCGGATCATGGGGCCCGTGCCCTCCCTGCTGATCCTCATCGGCAACGCGCTCACCCCCGGCAAGGGCTTCCGGCGCGGCCCCTTCGCCTCCGAGGCGGAGCTGCGCGCGCTGGTCGACCTCGCCGAGAAGGAATCGCTGATCGAGGACGACGAGCGCCGCATGGTGCACTCGGTGTTCGAACTGGGCGACACCCTGGTGCGCGAGGTGATGGTGCCGCGCACCGACCTGGTCACCATCGAGCGCTTCAAGACCATCCGGCAGGCGCTCACCCTGGCCCTGCGGTCGGGTTTCTCGCGCATACCGGTCACCGGCGAGAGCGAGGACGACATCGTCGGGATCGTCTACCTGAAGGACCTGGTCCGCAGGACGCACATCAGCCGGGAGGCCGAGGGCGACCTGGTGTCCACGGTGATGCGCCCGGCCGTGTTCGTGCCCGACACCAAGAACGCCGGCGACCTGCTGCGCGAGATGCAGAAGGAACGCAACCACGTCGCCGTCGTCATCGACGAGTACGGCGGCACCGCCGGCATCGTCACCATCGAGGACATCCTGGAGGAGATCGTCGGCGAGATCACCGACGAGTACGACCGGGAGCTGCCGCCGGTGGAGGAGCTGGGCGAGGACCGGTTCCGGGTCACCGCCCGGCTGGACATCACCGACCTCGGCGAGCTGTACGGGCTGGAGGAGTACGACGACGAGGACGTGGAGACCGTCGGCGGACTGCTCGCCAAGGCGCTCGGCCGGGTGCCCATCGCCGGTGCCCGCGCCGAGGTGGACCTGCCCGACGGGCGCGTCCTGCGGCTGACGGCGGAGGCCGCGGCCGGCCGCCGCAACAAGATCGTCACGGTCCTGGTGGAGCCGGTCCCCGGCTCCGCCGCCGAAGAGGAGGGACCCGGGTGACGCCCGAGGAGCTGCGCGCCTTCTGCCTGTCGTGCAACGCGGCGGTGGAGGATTTCCCGTTCAACCCCGAGACCTCGGTCTTCAAGGTGCTGGGCAAGATGTTCGCGCTGACGAACCTGGGCGCGCGGCCCCTGACCGTCAACCTCAAGTGCGACCCGGAGGACGCGGTCCGGCTGCGCGCCGGGCACCCCGGGCTGATCGTCCCCGGCTGGCACATGAACAAGCGCCACTGGAACACCGTGACGGCCGGCGGAGAGCTGCCGGACCGGCTGCTGCGCGAGCTGATCGAGGACTCCTACGACCTGGTCGTCGCCGGTCTGCCGCGGGCCGAGCGGCTCCGGCTCGACCGGCCCTGACGGCGTCCCGCGGCGGCGCGGGGCACCGGGGCTTCGCGGGCGCCGGACGGGTTCGTATGCTCGGGGCATGACCGACAGCAGCGCGCTCGACCCCGAGGACCGCAAGATCGTCACCCTGGCCCGCTCCGCCCGGGCCCGCAACGGCGTGCCGGAGGGCGCGGCCGTACGGGACGACACCGGGCGCACGTACGTCGCCGGGTCGGTGGACCTCGCGTCGCTGAAGCTGAGCGCGCTGCGCACGGCCGTCGCGATGGCCGTGGCCTCGGGAGCGCGGTCCCTGGAGGCGGCGGCCGTGGTGAGCGAGGCGGACACGGCCGCGGCGGACGACCTGGCCGCCGTCGCCGACCTCGGCGGCTCCGGGACGCCGGTCCTGCTCGCCGCGCCCGACGGCACCGTGCGGCGCACCGTCTCCGCCGGCTGACACCGGCACCGGGCGCGGGCTCAGAGGGCGTCGGGCCCGCGCTCTCCGGTGCGCACCCGGACCACCGTCTCCACCGGCACGGCCCACACCTTGCCGTCCCCGATCTTGCCCGTCTGCGCGGCCCGGACCACGGCGTCGATCACGTCCTCCGCCACGGCGTCCTCCACCACGACCTCGATGCGCACCTTCGGCACCAGGTCGACCCGGTACTCCGCCCCCCGGTACACCTCGGTGTGGCCGCGCTGCCGGCCGTAGCCGCTCGCCTCGGACACGGTCAGGCCGTGCACGCCCAGCTCCTGCAGGGCGGTCTTGACCTCGTCCAGACGGTACGGCTTGACGATCGCGGTGATGAGCTTCATGCCGAGGTGTCGACCTTCCGGGTGGGAGCCTGCGGGGCGGAGGCGAGGACGGACGGGCCGACCGGGGCGCCGTGGCCCAGGACGCCGTGATCGTATGCCGTCTCCGCGTGCACCGTAAGGTCCAGACCGGTGTACTCCTGCTCCTCGCTCGCCCGGAAGCCCAGCGCCTTGTCCAGCAGCCGGCCCAGGCCGTACGTCACCGAGAAGGCGTACACCGCCACGGCCGCCACGGCGAGCAGCTGCCTGCCGAGCGGGGCGAGCCCGCCGCCGTAGAACAGGCCCTCCGTGCCGCCGGTCATCGCCTTCTCGGCGAACAGGCCGATCAGCAGGGTGCCGATGATCCCGCCGACCAGGTGCACGCCGACGACGTCCAGCGAGTCGTCGTAGCCCAGCTTGAACTTCCAGCCCACCGCGTAACTGCACACGACACCGGCGGCCAGGCCCACGACGAGGGCGCCCAGCAGTGAGACCGTGCCGCAGGACGGGGTGACGGCGACCAGACCGGCCACCGCGCCCGAGGCGGCGCCCAGCGTGGTCGGGTGGCCGTCGCGCCGCTGCTCCACGAAGAGCCAGCCGAGCAGGCCGGTGCAGCCGGCGGTCAGCGTGTTGAGGAACGCGGCGGCGGCGAGGCCGTTCGCGCCGAGCGCGGAGCCGGCGTTGAAGCCGAACCAGCCGAACCACAGCAGCCCGGCGCCGAGGACGACCATCGGCAGGTTGTGCGGCCGCATGGAATCGCGCCGGAACCCCAGCCGGGGCCCGAGGACCAGGCACAGGGCGAGCCCGGAGGCACCGGAGGTGATCTCGACGGGCAGACCGCCGGCGAAGTCCAACGCGCCCAGCCGGTCCGCGATCCAGCCGCCCGGCCCCCACACCCAGTGGGTGACGGGAACGTATACGAGCAGGGTCCACACCGGGACGAAGACCAGCCACACCGGGAACCTCGTCCGGTCCGCGACCGCGCCGCTGATCAGCGCGGCCGTGATGATCGCGAAGGTGAGCTGGAAGGTCGCGAAGAGCAGGGTGGGGACCGTGCCGTGGACGCTGTCCGGGCCGAGGCCGCGCATCCCGGCGTGCGCCGGGCTGCCGAGCAGCCCGCCGCCGAGGTCGTCGCCGAAGGCGAGGGAGTAGCCGGCCGCCAGCCAGACCACCGTCACCAGGGCGATCGACACGAAGCTCATCATCAGCATGTTGAGGACGCTCTTCGTGCGGACCATGCCGCCGTAGAACAGGGCCAGGCCCGGGGTCATCAGCAGGACGAGGGCGGTCGCGGCGAGCAGCCAGGCGGTGTCGCCGGGGTTCACCGGTGCGGCGGCGAGGGTCACGGGCGTCTCCAACGCTGTGGGGGCTGCGTCAGAGGGTCACCGGTGTGCGTTTCCGGTCGCGTACGGGTGTGTTTCCGTGACGTTTCGTCGCGCGCTGGTTCCCGCGAGCCCGTCGCCGGGGCCGTCCGGCGGCGGCGGTACGGCGGCGGTACGGCCGCGGTGGTACGGCGCGGCTCCGTGGATCAGGGAGAATGGGCGGCATGAGCGTTCGTACCCAGACTTCCGAGCAGCCGGCCGAGACCGTCCACCGCGCCGGCTTCGCCTGCTTCGTGGGCCGCCCCAACGCGGGCAAGTCCACCCTCACGAACGCTCTGGTCGGGCAGAAGGTGGCGATCACCTCCAACCGCCCGCAGACCACCCGGCACACCGTCCGGGGCATCGTGCACCGGCCGGACGCGCAGCTGATCCTGGTCGACACCCCGGGTCTGCACAAGCCGCGCACGCTGCTCGGCGAGCGGCTCAACGACGTGGTCCGCACCACCTGGGCCGAGGTCGACGTGATCGGGTTCTGCCTGCCCGCCGACCAGAAGCTGGGCCCGGGCGACCGGTTCATCGCCAAGGAACTGGCCGGCATCAAGAAGACGCCGAAGGTCGCGATCGTCACCAAGACCGACCTGGTGGACGGCAAGGCGCTGGCCGAGCAGCTGATCGCCGTCGACCAGCTCGGCAAGGAGCTGGGCTTCGAGTGGGCGGAGATCGTGCCTGTCTCGGCGGTCGGCGACCGGCAGGTCGACCTCCTCGCCGACCTGCTGATCCCCCTCCTGCCCGAGGGCCCCGCCCTCTATCCCGAGGGCGACCTGACCGACGAGCCCGAGCAGGTCATGGTGGCCGAGCTGATCCGCGAGGCCGCGCTGGAGGGCGTCCGGGACGAACTGCCGCACTCCATCGCGGTGGTCGTGGAGGAGATGCTGCCCCGCGAGGACCGCCCCGCCGACCGGCCGCTGCTGGACATCCACGCCAACGTCTACATCGAGCGCCCCAGCCAGAAGGGCATCATCATCGGCCCCAAGGGCAAGCGCCTGAAGGAGGTCGGCATCAAGTCCCGCAAGCAGATCGAGGCCCTGCTGGGCACGCCCGTCTTCCTCGACCTGCACGTGAAGGTGGCCAAGGACTGGCAGCGCGACCCCAAGCAGCTCCGCAAGCTGGGGTTCTGACGCCCTACGCCCGCTGGGCCCGCAGCACGTCCCGGAACCAGTGGTACGAGGACTTCGGCGTGCGGCGCAGCGTCGCGTAGTCGACGTGCACCAGGCCGAAGCGGCGGGTGTAGCCCTCGGCCCATTCGAAGTTGTCCAGCAGGGACCACACGAAGTAGCCGCGGACGTCCACGCCCGCCGTCAGGGCGGTGTGCAGGGCGCGGAGGTGGGCGTCCAGGTAGGCGATCCGCTCCTGGTCGTCGACGCCCTCGTACGCGCAGCCGTTCTCGGTGATGACGACGGGCGGCAGCCGGTCGCCGTAGCGGTCGCGGAAGCCGGTGAGCAGGTCGGTCAGCCCCTCGGGGACCACCGGCCAGCCGGAGTCGGTCACCGGGCGGTCCTCGAACCCGCGCAGGGAGAAGGGGAGCCCCTCCGGAAGCGCCAGGCCGCCGTACTCGCCGCCGGCCGGGCCGGGAGCGCCCACCCGGGACGGCGCGTAGTAGTTGACGCCGTACCAGTCGACGGGCTCGGCGATGGTCCGCAGGTCCCCGGCCGCGCCCGGGGGCATCAGTTCGGCCAGGCCGTCCGGGTAGGCGCCGAGCAGGACCGGCTCGGCGAACAGCCGGTTGAGCAGGGTGTCGTACAGGTCCGCCGCCGCCACGTCGGCCGGGTCCCCGGACGCGGCCCGGACCGGCCCGTGGGAGTTGGCGATGCCGATGTCCGCGGCGCCGGCCGCGCGCAGCGCCCGGACCGCGAGGCCGTGCGCGAGAAGCTGGTGGTGGGCGGCCGGCAGCGCGTCGAAGAGCAGCCGGCGGCCGGGCGCGTGCACGCCGACCGCGTGGCCCAGCAACGTGTGTTCGGCGGGTTCGTTCAGGGTGATCCAGGTGCCCACCCGGTCGCCGAGCCGTTCGGCGACGACCGTCACGTGGTCGGCGAACCGGGCCGCCGTGTCCCGGTCCAGCCAGTCCAGTGAGGCCGGCAGGTCCCAGTGGAAGAGCGTGGGCACGGGCCGTACGCCCGCCGCGCACAACGCGTCCACCAGGCGGTCGTAGAAGTCCAGCCCGCCGGGCGAGTTCACCCGGGGCCAGGAGACGGAGAAGCGGTACGCGTCCACGCCGAGGCCGGCGAGGAGGGCCACGTCCTCGGCGTAGCGGTGGTAGTGGTCGCAGGCCACCGCCGCCGTCGAGCCGTCCCTCACCCGTCCCGGCCGCGCCGTGAACACGTCCCAGACGGACGGCTCCCGCTCCCCGGCCGCCCCCTCGATCTGGTGCGCCGAGGTCGACACACCCCACAGGAAGCCGGCCGGGAACCGGGGCAGCGCGGTGCCCGCGTCAGTCGCCATGGCCGGATCATCCGCACCCCGGGCAAGGGAAGTCAACGCCCTTGCCCAGAGCGGTCGTTACGCACCTTCCTTCAGCACTCTCGACACCAGCTCCCGCTCGTCGTCGGTGAGCCGGGGATCGGCCGCGTACACCGTGCGGCCGTCCACCGTGATCTCGTAGCCGAAGCCGTCCGGGACGCCCGCCGGCGGGGTGCCCCGGCCGGTGGCGAGGACGCGTTCGGCGAGTGCCTGCCACTGCGGGGCGTCGGGCCGGTCCGAGGTGTCCACCTCGGCCCGGCGCTCGATGCCCGCGAAACCGCCCGTGCGCCGTACTCGAATTCGCATGGGTCCGTGTCTAGTACGGATTCACAGCGTCCGCACCCCCACCTCTTCCCACGCCTTCTGCACGGCCTGGAGTTCGCCCCCGGCGCCGTACCGCTCGCGCGCCGCCTTCACCGTCAGCGTGGCGAAGTCGGTGAACGAGGCGTCCTCCTTGAGGGCGCCGCCGGTGAGCACGTCGTACCAGATCTGCCCGGCCTTCTCCCAGGAGTGGCCGCCGAGGGCCGTGGCGGCCAGGTAGAACGCGTGGTTCGGGATGCCGGAGTTGATGTGCACGCCGCCGTTGTCGCGGCCGGTGTGGACGTAGTCCTCCATCTTCGCCGGCTGCGGGTCCTTGCCGAGGACGTCGTCGTCGTACGCCGTGCCCGGGGCCTTCATCGAGCGCAGGGCCACGCCGGTGACGCGCGGGGCCAGCAGGCCGGCGCCGATCAGCCAGTCGGCCTCGGCGGCGGTCTGGCCGAGGGTGTACTGCTTGATCAGCGAGCCGAAGACGTCGGACACCGACTCGTTCAGCGCGCCGGACTGGCCGTAGTACTCCAGGTTCGCGGTGTGCTGGGTGACGCCGTGGGTCAGCTCGTGGCCGATGACGTCGACCGGGATGGTGAAGTCGAGGAAGATCTCGTTGTCCCCGTCGCCGAAGACCATCTGCTCGCCGTTCCAGAAGGCGTTGTCATAGTTCTCGCCGAAGTGCACGGTGGCGTCCAGCGGCAGCCCGTGGTCGTCGATGGAGTGCCGGCCGTACACCTTCAGATACAGCTCGAAGGTGGCGCCGAGGCCCGCGTAGGCGCGGTTGACGGTGGCGTCGGAGCCGGGCTCGGAGCCCTCCTCGCGGACCTTGGTGCCGGGCAGGTCCTCGGTGTGCCCGGCGTCGTAGATCGTGCGGTGCGGCTTGTCGGCGGGGGCGCCGGCGGGCGCCGCGGCGGGGGCCGCGCCGATCACCGTGGTCAGCCGGCGCTTGGTGCGCTGGTAGGAGTCGTGCTCCAGGGAGCGGCGGGCCGGGTGGGAGAGCGCGGGGTCGTCGTTGCGGGCGAGTCTGTCGAGGACGTGGGGCGGCACGATCGTGCAGAAGACGGGCTGGAAGCCCCCGTTGGCGGTCATATAGGAACCATTGCACTGCGTGATGTGAGTGTCACTACCTGCCACCATGATTGGTGAAATACCCGGACAGGGGTCGCAACGCTGGGTCACGATGTGCTAGGGAGATGTGGGCTCGCGCACTTTTTGTCCCGATGTGTCACACGGTCCCGCATACTGGGACAGGCCCGCGCACCCGGAACGGCTCGGCTAGGCTGCGGAGCATCATGCGTTTCTGGCTGCTTCTTCTTAGCTGCCGCGGCGAGGGCCTGTAGTCGAGGCCGACTCCCTCCCCGCGGAGCTTGGCGTTGCGTCGTCGGCCGCCCACTCGGAGACATCCAGAGGAGCCCACGCCATCATGGCCAACCGCCAGCAGCCCAGCCCCATGCCGATCCACAAGTACGGCCGCTACGAGCAGGTCGACATCCCGGACCGCACCTGGCCGGACCGGCGGATCACCGCCGCGCCCCGCTGGCTCTCCACCGATCTGCGCGACGGCAACCAGTCGCTGATCGACCCGATGTCGCCCGAGCGCAAGCGCCGGATGTTCGACCAGCTCGTGAAGATGGGCTACAAGGAGATCGAGGTCGGCTTCCCCGCCTCCGGCCAGACCGACTTCGACTTCGTGCGCTCGATCATCGAGGAAGAGGGCGCGATCCCGGACGACGTCACGATCTCCGTGCTGACCCAGGCCCGCGAGGACCTGATCGAGCGCACGGTGGAGTCGCTGAAGGGCGCCCGGCGCGCCACCGTCCACCTGTACAACGCCACCGCGCCGGTCTTCCGCCGGGTCGTCTTCCGCGGCTCCCGCGACGACATCCGGCAGATCGCCGTCGACGGCACCCGCCTGGTGGTGGAGTACGCCGAGAAACTGCTGGGCCCCGAGACCGAGTTCGGCTACCAGTACAGCCCGGAGATCTTCACCGACACCGAGCTGGACTTCGCCCTGGAGGTCTGCGAGGCGGTCATGGACGTCTGGCAGCCCGGTCCGGGCCGCGAGATCATCCTCAACCTGCCCGCCACCGTGGAGCGTTCCACGCCGTCCACGCACGCGGACCGCTTCGAGTGGATGCACCGCAACCTCTCCCGCCGCGAACACGTCTGCCTGTCCGTCCACCCGCACAACGACCGCGGTACGGCCGTGGCGGCGGCCGAGCTGGCGCTGATGGCCGGCGCCGACCGCGTCGAGGGCTGCCTGTTCGGCCAGGGCGAGCGCACCGGCAACGTCGACCTGGTCACCCTGGGCATGAACCTGTTCTCGCAGGGCGTCGACCCGCAGATCGACTTCTCCGACATCGACGAGATCCGTCGCACGTGGGAGTACTGCAACCAGATGGAGGTCCACCCGCGCCACCCGTACGTGGGCGACCTGGTCTACACGTCCTTCTCCGGCTCCCACCAGGACGCCATCAAGAAGGGCTTCGACGCCATGGAGGCCGACGCCGAGGCCAGGGGCGTCACGGTCGACGACATCGAGTGGGCGGTGCCGTACCTGCCGATCGACCCCAAGGACGTCGGCCGCTCCTACGAGGCCGTCATCCGCGTCAACTCCCAGTCCGGCAAGGGCGGTGTGTCGTACGTCCTGAAGAACGACCACAAGCTGGACCTGCCGCGCCGGATGCAGATCGAGTTCTCCCGGATCATCCAGGCGAAGACCGACGCCGAGGGCGGCGAGATCACGCCGAAGGAGATCTGGGCGGTCTTCCAGGACGAGTACCTGCCGAACCCGGCCAACCCCTGGGGCCGCGTCCAGGTCAAGACCGGCCAGTCCACCACGGACACCGACGGCGTCGACACCCTGACCGTGGAGGCCACCGTCGACGGCGAGGACACCGTCCTGACCGGTTCCGGCAACGGTCCGATCTCGGCCTTCTTCGACGCCCTCCAGGGCCTGGGCATCGACGTACGCCTGCTGGACTACCAGGAGCACACGATGAGCGAGGGCGCCTCCGCGCAGGCCGCCTCCTACATCGAATGCGCGATCGACGGCAAGGTCCTGTGGGGGATCGGCATCGACGCGAACACGACGCGTGCGTCGCTGAAGGCGGTCGTCTCCGCCGTCAACCGCGCCGCCCGCTGACCCCGCCCGACCAGCGCTTTCGCCGCCCTGACCGCCGCATACGGCGGTCAGGGCGGCGTCGTATACCGGCCATCGCGCCCCTCAGGTCACGGAAAGGTCTCCTCCGGGGTGCTGACTCCGGCTCGGTGATGTGGCTAACATCACGCCAGCGCGGCGATGCTGCCGCGCGGTTACGGAGGTGCGACGTGCTGCCAGTACGGGGACGAGACGACCGTGCCACCAGGGCTGCGCGCTTCCTGGGCACCCGCACCGCGTGGACACCCGTCGGCGACGGCGAGTTCTTCTGCCCCGGCTGCGGCGGCGACCGCAACTACCAGCGGCTCACCGGCCGCCGCCGGCTCACCCTGCTCGGCGTGCCCCTGCTGCCGCGCGGCGCCACCGGACCGGTCGTGGAGTGCGCCGCCTGCGGCCAGCACTTCGCCACCGACGTCCTGGACCACCCCACCACCCGCCGCTTCTCCGCGATGCTCCGCGACGCCGTGCACACCGTCGCCCTCGCCGTGCTCGCCGCGGGCGGCACCGGCTCCCGTACGGTGCTGGAGACGGCCGCCGGCACGGTCCGCGCGGCCGGCTTCGCCGACTGCACCGAGGAGCAGCTCGCCGCGCTGGTCGAGGCCCTCGCCGCCGACACCGGCCGGTACTTCGAGCAGCCCTGCGGTGCCGGGCTGACCATAGAGCTGCACGAGGCCCTGGACCCGCTCGCCCCGCACCTGGCCCGGGCCGGCCGCGAGTCCCTGCTGCTCCAGGGCGCCCGCATCGCCCTCGCCGACGGCCCCTACACGCCCGCCGAACGCGATGCCCTCGCCACCGTAGGCGCGGCCCTCACCCTCTGCGCCGACGACGTCACGCGGCTGCTGGCCGCGGCCCGGACGCCGTCCTGATCACCCGGACGGAGTAAGAGCGGCCCCCTCCGGGTGGGGAGCATCAGGGCGTGACCCCGCGCAGCCGCTCCCTCCTGATCAGCCTGGCACTCCTCGGCTCCCTCACCGCCGTCCGGCAGCCCGCGCACGCGGCGCCCGCCGACTGCGGTTCCTCGGTGCCGTACGTCTCCGGACAGGGCGGCTACGCCGTCTACCGCATCCCGGCCGTGGTGAGAACCGCCCGCGGTACCGTCCTGGCCTTCGCCGAGGGCCGGCGCGGCGGGGCCGGGGACAGCGGCGCCATCGACGTCGTCCTGCGCCGCTCCACCGACGGCGGCTGCACCTGGGGCCCGCTCACCGTGGTCAGCGCCGGACGCGGCGACACCCGCGGCAACCCGGCACCCGTGGCCGACCCGCGCACCGGTGCCGTGACCCTGGTGACCTGCGGCAACGCCGGAGACGTGACGGAGGCGCAGATCATGCGCGGCGAGGTGGCGCCGGGGCGGGGCCGCCGGGTGTACGTGCAGCACAGCTGGGACGACGGCCGGCACTTCAGCGCCCCCCGGGACATCACGGCCCGGGTGACCCGGCCGGGCTGGCGCTGGTACGCCACCGGCCCCGGCCACGCCGTCGCGCTCACCCGGGGCCCGCACCGGGGCCGGCTGCTGATCCCCGCCGACCACTCCGCGGCCCCGCCCGCCGGCTCGCCCGACACCGGGCAGGAGGCCAGGTACTACGGCGCGCACGCCCTCTACAGCGACGACCTCGGCCTCACCTGGCACCTGGGCTTCGTGGACGATGGGTACGACGGGGTGACCAACGCCAACGAGACCAGCGCCGCCCAGCTCCCCGACGGCCGCCTCTACCTCTCCGCCCGCGACCAGAACGGCACCGCGCCCGGCAACCGGCTCGACACCTACTCCGGTGACGGCGGCCGCACCCTGGACCGGCCCTTCGCCGCCCAGCCCGCCCTGGACGCCGTCCCCGTGGTCCAGGGCAGCGTCCTGCAACCGCGCGGCCGGGACGCGCCCCTGCTGTTCTCCGGGCCCTCCGTGCCGTCCGCCCGCCGTGCCCTCGCCCTGTGGGCCAGCACGGACGCCGGCCGCACCTTCACCCGGGTCCGCACCCTCACCGACCGCCCGGCCGCCTACTCCGACCTCGTCCAGCTCGCCCGCGGCCGGGTGGGCGTGCTCTACGAGACCGGTGTCCACGGCCCGTACGAGTCCCTGGAGTTCCGCCGCCTCCCGGCCACCTGAGCAGCACCGGAGCGGCGGCCGTCCCGTCCGGTCACGCGGATGCCCGGGCCCGCGCCGAGCAGGCGTGCGGGAGGGGGGATGATGTCCCGGTGGACAGGACCGGGGAATTCGAGGAGCTGCGGCCCCTGCTGTTCTCGATCGCCTACCGGATCCTCGGCAGCGTCGCCGAGGCCGAGGACGCCGTCCAGGAGACCTGGCTGCGGTTCTCCGCCTCGCCGGTCCGGCCCAGGTCGGCCAGGGCGTTCCTGTCGGCCACGGTGACCCGGCTCTCCATCGACGTCCTGCGCTCGGCCCGGGTCCGCCGGGAGGCGTACGCCGGGCCCTGGTTCCCCGAGCCGCTGCTCGCCGACCCCTACGAGGACCCGGAACGGTCGGCGGAGCTGGCCGACTCGGTGTCGATGGCGGCCCTGCTGCTGCTCGAACGGCTCAGCCCGCTGGAGCGGGCGGTGTTCGTGCTGCGGGAGGTGTTCGACTTCGGCTTCCCGGAGATCGCCTCGGCGGTGGACCGTTCGGAAGCGGCCTGCCGTCAGCTCGTGGTGCGGGCGCGGCGCCACATGGCCGAGGACCGGCCCCGTTTCGCGGCGGACCGCACCGAGCGGGAGCGGCTGGCGTCCCGGTTCTTCGACGCCCTGCGCGAGGGCGATGTCGGCGGGCTGCGGGACCTGCTGGCCGCCGACGTGTCGATGACCGGCGACGGCGGCGGCAAGGCGCCCCGGCTGGCCCGCGCCGTCCAGGGCGCCGGGAACGTGGCCCGGCTGCTCGGCTCCGTCTTCCCGGCGCTGGCCCGGGCCGGGGTGGTGTGCGAGCCGTGCGAGGTCAACGCCGGGCCGGGCGCGGTCTTCCGGGACCGCGAGGGCAGGGTACTGAACGCCCTGGCCCTCGACGTGCTCGACGGGCGCGTCCAGACGATCCGGCTCGTGGTCAACCCCGACAAGCTGGGCCACCTCGGCCCGGTGGCGGACGCCTGGGCGGTCCACCACGCGCTGCGGGCCGACCGCGCCCGGCGGTGACGGCCCTCCTCGCCCGAAAGCCCGAAGCCCCAAGCCCGAAGCCGTCGAGAGGCGGCTCCCGGCGGACACGATCGCCGTCAGGGCCGGAGGCTCTCGGCGGTCCCCGGCCGGACGAGCCCGCGAGACCGGCACCGCCGGAGGCTCGGCCGTGACCGTCAGCGCCGGGACCCGTCGAGAGCGAGCAGTCCGGCCGCCTCCAGGAACCTGCCCACCCGCTCGACCTCCTCGCCGGACAGCGGGACCTGCGGCTCGGCGGTCACCGGGCAGTCGATGACACCGCGCAGGTGCAGCGCCGCCTTGAACGCGCCCAGCGCCGCCGAGCTGCCGCCCATCCGCACCGGATCGCCCGCGCCGGTCATCCCGAACAGGGCGCACAGCCGCTCCTGTTCGGCCCGCGCGCCCGCCCAGTCGCCCGCCCGGCACTGCCGGTACAGGCGCACGTATCCGTGCGGGTCGACGTTGGCCAGGCCCGGCACCGCCCCGTCCGCGCCCAGCGCCAGCGCCGCGTCGGTGATCAGCTCGCCGCCGGTCAGCACGCTGAACCCGGGCCGGGCGCGGGCGCCCGTGACGATCTCCCGGAAGGCCGCCAGGTCGCCGCTGGAGTCCTTCACCCCGGCCAGCACGCCGTCCCCGGCGAGCCCCAGCACCAGGTCCGCCGGCAGCTTGGTGTGCACCGCGACCGGGATGTCGTAGGCGAGCACCGGGACCGGGCTGGCGGCGGCGATCCGGCGGTAGTGGCGTTCGATCTCCGCCGGGTGGGTGCGGGCGTAGAAGGGCGCGGTGACGACGACGGCCTCCGCGCCCGCCGCCGTGACCGCCGAGACGTGCTCCAGGACGCGCGGGGTGGTCATGTCGATGGCGCCCGCCAGGACGGGTAGCTGACCGCCCACGTGCGCGGTGACGGCCGCCACCACCTGCCGGCGCTGGGCGTCCGTCAGGAAGGCCGCCTCCGAGGTCGAGCCGAGCAGGAACAGCCCGTGTACCCCGGCCTCCACCAGGAAGCCGGCCAGCCGCAGCAGCGAGACCACGTCCACCTCGCCTTCCGGTGTCAGGGGCGTGCAGACGGGCGGGACGACACCGGTGAGCGGGGTGGCAGAGGTCATTCAGGGCTCCTGGCGCGCTAGGTCTCGGGTCGGCGTGTCCTCCTCCACAGGATGGTGACACCGGTAGCGGTGTCCGGGGTGCGACGCGGCCGAGAAGTCCGGCATCACCCGGGCGCACACCTCGTCGGCCTTCCAGCAGCGGGTGCGGAACGGGCAGCCGCTCGGCGGGCGGGTCGCCGAGGGCACCGGACCGGTCAGCGGGATCGGCTCGATCGGGTCCAGCAGTCCGGGCGTGGCCGAGAACAGGGCGCGGGTGTACGGGTGCCGGGCGGCGTCGGTGACCCGGCCGGCCGGGGCCTCCTCCACGATCCGGCCCAGGTACATGGTGATCACCCGGTCGCTCATCCGCCGTACCGTCTGGATGTCGTGCGAGACGAACACCAGGGCCAGCCCCAGGCGTTCCTGCAGGTCCAGCAGCAGGTTGAGGATCTGCGCGCGGACCGAGACGTCCAGGGCGCTGGTCGGCTCGTCGGCGACGACCAGGGCCGGGTCCAGGGCGAGCGCGCGGGCGATGGCGACCCGCTGCCGCTGTCCGCCGGAGAGCTGTCCGGGCAGCGCGTCGGCGAGCGCCCGGTCCAGACCCACCAGGGCCATCAGCTCCCGTACCCGCTCCTCCCGCCCGGCCCGGGTGCCGCGGCGGTGGACGTCCAGCGGGTCGCGCAGGATGCGGCGGACCGTCAGCCGGCGGTTCAGCGCGGTCGACGGGTCCTGGAAGATCATGCCGGTGCCCGCGCCCACCACGGCCCGGCGTTCGGCGGCCGGCATCGTCCACAGGTCCCGGCCGCCGAACGCCACCGTCCCGGACACCGGCCGCTCCACGCCCACCAGCACCTTGGCCAGCGTCGACTTCCCGCACCCCGACTCGCCGACCACGCCGACCGTCTCGCCGGCCGCCACCGTGAGGCCGGCGCCGGTCAGGGCGTACACCCGGTCCCGCCGGAACAGGCCGCCGCCGCGCGCCCGGTGGACGACGTGCGCGTCCCGCACCTCCACGACAGCGGTCACTGCAGGGCCTCCTCGCTCTCGGCGGACGTCGGCTCCACCGCCGGGTGGTGGCAGGCGGCCGTGTGCGCGGGCGTGCCCGTGAGCACCGGCACGGTCCGGTGGCACACCTCGGTGGCCAGCGGGCAGCGGTCGGCGAACCGGCAGCCCGCCGGGAAACCGGCCGGGGCCGGTACGACGCCCTGGATCTGCGTCAGCCGCTCCGCCGCCGACTCCAGCGAGAGCACGCTGCCCAGCAGCCCGCGCGTGTAGTGGTGGGCCGGCGCGGCCACCAGGTCGGCGGTCACCCCGCTCTCCACGATCCGCCCGCCGTACATCACCGCCACCCGGTCGGTGACGTCGGCGACCAGCGCCAGGTCGTGCGAGACGAGGACCAGCGCGAAGCCCAGTTCGGCGCGCAGCCCGAGCAGCAGCTCCATGATCTGGGCCTGCACGGTGACGTCCAGGGCGGTGGTCGGCTCGTCGGCGATGATCAGCCTCGGCTCGCGGGAGAGGGCCATCGCGATGAGGACCCGCTGGCGCTGCCCGCCGGACAGCTCGTGCGGATAGCTGCGCAGGGTGCGCTCCGGTTCGAGGCCGACCAGCGACAGCAGCTCCCCGGGGCTGCGGCGGCCGCCGCGCCGGACGAGCTGCCGCAGCTGGGCGCGGATGGTCATGGCGGGGTTCAGCGAGGACAGGGCGTCCTGGTAGACCATCGCCATCTCGTGGCCGAGCAGCCGCCGCC
Source organism: Streptomyces sp. NPDC027672 (assembly GCF_055566335.1). NCBI lineage: Bacteria > Bacillati > Actinomycetota > Actinomycetes > Kitasatosporales > Streptomycetaceae > Streptomyces > Streptomyces sp. NPDC027672. Next base: position 167,926 of record NZ_JBVHSO010000009.1, on the reverse strand, counting down.
GGACCCGGGCCGGCTCGGTGAGCAGGTCCCGCTGCCGGAACCGCACCCGCCCGCTGATCCGGGCGCCCCTCGGGGCCAGGCCCATGACCGTGAGCGCGGTCAGCGACTTGCCGCAGCCCGACTCGCCGACCAGGCCGAGCACTTCCCCCGGGTACACCTCGAAACCGACGCCGGCCACGATGTCCACGCCCCGGTGCCGGTCCGGGAAGCCGATGGCGAGGTCCTCCACGGCGAGCACCGGCTGCCCGCTCCGGTCGGGCTGCGGCCGGGCCCGGGCGCGCAGCCGCCGGGCGGCCTCGGCGAGGCCGGGCAGCCGCAGTACCCCGCCGGTGCCGGGCTCTGGCGTCCCCGGTGCCTCCCGCGCCGCCGGCACCTCCCGCGGCGCGGGCGCGGCCCACGCGTCCGACACGCCCTCGGAGAGGATGTTCAGCGCCAGCACGGTGCACAGGATCAGCAGTCCGGGGAAGACGGTCGCCCACCAGCCGCCGGTCAGCACCATGTTCCGGCCGTCGGCGATGACGCTGCCCCAGGACGGGTCCGGCGGCCGCACGCCCGCGCCGATGAAGGACAGCGACGCCTCGAAGACGATCGCCTCGGCGACCTGGACCGTGCAGAACACCAGGACGGGCGCGGCGCAGTTGACGGCCACGTGCCGCAGCACGATGTGCGGGGTGCGGGCGCCGATCACGCGCTCCGCGGTGACGTAGTCCTCGCCGTACTGCTCCAGCACGTTCGCCCGCACCACCCGGGCCACCGGGGGCGTGAACAGGAAGGCGATCGCGCAGATCAGCACGCTGATGCCGCCGCCGAACACGGCGACCAGCACGGCCGCGAGCGCGATGCCCGGGAACGCCATCACCACGTCCAGGCAGCGCATCAGCGTCTCGTCGACGGCCTTGCGGGAGGTCGCGGCGACGGCCCCGAGCAGGGCCCCGGCGACGAGCGCCAGCGCGGTCGCGCCCAGCCCGATGGCGAGCGACCAGCGGGCGCCGTACAGCAGCCGGCTCAGGATGTCCCGGCCGAGGCTGTCCTGGCCCATCCAGTGCGCGGCGGACGGCGCCCCGGTCCCGCCGGCCGGGTCCTGCTGGTCCAGCGGGTCGTCCGGGGCCAGCACCGGGGCGAGGACGGCGACCAGGACGACCACGGCCAGGAAGCAGACGGCGGCCCTGGACGGCAGCGGCAGCCGGCCGCGGGGCCGGACCCGGGGCCGCGACAGCCGTTCGGCGAGGCGCGCGCGTGTGACCATCAGCCCGCCCTCAGTCGTGGGTTGACCAGCAGATACAGGATGTCGATGACGAGGTTGACGACGACGAACCCGGTCGCGGTGGTCAGCACGACACCCTGGACCACCGCCGGGTCGCCGTTCTGCACGGCGTCGATCATCAGCTTGCCCATGCCGGGCAGCGCGAAGATCGTCTCGATGACGACGGCGCCGCCGAGCAGATAGCCGACCCGCAGCCCGAGCACGGTCAGCGGGTTGACCAGGGCGTTGCGCAGCACGTTCCGGCCGACGACGACCCGGGGCGGCAGCCCGCTCCCGATGGCCGTGCGGACGTAGTCCTTGTCCAGTTCCTCCACCACCGAGGTCCGCACGATCCGGGTGAGCTGGGCGGCGACCGGCAGGGACAGGGCGGCGGCGGGCAGGGCCATGGTGCGCAGCCAGCCGGTGACCGAGTCGGCCGGGTTGACGTAGCCGCCGGTCGGGAACCAGCCCCGGTCCACGGCCAGGTACTGGATCATCAGCAGCGCCAGCCAGAACCCGGGCGCGGCCACCCCGACCAGCGACACCACCCGGATGACCTGGTCCGGCAGCCGGTCCCGGTACACCGCCGCCGTCACCCCGCCGGCCAGCGCCAGCACCACCGCGAGGGCGAGGCCGAGGAAGGTCAGCTGGAGGGTGAGTGGCAGCGCCGTGGTGACCTGTCCGGCCACCGGGGCACGGGTCAGGGCGCTGGTGCCGAGGTCGCCGTGGAGCAGGTCGCCGACGAAGTGGACGTAGCGCACGGGCAGCGGGTCCAGCAGCCCGTTGCGCGCGCGGAAGTCGTGGAGCTGCCCGGGGGTCGGGTTGGCGCCCTGGAAGAACGCGGACGCCGGGTCGACGCGGGAGAACCGCATCACCAGGAACACGAAGAGCACGATGCCGAGGAGCAGCGGCACGAGCAGGGCGATCCGGCGCAGCAGGATCCGTACGACGGCCGTCATGCCGTCAGGCCCACGTGGCCTGGAGGAGGTTGACGCCCGGGTAGGGCTGGGCCCTTATGCCGGTCAGCTCGCGCGGGTTCCAGGCGGTCATCAGCTCGTTGTGGACGACCGGGTAGAGCACGGCCTGTTCGGCGACGAGGTCGATGTAGTCCTGGACCATCGCCTTCTTCCGCGCCGGGTCCGGCTCCCGGGTGGCCCGGTCCATGGCCGTGAAGAGCCGCCGCGCGGCCGGGTCGTCGGCCCACCGCGTATAGCGCATCCACAGGTTCCCGGGGCCGTGGTTGTAGCGCATGATCAGGTCGGCGTCGAGGCCGAACTGGTTGGGGTTGGAGGCGGCGGCCACCACCTGGTAGTCCTGCCGCTGGTCCAGCTTGGTGAAGACGGCCGTGGTCTCCTGCGGCGCCAGGGTGGTCCGTACGCCGATCGCGTCCCAGGAGGACTTGACGGTCGGCAGGCAGTCCACGACCCAGCTCACGTTCACGGCCATGAGGGTCACGCTCAGGCCGCTCACCCCGGCGGCCCGCAGCAGCGCCCTGGCCTTCGCCGGGTCGTGGCCGTAGACGGTCCGGGCCCGCCGGTAGCCGGGGTTGTGCGTGTCGAGGAACGAGGACGCGGGCCTGCCGTGGCCCTTCAGCGCGACCCGCACCATCTTCTCGCTGTCGATGGCGTAGTGCAGGGCCTGCCGCACCCGGACGTCGTCGAAGGGCTTGTGCCGGGTGTCGAACATCAGGAAGAGGTTGTTCATCCCGGCCCCGCCGGCCACCTTCATCCCGCCCTGCTCCAGGCGCGGGATGTTGGCGTAGGGGATGTTGTCGGCGATCTGCGCCCCGGCGCCGGTCCCGGAGATCCGCGCGACGCGGGACGCGGCGTCCACGATCGTCAGCCAGTTCATGCGCTTGAAGGCGGGCCTGCGGGGCCCGTTGTAGGCGGCGAACGCCTCGAAGACGGTGTTCGACTTCGGGTGGTGCGCGCTCTGCCGGTACGGCCCCGAGCCCACGGCCAGCCCCCGGACCGCGTCGTCCCAGGCGCCCGGCCGGGAGTAGACGTGCGCGGGCATGATCTTGGCCAGGGTGAGCCGGGAGAGCCCGTCCGGGAACGGGAACCTCAGCCGCAGTTCGACGGTCCGGGGGCCGGCCGCGCGGACGGATTCCAGCCAGGAGGCGAAGAAGCCCTGGGCGAGGGTCTGCGTCTTCGGGTCCAGGATGCGGTCGAAGACGAACACCACGTCGTCGGCGGTGACGGGCCTGCCGTCGTGGAAGACGGCGCCGGGGCGGAGCGTGAACCGCCAGGTGGTGGCGTGCGGATCCGCCGGCACCTCGGTGGCGAGCGCGGGATACGGCACCCGGGTGATCGGGTCGGTGTCCAGCAGCCCCTCGTAGATGTGGTGGTTGGCGGCCATCGCGAACGCCGACGCGGTCTGTGTCGGGTCCCAGCTCCCGTCGTTGCCGTACCCGATGACGGCGGTCAGTGTCCGGTCCGCGCCGCCGCCCCCGCCGCCGGTGTCGTTGGTCGACTCCGGTCCGGCGGAACAGCCGGCCAGCAGCGCGCCCGCGCCCAGCGCCCCGGCACCCGCCAGGAACGACCGGCGGCGCGGTGCCGGTACGTCGGGGATCACGTCGTCGCGCACGGGTCCTCCAGCGGGCCGGTGTGGGGAGGGGTGGGATACGACGTCCTACGTCCTACGTCCGGCCGGTAGCGCGACCATAGGAGCGGCCGTGGAGGCGGTCAAGACGGCGCACACGAATGGATCAGCCGTCCCAGGTCACACCGCCGGAGGCCGGATCCGGCGCCCGGGGCCGCGCGGGTACGGGACAATGGCCCCATGAGTCTGTTCCGCGACGACGGCATCGTGCTGCGCACCCAGAAGCTGGGCGAGGCGGACCGGATCATCACCCTGCTCACCCGCGGGCACGGGCGGGTGCGGGCGGTGGCGCGGGGCGTGCGCCGCACCAAGTCGAAGTTCGGGGCCCGGCTGGAGCCGTTCTCCCACGTGGACGTGCAGTTCTTCGCGCGCGGCAGCGAGCTGGTCGGGCGCGGGCTGCCGCTGTGCACGCAGAGCGAGACCATCGCTCCCTACGGCGGCGGGATCGTCACGGACTACGCCCGCTACACCGCCGGGACGGCCATGCTGGAGACCGCCGAGCGGTTCACCGACCACGAGGGCGAGCCGGCCGTGCAGCAGTACCTGCTGCTGGTCGGCGCGCTGCGCACCCTCGCCCGGGGCGAGCACGCGCCGCACCTCGTCCTCGACGCCTTCCTGCTGCGCTCCCTCGCCGTGAACGGCTACGCGCCCACCTTCGGCGACTGCGCGAGGTGCGGGATGCCCGGCCCGAACCGGTTCTTCTCGGTCGCCTCCGGCGGCTCCGTGTGCGCCGACTGCCGGGTGCCCGGCAGTGTCGTGCCCTCCCCGCAGACCCTGGTGCTGCTCGGGGCGCTGCTTACGGGAGACTGGGAGACGGCGGACGCGTGCGAGGCGCGCCACGTCCGCGAGGGCAGCGGGCTGGTGTCCGCCTACCTGCACTGGCACCTGGAGCGCGGGCTGCGCTCCCTGCGGTACGTAGAGAAGTAGTCGCACGGTCGAGGAGACGAGAAGCAGATGGTCGTACGCGGGATCCTGGGGCGCCGGCGGCGCGAGTACAAGGCGCCGGAGCCGCACCCGTCCGGTGCCCGTGCCCCCAAGCTGCCGGGCGAGCTGGTGCCGAACCACGTCGCGATCGTCATGGACGGCAACGGACGGTGGGCGAAGGAACGCGGCCTGCCGCGCACCGAGGGGCACAAGGTCGGCGCCGAGCGGGTGCTGGACGTGCTCCAGGGCTCCATCGAGGTCGGCGTCCGCAACATCTCGCTGTACGCCTTCTCCACCGAGAACTGGAAGCGGTCGCCCGAGGAGGTCCGCTTCCTGATGAACTTCAACCGCGACTTCATCCGCAAGAGCCGGGACCAGCTCGACGAGCTCGGCATCCGGGTGCGCTGGGTGGGCCGCATGCCCCGGCTGTGGAAGTCGGTCGCCCGGGAACTCCAGGTCGCCCAGGAGCAGACCGAGGGCAACGACCTGCTCACCCTGTACTTCTGCATGAACTACGGCGGGCGCGCGGAGATCGCCGACGCGGCGCAGCGGCTCGCCGAGGACGTGCGGGCGGGCCGGCTCGACCCGTCGAAGGTCGACGAGAAGACCGTCCAGAAGTACCTGTACTACCCGGACATGCCGGACGTCGACCTGTTCCTGCGCCCGAGCGGCGAGCAGCGCACCTCCAACTACCTGCTCTGGCAGAGCGCCTACGCCGAGATGGTCTTCCAGGACGTGCTGTGGCCCGACTTCGACCGCCGTGACCTGTGGCGGGCCTGCGTCGAGTTCGCCTCCCGCGACCGGCGCTTCGGCGGGGCCGTGCCGAACGAGGAACTCCTCGCCATGGAAGCCGCCATGCGCGGCGATTCCACCTCGTAGTCACCGGCCGTTCACCCGGGGTGCCGAGGATGCGGCTCATGAGACGTCTCCTCCCCGTGCTCGCCCTCGGCACCCTCCTCCTCACCGCGCTGCCCGCCCACGCCACGCAGGACGGCCCGGCGCACCGCGAGAGCTACGGCACGAAGGCGCCGTACGCGCCCCGGCAGGGCCGGCACGGCTACCAGCAGGCCCCGGCCGGTTTCGTTCCCGTCTTCACCGAGAACGTCTCCCGGCACGGGTCCCGCGCGGCCAGCGACAGCGACGACGCCGACCTCGTCCTCGCCCTGTGGGACCAGGCCCGCGCGGAGGACCGCCTCACCGGCCTGGGCCGGGAGTTCGGCCCGAAGGCGCGCGCCCTCCAGGCCGCCATGGCCAAGGTCGGCTACGGCAACCTCAGCGGGCGCGGCCGGCAGGAGCTGGCGGACACCGCCGTGCGCCTGGAGCGGCGGCTGCCGGCGCTGTTCACGCAGATCGCCGCCGACGGCGAGCGGATCGACGTGGTCAGCTCCGGGCAGGGCCGGGCCGTGGACAGCGGCACCGAGTTCACCGCCGCCCTCGCCGCCGCCGACCCGGAGCTGAAGCCGCTGATCGGGCCGGCCCGCACCGACAAGGACCTGCTGTACTTCCACAAGGCGGCCGGCGGCGCCGCCTACCGGGACTACATCGAGCACGACCAGCGCCTCAAGGACACCCTGGACGGCATCACCGGCCGGCCGCAGACCCGCAAGGCCGCCCACAGCGTCCTGCGCAAGCTGTTCCAGGAGCCGTTCGTCGCGCGGATCGCCGACCCGGTGGGCGCGGCCCGCGCCGTCTACAACCTGTACGCCATCGCGCCCGCGATGAGCGAGGAGAGCCCGGACGGCCGGGGCTGGGGCATGGAGCGCTTCCTGTCCCCGGCGGACGCGGCCTGGTTCGGCTACCTGTCCGACGCCGAGGACTTCTACGAGAAGGGCCCCGGCTTCGCCGGCAGCGACATCACGTACAAGATGGCGGACGTCCTGCTGGACGACTTCTTCCGGCAGGCGGAGGCCAAGCGGGCCGGCACCAGCGACCTCGGCGCCGAGCTGCGCTTCAGCCACGCCGAGGAGATCATCCCGCTGGCCGCGCTGATGGGGCTGCCGGGCAGCACCGAGCCGGCGGCGCCGGACGAGCCGTACACCTACGCCGGCAACTCCTGGCGCGGTGCCTCGGTCTCCCCGCTGGGCGCCAACATCCAGTGGGACGTCTTCGCCAAGGGCGACCGCTATCTGGTCCGCATGCTCTACAACGAGAAGGAGACGGCCTTCAAGGAGGGCTGCCGTCCGGTCGCCAAGGGCAGCGCCTTCTACGACCTGGACGAACTGGAACGCTGCTTCGGCCGGCGCTAGCCCGCCGCGCAGTCCGCGCAGGTGCCGAAGATCTCCACGGTGTGGGCCACGTTGACGAAACCGTGTTCCGCGGCGATGGCCTCCGCCCACTTCTCCACCGCCGGGCCCTCCACCTCCACCGCCTTGCCGCAGGCGCGGCAGACCAGGTGGTGGTGGTGTTCGCCGGTCGAGCAGCGGCGGTAGACCGACTCGCCGTCGGAGGTGCGCAGGACGTCGACCTCGCCGGCCTCGGCGAGGGACTGCAGGGTGCGGTAGACCGTGGTCAGACCGACGGAGTCGCCCTTGTGCTTGAGCATGTCGTGCAGTTCCTGCGCGCTGCGGAACTCGTCGACCTCGTCCAGGGCCGCTGCCACGGCTGCACGCTGGCGGGTCGCGCGGCCCTTCACGGGCGGTCCGGCGGTCGTCACCGTTGTCTCCTTAGCTGCCTCGCTCCTGCCCGGGCCATTGTGCCAGCCCGGGCGGACAGCGGTCAGGCGCCGACCTCGTCCGCGGCGCCCCGCGCGGCCGGAAGGGTGCACTCCGCCGGGTCTCCGGCGGGCTGTGCCGCCGCCGCCGCGCGGGCGCGCCGCCGGGCCAGCGGTGTGGCCAGCGCGGTCAGCGCGATGAACGCGGCGATGGTCAGCAGGACGATCGTGGCACCGGGCGGCACGTCCTGGTAGTACGACGTGACCGTGCCGCCGACGGTCACCGCCACCCCGATCGCCACCGCGAGCGCGAACGTCACGGCGAAGCTGCGGCTGAGCTGCTGCGCGGCGGCCACCGGCACCACCATCAGCGCGGAGACCAGCAGCAGCCCGACCACCCGCATGGCGACCGTCACCGTGACCGCCGCGGTGACCGCGGTCAGCAGGTTCAGGGCGCGCACCGGCAGACCGGTGACCCGCGCGAACTCCTCGTCCTGGCTGACCGCGAACAACTGCCGGCGCAGGCCCAGCGTGACCAGCAGCACGAACGCGGCCAGGACCACGATCGCCGTCACGTCGGACGGGGAGACGGTGGAGAGGGAGCCGAACAGGTACGACGTCAGGTTGGCGTTGGAGCCTCCCGGCGCCAGGTTGATCAGCATCACGCCGCCGGCCATGCCGCCGTAGAACAGCATGGCGAGGGCGATGTCGCCGCGGGTCCGGCCGTACCAGCGGATCAGCTCCATCAGCACCGCGCCGAGGACCGAGACGGCCGTCGCCATCCACACCGGGGACGTGGACAGCAGGAAACCGAGGCCGACACCGGTCATGGCGACGTGCCCGATGCCGTCGCCCATCAGGGCCTGGCGGCGCTGGACCAGGTAGATGCCCACCGCGGGCGCGGTGATGCCGACCAGCACGGCGGCCAGCAGCGCCCGCTGCATGAAGGCGTAGTTCAGGAAGTCCATCAGCTCAGCAGTCCCGTGCGGATCGGCGCGGCGCCCTCCGGCGCGTGCGGGTGTACGTGGTCGTGGCCGGGCAGGGCGTGCTGGCCGACCGCGCGCGGCGGCGGGCCGTCGTGCAGGACGCAGCCGTCGCGCAGCACCACCGCCCGGTCGATCAGCGGCTCCAGCGGGCCCAGCTCGTGCAGCACGAGGAGGACCGTCGTGCCGGCCTCGACCTGCCGCTCCAGCGTCCGGGCCAGCACCTCCTGGCTGGCCAGGTCGACGCCCGCCATCGGCTCGTCCATGATCAGCAGGTCGGGCTCGGCGACCAGCGCGCGGGCGATCAGCACCCGCTGGTGCTGGCCGCCGGACAGGGCGGTCACCGTGTCCTTGGCGCGGTCGGCCATGCCGACCTGCTCCAGGGCGCGGTGGACGGCCGCCCGGTCGGTCCTGCGGAACGGTCCGAAGCGGGTGCGGGCGAGGCGGCCCGAGGCGACGATCTCGGTGACCGTCGCCGGGACGCCGCCCGCGGCCGTCGTGCGCTGCGGCACGTAGCCCACGCGCGCCCAGTCCCGGAAGGACTTGCGCGGGGTGCCGAAGAGTTCGACCGTGCCGCCGGTGGCGGGCACCTGGCCGATGATCGTGCGGATCGCCGTGGACTTGCCCGAGCCGTTGGCACCGAGCAGCGCGACGACCTCGCCGCGGCCGACGGTGAGGTCGATGCCGCGCAGCACGGGACGGGCGCCGAGTTCGGCGGTCACCGCGCGCAGGGCTATGACGGGTTCGCTGGTCATCTCGTCTCCCGTGCTGCTCACTTGGCGCCCAGGGCCTGCCGCAGGGCCGTCAGATTGGCGTGCTGGACCGCGAAGTAGTCCTTGCCGCGGGACGTGCCGGTGATGCCCTCCAGCGGGTCCAGGACGTCCGTGCGCAGCCCGGAGTCGGCGGCGAGGGTCTTCGCGGTCTTGTCGCTGACCAGGGTCTCGTAGAAGACGGTGGAGACGCCGTCGGCCTTGGCGATCCTCTCCAGGTCCCGGACCCGGGCGGCGCTCGGCTCCGACTCGGGGTCGAGACCGTTCACGGCCTCCTCCGTGAGGCCGTAGCGCTCGGCGAGGTAGCCGAAGGCGGCGTGCGTGGTGATGAAGACCTTGGTCCGGGTGTGCGCGAGGCCGTCCGTGAACTCGGTGTTCAGCTCGTCGAGCTGCTTGACCAGGGCGGCGGTGTTCTTCTTGTAGTCGGCCGCGTGCTGGGGGTCGGCCCGCTCGAAGACCTTGGCGACGCCCTCGGCGACCTGGGCGTAGCGCACCGGGTCGAGCCAGACGTGCGGGTCCCGGCCCGCCTTCTCGCCGTCCTCGTGGCCGTCGTGCCCGGCCGCGTGCCCGCCGACCTCGTCGCCGTGGCGCTCCAGGGTGGTCAGGGTGGCCGCGTCGATCCGGGTCTTCACCGGGGCCTGGGCCACCGCCTCGTCCACCGAGGGCTGGAGGCCCTTCAGGTACAGGACCGCGTCGGACTCCTCCAGGGAGGCGATCTGCCGGGGGCTGAGTTCCAGGTCGTGCGGTTCCTGGCCGGGCGAGGTGAGGGTGGTGACGTGGACGTGGTCCCCGCCGATCCGCTCGGCGAGGAAGGCCATCGGGTAGAACGACGCGACGACGTCGAACCTGCCGGTGTTGCCCGCCGCCGTGTCCGTGGAGCAGGCGGACAGGGTGGCGGCCCCGAGGGCGGTGACCGCGGCGACCGCGGCGGCGGGTATGAGGCGTCGTCGTACGTTCATGACAGTCATTTTCAACAAAGATGGAAACCGTTGTCAACAACGCTCGTCAGACGGTCGGGACAGGGGCCGATTTGGTCGTGGGGGAGCCTGCGCCGGTAACCTGAATCATTCGCTGGAAGCATCTCGCTTCAACGCCCGTCGTCGTAATGAAGAGAGCACCGTGGCCGCCGACAAGATCGACACCATCGTCAGCCTGAGCAAGCGCCGTGGCTTCGTTTACCCCTGCAGTGAGATCTACGGCGGACAGCGTGCCGCCTGGGACTACGGACCGCTGGGTGTCGAGCTCAAGGAGAACATCAAGCGCCAGTGGTGGCGCTACATGGTGACGTCGCGCGAGGACGTCGTCGGGATCGACTCGTCCGTGATCCTGGCCCCGGAGGTCTGGGTCGCCTCCGGCCACGTCGCCACGTTCACGGACCCGCTGACCGAGTGCACCTCGTGTCACAAGCGGTTCCGCGCCGACCACCTGGAGGAGGCGTACGAGGAGAAGAAGGGCCACGCCCCGGCGAACGGCCTGGCGGACGTGAACTGCCCGAACTGCGGCAACAAGGGCCAGTTCACCGAGCCCAAGCAGTTCTCCGGTCTGCTCTCCACCCACCTCGGCCCGACCCAGGACTCCGGCTCCGTCGCCTACCTGCGCCCGGAGACCGCCCAGGGCATCTTCACCAACTTCGCCCAGGTGCAGACCACCGCGCGCCGCAAGCCGCCGTTCGGCATCGCCCAGATGGGCAAGTCGTTCCGCAACGAGATCACGCCGGGCAACTTCATCTTCCGCACCCGCGAGTTCGAGCAGATGGAGATGGAGTTCTTCGTCAAGCCCGGCGAGGACGAGCAGTGGCAGGAATACTGGATGGAGCAGCGCTGGAACTGGTACACCGGCCTGGGTCTCCGTGAGGAGAACATGCGCTGGTACGAGCACCCGAAGGAGAAGCTCTCCCACTACTCCAAGCGCACCGCCGACATCGAGTACCGCTTCCAGTTCGGCGGCAGCGAGTGGGGCGAGCTGGAGGGCGTCGCCAACCGCACCGACTACGACCTGACCGCGCACTCCCAGGCCTCCGGCCAGGACCTGTCGTACTACGACCAGGACGCCGGCGAGCGCTGGATGCCGTACGTCATCGAGCCGGCGGCGGGTGTCGGCCGCACCATGCTGGCCTTCCTGCTCGACGCCTACGTCGAGGACGAGGCGCCGAACGCCAAGGGCAAGATGGAGAAGCGGACCGTCCTGCGGCTCGACCACCGGCTGGCCCCGGTGAAGGTCGCGGTGCTCCCGCTGTCCCGCAACCCGGAGCTGTCGCCGAAGGCCAAGGGTCTCGCCCAGGCGCTGCGCCAGCACTGGAACATCGACTTCGACGACGCCGGCGCCATCGGCCGCCGCTACCGCCGCCAGGACGAGATCGGCACGCCGTTCTGCGTGACCGTCGACTTCGACACCCTGGAGGACAACGCCGTCACCGTGCGCGAGCGCGACTCGATGAAGCAGGAGCGGGTCTCCCTCGACCAGGTCGAGGGCTACCTCGCCCAGCGCCTCCTGGGCGCCTAGTCACACCGCCGGATGCCGGGCGGGCCGGTCTCGGCCCGCCCGGCATCCGTGTGTCCGGGCCCGCTCAGCGGCCCTGGAGCGCCTTGACGTTGTCGCCGAACGTCCAGTTCTTCGAGCCGTCCCAGTTGACCGACCACGTCATCAGGCCCTTGAGGGACGTCCCGTAGGTGCGCCACGCCTGGGAGACCAGCGACGGGGACAGATAGCCGCCGCCCGCGCCGGGCTGGGCGGGCAGCCCCGGGACCTGCTTGTCGTAGGGCACCTTCACCGTCGTGCCCTGCACCACCAGGCCCTTGTTCAGGCAGTCGGTCTGCGCGGTGAAGCCCTGCACGGTGCCGGCCGCGTACGAGTCGCCGGAGCAGCCGTACATGCTGCCGTTGTAGTACTGCATGTTCAGCCACCACAGCCGGCCGTTGTCCGCGTACTTCTTGACGATCGGCAGGTAGGCGCCCCAGATCGAGCCGTAGGTGACGCTGCCGCCGGTGACGTACGCCGTCTCGGGCGCCATCGTCAGGCCGAAGTTGGACGGCATCTGGGCGAGGATGCCGTCGATGATGCGGATCAGGTTCGTCTGGGACGCCGACAACTGGTTGATGTTCCCGCTGCCGACCAGGCCCGTCTCGATGTCGATGTCGATGCCGTCGAAGTTGTACTTCTTCAGGATCGGCACGATGGTCGCCACGAACCGGTCGGCGACGGCCGGGGAGGACAGGTCGATGCCGGCCGCCGCCCCGCCGATGGACAGCAGGATCGTCTGGCCGGACGCCTTGGCCTGACACATCTCGGCGGGCGTGGCCACCTTCACGCCGGCGTCCATCCCGTCCTCCCACAGGGCCGTGCCGTCGGAGCGGATCACCGGGAAGGCCGCGTTGATCACGTTGTAGCCGTGGGCGGCGATGCGGGAGTCGGTGATCGGGGTCCAGCCGAAGGGCGGGTGGACGCCGTTGGCGGAGCCGTCCCAGTTCTCCCAGTAGCCCTGGAGCACCTTGCCCGCCGGCCGTGACTTCACCGCGCAGGTGTCGGCGGCGGCGGAGGCGGAGGGCGCGGCGGCGATCGCGAGCGGGGCGAGGACGGTGGTGGTGAGGGCGGCGGTGAGCAGGCGCAGGGTGCGGCGGAGCATCGGGCCTCCCGGCAGGGGGATCGGTGGGGTGTCAGAGGCATGACACTGTCGCCATGACAGTGCGCTGGTCCAGACCTTTCGTCAAGAGGTCTGGACCACATGCGTCGGCATCGATGACAAGTATCGAATGACAGATATTGAAATCTGTCAGCCGTCATGGCAGGGTGGAGGGCATGACGACGCGAACCCACCCGATGCCCACCAGCGCCCTCGGCACCACCGGCCCCCGGGTCTCCGCCCTCGGCCTCGGCTGCATGGGCATGTCCGGCGCCTACGGCGCGTCCGACCGCGCCGAGTCGATCGCCACCGTGCACGCCGCCCTGGCGGCCGGCGTGACCCTGCTCGACACCGGCGACTTCTACGGCATGGGCCACAACGAACTGCTGATCGCCGAGGGGCTGCGCACCGCCCCGGCCGCCTCGCGCGAGAACGCGCTGCTCAGCGTCAAGTTCGGCGCCCTGCGCGACCCGGACGACGGCTGGTCCGGCTTCGACGGCCGCCCGGCCGCCGTCAAGAACTTCGCCGCGTACTCCCTCCAGCGCCTCGGCGTCGACCACATCGACATCTACCGTCCCGCCCGGCTCGACCCGGACGTGCCGATCGAGGAGACCGTCGGCGCCATCGCCGAACTCGTCGAGAAGGGCTGGGTCCGGCACATCGGGCTCAGCGAGGTCGGCGCGGACACCATCCGCCGGGCCGCCGCCACCGCCCCGATCACCGACCTCCAGATCGAGTACGCGCTCATCTCCCGGAGCCCCGAGCGGGAGATCCTGCCCACCCTCGGCGAACTGGGCATCGCCGTCACCGCGTACGGCGTGCTCTCGCGCGGGCTGCTCTCCGGCCACATCACGGCCGGCCGGCCGCTGGGCGCGGACGACTTCCGCGCCCACTCGCCCCGCTTCCAGGGTGACAACCTGCGGCACAACCTCACCCTGGTCGACGCCCTGCGCGCGATCGCCGAACGCAAGGGCGTCACGGTCGCCCAGCTCGCCATCGCCTGGGTGCTCACCCGGGGCGCGCGGTACTCCACCGAGATCGTCCCGCTGATCGGCGCCCGCACCCGCGAGCGGCTCGGCGAGGCCCTCGGCGCCCTGGACGTGACCCTGGACGCGGCCGACCTCGCCGTGATCGAGGCCGCCGTGCCGGCAAACGCGGCGGCCGGCGAGCGGTACGCGGCGGAGCAGATGGCCATGCTCGACAGCGAACGCTGACCCGGGTGCCGGGTACCGTCTAGACATGCCACCGACCAGCGAGATCCTGACCGCCGAGCGCATCCTCGAAGCCACCGAGGAGGTGCTGCGCCGGCACGGCCCGGCCAAGGCCACCGTGGTCGACGTGGCCCGCGCGCTCGGTGTCAGCCACGGGAGCGTCTACCGGCACTTCCGCACCAAGGCGGCGCTGCGCGAGGCGGTCACCAAGCGCTGGCTGGACAAGACCACGCGGCAGCTCGCCGGGATCGCCGCCGCCGAGGACCGCGACCCGGAGCAGCGGCTGCGGGACTGGCTCGCGACGCTCTTCGCCGCCAAGCGGCAGAAGGCGGGCGGCGATCCGGAGCTGTTCGCCACCTACTCCGTGCTCGCCGACGACCTCGGCGGCGCGATCGGCGACCACGTGGCCGACCTCATCGCCCAGCTCGCCCGCATCGTCGCGGCGGGCGCCGCCTCGGGCGCCTTCCACGCGCCCGACCCGGCCGCCGCGGCCCGGGCCGTCTTCCACGCCACGGGCCGCTTCCACGACCCGTGCTACGCCCGGGAGTGGACGGCGCCCGGCATCGAGGAGGAGTTCGAGGCGGTCGTGGGACTCCTGGTGCGCGGACTGCGCCCGGCGTAACCGGCAGGCGGCCACCGCCTGGTGCCGGCCGCCCGGGTGCGTCCGTACGGCCCGGGCCCCGCGCCTCGGCTCAGGCCCGCTCCGCCGCCGTTCCCGCGGCCGGGCGTAGCTCCGCGGTCTCCAGGCTCGCCGCCGTGTGTTCGGCGGTGCGGCGGGCCCAGCGGCCGCTGGTCAGCAGGCCGAGGACGAGGACGGCCAGGCCGCAGCCGGTGAGGATCCACCAGCCGGGGCGGGCCGCCGTGACGAACACCTGCCGGTACGGCGAGGCCCCTATGCCGGACGCCAGGACCGCGCCGACCACCGCGACGCCGAGCGTCTGGCCCAGTTGCCGGCTGGTGGAGGCGACGGCGGCGGCGACGCCCGCCTGGGTGCGGGGCATGCCGGAGACCGCCGTGTTGGTGATCGGCGCGTTCACGAAACCGAAGCCGATGCCGAACAGGACGTAGGCGAGCAGCAGGGTGGTGTCCGACGTCTGCGCCTCGAACGCGGCGAACAGGACACCGCTCGCGGTCATCGCCGTACCGGCCAGCAGCAGGGGCAGCCGGGGGCCGCGGGTGCCGACGAGGCGGCCGGACAGCGGCGCGCACAGGAACGTCGGCACGGCCATCGGCAGCATCCACAGGCCCGCGTGCAGGGCGTCCAGGCCCCGCACGTTCTGCAGGTACAGGGTGGACAGGAACAGGAAGCCGCCCAGCGCCGCGAACGCGCTGATCGCGATCACGGTGGCGCCGGAGAACGGCGCCGAGCGGAAGAACCGCAGGTCGATGAGGGGTTCGGCGCGCCGGGGCTCGTACCACAGCAGGGCCAGCAGCGCGGCCACGGCGAGCACGGCGAACGGCACCACCGGTCCGGCGCCCGACTCCGGCGCCTCGATGATCGCGTACGTCAGCGAGCCGAACAGGGCGATCACCAGCACCTGGCCGACCGGGTCGGGGCGGCGGGCCCGGGGCGCGCGGGACTCGGGGACGCAGCGGAAGGTGAGTAGGAGGGCGGCGAGGCCGACCGGGAGGTTGACCCAGAAGATCGAGCGCCAGCTCACCGACTGCACCAGCAGCCCGCCGACCAGCGGGCCGGCCGCCATGGAGATGCCGACCACCGCGCCCCAGGCGCCGATCGCGCGGGCGCGCTCGCGGGCGTCGGTGAAGGTGTTGGTGATGATCGACATGGCGACCGGGTTGAGCATCGAGCCGCCCACCGCCTGGATCATCCGGAAGACGACGAGCAGCTCCAGGTTCGGGGCCAGGGAGCAGAGCAGGGAGCCCGCGGTGAACACCGTCAGGCCGGCCATGAAGACGCGTTTGCGTCCGATCCGGTCGGCCGTGGAGCCCGCCAGCATCAGCAGCGAGGCGAGGACGAGCGTGTAGGCGTCGATCGTCCACTGCAGACCGGAGGTGGTGGCGTGCAGGTCGCGCTGCATGGCGGGCAGCGCCACGTTCAGCGCGGTGTTGTCGAGGCTCACGATCAGCAGGCTCATGCAGCAGATGGCGAGCACGAGCAGGCGTCGGCGATGGCTCAACTCGGGCATGCGCGTCATCGTACGCCGATTTCGATAGTGCGTCTAACTAATGAGTGGTGCACGGGTCTGCCGGCCCGGCCGGTGCGCCGGGCCGGGACGAGGGCCGGCCGGCGCGGCTCGCGGGACTTCCGGGCGGAGTGCCGGCCGAGTGGGGGACAATGGGTGACCGTAGTCCCGTGCCGAGTGCCCCCGTCCACGCCTCCGGAGTCCTGACGATGACCCACCCGCTTCCCATCGGCCCGCACGCCGTGACGCCGCCCGTCGTGCTCGCACCCATGGCGGGGATCACCAACGCGCCGTTCCGCACCCTGTGCCGGGAGTTCAGCGGTGGCCGGGGGCTGTTCGTCAGCGAGATGATCACCACTCGGGCGCTGGTCGAGCGCAACGAGAAGACCATGCAGCTGATCAGGTTCGACGCGAGCGAGCAGCCGCGCTCGATCCAGCTCTACGGCGTCGACCCGGCGACCGTCGGCAAGGCCGTCCGCATGATCGCGGAGGAGGACCTGGCCGACCACATCGACCTGAACTTCGGGTGCCCGGTGCCGAAGGTGACCCGCAAGGGCGGCGGCTCCGCGCTGCCGTTCAAGCGGAACCTGCTGCGGGCGATCCTGCGCGAGGCGGTCACCGGCGCCGGTGACCTGCCGGTGACCATGAAGATGCGCAAGGGCATCGACGACGACCACATCACCTACCTCGACGCCGGCCGGATCGCCGTCGAGGAGGGCGTGACCGCCATCGCGCTGCACGGCCGCACCGCCGCCCAGCACTACGGCGGCACCGCCGACTGGGAGGCCATCGCCCGGCTGAAGGAGCACGTGCCGGAGATCCCCGTGCTCGGCAACGGCGACATCTGGTCGGCCGAGGACGCGCTGCGCATGGTGCGGGAGACCGGCTGCGACGGCGTCGTGGTCGGCCGTGGCTGCCTGGGCCGGCCGTGGCTGTTCGCGGACCTGGTCGCCGCGTTCGAGGGACGCGCCGGGGACCGGGTGCGGCCCGTGCTGCGCGAGGTCGCCGACGTCATGGTCCGGCACGCCACGCTGCTCGGGGAGTGGCTCGGCGACGAGTCCAAGGGCGTGGTCGACTTCCGCAAGCACGTCGCCTGGTACCTGAAGGGCTTCGCGGTCGGCTCCGAGATGCGCAAGCGGCTCGCGATCACCTCCTCGCTGGCGGAGCTGCGGGCCGGGCTGGACGAGCTGGACCTCGACCAGCCGTGGCCGGCCGGCGCGGAGGGGCCGCGCGGCCGTACGTCCGGCAACAACCGGGTGGTGCTGCCGGACGGCTGGCTGACGGACCCCTACGACTGCGCGGGTCTCGGCGAGGACGCGGAGCTGGACACCTCCGGCGGCT
The DNA here is from genome assembly GCF_055566335.1 of Streptomyces sp. NPDC027672. NCBI lineage: Bacteria > Bacillati > Actinomycetota > Actinomycetes > Kitasatosporales > Streptomycetaceae > Streptomyces > Streptomyces sp. NPDC027672. The sequence goes on along the minus strand of NZ_JBVHSO010000009.1, from coordinate 150,440 downwards.
GAGCCGGCGGTCAGCCCTTCCTCGGGTGCGGTGTCGAGCCGTAGGCCCGCAGGAAGCGGTCCCGGAAGGCGCTCATCCGCCACACCGGCGCGTCATGGGCCGGGCGCAGGCCGTCCGTCCAGTGCCAGGCGTCGGTCTTGTCCAGGATCCGCGGGTCCTTGGCGACGATCGACACCGGCACGTCGCGGCTGGCGTGGTCGCCGCTGACCCGGGCGATGGGCTGGTGGTCGCCGAGGAAGACCAGCACGGTGTCGTCGGTGCCGTACCGCTCCAGCCACTCGGTGAGCGCGGTCACCGAGTACCGCACCGACCTGCCGTACGCCTCGCGGGAGCGGGCGGTGTCGGCGATGACGTCGGCCGGGTCGTCGCCGGCCGCCGCCATGGGCCCGAAGACCGAGCCGTCGCCGAGCCGGTCCCAGTCGGTCATCCGGGGGACCGGCGCCCAGGGCTGATGGCTGGAGGTCAGGATGAGCAGCGACATCCGGGACTTGCCGGCGGCCGGCGGCCGGGCGTGCACCCGCTCCTGGTACTGCTGGAGCGCGTACTGGTCAGGCATGGTCGACCAGCTGAACTTCGGTCCCCGGTAGCCGAGTTGAAACGCGTCGTAGACCTTGTCCAGGCCGTACCACGCCTGTTCCGGCCAGCCCTTCTGCACGCCCGGCATCACCCCGACCGTCTGATACGCGCCGGTCTTCCGGAACGCCTCGGTGAGGCTGAGGTGATCGCTGGCCATGACCGTGCGGTAGCGCTGCTGGTTGCTGATCCACAGCCCGGACATGGTGGTGGAGTGGCCGAGCCAGCTGCTGCCGCCGTAGGTCGCCGAGGTCAGCCAGCCGCTCCTGGCGTGGAAGCCGGCCTTGGCCAGGGCCCGGGTGCGGGCGTCGAGCGTCCGGTCCACGCCGGGCGCGATGCCCGGGTCCTCCACGGCGCTGCGGCCGTAGCTCTCGATGAACGTGAAGATCACGTCCTTGCCGCGCAGGTCGGGCACGAGCTGGCCGGGCGGCGTGTTCCCGAAGGCGTCGGCCCGGGCCGTCTTCCGGAAGGCCGCCTCGTCCCTGAGGGTGTCCGCGATCCGGTGGGCCTGGGTCCGCAGCGCGCTCACGGTGCGGTCGGAGGCGACCGGCACGTCCGTCAAGCGCAGGCCGAGCGCGGAGCAGGTGATCCAGACGACGGCGGCGACCAGCGTGGCGCGGTGCGCCGGGCCGGGGTGCCGGGCGAGCAGGCCCGCGAGCCGCACCAGGGACAGCGCCGGCAGGACGAGGGCGAGCAGCACGAGGACGACCGCCCCGGCCACGGCGGCCAGCGCGGCCGGGCGCCCTAGGGAGTCCTCCAGATACGACTCCGCGTCACCGAACAGGCTCCAGTCGAGCACCACGTCGAACGTGCGGCCGAGGTACTGGCCGAAGCCCATGTCCAGCGCGTCCAGCACGGTCACCGCCCCGAGCAGCACCCCGGACACCGCCGCGACCGCCACCCGGGGCCGGTGCGGCAGCGCGAGCAGCACGGCGGCCCCGACGACGGCCTCCGCCGGCAGCCGCACGAAGGCGGCGGGCCCGAGCCGGGCCACGGAGTCGGGCATCACGAGCGCGGCGAGGACGACCGCCGCGGCCAGCACGGTGACGGTCACGGACAGCGCCCGCGCGGCCCCCGGGTGCCGTGCCCGCCACCGCCGCGTCCACGCCCGCCAGGGGACCCGGGGACGGCGGGAGCCGGGCGGGGCGGGTTCGGTGATCTCTTCGGCCACGTCCTCGGCCGACGGCAGCGCGCTCATGCCTCCGGGTACGGCCCGCCCCCGGGCGCCGTTCACCCCGCCCGGGCAAACACCTGGTCAACGGAGCCGGCGCCGAGGCAGTGCCCCTGAGGGATGCGGCCGGGCCGCCCCGTCCCTCAGGCGCCTCCCACCGCCGTCAGCAGGGCGAGCGGCGCCGCCGCGGACCGGGCCTCCCGCACGCAGGCGTGCGGGTAGGGCACCGGTGCCGCCTGCGGATCGCGCCCGTACCCGGCCAGCACCTCCGGCAGCCGGTGCCCGGTGACCGCCGCCGCGTCGATGAGCGCGTGCGCCACCGTGCGGGCCTCGTCGTGCAGCCCGTACCGCGCCAGCCCCAGCGTGATCAGCGCGTTGTCGTGCGGCCAGACCGAACCCCGGTGGTACGACAGCGGGTGGTACGCCGGCTGCCCGGAGGCCAGCGTGCGCACGCCCCAGCCCGAGAAGAAGTCCGGCTCCAGCAGCCGCCGGCCGACCACCTCGCCGTACTCCTTGTCCAGCAGCCCCGACCAGAGCAGATGCCCGGCGTCGGAGGCCAGCGCGTCGATCTGGCGGCCGTGTCCGTCCAGGGCCAGCGCCGGAAAGGACTGCTCCCGCATCCAGAAGTCCCGCTGGAACCGGTCGCGGAGATCGGCGGCGGCCTGCTCCAGCAGCGCGGCGTACGTCTCGTCGGCCCACACCGCGCGCGCCAGCCCCGCCGTGCGGCGCAGCGCGTCGTACGCGTAGCCCTGCGCGCCCGCCGCCATCACCGCGCCGGTGGGCCGGGTGCCGTCGGCGCAGCAGATCGCGCCGGGGGAGTCCTTCCAGTTCTGGTTGGCGAGGCCGCCCTCGTCGGCGCGGTAGACGAGGTAGCCGCGCGAGGTCAGCCCGCCGTGGTCGAGCATCCAGCCGATGGCGGCCCGGGCGTGCGGTTCCAGGCGGCGGGCGAGGGCGGGGTCCCCGGTCCGCTCGGTGTAGGCGCCGAGCAGGATCAGGAACAGCGGGGTGGCGTCGACCGAGCCGTAGTAGCGGCCGTACGGCACCTGTCCGAAGTGGGCCAGCTCGCCGTGCCGCACCTCGTGCACGATCTTGCCGGGCTGGGCGGCCGGGGAACCGGTGCCGCCGCTCGCCTGGGTGGCGGCCAGGGCCAGCAGGGTGGCGGCGGCCGGCCCGGGGCGGTACGGCAGCGTGAACAGGGAGGTGAGCAGCGCGTCCCGGCCCAGCAGGGTGAGGAACCAGGGCGCGCCGGCCGCCGGGACGCGCAGCTCCTCGCCGTCCGGACCGGCGGCCGGCACCTGGAGCGCGGCCAGGTCGGCCAGGCCCCGCGCGCAGGCCGCGGCCAGCTCCGGCCAGCCGGTCGGGAAGGCCACGCCCTCGCTGAACTCCTCCTCGCGGGCGCGCAGTTGCCGGTGCACGGCGGCCGGGTCGCGGGGCACCCGCAGGGCCCGCCGCTCACCGTGCGGGCGGGCGATCACCCGCAGCAGCAGCTCGGTCGTGCCGTGCGGCGGGAGGTCGAGCGTCCACACCAGCCGGCGGGCACCGGTGCCCGTCTCCTCCACGCCGTCCGGCGCCGGATCGGCGGTGATCGTCGTGACGGACCGCCATTCGGCCCGCCGGTAGGTGAACTCGATGCCGTCGGACAGCACCTGACGGGAGCGCACGGCGCCGGCCTTGGCGTAGGTGCGGTGGTCGGAGCGGAGTTCGAACTGGTCGGTGAAGTCGGCGTCGACGGTGAGCGCCAGCCGGACGGTGGTCGGCGCCGGCCGGTTGCTGGTCACCTTCACCGACTCCACGAACGAGCTGTCGCCCACGGCCTGTTCCCGGAACAGCGTGTGGGCCGCCGGCTCCTGCCGGCCGCCGCGCGGGACCAGCACACAGCGGGCCGCGTCCCCGTCCGCCACCGGGGCGAGCGGTTCGGGCACCGCGCCGTCGACGGTGAGCTGCCAGCGGCTGAGGTGCCGGGCGTCCCGGACGAACAACCCGTCCGGGGAGCCGCCACCGCGCACCCCGGTGATGTCGCCGCGGTCGCCCACGGCGGCGAAGGTGGCGCCGTGCACGAGCAGATGATGCCGGTCCGTCATCCCCGGTCCCCTCCTTGGTCACTTCTGACGAACGTGCTGACGCCCGGCTCGGACACGCCCCTTGGCGGGCTCTTGTCCAGCCTTTGACGCTCGTGCGGTGCGGACCGCTCGTGGTGCAGGTCGAGCGCGAGCGCCGCCGTCCAGCCGAAGCCGGCCGCCCCGCAGGGCTCGCCGGTGTACGGGTCGACGTACTCGGCGAAGCCGGTGGCGTCGGCCAGGTCCAGGAACGCGGTGCGCAGCGCGTCGGCCGCGCCGGTCTCGCCGTGCGCCCGCAGCCCGCGCTCCAGCAGCCAGTTGATGTTGAACCAGGCCGGGCCGCGCCAGTACCGGTGCGGGTCGAAGGCCTCGCCCAGGAGGTCGTAGCTCGGCACCAGCCGGGTGCGGTCGCCGAGCGAGAAGTGCGGGCCGTGGACCGTGCGCACCAGCGCGGCGGCGATCTCGCGGGGCAGTCCGGGCAGCAGCAGCGGCACCAGCCCGGACACCCCGCGCTCGGGCAGCAGTCCGCCGCCGCGCAGGTCCCGGCAGCGGAACAGCCCGGCCGCGCCGTCCCACAGCCGCTCCACCAGGGCCCGCGTCAGCCGTTCGGCGCGCTCCCGCCGGGCGGAGCCGGTCGCGCCCAGTTCCCCGGCGATCCGGGCGAGGGCGTGCTCGGAGGCGATGAGCAGCGCGTTGAACGCCGGGTCCTCCACGGCGAACTCCCCGCCGCCCCGGCCGCCGTCCGGTCCGTCCCGGTAGCCGCCGTCCCGGTAGTCGGCGGCCAGCCGCACGTACCGCCCGTAGTCCAGGTCCGTGGGCCGGTCCTCGGGCGCGCCGTGGTCGAGGTCGGCGCGGCGGAAGGAGCGGGCCGGGGCCGGGGTGATCCGGGCCAGCGGGGCGTCCCAGCAGGGGCTGTTGTCCATGCCCTGCTCCCAGGGGTGGACCACCGAGACCAGACCGCCGCCGCCCAGGTCGCGCCGGTGCAGCAGATACCGGTGCCAGGCGGCCAGCCGCGGGTACATCCGGGCCAGGAAGCCCCGTGTCCGGGACAGGTCCGGGTCGGCGCGGTGCACCAGCCAGACCGCCAGCGCGTGCACCGGTGGCTGCACGATGCCGGACGTCTGTACGGTGCGCGGGGCGCCCACGGCGCGGCCGGCGGTGGCGGAGCGCCAGAAGTCGGGGCTGGGGAAGTAGGCGTCGAGCGGTACGGAGGGGTTGAAGACGATGTGCGGGACGCGTCCGTCGGCCCACTGGGCGGCCAGCAGCGTCTCCAGCTCCGTCTGGGCGCGCAGCGGCGAGAGGTGCCGCAGCCCGATGGCGATGAACGCGCTGTCCCAGGACCACTGGTGCGGATACAGGTTGCGGGACGGCACCGTGGAGGCGCCCGTCCAGTTGGCCTCCAGCACCCGGGCCGCCCTGACGTGGGCGGACGCCGGTCCGGCGGGCGGATCGTATGCGATCTCGAACGGAGTGGGACGGGAACTGAGCTGGGCGGTGCGATCCACTCGGGACTCCCCGGAGACGTCCGGCCGCCCGGGTTCGGCTGCGGCCACCGTAGGGTTACGTCTATTTAACACGCAAAACTCACTATGTAATGCAGACTTGAGGAACACAAGGGGGTGCGCATGACCGGACGTCCGGGCAGGACCGGCAGGAGCGGGAACCAGGCGGGTGCCGGCGATCTGCTCCAACTCGTGCGCCACGGAAGGGCCGTGACCCGCGGGGCGCTCCAGCAGGCGACCGGACTGTCCCGGGCCACCGTGGGCCAGCGGCTGGACCGGCTGTTCCGGGCGGGCTGGCTGCGCGAGGGCGCCGGCGGAGGTGTCGGCTCCCCGCTGGGCGGACGCCCCTCCGCCACCCTGGAGTTCGACGGCTCGCACGCGGTGGTCCTGGCCGCCGACCTGGACACCCGGCACGGCCGCGCGGCCGTCCTGACGCTGACCGGCGACATCCTCGCCGAACACGCCGGCACGCTGGTGGTGGAGGACGGACCCGGCCCGGTCCTCGGCGAACTCGCGCGCTGGTTCGCCGAGTTGCTGGTCACAACCGGGCACCTGCCGGCGCAGGTGTGCGGGATCGGGCTCGCGGTGCCGGGCCCGGTGGACAGCGAGTCCGGCCGGGTGGTCCAGCCGCCGATCATGCCGGGCTGGGACGGCTACGACATCCGCGGCCGGCTGTCCCGCGCCCTCACCGAGTACACCGGCGCTCCCGCGGTGCCGGTCCTGGTCGACAACGACGCCAACCTCATGGCCTACGGCGAACAGCGCACCGGGTACCCCGACTGCCCGGCCTTCGTGCTGGTCAAGGTGTCCACCGGCATCGGCGCCGGGGTGGTCGTGGACGGCTCGATCTACCGGGGCGCCGACGGCGGTGCGGGCGACCTCGGGCACATCCGGGTCGGCGCCGACGCGCTGTGCCGGTGCGGCTCCCACGGCTGTCTCGCGGCGGTCGCCAGCGGCGGCGCCGTGGCCCGGCGGCTGGCCGCGTCCGGGGTGCCGGCCACCTCGGGCTCGGACGTGCGGGAGCTGCTGGCCGACGGGCACCCGGAGGCCGCCGCGCTGGCCCGGGAGGCCGGGCGCCGGGTCGGGGACGTGCTGGCGACGGTCGTGACGCTGCTCAACCCGGGCGTGCTGATGATCGCGGGCGACCTGGCCGGGACGCCCTTCCTGACCGGTGTGCGCGAGCTGCTCTACCAGCGGGCGCTGCCCCGCTCCACGGCCCACCTGGAGGTCGTCACCTCCCGGCTCGGGGAGCGGGCGGGGCTGATCGGGGCCGGTGCGCTGGTGGTGGAGTACCTGTACGCGCCGGACCGGGTGGAGGAACGGCTCGCGGAGCTGGGCGTGTGACCGGGGCACCGCAGGGGCCGGCCGGGGCGCCGCCAGGGCCGGCGGGGGCTCGGACTGGTGTCCGGGAGGTGGTCCGGATGGTGGAACGGAACGGTCTGTGGCAGCGTGATTCTCGCCACCCTTGATAAGGGTACCGCTCACATGAGCGGATCTTGAGCGGCTGCACTTCTCCAAGGGGTGGCACTGGGTGCCACCTCTTGATCGTTCATCGATCGAAATCAGTCGTGCCGGTGGTTGCTCATGTGAGCGTAAATGTGCACCTGTGGGCGCGGTTGCGTTCAAGAAGTGAAAACATAAGCCCGGCTTCGCTTGCCAAGCCTTGACTTTCGATCCGCTGGCGGACGAGTGGTTACAGGCGCATGACGGACAAGTGGACCTCCCCATGAGCCTTCGATCTGGGTATGTTCCTCGCCGTCAGGGCAGCCACCGTGGCCTCAAGGAGTCGAGACCCGTGTCGGAAAACAAAGAACCCCACGCAGCGAAGTTCGTTTACGACTTCACCGAAGGCAACAAGGACCTCAAGGACCTTCTCGGCGGCAAGGGTGCCAATCTCGCCGAGATGACCAACCTCGGTCTGCCGGTCCCTCCCGGCTTCACCATCACCACGGAGGCCTGCAAGGTCTACCTGGACAGCGGTGAGGAGCCCGCGGCACTGCGTGACGAGGTGAGTGCGCATCTCGACGCCCTGGAAGCCACGATGGGCAAGAAGCTGGGCCAGGCCGACAACCCGCTGCTGGTCTCGGTCCGCTCCGGCGCCAAGTTCTCCATGCCCGGCATGATGGACACCGTCCTGAACATCGGCCTGTCCGACGCGTCCGTGCAGGGGCTGGCCCAGCAGGCCGGCGACGAGCGGTTCGCCTGGGACTCCTACCGGCGCCTCATCCAGATGTTCGGCAAGACCGTCCTCGGCGTCGACGGCGACCTCTTCGAGGAGGCCCTGGAGAAGGCCAAGGCCGCCAAGAAGGTCACCGTCGACACCGACCTGGAGGCCGCGGACCTCAAGAAGCTGGTCACCACCTTCAAGAAGATCGTCAAGAAGGAGGCCGGCCGGGACTTCCCGCAGGACCCGCGCGAGCAGATGGACCTCGCCATCAAGGCGGTCTTCGACTCCTGGAACGGCGACCGCGCCAAGCTGTACCGCCGCCAGGAGCGCATCCCGCACGACCTCGGCACCGCCGTCAACGTCTGCTCGATGGTCTTCGGCAACCTCGGCCCCGACTCCGGCACCGGCGTCGCCTTCACCCGCGACCCGGCCTCCGGCCACCAGGGCGTCTACGGCGACTACCTGCAGAACGCGCAGGGCGAGGACGTCGTCGCGGGCATCCGCAACACGGTCCCGCTGGCCGAGCTGGAGCGGATCGACAAGAAGTCCTACGACCAGCTCATGCAGATCATGGAGACCCTGGAGAACCACTACAAGGATCTCTGCGACATCGAGTTCACCATCGAGCGCGGCCAGCTCTGGATGCTCCAGACCCGGGTCGGCAAGCGCACGGCGGGCGCGGCCTTCCGCATCGCGACGCAGCTCGTCGACCAGGGCCTGATCGACGAGACCGAGGCGCTCCAGCGCGTCACCGGCGCCCAGCTCGCCCAGCTGATGTTCCCGCGCTTCGACGAGGAGGCGAAGGCCGGGCAGGTCGCCCGCGGCATCGCGGCCTCGCCGGGCGCGGCGGTCGGCAAGGCGGTCTTCGACTCGTACACGGCCGTGAAGTGGTCCCGCTCGGGCGAGAAGGTCATCCTGGTCCGCCGCGAGACCAACCCGGACGACCTGGACGGCATGATCGCGGCGGAGGGCATCCTCACCAGCCGCGGCGGCAAGACCTCGCACGCGGCCGTGGTCGCCCGCGGCATGGGCAAGACCTGTGTCTGCGGCGCCGAGGAGCTGGAGGTCGACACCAAGCGCCGCCGGATGACGGTCCCCGGCGGACACGTCGTCGAGGAAGGCGACCTGATCTCCATCGACGGCTCCAGCGGCAAGGTCTACCTGGGCGAGGTCCCGGTCGTGCCGTCGCCGGTCGTGGAGTACTTCGAGGGCCGGATGCACCCGGGCGCCGACGACGCCGACGAGCTGGTCGAGGCCGTGCACCGGATGATGGCCTTCGCCGACCGCAAGCGCCGGCTGCGGGTGCGCGCCAACGCGGACAACGCCGAGGACGCGCTGCGCGCCCGCCGCTTCGGCGCCCAGGGCATCGGCCTGTGCCGCACGGAGCACATGTTCCTCGGCGACCGCCGTGAGCTGGTCGAGCGGCTGATCCTGGCGGACACGGAGGAGGAGCGCGAGGCGTCCCTCAAGGCGCTGCTGCCGCTCCAGAAGAAGGACTTCGTGGAGCTGTTCGAGGCGATGGACGGCCTGCCCGTCACCATCCGCCTGCTGGACCCGCCGCTGCACGAGTTCCTGCCCGACATCACGGAGCTCTCGGTCCGCGTGGCCCTGGCCGAGTCCCGCCAGGAGCCGCACGAGAACGAGCTGCGCCTGCTCCAGGCCGTGCACCGGCTGCACGAGCAGAACCCGATGCTGGGCCTGCGCGGGGTACGCCTCGGGCTGGTCATCCCGGGCCTGTTCACCATGCAGGTCCGCGCGATCGCCGAGGCGGCGGCCGAGCGCAAGGCGGCCAAGGGCGACCCGCGCGCCGAGATCATGATCCCGCTCGTCGGCACCGTCCAGGAGCTGGAGATCGTCCGCGAGGAGGCCGACCGGGTCGTCGCCGAGGTCCAGGCGGCGACGGGCACGCGGCTGAAGCTGGCGATCGGCACGATGATCGAGCTGCCGCGCGCCGCCCTCACGGCGGGTCAGATCGCCGAGGCCGCGGAGTTCTTCTCCTTCGGCACGAACGACCTGACGCAGACGGTGTGGGGCTTCAGCCGCGACGACGTCGAGGCCAGCTTCTTCACGGCCTACCTGGAGAAGGGCATCTTCGGCGTCTCCCCGTTCGAGACGATCGACAGGGACGGCGTCGGCTCCCTGGTGAAGTCGGCGGCCGAGGCGGGCCGGCGCACCCGCCCCGACCTGAAGCTGGGCGTCTGCGGCGAGCACGGCGGCGACCCGGAGTCGGTCCACTTCTTCCACGAGGTGGGCCTGGACTACGTCTCCTGCTCCCCGTTCCGCATCCCGGTCGCCCGCCTGGAGGCCGGCCGCGCGGCCACCCAGTCGGCGGGCAGCGACCACCGCTGACCCCCGGACCCCGCGGCCGTCGCCGGTCCCCGACCCTCAACCGGTCGGCGGCGGCCGCGGAGCACGAAAGAGGAAGGGCGGCATCCCAGTGCGGGGGATGCCGCCCTTCCGCGCGCCCTCACAGACTCAGACACTTCGCTCGACGGCCTCGAAGATGTCGGCGTCGGTCTCGCGCTGCCACGCGGGAAGCAGGTCCCAGCCGGCGACATACCCCGGCTTCGGGTCCTCGAAGTGCCGGTGCATCTGCGCCGCCCAGCACACCGCGACGAACTGGCCCTTCTGCTCACGGCTCAGCCGGGCGGCACGCCCCGCGCTGACCCGGAGGAAGTCGCGTACCTGGCCGCACACCACCGCGGCGGCCTCCCGCTCCCATGCGGGCGTCTCCTCCCACGGAGTGACGTAACCGGACTTCGGCTCCCCGGGAAAGTGCTTGCGCACACCGGCGATCCACGCCTCCCGGAAGATCCGGCCGTCCTCGCTCATGCAGTTCTTCCCTTCGTCAGGCGGACCCCGGCAGTGCCGCGATCCGGTGGTGCAGGTCCGGGACCCGGGCGTCGGAGGACAGCCCGGCGAGCCGGGGACGCAGACCGTGGAGCCGGGCGGACACGTATCCCGAATGCGTCCGCCCGGCCACGGCGAGGGCCTGGCCGGCGAAGTGAACCACCTGGTCGACGTCGCCCCGATGCGCCCCCAGCGCCGCGAGATCGACGAGGACGGCACCACGCCGACGAGGACTGAGGTTCTGCGCCATCGCCGACGCCAGCGCGTCTTCGGCGAGGTCGGGGCGGCCGAGCGTGAGGTAGCAAGCTCCGCGTTCCTCGGCGAGACGCGAGCCGTCGAACCGGAGCCATCCGCCGCTGTGCGCCGGGCCGCTCAGCGCGCGCACCTCCTCGGCGGCGTCCAGTGCGCGCACACACGCGTCGAAGTCGCCCAGGGCGGCGTGCACTTGGGCCTGCACTGCGGACACCCAGTGGCGGGTGGAAAGAGCGCTGTCACCACGGCGGGCGATGCGCGAGGCGGCCGACAGCAACGGCGCCGCCGACCCGGGCCGGCCCGCGTACAACTCGACGTAGGCGTGCCGCGTCAGCGCGCAGGCCCAGAGGTCGTACGCGCGCGCCTCCTTCGCGGCGCTCGCGGCCAGGGTGTAGCAGTGGGCGGACAAGGCGTCGTCCCGCGCGTCGAAGAACAGCTCGCCGGCCAGCTGGTAGAGATCGGCGATCCGCGTACTGACGTGCATCCGTCCGCTGGCACCGCGTGCGTGCCGCATTTCCTCGGCCAGCGAGCCGAGTCGCCGCCGGACCGCCGGATAGAGCGCGTGTTTGTCGTCCGCGCGGCCGTAGACCCGCCACAGGCTTTCGATCGCCGCGCCCTCCGCCTCCGGCACCACGGCGGAGCGCCCCGGGGAGGCGGATACCGGCAGATCAGGCACGGCGAGGAGGGCGCTCGTGGCGGTGAGCAGTCCGAGGAGGTCGCGGCGTCTCATATCCCCAGGATCGCTGAACGAAGCGGACACCGGGCCGTTTCCCGAGGCGACCACGACCGTCCTCGCCGAGGAGAGGAGCGCGTCGAGTTCCGCTCGGCTCACGCCCAGCAACTGCGCCATTCTGGGGCGTTGGTACGGACGTGGTGAGGAGCGCCCGCTCTCCCAGCGTACGACGGTGGAAGTGGCCACGCCCAGAAGAGCGGCGAACTCCTCCTGGGAGTAACCCCGCGCCGCGCGTTGCCCGGCGAGCCTCGGCCGCCTGCCCATCATCGCCTCCTGCGCTGGTCCGATCGGCATCGTCGCAGACCACAGCGTCCGTGCGGGGGTAGTGCCCGGAAAACGCCCGGGCCCCGCTCTGGGCGACGGTAACGCAGTGCGGTTGCCTGGTCACCATCGCCCGGGAGTGCCCGTCGGCTCCCCGGGCGGCGGTGAAGCACAGTGCCGCTCGCACCCGGAAGGGCGGCTCCTAGGTGGAGGGACGAAGTCCGTGCGCGAACCCGCTGCCAGACCCGAGTCTGTTGGCGCACCCGGATATGCCGAGACGATGCCGTGTGAGCCGGAGTCCGCCAGGCGAGCCCGGCTGCTCATCGCTTCGGCTCTGAGCGTCTGGGCCATAGAGGAACTGGTGGACGCGGCCACGCTGGTCGTCGGTGAGCTGCTGACGAACACGCTGCGACACACCCGCTGCCGTACGGCCCGGGTCACCGTCCATCGGCTCACCGGGGACCGCGTGCGGATCGGCGTCTCGGATACCGGGCAGGGGCTGCCCGTCATGGACCGTCCCGGCGAGGGCGCCGAGAGCGGCCGTGGCCTGCTGTTGCTCGACGCCCTCTGCGACCGGTGGGGATACGACCGGTACCGGGCGTGGAAGGTCGTGTGGGCCGAACTGTGTCTGGGGCCCGCTGAGTGAGGTGTGTTGCGGGACATCCGTGGGCGCCGGAGGGGGCTACTCGCAGGCCACGCCGTCTCCGTCTCGGTCCAGGTGGCCGTCGTAGCCCGGGTCGCCCGTGTGCAAGGGAGTGACGCCGGCGGCTCGGGCCTCGGTGCAGTTGGCGTAGTAGACGCCGGCCGAGGTGTCGGTGCCGGTGTCGGCCGCCGGTTCGGCCGTGACGGTGTGGGTGACCCTGACCTTGACCTTCACCGTGTGGGTGCGGGTCACCGTGGGAGCGGGCTCCGGTGTGGCCGTCTGCGTGGCCGTCGCCGTGGCGGTCACGGTCACCGTCGGGTGCGGGGCGGCGGCGGCCGGTTCGGTGCGGGGCGCGGTGTCCTCGCCCGCGGCGCCTATGCCCACGCCGACGAACAGCGTGAGGCCCAGGGCGGGGAGCAGGTAGCGCTTGCGGGCCCAGCGGGGGCTTCGCGGCGCGGGCGGTGTGGTGTACGGGTTCGTCATGGCGTCCCCCCAGACGACGGCACGTGCACCGGACGGTGACACGTGCCGACGACCGTAGGTGCGGGGCGCCGTGCGTGGGGGGAAGGTGATGGTTTCGTGATGAACAGGTGGCGTGCGGACGGGACTCAGAGGGTCAGAGCGTGCCCTCCGTGTTGACCGGGCCGACCTGGAAGACGCCGGAGCAGATCTTCCAGGGGGCCGGGACCAGGGTCGCGGTGCGGGAGGCCGGCGGGTAGACCCGCAGGTAGCTGCCGGTGCGCAGGCAGGGGCCGCCCACCGGCCCGTTCGTGGTGCGGACGACCGCCGAGGCGGAGCGGCCGGGGCTCAGGGTGACGGTGCCGTAGCGGCTGCCGCTGTGGGCGGCGGCCGGGCCGATCCGGCGGTGGGTGCTGTCCAGCGCGCTGACGCCCGGATAACCGCGCAGGGCGCACTTGGTGGTGCTGGTGTTGGTGAACCGGACCGGCCAGTAGAGCGATCCGGCCGCGCCCTCCTTGCCGCCCATGGACAGGTACAGGTCGCTCACGGCGCAGGTGCGCGCGGCGGCCGGGGCGCCGGCCGCCGCCGGGGCCGCGCTCCAGGCGGCACCGGCGGCGGTGACACCGACGAGCGCCGTGGTCAGCGCGAGCACCGGGCCGCGCCCGCGCGCGGCGCGGGCGACTCGGGGAGATGACGGATACGGAAACATGGCACATCCTCCTCCATCGGACGAATGGGTGGATGAAGGTCACTGTGTTGGATGCGTCCCGCGCCGGAAAAGTTGTGCGCCGCCACCGGGACGTCCGAATCCGGGTGCCCACCCCACGCCGGCCTACGGCCCCGAGGCCCTCTTTCGTATTCGCCCCGCATGGTTGATCGTTGGGCCGTGCATCGGTGACGACGGCAGGGGGGCACGGGATGACGATCAGCCGCAGGGCGCTGCTGGCCGCGGGCGCGGGCGCCGGACTGCTCACGGCGTGTGGCGCGAACACCGGCCGCGATGACGGCGGTTCGGGGCCACGGCTGTCGCACTGGTACCACCAGTACGGCGAGCCCGGCACCGAGCGGGCCGTGCAGCGGTACGCCGCCGCCTTCAAGAAGGCGCGCGTCTCCGTACAGTGGCGCCCCGGGAACTACGACCAGCAGACCGCCGCCGCGCTGCTGACCGACTCCGGGCCCGACGTCTTCGAGGTCAACGGGCCCACACTGGACCAGATCCAGCAGGGCCAGGTCGTCGAGCTCACCGACCTGCTGGCGGGCGTGCGGGACGACTTCAACCCGGCCGTGCTCGGACCGATGACGTACGAGGGGAAGGTCTACGGCATTCCCCAGGTCGTCGACATGCAGCTGCTCTACTACCGCAAGAGCCTGCTGAGGGACGCAGGCGTCGAGCCGCCCGCCACCCTGGACGCCCTGATCGACGCCGCCGCGCGGCTCACCGACGGCGAGACGAAGGGACTCTTCCTCGGCAACGACGGCGGAGCGGGCGTTCTCGGCGGGACACCTCTGCGCGCGGCCGGATTCGACCTGGTCACCGCCGACGGCGCGGCCGGCTTCGACGATCCGGCCGCCGCCCGCACCCTCGGCAAGCTGCGCCGGCTGTACGCCGGCAAGTCGCTGCTGCTCGGCGCGCCCGCCGACTGGTCCGACCCGTCGGCGTTCGTCCAGGGGCTGACCGCGATGCAGTGGTGCGGACTGTGGGCGCTGCCCCGGGTCCGCGAGGAACTCGGGGACGACTTCGGGGTGCTGCCGTTCCCGGCGGACGGCGCCCGGGGCCGGCCCGCCGTGCCCGTGGGAGCCTACGGCGCCGCCGTCAGCGCCCGCAGCGGCCACCGGGAGCCGGCCAAGGAGTACGTGAAGTGGCTGTGGGTGGAACGTACCGACTTCCAGACGGACTTCGCGCTTTCCTACGGCTTCCACATCCCCGCCCGGCTGTCCCTCGCCGCGAAGGCCGGCCGGCTGCGGACGGGACCGGCCGCCGACGCCGTGCGGTTCGCCGCCGACCACGGCTACGCCCAGCCGCTGCTGTGGACCCCGGCCGCCCAGACCGCCTACCAGGACGCGCTCAGCCGGATCATCAAGGACGGGGCGGACCCGGCGCGTGAACTGCGCGCGGTCGTGGCCAGGGTGACGGCCGAGCTGAAGCGCGTGCGGCACGTGAAGAAGCCGTCGTGAGGCACCGGCGCACCCTGTGGTTCTGGGTGTTCACCGGGCCGTTCGTGCTCGGGCTGGCGCTGTTCACCTATGTGCCGCTGCTGTGGAGCGTGGCGCTCAGCTTCTTCGACGCGCACAACACCGTCACGCCCACCGACTTCGCGGGGCTGGACAACTACACGGCCATGCTGCGCGACGGGGCGTTCACCGACAGCCTGCGCACCTTCCTCCTGTTCACCGCCTTCATCGTGCCCGTCACCTACGTGTCCTCCCTGGCCCTCGCCCTGATGGTCAACCGCGTCCGGTGGGCGCGGGCGTTCTTCCGGTCGGTGTTCTTCCTGCCGGCCGCGTGCAGCTATGTGGTGGCGGCGCTCATCTGGAAGATGTCGATCTTCAGCGGGGTGCGGTTCGGGCTGGCCAACACGGTGCTGGGCTGGTTCGGCGGCGAGCCCGTCGCCTGGCTGTCCACCACCGACCCGCCCTGGTACTGGCTGGTCATCGTGACCGTACGGCTGTGGCTGCAAGCCGGGTTCTACATGATCCTGTTCCTCGCCGGGCTCCAGCGGATCGACCCGGTGCTGTACGAGGCGGCGGCCGTGGACGGGGCCCGGCCCGGCTGGACGGTGCTGCGGCACATCACCCTGCCCCAGCTGCGGGGCACCTCGGTCGCGGTGGTGCTGCTGCTCGTCGTGGGCGCCTTCCAGGCCTTCGACGAGTTCTACAACCTGCTGTCCGACGCCCGGGGCTATCCGCCGTACGCCCGCCCGCCGCTGGTCTACCTCTACTACACCGCGCTCGGCCAGGGCCAGAACCTGGGGCTGGGCAGCGCGGGCGCGGTGATCCTCGCGCTGGTCGTCGCGGTCGTCACGGTGGCGCAGACGCGCTGGCTGCGGCTGGGAAGGACGGACGGCGATGGATGACGCCCTGGTGCGGGCCGGGCGGGCGCTGCGGCTGGCGCTGCTGAGCGCGCTCGCCCTGCTCTTCCTGGTCCCGTTCTACCTGCTCGTGCGCAACGGACTCGCCGACGAGCGGGACATCACCTCGCCCGACTGGACCTTCTTCCCGGCCCGGCCGCGCTGGGGCCATGTGCGGGAACTGTTCGCCGACCCCTCCGTGCCCTTCGCGCGCTCCCTGCTCAACTCCGCGCTGATCGCCGTCGCCACCACCCTCGGCACCCTGCTCCTGGCCTCCCTCGCCGGCTACGGCCTGGCCCGCATCCCCTACCGGCACGCGAACAAGGTCTTCTACGGCATCCTGGGCACCCTGCTGGTCCCGGCGGCCGTCACCTTCGTGCCGAGTTTCGTGCTGGTGTCGTCGCTGGGCTGGGTGTCCACGCTGCGCGGACTGATCGTCCCGACGCTGTTCTCCGCGTTCGCCTGCTTCGTCTTCCGGCAGTACTTCCTCGGCTTCCCGCGCGAGCTGGAGGACGCGGCGCAGGTGGACGGGCTCGGGTACTGGCGGACGTACTGGCTCGTCGTCGTGCCGAACGCCCGTCCGGTGTTCGCGGCCGTCGGCACGATCGTGTTCCTCGGTGCGTGGAACTCCTTCCTGTGGCCGCTGGTGATCGGACAGGACCAGAGCGCCTGGACGGTGCAGGTGGCCCTGTCCTCGTTCACCACCGCCCAGGTCGTACGGCTGCACGAGCTGTTCGTCGCGGCGGCCGTGTCGGTCCTGCCGCTGCTGCTGGTGTTCCTGTGCTTCCAGCGGTGGATCGTGGCCGGCGTGGAGCGGTCCGGGATCGACTGACGGGCGGCGGCCCCGGCCGGCGGGCGGTGCGGCTCAGGCCGTGGAGCCGCCGTCGATCACCAGGTCCGCGCCGACCACCGAGGCCGCGTCGTCCGAGGCCAGGTACAGCACGGCCGCGGCCACCTCCTCGACCGTGGAGATCCGGCCGAGCGGCGCCTCGGCGCGCATCCGCGCGGCCCGGCCGGCCTCCGTCTCGCCGGGCCTGAGGGACATGGCGGTGGCGGTGGGGCCGGGGCTGACGGCGTTGATCCGCACCCCGTCGGCGATGTGGTCCAGGGCGGCGCCGCGGGTCAGGACCGATACGGCCGCCTTGCTCACGGCGTAGCCGGTGGTGCCGGGCAGCCGGCTGTGCACGCCGATCCGGGAGGCGATGTTGACGATGGCGCCGCCGTCCGGCTGGGTGCGCATCCGGGCGATCTCGGCCTGGAGGGCGAGGAAGACGCCGGTGACGTTGATGTCGAGCATCTGCTGCCAGTCCTCCTCGGGCAGCTCGCCCAGGGGCCGTCCGCCGCCCGCGAGGACGCCGGCGTTGTTCACCGCCACGTCCAGCGAGCCGAACCGGTCCACGGCGGCGGCCACCAGGTCCCGCACCTCGCCGGCCCGGGTGACGTCGGCGGTGACGGCGAGCGCCGTGCCGCCCTCGCGCCCGATCAGGGCCGCGGTCTCGTCCAGGGGCTCGCGGCGCCGCCCGGCGACGACGACCCGGGCGCCCTCCCGGGCGAGGGCGAGGGCCACCCCGCGGCCGATGCCGGAGCCGGCGCCGGTGACGAGGGCGGTGCGGCCGGTGAAGCGGTGGGTCATCAGAGGTTCCCTTTTCTAGACCGATCGGTTCAGTTTGAGGGCGGAAAAGAACGCGCCTCCTGGAGGAAGCGCGTCCGTCAGTCCAGCAGGGCCAGGGCCTGTTCCGCCGCGTCCCGCACCCGGGCCGGGTCCGCCGACGCCTTGCCGACCACCCGCACGCCCTGGAGCAGCACGAACAGCATGCGCGCGAGGGCCGCCGGATCGCGGTCCGCGGCCAGCTCCCCCTGCGCCCGGGCGCGGACCAGGGCGGCGTGCAGCAGGGTCTCGACGGTGTCCCAGCTCCGCTCCACCCGGCGGGCGGCCTCCCGGTCGTGCGGGGCCAGTTCGACCGCCGTATTGGTGACCAGGCAGCCCCGCTCCCGGGTGGGCGCCGTGGCGGCCTCGGCGGCGAACCGCCGTACCAGTGCGCGCACGGCCGGCAGCACCGGGCCGGGCGCGGACAGCTCGCGCGTCAGCACCGGGTCCTGCGTCTGCCCGTACCGCTCCAGCGCCCGCAGGTACAGCTCGTGCTTGCTGCCGAACGTGGCGTACAGGCTCGCCTTGCCGATGCCCAGGTGTGCGACCAGGTCGGCCATCGAGGTGGCCTCGTAGCCGCGCCGCCAGAACAGCTCCAGGGCTGCCTGGAGGGCGGCGTCCGGGTCGAACTCCTTGGTCCTGGCCATGGGAGGCAGCCTAGGCTTACTGAAACGATCGGTCAAGAAAGTTGGAGGGTGCGCACCGCGTACACCGCCACCCGCACCGACTCGTCGTCCAGGCACTGCCCGCCGGCCAGGTCGAAGCGCTGCTTCAGCAGCGGGGAGGCCACGAACGGGCGGCCCCGGTGGGTGCCGGTCAGGCCGCGGGACAGCACGGCCGCGCCGGTGAACGGGTCGCGGTTGTCGACGGCGTACAGCCGGTCCTCGCGGTCGCGGAACAGGGCCGCCTGGCGGCCGTCCGGCAGCAGGGCGGCCACCCCGCGGCCCGGCACCAGCGCGCTCAGGTCGCAGACCGTGAACCAGCCGTCCTCCAGCCGGAGCTGGACCTTCAGATCGGTCGTCTCAACTGCCAGGGTCATCGCTGGGCGCTTCCTTCCAGGACGTCGTCGGCGGGCCGCGTGCCGATGGACAGCAGCGGCAGGTCGGGCTTGATCTGGTCGCGTTCGGGCACGAAGGAGACCACCGGGTCCGGGGTGTCCGGGGCGTTCACGAAGGACACGAACCGGGCCAGCTTCTCGGGGTCGTTGACGGTCTGCGCCCACTCGTCGCGGTAGTGCGCGACGTGCTCGCGCATCAGCTTCTCCAGCTCGTCGCAGATGCCGAGCGAGTCGTGCACCACCACGTCCCGCACGTGCTCCAGGCCGCCCGGGATGCGCTCCAGCCAGGTGCTGGTGCGCTCCAGACGGTCGGCGGTGCGGATGTAGAACATCAGGAACCGGTCGATCAGCCGGACCAGTTCGGCGTCGGACAGGTCCTGGGCCAGCAGGTCGGCGTGGCGCGGGGTGGCGCCGCCGTTGCCGCCGACGTACAGGTTCCAGCCGTTCGCGGTGGCGATCACGCCGAAGTCCTTCGACTGGGCCTCGGCGCACTCACGCTGGCAGCCGGAGACCGCCGACTTCAGCTTGTGCGGGGACCGCAGGCCCCGGTAGCGCAGCTCCAGGTCGATCGCCATCCGGACCGAGTCCTGCACGCCGTACCGGCACCACGTCGAGCCCACACAGGACTTCACCGTGCGCAGCGCCTTGCCGTAGGCGTGCCCCGACTCGAAGCCGGCGTCCACCAGCCGGGCCCAGATCAGCGGGAGCTGCTCCACCCGGGCGCCGAACAGGTCGATCCGCTGCCCGCCGGTGATCTTCGTGTAGAGCCCGAAGTCCCGGGCGACCTCCCCGATGACGATCAGCTTCTCGGGCGCGATCTCACCGCCGGGGATGCGCGGGACGACCGAGTACGAGCCGTTCTTCTGGAGGTTGGCGAGGAAGTGGTCGTTGGTGTCCTGGAGCGCGGCCTGCTCGCCGTCCAGGACATAGCCGCTCGCGCCGATCGACGGGGCCAGCGAGGCGATGATCGAGCCGACCGCCGGCTTGCACACCTCGCACCCCTCGCCGCCCCGGGCGCCCTCCCGGCCGTAGCGGTCCAGCAGGTCCCGGTACGACGTGAGGCGCAGCGCGCGGACGATCTCGTACAGCTCCTCGCGGGTCTGCCCGAAGCAGCCGCACAGGCCCTTGTCGACCTCGACCCCGGACGCCTCCAGCTCGGCGGTGACGAGCTGGCCCAGCACCTTCACACAGCTTCCGCAGCCCGTACCGGCCTTGGTGCACTTCTTCACCTCGGGCACGGTGGTGCAGCGGTGCTCGGTGACCGCGCCGCGGATCGTGCCCTTGCTGACGTTGTGGCAGGAGCAGATGACCGCCTCGTCCGGCAGCGCGGACGGGCCGAGCTGGGCCCCGGAGCCCGCCGAGGCGGGCAGGACGAGCGCCTCGGGGGAGACGGGGGGCACCGAGCCGGTGAGCGCGCGCAGGGTGCCGTACGCCTCCGCGTCACCGACCAGGATGCCGCCGAGCAGCGTGCCGTCCCGGCCGATGACCAGCTTCTTGTACAGACCGGAGCGCGAGTCGGAGTAGACGACGTCCAGGCAGTCGGCGGTGGTGCCGTGCGCGTCGCCGAAGGAGGCGACGTCCACGCCGAGCAGCTTCAGCTTGGTCGACAGGTCGGCGCCGGTGAAGGACGCCTCGTCCGCGGCGATGGTCGCGGCGGCCGTCTCGGCCTGCTCGTAACCGGGCGCCACCAGGCCGTACACCCGGCCGTCGGCGGCCAAAGCGCACTCGCCGATCGCGAACACGTGCGGGTCCGAGACGGTCCGGCACTGCTCGTCCACCGCGATGCCGCCGCGCTCGCCGACCGTCAGGCCCGCCTCCCGGGCCAGTTGGTCGCGGGGCCGGACGCCGGCGCTGAACACCACGAGATCCGTGGCGAGTTCGGAGCCGTCGGACAGCTTCATCCCGGTGACGGTGCCGGCCTCGTCCGTGACGATCTCCTGGGTGCCCACACCGGTGTGCACCGTCAGGCCCATCTCCTCGATGGTGCGCAGCAGCGCCGCGCCGCCGCCCTCGTCCACCTGCACCGGCATCAGGCGCGGCGCGAACTCCACGATGTGCGCGTTCAGCCCGAGGCCCTTGAGCGCGCCGGCGGCCTCCAGGCCGAGCAGTCCGCCGCCGACGACGGCACCGGTGACGGCCCTGGTCCGCGCGTACTCCTCGATGGCGAGCAGGTCCTCGATGGTGCGGTAGACGAAGCAGCCGGCGGCGTCCTTGTTCGGCACCGGCGGCACGAACGGGTAGGAGCCGGTGGCCAGCACCAGCACGTCGTAGCCGACGGTCAGGCCCGAGCGGGCGGTCACCCGCCGCGCCTCGCGGTCGATCGTCTCGGCCGGGTCGCCGAGGTGCAGTTCGATGCCGTGCTCTTCGAGGAACCGCAGGTCGGTCAGCGACAGCTCCTCGGGCGTGCGGCCGGAGAAGTACGAGGTGAGCTGTACGCGGTCGTAGGCCGGACG
This sequence comes from Streptomyces sp. NPDC027672, assembly GCF_055566335.1. Classification (NCBI taxonomy): domain Bacteria; kingdom Bacillati; phylum Actinomycetota; class Actinomycetes; order Kitasatosporales; family Streptomycetaceae; genus Streptomyces; species Streptomyces sp. NPDC027672. Next base: position 129,546 of record NZ_JBVHSO010000009.1, on the reverse strand, counting down.
CGGCTCCTCGCAGAGCACGACCACGCGGTGCGTGGCGGTCAGGCCGCGCTCGGCGAGCGCCTCCAGGAAGCGCTGGCCGACCATGCCGTGGCCGACGAGCACGATCGTGGGGGTGGCCCCGGGGGTGGCGGACATTCAGGAGCCTCCATCGTTGGTGAGCAGGTGGAGCAGGGGAGTGTCGCCGGGGAGCGGTTCGGCTCCCTCCCAGGCGCGGGCGAGCGCGCCGACGGTGCCGAGTTCGCCGACGAGGACCCCGCCGACCAGTCGGTCGTCGCGGACGACGACCTTGCGGTAGGTGCCCCGGGTGGCGTCGGCGATCCGCACCACGTCGTCGCCGGGACGCGCCTCGGTCTCGCCGAACGCGGCGAGGTCGAAGGGGGTCAGGGGGGAGCCGGGACCGGTGAGGGTCAGCCGGGTCAGGGACCGGGTGCCGCGGTAGCGGGCGCCGGTGTCGCCCGCGAGCAGTTCGGCGAGCGTGCCGGCCTGTTCCAGGGCCGGTGCGGCCAGGCCGTAGACGGTGCCGTCGTGCTGGGCGCAGTCGCCGACGGCGTGCACGTGCGGGTCGGAGGTGCGCAGCTCGTCGTCGACGAGGACGCCCTGGCGGACGGCGAGGCCGGCCTGCTCGGCGAGGGCCGTGCGCGGCCGGACCCCGCAGGCGAGGACCACCAGGTCGGCGTCGAGGGCGTAGCCGTCGGCCAGCTCCACCGAGCGGACCGCGCCGGCCACGCAGCGCACGTCCCGCACCCGGCACTCGGTGTGCACCTCCACGCCCAGCCCGGTCAGGTGCCGCAGCACCAGGCCGGAGGCGTCCGGGTCGAGCTGGCGCTCCATGAGCCGTTCGCCCTGCTGGGCCAGGACCACCTGGGCGCCGCGCACGGCGAGGGCGCGGGCCGCGGACACGCCGAGCAGCCCGCCGCCGATGACGACCGCGCGCGTCCCGGGCCGCACGGCCCCGGCCAGGCCGAGGCAGTCGTCCAGGGTGCGGAAGGCGTGGACGCCCTCGGGGAGCCGGCGGTCCGGGGTGAACAGGCCGCGCAGCGGGGGCAGCACCGGGTTGGAGCCGGTGGCCAGGACCAGCGTGTCGTATGCGATCGACATGCCGTCCGCGCAGGCGACGGTCCGGGCTGCGCGGTCGATGCCGGTGACGCGGGCGCACAGCAGGCCGGCCGGCGGCGGCAGGGTGATCACCTCCGGCGCGTACCGGCCGGCCAGCACTTCGGCGAGCAGCACCCGGTTGTACGGCGCGTGCCGCTCCTCGCCGACGAGCAGCGCGGGCGTGCCCAGCTCGGCGAGCCGCCGGGCGAGCGTCACGCCCGCCAGACCGGCGCCGATCACCACCACACGCGTATTCGAGGTCATGTCCCGAGCGTGCGGCCCGGACGTTACCCGGCGGCATCACCCCTGTTTCCCGGGCGGAACGCTGCCCTCAGCGGCACGGGGCGACGGGTGTGAGGGGGACCGGGCGGGCGCGGGGAAGCGGGTCGAGGTCCGCGGGCCCGCGGTCATCCTGCGGGCGCTGGGCGAGGGACCCGGCGGTTCGGCGCGTCGCGTCGGCGTGCAGTTGAACGAGGCGCCGGCGCCGCTTGGGACGTGGGGGGAGAAGCATGTGCTCGGCGGGGAGCCGGTGGCGCACTGAGGGTCAGCGGCTGCCCGTCAGGCGGGCGAACACCACCACGTTGCCCTGGTAGCCGGTGGTCTTGGAGTAGCCGCCGCCGCAGGTGATGACGCGGAGTTCGGGCCGGGGCGCCGCGCCGTACACCTTGTCGTCGGGGAAGTCCCGGGCCGCGTACACCTCCACCGCGTCCACGGTGAACACGGCCACCGAGCCGTCCCGGCGGTCCACCTCGATCCGGGCGCCGCGCCGCAGCGCGCCGAGGTCGTAGAAGACGGCGGGACCCTCGGCGTTGTCGACATGGCCGGCGATGACCGCGGTGCCCGTCTCACCGGGTGTGGTGCCGGCCTCGTACCAGCCGGCCAGGTTCTTCTCCTTCGCGGGCGGCGCGTCCAGGCTGCCGGAGGGGGTGAGGGCCAGACCGGTCAGGGGCGCGTTCACCCCGATCGCGGGGATGCGGACGCGCAGCGGCGGGGACGGCGGGAGGGCGGGGGCGGCGAGCCCGTCGCCGCCGGGGTCGGGGCGGCCCTCGGCGGCCGTCGGCTGCGGTGGCGTGCGCGGCCCGGTGCCGCCCAGCAGCCACAGGCCCGCGCCGAGCGCGACGGCGGTGACGGCGGCTATGGCGGTGTCGCCGCGCCGGGAGCCCCGGCCGCGCCCGGCACCCCCGGCGCTCCTCGCCTTCCTGCGCATACGCATCCCCTCTCCCGGAGACGGGCCCCCTTCGTAACCCCCTCCCCCTCCGGGCCGCGAGGGGCGTCGGACCCGGAGGGGGCGGGATGTGCGGTACCGGCGGACGGACAGCGGAGGGTGTCCGTCAGATCCCGTCGCCTCTCGCCCGGCGATGCAGGAGCCAGGTACCGCCCGCGGCGGCGACGGCCAGGGCCGCCACACCCGCCGCGGTCTGTCCGGGGTCGCGGCCGAGTCCGCCGCCGACCCCCGTCTTCACGCTGCCCCGCGGCTGCACCTGCGCGTGCGCCGCGGTCAGCGTCACCACCAGGTCGCCCGAGACCTGCCGGTCCCCGTCGGCGCACCGGGCGACGATCTCGTACGTCCCGGGCTGCGCGCTCGGCGGCACCCGGAACCGGCCCGTCGCCTCGCCCTGCCGGGCACCGGGCGCCAGCGGGAAGGCGCCGGCGCCGAGCGCGCCCGCGTCCCCGGTCGCGGCGCCCGCGCTGCCGCACCCGGCGGTGTGCACGGTGACCTCCTCGCCCGGGATCACGGTGGCCGGGGACGCCTCCAGCCGGCCGGCGGGAACGCCCGGCGAGGCGGCCGCCGCGCGTGCGGGGGCCACGGCGTGGGCGGGCGCCGCGGTGGCCACGGCGAGCGCGGTACCGGCCAGGAGACGGGCAGTGCGTCGCATGGTGCTCCCCAGGGCTTGTCCGACTCGTCCAGGGGTGCGCCCCTGCCCTTCCGAGATAAGTGGCTCCGCGGCCGGCCCGCTTCCTGAGGGAGCGTCAGGACTACGGTGAACGGGTGCCGCCCCGGCCCTCCGCACGGGTGAGTCCGCGCGGTGTTCGGGCAGGTCGTGGGCGGGTGGGCGAGGACCGGGGGATGCCGGTACGACAAACACACGAATGGGGCGGTGGGTGGGGGTGAACGGGTGACGGCAGGCCGGCAGCCCATGGCGTGGGTGCGGGTGCGGGTGCGGGTGCGGGTGCGGGTGCGGCCCGGCGCGGCCCGGCCCAGCCCGGGCGCGGCCCGGCGCGGACCGGACTGGCCCGGCCGGCGTCCGGCGGCGGACACACCGGTGGCCGGTGCCCGCGTGCGGCACCGGCCACCGGATGTCCGGTGTCCGCTCAGGTGACGTTGACCGCGCTCCAGGCCGCCGCCACGGCGTTGTACTCCGCGCTGCCGGCGCCGTAGAGGTCCTGCGCCGCGCTGAGGGTCGCCGTGCGGGCGCCCTTGTAGTTCGTCGAGGACGTCATGTAGACGGTCAGCGCCCGGTACCAGATCTTGCCGACCTTGTCCCGGCCGATGCCGGTGACCGTGGAGCCGTTGTAGGTCGGCGAGTCGTAGGCGACGCCGTTGACGGTCTTCGCGCCGCTGCCCTCGGCGAGCAGATAGGCGAAGTGGTTGGCGACGCCCGAGGAGTAGTGGACGTCGAGGTTCCCGACCGAGGAACTCCAGTAGTCCGCCGAACTGCCGTCCCGGGACGGCTTGTCCATGAAGCGCAGGGCCGCCTTGCCGAAGCCGGGCTTCACGATCTTCTCGCCGATCAGGTAGTCGCCGGGGTCGGAGCCGTTGGCCGCGTACCACTCCACCATCGTGCCGAGGATGTCGGAGGTGGCCTCGTTCAGGCCGCCGGACTCGCCCGAGTAGGTCAGCGCGGCGGTCTTGGAGGTCACGCCGTGGGACATCTCGTGCCCGGCGACGTCGAGGGCGACCAGCGGCCCGAAGGTGGTCCCGTCACCGTCGCCGTACGTCATGCAGAAGCAACTGTCGTCCCAGAAGGCGTTGTTGTAGTTGCTGCCGTAGTGGACGCGGTTGTACGAGCCCTTGCCGTCCCCGGCGATGCCGGTGCGGCCGTGCACGTTCTTGTAGTAGTCCCAGGTCGCGTCGGTGCCGTACTGCGCGTCGACGGCGGCCGAGGCGCGGTCCGCGGTGCTGCCCGTGCCCCAGTGGTTGTCGGCGTCCGTGAACAGGGTCGCGGGGGCCCGGCTGAAGCAGATGCCGAACAGGCACAGGTCGGTCTTGTTCTCGGCGTCACCGGTGTAGGTGTTGCCGCGCGTCGGGTCCTTGAGCTGGTACGACGACCCGGACTGGGTGGTCTGCAGCGGCACCGTCCCGCCGTACAGGGACGCGCCGTCCCCGGTGGCCGTCTCGATGCTGTCCCAGGCGTCGATCCGGGCGCCGCTGCGCGCGTCGGTCAGCACGGTCCGGGCGACGGGGTTGCCGAGCGAGTCCAGGCCGGCGGCGTTGGTCCGCCACGCCAGTCTGGGGCTGCCGTGCAGGGCGTCGACCACCAGCTCCGGCCTGGCCTTGACCTGCTTGAGGGCGGTGCCGGGGTGGGCCGCGCGCAGCGCGCCGACGGCGAGGCCGGCCGCCTCGGGACCGGAGATCCGCGGGGTGACGGTGGGTACGGAGACCGGCTGCCGGGTGGCGCGGTCGGCGCCGCGGTAGGCGCCGTCCGGGGCCAGGTGGACGACGAAGTCGCCGCCGAGTACGGGGAGATGGCGGTAGGTGCGGTCGTAGCGGACGTGCTGGGCGCCGTCCCGGTCCACGATCACGTCCCGGACGCTGGTGTCCTGGGAGGCGGCGAGGCCCAGTGCGGACGCGTGCGCGAGGAGCGCGGAGGCCGCGTGCTCGATCGCGGTGGCCCGGGTCGGTCCGCCGGCGGCGTGGGCGGTGGGGGCCAGGCCGACGGCCAGCAGGGCCGCGGTGGCGGCGGCGGCACCGGCGGTGGCTGTGCGGCGGGTTCCTCGGACGTGCTGCCGTATCCGGCTCATCTGTCTCCTCGGGAAGGCGCCAGGCTAGGCGTGGGGGCGGCGCTGATTCCCGAGATTTAAATGGCCATGACATGTCGTGTCCATAGTCCCCGTGGGGAGATGTGTGGGGGGCCGGCGCGGGTATGGCGGCGTTCCCGTGCTCGCGTACGGCCGCCGGCCCCCGCCGGTTCAGCCGAGCAGCGCCAGCCCCTCGGGCACCTCGATGCCGAACTCCTGTGCCGCCAGGCGCCGCGCCGCGGCCTCGTCGGTCAGCGTGCGCTCGGTCACCGTGCCGTCGGCCGCCGTCCGCGTCAGCCGGGCGCCGTCCAGGGAGAGGTGCCACGCGGCGGTGGTCCGCTGGAGATAGGGGCGGCGGGTGAACGGGGAGCGCGGATGGGTGCCGACGAACCAGTTGAACACCTCGAAGTCGGCCGCGGTGAACGGCTCCTCGGTGAACCGGTACTGGCCGGCCCACTCGCCGGTCCGCCGGTCGTACGCCTGCAACTCCCACAGCTCCAGCGGGCCGTCGTGCGCCGCCCGCGCCAGCCGGTGCCGGCGCCCGGCGCCCTCGTGCTCGGTGCCGGGCGCCAGCGGCACCGGCAGCAGCAGCGCCCCGGCCGCGCCGAAGCCGACGTCCGCCAGGTACGGCCGCGGCTCGCCCGGCACCTCCACCTTGAGCAGCGCGTGCGTGCGCGGCCGGTTCTCCGGTGTCCCGGCGCCGGCCATCACCCGGGCGGCCAGCGGCGTCACGGGGAAGCCGAGCGCCTCCAGGGCCAGCCGCAGCAGGGTGTTGTGCTCGTAGCAGTAGCCGCCGCGCCGGCCGTGCACCATCTTGGCCATCAGGTCGGCGGGTGCGAGCGAGGGGGCCGTGCCCCGCAGCGGGTCCAGGTTCTCGAAGGGCAGCGACAGCGCGTGTGCCAGGTGCACGCCCCGCAGGGTGGCGAGGCCGGCGTGCCGTTCGCCCTTCCAGCCGATGCGGTCGAGATAGGCGTCGAGGTCGTACGGGTCGGTGTCGGACATACCGCGAACCTACGTGAGCCCCTCCGCGCCCGCCGCACCCGCCGGGTCACTGCCGGGGGCCGAGGACCTCCACCCGCACCGCGCAGGACTTGAACTCCGGCATCCGGGACGTCGGGTCGAGCGCCGGGTTGGTGAGGGTGTTGGCGCGGCCCTCGCCCGGCCAGTGGAAGGGCATGAACACGGTGTCCGGGCGGATGGTGTCGGTGATCCGGGCCGGCGCGACGGCACGGCCGCGCCGGGAGACCACCGCCACGGGTTCGCCGTCGGCCGCGCCCAGCCGGGCCGCGAGCCGCGGGTGCAGTTCCACGAACGGGCCGGGCGCCGCCGCGTTCAGCTCCGCCACGCGCCGGGTCTGCGCGCCCGACTGGTACTGGGCCACCACCCGGCCGGTGGTCAGCAGCAGCGGGTACTCGGCGTCCGGCTCCTCGGCGGTCGCCCGGTACCCGGCCGCCACGAACCGCGCCCGCCCGTCCGGCGTGGCGAACCGGTCGAGAAAGAGCCGCGGAGTACCGGGATGAACCGACCCGGGCCCCCCGGCCCCGTCCCCGGCCCCGTCCCCGGCTTCGACCGCCGCAGGGCCCCCGGCCCCCGCCGTACCCCGTTCCCCGGCCCCCGTCGAACCCCCACCCCCCGTCGTTCCCTCCGGGCAGGGCCAGAAGACGCCGTTTTCCTCGGTCAGGCGGCGGTAGGTGATGCCGGAGTAGTCGGCCGGGCCGCCGGCGCTGGCGCGGCGGAGTTCCTCGAAGACCTCCTCCGGGTCGGCCGGGAAGCCCTTCTCCACGCCGAGGCGGCCGGCCAGCTCATGCAGGACGTACAGGTCGCTGTGGACACCGGGCGGGGCGGTGACGGCCTGGCGGCGCAGCAGGACGCGGCCCTCCAGACTGGTCGTCGTGCCCGTCTCCTCCGCCCACTGGGTCACCGGCAGCACCACGTCCGCCAGTTCCGCCGTCTCCGACAGCACCACGTCGGCCACCGCGAGGAAGCCCAGCGACCGCAGCCGCTCCTCCACGTGCGCCGCGTGCGGGGCCGACACCACCGGGTTGGAGCCCATCAGCAGCAGCGCCCGCACGTCCCCGCCCAGCGCGTCGAGGAGTTCGTACGCGCTGCGCCCCGGACCGGGCAGCGTGTCCGGGTCCACGCCCCACACCCCGGCCACATGCCGCCGCGCCGCCGGGTCGTCCAGCTTGCGGTAGCCGGGCAACTGGTCGGCCTTCTGGCCGTGTTCGCGCCCGCCCTGCCCGTTGCCCTGCCCGGTCAGACAGCCGTACCCGGACAGCGGGCGGCCCGCCCGGCCGGTGGCCAGGCACAGGTTGATCCACGCGCCCACCGTGTCCGTGCCCTTGGACTGCTGCTCCGGTCCGCGCGCGGTGAGCACCATCGCCGCCTCGGGCTCGCAGAACATCCGCACCGCCTGCCGCAGTTGCGGCACCGGCACACCGGTGATCCGCTCCACGTACTCCGGCCAGTGGGCCATCGCCGCGGCCCGGGCCTCGGCCCAGCCCGTGGTCCGCTCCCGGATGTACTCCTCGTCGGTCCGGCCCTCGGCCACCACCAGGTGCAACAGGCCGAGCGCCAGCGCCAGATCGGTGCCCGGCCGGGGCGCCAGGTGCAGGTCGGCCTGGTCCGCGGTCCGGGTCCGGCGCGGGTCGACGACGATCAGCGTGCCGCCGTTCTCCCGCAGCTCCGAGAAGAAGCGCAGCGACGGCGGCATGGTCTCGGCGAGGTTGGACCCGACGAGGATCACGCACCCGGTCCGCGGGATGTCCTCCAGCGGGAACGGCAGCCCGCGGTCCAGACCGAACGCCTTGGTGCCCGCCGCCGCGGCCGAGGACATGCAGAACCGGCCGTTGTAGTCGATCTGCGAGGTGCCCAGCACCACCCGCGCGAACTTGCCCAGCGCGTACGCCTTCTCGTTGGTCAGCCCGCCCCCGCCGAACACGCCGAGCGCGTCCGGGCCGTACCGCTCCCGGGTCCGCGCGAGCTGCCCGGCGATCCGGTCCAGCGCCCGCGGCCAGTCCGCCTCGACCAGCCGGCCGCCCTCGCGCACCAGCGGCGTGGTCAGCCGTACCGCCGGGGACAGCACCTGGGCCGCCGTCCGGCCCTTGCCGCACAGCGCGCCCCGGTTCACCGGGAAGTCCGGGCGCTCGGTGACCTCGACGCCCCCCTGCGGCAGGGGCGTGATGTTCATCCCGCACTGCAAGGCGCAGTACGGGCAGTGGGTGGGCGTCGAGGTGTTCTCCATGCGGCCCAGCGTGCGCCGGCCGTGTTACGGCCCCGGGCCGTCCCGGGTTACGCGCCCGGCACGGCCGCCTCCCCGCGCCGCCCCGGACGCCGTGAGGCGGCCGTCACCGCCCGGCCGCGAGCGCCCGCGCCACCCCCGGCTCCCGCGGTCCGAGGAACCGCGGGTCCGGCCGGAACAGCGCGTCCAGCGCCGCCTTGCCCGCCGCGAACACCTCGCGCGTCCCGCCGTAGTACCAGGTCGCGTCGTGCTTCGCGGCCACCCCGACGCCGTACGAGTCCACCCCCGCCGCCTCGCACAGCGCCACCGCCCGCCGGATGTGGAAGTCCTGGCTGATCAGCACCGCCCGGTCCACGCCGAAGATCCGCTTGGCCCGGACGCAGGAGTCCCAGGTGTCGAACCCGGCGTAGTCGCCGACGATCCGCCGGTCCGGCACGCCGTGCCGGACGAGGTAGGCGCGCATGGCGTCCGGCTCGTCGTACTCCTCCCGGCTGTTGTCCCCGGTGACCAGGACGACCCGGATCCGCCCCGACCGGTACAGCTCGGCCGCCGCGTCCAGCCGGTGCGCGAGGTACGGCGACGGCCGGCCGTTCCACAGTCCCGCCCCGAACACCACCGCCACCTCGGTGCGCGGCACGTCCGCCACCGTGCGCAGCCGGTCCTCGGTGGACACCCGCAGCCAGGCCGCCGGCAGCAGCGCCAGCGCACACCCGGCCATCACCGCCCGCACCAGCCGCCGCCGCCCGGCCCGCGTACGCGGCCCGCGCGGCCGGCGGCCCTCCGCACGCCCCGTGCCCCCCGTACGACCCGTGCCCTCCGTACGACCCGTGCCCTCCGTACGACCCGTGCCCTCCGTACGACCCGTGCCCTCCGTACGACCCGTGCCCCCCGTACGACTCTCCATGTGGTTCCCCCTGACCGTCTCCGACCGGTAAGGACGTCCACGGCGCCGGTCCGGTTCGCCGCACCGGCCTCACACCGCGCCGCCGGCCGCGGTGACCGGATGGAAAACGTCCGTGACGGCCCGGCAACGGCCGCGCAACCTCGCGGGGCCACGATCCCGTCATGACGGCGTCGCTCCCCTTCCGCACCCCCGGCCGGCCGCTCTCCGCGCCCGGCCGCCGCCCGGCACCGCCCGCCCTCGTCCTGGTCGCCCACGGCAGCCGCGACCCCCGGGCGCTCACCACCGTGCGGGCCCTGACGGACCGGGTACGCGCGCTGCGCCCCGCCCTCTCCGTGCACCTCGGCCACATCGAGCTGAACGAGCCCCTGCTGCCCGACACGCTCGCGGCCCTCGGCGGACCGTACGCCGTCCTCGTCCCGCTCCTCCTCGGCCGGGGCTACCACGTCGGACACGACATCCCGCAGATGGCCGCGGCCGCCCCGGTCCCCACGCGCGTGGCCGGGCCGCTCGGCCCGCACCCGCTGCTCGCCGAGACCCTGCACGCCCGGCTGTGCGAGGCAGGCTGGCCGGCCGCCCCGGACGGCGCCGCCCGCCGGGACAGCGCCGTCGTCCTGGCCGCGGCCGGCTCCCGCGACCCCGGCTCGGCCGCCGACACCCGCCGCACCGCCCGCCTCCTGGCCGACCGCCTAGGCGTCCCCGTCCTGCCCGCCTACGCCTCGGCGGCGGCCCCGACGGTCCCGGCCGCCCTGCGCGCCCTGGCGGCCCGCGGCCGGCGCCGGGTGGCCCTCGCCTCGTACTTCACGGCCCCGGGCCGCTTCGCCACCCAGTGCGCCGAGGCGGCGCCGTGGATCGCCTCGGCCCCGCTGGGAGCGCACGAGGCCATGGCCCGCCTGGTCCTGCACCGGTACGACCAGAGCCTCGCGGCGCCGTGGGCGTCGGCCGCCTGAGCGGGACCCGCGCGGGGAGCCACGACGGGCCCGCGGCCACCCGGAAGCCGGGCCCGGCGGGCGATGGGCTTACTGTCGTCCCATGGAAGGCACCGCATACGACCCGGAGTCCGCCGAACGCTGGGCCCCCGAACCCGACAAACGGCCCGGCCGCACCGCCTTCCAACGTGACCGCGCCCGCATCCTGCACTCCGCCGCCCTGCGCCGCCTCGCCGGCAAGACCCAGGTGGTCACCCCGGGCACCCGCGGCCACGCCGGGGACGCCAGCCCCCGCACCCGGCTCACCCACTCCCTGGAATGCGCCCAGGTGGGCCGGGAACTGGGCGCGGCCCTCGGCTGCGACCCGGACCTGGTGGAGGCCGCCTGCCTCGCCCACGACCTCGGCCACCCGCCCTTCGGCCACAACGGCGAGAGCGCGCTGAACGAGTTCGCCGACGACTGCGGCGGCTTCGAGGGCAACGCCCAGTCGCTGCGGCTGCTCACCCGGACCGAGCCCAAGCGCTTCACCGGGGAACGCTCCGTCGGCCTGAACCTCACCCGCGCCACCCTGGACGCCGCCACCAAGTACCCCTGGCCGCGCGGCGCCCACCCCACCGACCCGGCGTCCCCGAAGTTCGGCGTCTACGAGGACGACCGCCCGGTGTTCGACTGGGTCCGCGCCTGCGCGCCCGGCACCCGCACCTGCTTCGAGGCGCAGGTGATGGACTGGTCGGACGACGTGGCGTACTCGGTGCACGACGTGGAGGACGGGCTGCACGCCGGCCACGTCGACCCCGGCTCCCTGCGCGCCGAGCCGGAACGGCAGGCGGTGTTCGAGGTGGCCGTCGGCCGGTACGTGCCCGCGGACACCGACCCGGCCGAACTCGCCGCCGCCCTGGACCGCCTCCAGGACGAGGAGTGGTGGCCGCACGGCTACGACGGCACGGCCGTCGCCCAGGCCCGGCTGAAGGACGCCACCAGCCAGCTCATCGGCCGGTTCTGCCTGGCCGCCGAGGCCGCCACGCGCGCCGAGTACGGCCCGGGGCGGTTCACCCGGTACGCCGCCCGGCTCGTCGTACCCCGCGCGACCCGGATGGAGTGCGCGGTGCTCAAGGCGGTCGCGGACCGGTACGTGATGCAGCGCGCCGAGCAGGAACGGCTCCGCGCCGACCAGCGGGTGATCGTCGCCGAGCTGGCCGAGGCACTGACGGCCCGCGCCCCCGAGGGCCTCGACCCGCAGTTCCGGGCGCTGTTCGACGCGGCGGACGACGACCGGGCGCGCAAGCGGGTGATCGTCGACCAGATCGCCTCCCTCACCGACGCCTCCGCGCTCTCCCTGCACGCCGCACTGACCGACCGGGCATATGTGAGCGGCACATGACACCCCGTGGCCTGATCGGGTCACACCCTCTTCCCGCAGCACGCCGAGTGCGGGACGCTCCCCTGTGGCGGCACCCTGACGAGGAGGCAAACAAGTGGTCGACGCGGATCAGACATTCGTCATCGTCGGCGGCGGTCTCGCCGGCGCGAAGGCGGCCGAGACGCTCCGGGCGGAGGGCTTCAGCGGACGGGTGATACTGATCTGCGACGAACGCGACCACCCCTACGAGCGGCCGCCGCTGTCCAAGGGCTATCTGCTCGGCAAGGAGGAGCGCGACAGCGTCTTCGTGCACGAGCCCGCCTGGTACGCGCGCCACGACGTCGAACTGCACCTCGGCCAGACCGTGGACCGGATCGACCGCACCGCGAAGACGGTCCGCTTCGGCGACGACGGCACGCTCGTGCGCTACGACAAGCTGCTGCTGGTCACCGGCGCCGAACCGCGCCGCCTGGACGTGCCCGGCACCGGCCTGGCGGGCGTCCACCACCTGCGCCGCCTCGCCCACGCCGAGCGCCTCAAGGGCGTCCTGCAGCACCTCGGCCGGGACAACGGACACCTGGTGATCGCCGGGGCCGGCTGGATCGGCCTGGAGGTCGCCGCGGCGGCCCGCGAGTACGGCGCGGAGGTCACGGTGATCGAACCGGCGCCGACCCCGCTGCACGGCGTCCTCGGCCCCGAGCTGGGCACCGTCTTCGCCGAGCTGCACCGCGAGCACGGCGTCCGCTTCCACTTCGGCGCCCGGCTCGCCGAGATCGTCGGCCAGGACGGCGTGGTCCTCGCGGCCCGCACGGACGACGGCGAGGAGCACCCGGCGCACGCCGTGCTCGCGGCGATCGGCGCGGCACCGCGGGTGGCGCTCGCCGAGGCGGCCGGACTGGAGATCGCCGGCCCCGCGGACGGCGGCGGCATCCTCGTGGACGAGCGGCTGCGCACCCGCGACCCGGACATCTACGCGGCCGGCGACGTGGCCTCCTTCCCGCTCCCGCTGTTCGGCACCCGGCTGCGCGTGGAGCACTGGGCGAACGCCCTGAACGGCGGCCCGGCGGCGGCCCGCGCCATGCTGGGCCGGGAGGCGGTCCACGACCGGGTGCCGTACTTCTTCACCGACCAGTACGACCTGGGCATGGAGTACAGCGGCTGGGCGCCGCCCGGGACGTACGACGAGGTGGTGATCCGCGGCGACGCCGGCAAACGGGAGTTCATCGCGTTCTGGGTGAAGGAGGGACGCGTGCTGGCCGGGATGAACGTGAACGTGTGGGATGTCACAGAACCCGTCCAGAACCTGATCAGGTCCCGGGCCCGGGTGAACACCGACGCCCTCTCCGACCCGCACGTACCGCTCGCGAGCCTCCTCCCCTGACCCCGGCGCGCACCGCCGCGGTCACCGCGCCCCCGTAGAATTCATCCGTGGCCGGACGGATCAACGACGAGGACGTGAAGGCGGTACGGGACGCGGTCCCGATCGACGCCGTGGTCTCCGAGTACCTCCAGCTTCGCAACGCGGGCGGCGGCAACCTCAAGGGCCTGTGCCCGTTCCACGACGAGAAGTCGCCGTCCTTCCAGGTCAGCCCGAGCAAGGGACTCTTCCACTGCTTCGGCTGCCAGGAGGGCGGCGACACCATCACCTTCGTCATGAAGGTGGACCACCTCTCCTTCTCGGAGGCGGTCGAGCGGCTGGCCGCGCAGGCCGGCATCACGCTGCGCTACGAGGAGGGCGGGTACAACCCGGCGCACCAGCGCGGCGAACGCATCCGCCTGGTCGAGGCCCACAAGGCCGCCGCGCAGTGGTACGCCGAGCAGCTCGCCACCAGCGCCGAGGCCGAGACCGGCCGGATCTTCCTCGCCGAGCGCGGCTTCGACCAGGCCGCCGCCGTCCACTTCGGCGTCGGCTACAGCCCGCAGGGCTGGGACCACCTCATCCGCTACCTGCGCGGCAAGGGCTTCACCGACAAGGAACTGCTGCTGTCCGGACTGGCCCAGGAAGGCCGCCGCGGCCCGATCGACCGGTTCCGGGGCCGGCTGATGTGGCCGATCCGGGACATCGGCGGCGAGGTCGTCGGCTTCGGCGCCCGCAAGCTGTACGAGGCGGACACCGGCCCCAAGTACCTCAACACGCCCGATACGGCGATCTACCGGAAGAGCCAGGTGCTGTACGGCATCGACCTGGCGAAGAAGGAGATCGCCAAGACCAGCCGCGCGGTGGTCGTCGAGGGCTACACCGACGTCATGGCCTGTCACCTCGCCGGGGTCACGACCGCCATCGCCACCTGCGGCACGGCTTTCGGCGGCGACCACATCAAGATCCTGCGCCGGCTGCTGATGGACAACGGCTCGGCCCGGGTGATCTTCACCTTCGACGGGGACTCGGCCGGGCAGAAGGCGGCCCTGCGCGCCTTCGAGGACGACCAGAAGTTCGCCGCCGAGACCTACATCGCGATCGCGCCCGACGGCATGGACCCCTGCGACCTGCGGCTGGCCAAGGGCGACGAGGCGGTGGCCGACCTGGTCGAACCCCGCACCCCGCTCTTCGAGTTCGCGCTCCGCCAGATCCTGGGCCGGTACGACCTGGACACCCCGGCCGGCCGCGCCGCCGCCCTGGACGAGGCCGCGCCGATCGTCGCCAAGATCAAGAACAGTGGCGCGCAGCACGAGGTCGCCGTGGACCTGGCCGGGATGCTCGGCATCCTCGACACCCAGTTCGTGGTCCGCCGGGTCGCCCAGCTCGCCCGCTGGGCCCGCGAGGGCGGCAAGGGCGCGCAGCAGCAGGACCGGCGCCGCCCGGCCGGCGGGCAGCAGTGGGCCGAGGCGCCGCGCCCCGCCAGCTCCGGGCCGGCGCTCACCTTGCGCAACCCGGTCTTCGCCGCCGAACGCGAGCTGCTCAAACTCGCCCTCCAGCGCCCCGAACTGGTCTCGCCCGCCTTCGACGCCTACGGCGTGGACGAGTTCACGGCCCCGCCGTACGCGGCCGTGCGCCAGACCATCGCGGAGGCGGGCGGCGCGGAGTACGGCCTGTCGGACCCGCAGGAGTACCTGGTCCGGGTCCGCGAGGCCGCGTCCGACGACACGGTCCGCGCGATGGTCACCGAGCTGGCCGTCGAACCGATCCTGCGCCGCACGGTGGACGAGACCTACGCCGGCACGGTCCTGGTCCAGATCCGCCGCCGCGCCGTGGAGCGCCGCATCCACGACATCCAGTCCCAGCTGACCCGCCTGTCCACCGGCGGCGACCCCGCCCAGCTCGCCGCCGTGCAGAACGAGATGTGGGTCCTCCAGCAGTACGACCAGGCGCTGCGGGAGCGGGGCGCACAGGCGCTGTGAGCGGGGGCCGGCCGCTGCCCGCCGCCCTCCTTGGCGGCCGTCCGGCCCGGCAGGTGCCGGCCGCATAGTCCGCCGGACCGCATCACCAGGCGGTCACCGCACGGATGCAAAAAGTCACCGCACGCCCCTCGTGGCGGTGTTGTGTCGTACCCCACACTGGGGGCGGTGCCCGAGTCCTCGGAGCGCGCGCTGCCGCACACCTTCAGCAGCGATCATCCTGGAGGTCGCCCACGTGCAGACCCAGACCCTCACCCAGACCGACAGCAGTACCGGCGCCACCAGCACCACCACGAGCGAGCCGGACGCACCGAGCGGTGTCCTCGGGGCCGTGCCCCCGCAGAGCCTCGCCGCCGGGCACCCGGAGGCGGCCGAGCCGCCCGCCGAAGAGGCGCCGGAGGCGGACGAGCCGGACGAGCCGCCCGACACCGGCATCCCGGCCGTCGCCCGGGCCGAGTCCGGCGGCCCCTCGGCCGACCTGTTCCGCCAGTACCTGCGCGAGATCGGCCGGATCCCGCTGCTCAGCGCCGCCGAGGAGGTGGAACTCGCCCGCCGGGTCGAGGCCGGCCTCTTCGCGGAGGAGAAACTGGGCACCACCCCGGACCTGGACAGCGAGCTGGCGCTCGACCTGGACCGGCTCGTCGTCCTGGGCCGGCTGGCCAAGCGCCGGCTCATCGAGGCGAACCTGCGGCTCGTCGTCTCCGTCGCCAAGCGCTACGTCGGCCGCGGCCTGACCATGCTCGACCTCGTCCAGGAGGGCAACCTCGGGCTGATCCGGGCCGTGGAGAAGTTCGACTACGCCCGCGGCTACAAGTTCTCCACCTACGCCACCTGGTGGATCCGGCAGGCGATGTCCCGGGCGCTGGCCGACCAGGCCCGCACCATCCGGGTCCCGGTGCACGTGGTGGAGCTGATCAACCGGGTCGTCCGCGTCCAGCGGCGGATGCTCCAGGAACGCGGCCACGAGCCCACCGCCGAGGAGGTCGGCGCCCATCTCGACCTGCCGCCCGAGCGGGTCCGCGAGGTGCTGCGCCTGGCCCTGGAACCGGTGTCGCTGCACGCCCCGGTCGGCGAGGAGGACGACGTCGCCCTCGGTGACCTCATCGAGGACGGCGACGCGGCGAGCCCGGTGGAGTCGGCGGCGTTCCTGCTGCTGCGCGAGCACCTGGACGCGGTGCTGTCCACGCTGGGCGAGCGCGAGCGCAAGGTCGTCCAGCTGCGGTACGGCCTGGCCGACGGGCGCCCGCGCACGCTGGAGGAGATCGGCCGGCTGTTCGGGGTGACCCGGGAGCGGATACGGCAGATCGAGTCCAAGACCCTCGGCAAGCTGCGGGACCACGCCTTCGCGGACCAGCTGAGGGGCTATCTGGACTGAAGGGGCCGCCGCCGCGCGGCGGCCCCCGGCGTGATCCGCACGCGAGGCCCTAGTCCACCTCGGCCACGGCCTGCGCGAACTGCGCCTGGTACAGCCGGGCGTACGCCCCGTCCGCCGCCAGCAGCTCGGCGTGCGCGCCCTGTTCGACGATGGAGCCGTTCTCCATCACCAGGATCGTGTCCGCGTCCCGGATCGTCGACAGCCGGTGCGCGATCACGAACGACGTGCGCCCGGCGGCCAGTTTGGCCATCGCCTTCTGGATCAGCACCTCGGTCCGCGTGTCCACGGAGCTGGTCGCCTCGTCCAGCACCAGGATCACCGGGTCGGACAGGAACGCCCGCGCGATCGTGATGAGCTGCTTCTCACCGGCGCTGACCCCGCTGCCCTCGTCGTCGATCACGGTGTCGTAGCCGTCGGGGAGCGTGCGGATGAAGCGGTCCGCGTGCGCGGCCCGCGCCGCCTCCTCGATCTCGCCCCGGGTGACCTCGCGCGCGGCGCCGTACGCGATGTTCTCCGCGATGGTGCCGCCGAACAGCCAGGTGTCCTGGAGCACCATGCCGATCCCGGACCGCAGTTCGTCCCGGGTCATGCTCCCGATGTCCACGCCGTCCAGGGTGATCCGGCCGCCCGAGACGTCGTAGAACCGCATCAGCAGGTTGACCAGCGTGGTCTTGCCCGCACCGGTCGGACCCACGATCGCCACCGTGTTGCCCGGCTCCACCGTGAGCGAGAGGTCCTCGATCAGCGGCTTGTCGGGGTCGTAGCGGAACGACACGTGCTCCAGGCACACCCGGCCGCGCAGCCGCTCCGGCCGCGCGCCCGGCACCGGGTCCGCCTCCTGCTCCGGGGCGTCGAGGAGTTCGAAGACCCGTTCGGCCGACGCGACACCGGACTGCACCAGGTTCGCCATCGAGGCGACCTGCGTCAGCGGCATCGAGAACTGCCGCGAGTACTGGATGAACGCCTGCACATCACCGATGGACAGCGCGCCGGACGCCACCCGCAGGCCGCCGACGACCGCCACCAGCACGTAGTTCAGGTTCGACACGAACATCATCAGCGGCTGCATGACACCGCTGTTGAACTGGGCCTTGAACGCGGCCTGGTAGAGCGCCTCGTTCTGCTCGGCGAACTGCTGCGCCGACTCCTCCTGCCGGCCGAACACCTTCACCAGGGCGTGCCCGGTGTACATCTCCTCGATGTGGGCGTTCAGTTTGCCGGTGGAGCGCCACTGCTGCACGAAGTGCGGCTGCGACCGCTTGCCCACCCGGGTGGCGACCACGAACGACAGCGGCACGGTGACCAGGGCCACCAGCGCCAGGATCCAGGACACCCAGAACATCATCACGAGCACGCCGATGATGGTCAGCACCGAGTTGATCAGCTGGCCCATCGACTGCTGGAGCGTCTGCCCGATGTTGTCGATGTCGTTCGTCGCCCGGGACAGCACCTCACCGCGCTGCCGCTTGTCGAAGTACGACAGCGGCAGCCGCGACAGCTTCGCCTGCACGTCCCGCCGCATCCGGTACATCGTGCGGTTCACGGCCCGGTTGACCAGCCGGGTGGCGACCGCCATCAGCAGACCGGCGGCCAGGAACGTGCCGAGCGCGTACAGCAGCACGTGCCCGACGGCATCGAAGTCGATGCCCTCGCCGGGCGTGAAGTCGGTGCCCCCCAGCATGTCCGCCATCCGGCCCTGGCCGTGCGCGCGCATGGAGTCCAGCACCTGCGCCTTGGTGGCGCCCTTCGGCATCTCCCGGCCGATGATGCCGGCGAACACCAGGTCGGTGGCCCGGCCGAGGATCTTCGGGCCGATCACGCTGAGGCCCACGCTGACCACCACGCACAGCAGCAGACAGTAGATCGTCAGCCGTTCCGGCCGGAACATGGCGACGAGCCGTTTCCCCGACCCCTTGAAGTCCATCGAGCGCTGGTCGGGGCCGCCCGCGGCCATCATGCGTCCCATGGGACCGGCCATCAGGCGGCCTCCGCTTCCGTCAGCTGGGAGAGCACGATCTCCCGGTAGGTCTCGTTGGCCGCCATCAGTTCCGCGTGCCGGCCGGAGCCGACCACCCGGCCCTCGTCCAGCACGATGATCCGGTCGGCGTCCCGGATGGTCGCCACCCGCTGGGCGACGATCACCACGGTCGCCTCGGCGGTCTCCCGGGCCAGCGCCGCGCGCAGGGCCGCGTCGGTGGCGTAGTCGAGCGCCGAGAAGGAGTCGTCGAAGAGGTAGATCTCCGGGCGCTGCACCAGCGTACGGGCGATGGCGAGCCGCTGGCGCTGGCCGCCGGAGACATTGGTGCCGCCCTGCGCGATCGGCGCGTCCAGGCCGCCCTCCAGCTTCCGCACGAACTCCTTGGCCTGCGCCACCTCCAGCGCGTGCCACAGCTCCTCGTCGGTGGCGTCCGGGTTGCCGTAGCGCAGGTTGGTGGCGACCGTGCCCGCGAACAGGTACGGCTTCTGCGGCACGAGCCCGACGGTCTTGGCGAGCAGCACCGGGTCGACCTCCCGGACGTCCACGCCGTCCACCAGGACCTCGCCCTCGGTGGCGTCGAACAGCCGGGGGACGAGCCCGAGCAGCGTCGACTTGCCGCTGCCGGTGGAGCCGATCACGGCGGTGGTCTCGCCCGGCCGGGCCACCAGGGCGACGGACTTCAGCACCGCCTCCTCGGCACCCGGGTAGCGGAAGCCCGCGCCGCGGAGCTCCAGGTGCCCGTGGGCGCGCAGCTCGGTGACGGGGGCCGTCGGCGGCACGACGCTGGAGTCGGTGTCCAGGACGTCCTGGATGCGCTCGGCGCACACCTCGGCGCGCGGCACCATCATGAACATGAAGGTGGCCATCATCACGGACATGACGATCTGCATCAGATAGGCGAGGAACGCGGTCAGGTCGCCGATGGCCATCTGGCCGCCGTCGATCCGGTGGGCGCCGAACCACACCACCGCGATGGACGACAGGTTCACCACCGTCATCACGATCGGGAACATCAGGGCGAGCATCCGGCCGGTGGCCAGCTGCATGTCGGTCAGCTCGGTGTTGGCCTTGCCGAACCGGCCCTGCTCGTACTCGTCCCGGACGAACGCGCGGATGACGCGGTTGCCGGTGATCTGCTCGCGCAGCACCCGGTTCACCGTGTCCAGCCGGACCTGCATCGACCGGAACAGCGGCCGCAGCCGGCGCACGATCAGCGTCACGGACACGCCGAGCACCGGCACGACGGCGACCAGCACCCCGGACAGCGGCACGTCCAGGCCGAGCGCCAGCACGATCCCGCCCACGCACATGATGGGCGCCGACACCATCAGCGTGAACGTCATCAGGGCCAGCATCTGGACCTGCTGCACGTCGTTCGTCGTACGGGTGATGAGCGAGGGCGCCCCGAAGTGGGCGACCTCACGCGCCGAGAAGGACTGCACCCGGTCGAAGACGGCACCGCGCACGTCCCGGCCGAGCGCGGAGGCGGTCCGGGCGCCGTAGTACACGGCACCGATGTTGCACACGACCTGGACCAGCGAGATGCCGATCATGAGGGCACCGAAGGACAGGATGTAGCCCGTGTCACCCTTCACGACACCGTTGTCGATGATGTCCGCGTTCAGCGTGGGCAGATAGAGGGTGGCGCAGGTCTGGAGGAGCTGGAACACCACCAGGAGGACGATGGGTTTCTTATAGGGCCTGAGATAGGTCCGCAGAAGTCGTATGAGCACGCTACGTCTCTCGGAGTCGGCGACAGGGGCGATCGGTTGCCCTTCGCCCCTATCGTCGGACACTCCACCCGCGTTACCTCAACCCATTAATCCGACGGCGCCCGTCGGCCTTGCGGTGTCGCGGTGTTACGTCCCGTCGTGTCCGCCTATGAGGCGAACGCTCCCGGGTGGGTCTGCTCCCGCACCGCCGTGAACTGCTGCCGCACCGCCTGCCCCACGGCCAGCTCCTCGCCCGGCTCCAGCACCTGCGCCGCCGCGCCCTGCCAGGCCGGCGGGGTCCGCGGATCGAGGGTGCCCTGCGACACACCGAGCGCCCAGGCGGCCTGCCGGGCCGCGCCGATCGCCGCGTAGTCCGCCGGCTGCGGTACGACGACCTGCGCGCCGAACAGCGACGGTGCCGCCGCCTGCACCGCGGGCAGCTCGGCGGCGGCGCCCAGCAGGAAGATCCGCCGCACCGCCACGCCCCGCCCGCGCAGCACGTCCAGCGCGTCCGCCAGCCCGCACAGCATGCCCTCGAAGGCGGCCCGCGCCAGGTGCTCGGGCTTCATCGACTCGCGCCGCAGCCCCGCGAGCGTCCCGGCGGTGTGCGGCAGGCTCGGCGTCCGCTCGCCCTCCAGGTACGGCAGCAGCACCAGCCCGTGCGACCCGGGCGTGGACTTCATCGCCAGCTCGGACAGGCTCTCCAGATCCGGCAGGCCGAGGAGTTCCGCGGTGCCGCGCAGGGCGCGCACGGCGTTCAGCGTGGTGACCACCGGCAGGTGCAGACCGGTGGCGTCGGCGAGCGAGGTGATCATCCCGGACTGGTCGGCCAGCGGCTCCGGGTGCACGGCCATCACCGACCCGGAGGCCCCGAGCGAGACCACCGCGTCGCCCAGGCCGATGCCGAGCCCGAACGCGGCGGCCATGGTCTCGCCGGTGCCCGCGGAGATCAGCAGCCCCTCCGGCGTCGTACCGGCCGCGTCCGCCGGGCCGATCACCTCCGGCAGCACCGCCTGGTGACCGAGGGCCAGCTCGACCAGCTCGGGCCGGTAGGCACCGGTGGCCGCCGACCAGTACCCGGTGGCGGAGGCCCCGCCGCGGTCGGTGGTCCGCCGCACCGGCCGCCCGAGCAACTGCCAGACGAGCCAGTCGTGCGCCTGGAGCAGGACGGCCGTGCGCTGCGCGTTCTCCGGTTCGTTCCTGGCCAGCCAGCGCAGCTTCGTGACCGACTGGGCGGCCTGCGGCACGGAGCCGACCGCCTGCGCCCAGGCCTCCCGGCCGCCGAGCGCGTCCACCAGATCGGCCGCCGCGACCTGGGCGCGCTTGTCGCCGCCGGCCAGCGCCGGGCGGACGGTGTTGCCCTGGGCGTCCAGCGGGACCACCGCGTTCGCCTGCGCCGACACCCCGATGGCCTGCACCCCCTCCAGCAGACCGCCGCCGGCGGCCTCGCCGAGGGAGAGCAGCCAGACCTGTGGGTCCACGTCGCTGGGACGCCCCTCCACCGGATGCGGCGCGTATCCCTGCCGCAGTACGGCACCGGTGTCCGTGTCGCAGACCACGATGCGAGTGAAATCAGGCGAGCTGTCCAAGCCGGCGACTATCCCCATGCGGAGAATTTTGCAGCATCCGCGGGGGCCGCCGGGCCCGGGTGCCCCATCGCCGCTCCGGCCCCGGGCGGAGTCCCGCGCCCGGCGCCACCCCAGGGTCTTTCGCACGGATCATGCCGGACTCCCACGAGCCCGGCATGATCCGCACGAGAGGCCCTAGGTGGTGCTGGTGCCCCAGTCGTCCCCGGGGCTGCCGTCGGCGTTGCGCTCGCGCAGGGAGCGCACCCGCTGGGCCACGGACGCCGGGACCCGGTCGCCGACCTTGTCGCTGACCGTGTGCAGGGCCTTGCCCGCGTACGAGCGGCCCTGCTGGGCGGCGGTCTCGGCGGTGTTCCGGACCGCGGGGTTCTGCGCGATCTGCCGGGCCGACTTCTTCAGCTGCTCGTAGCGCTCACGACCGGCCTTCGTGCCGAGTACGTAACCGAGAGCCAGTCCGGCGAGGAACGTGAGCCGGTAGCGCATGGCTGCCACCCTTCCGGTGCGTAGGTATCTGGTGCGGCGCTGGCGCCGAGAGTACCGATTGGCGGAGCACCCCCCTGCTTGCGCTAATGTATGTGTCGCAGCGAGCGCCCGCCCCCTGGCGAATACCCGGGTAGGTCCGTTCGATGCAGACGAAGCGATCCTCCGTAGCTCAATTGGCAGAGCAGCCGGCTGTTAACCGGCAGGTTACTGGTTCGAGTCCAGTCGGGGGAGCTTCGGTCCTCCGTAGCTCAATTGGCAGAGCAGCCGGCTGTTAACCGGCAGGTTACTGGTTCGAGTCCAGTCGGGGGAGCGCTGAACGAGGGCCCCGGGAGGGGTCCTTTTTCATGTCCCCGGGAACCGCCGGACCCCCCACGCTGTCCTCCAGGTCAGGAGCGGCCGCGACAGCCGACCAGCCGAGGCAGGAGATCGTATGAGCGGCTATGCTGCGGCAGACGGCGCGCACACTTGTACGCGACACGCCGCTATGGGGCGGTAGCTCAGCCGGTTAGAGCAGCGGACTCATAATCCGTCGGCCGTGGGTTCGAGTCCCACCCGCCCCACCAGGCGCCACAGGCGCAGATACGTTCTCACCTGCGCCGATACCGAAAGCGCCACCACGCCGAAGCGTCACCCGAGCGGTGCAAGGCCCGCTGCTCGCTCGGTGCTCGCCCGGGAGTTCTGACGGCACGTGAGAAAGACCGGGCGGCCCCCGTCCGGCGGACGCCCGCCGGGTCTCGGCGTGACACTGATCACGGACGCCGTGCGTCCGGAAGACGACGAGCGTCACCTACGCCTGCGCTGTCGTTTTGGCCGAATCGTCCGTCAACGTTCGTCTCGATGTCATGACTTGACCGCGTCCAGGCGTGAACCGGTCACGTCCTGGGCACGGACCTCCTACCGATGTGCGCAGCCGGGTGGTGCCGGCGACAAGGAGGGCGTCATGGACCGTCGCATCCGGGTACGTGTCAGCCGGCGGCCCTCCGCCCCGCGCGGGCAGGAGATCGATCGCAGGACTCCCTCGGGTCGCGTGCTGCCGTACTGACCCGGCGGACCGCGCCGGCCAGGGCGGACCGCAGCGGTTCCGGCGGTGCCGCGCCGCCGGGTGCCGCGCTCCGCGTGACCGCCGCCGCGACCTGCCGCAGCTTGGTGTTGGTCCGCTGGGACGCCTCCCGCAGGATCTCCCACGCCTGGTCCGCGGTGCACGCGTGGGCCGCCATCAGGACGCCGCGGGCCTGGTCGATGACCGGACGCGAGTCCATCGCCTGGCGTAGCTGCGCTATCTCCAGGCGCAGCACGTCCAGTTGCTCGGCGCGCTCCCGGGCCACCGCGCCCGCCGTACGGGCGGGCAGGTCCGCGGGCAGACCGCCGCGCAGCGGGTCCACGGCGTCCAGACCCGTCAGCTCCAGCACCCGGCGCGGCTGCCCCCGCCAGCCGGTGGCGGCGACCGGCACGCCCCGCCGGCGGCCGTACGCGCGCAGGGTGTCCAGCACCGCCAGGCCCGCCGTGTCCACGAAGACCACCCCGGTGACGTCCAGGTCGACCCGGGCGGTGTCCGGCGGCAGCGCGGCCAGGGCCGCGGCGAGGACGTCCGTGCAGCCCTGCACCAGTTCGCCCCGCGCGCGCAGCAGAACGCGGCCGCCCTCCGCGCGGGCGTCGACGGTCAGGGTCTCCGGCCGTCCGTCCCGCGGTGCGCGTGCCGCTGTGGTCATGCTCTTTCCGTCCCGCTGTGCCGGTCCCCTCGTCCTTACCCCGCCTGCCCGGTGCGCCACCGCCTACACCCGCCGGCCGGGCGAGGGCGCATACTGGTCAGTCGTATACCTGTGCAACCGGGAGGTGGCATGAGCGGTTCGGAGCCGGTGCGGCTGCTGTCGGTCGCCGCCGTGCCCAAGTCCGTGGTGCCGCGGCTCGACGTGTACCCGCTGACCGAGCGGACCGGATTCCGCGCGGCGGGTGAGGTGAGCCTGCCCACCCGTGGCGTCTGGGAGCGTGCGCTGGAGCGGGCCGTACGCGAGGGCGACGACGGCGAGGGCGAGGACGTGTACTACTTGGAGCTTTCCGCGGTGACATTCGTCGACGTGGCGGGCGCCGGCGCGCTGGCGGACGCCGCCCGCAGCCTGGACGGCCGGCGCCGCCTGGTGCTCGACCGGCCACCGGACGCGCTGCCCCGGATACTGGACCTGCTGTGGCCCGGCCTGCCCGGGATCGAGGTGACGGCGTCATGACCGTGACGGCCGAAACCGTGGACCCGTTCGTGCACCCCGCGCTGTTCTACGGCGACGCGGCGGAGTACGTGGCCGGCACCGTGCCCTTCGTCCGCGAGGCGCTGGCGGCCGACGAGCCGGTCGCCGTCGCCGTCCCGGAGGAGAACCTGCGGCTCATCCGGGACGAGCTGGGCGCCGACGGCGCCGGCGTGCACTTCCTGGACATGCGGGAGGCCGGACGCAACCCCGGCCGGATCATCCCCGGCGTGCTGCGCGCCTTCGCCGACCGGCAGCCGCCCGGCCGCCGGGTGCGGATCATCGGCGAGCCGATCTGGGCGGGCCGCAGCCCGGCCGAGTACCCGGCCTGCGTCCAGCACGAGGCGCTGATCAACGCGGCCTTCCAGGGCCGCGAGGTCACCATCCTGTGCCCGTACGACACCGTGCGTCTGGACGAGCGGGTGCTCGCCGACGCCTACGCCACCCACCCGGTGGTCATCCCGTCCGGCTCCGCCGCCGAGCGCGCCAGCGAGGTCTACGACCCGGACGGCGTCGTCGCCCGCTACAACACGGCGCTGCCGTCCGCCCCCGGGCCCGGTCCCGGCGTGCTCGCCGTCGCCTTCGACGAGTCGTCCCTGTCCGCCGTGCGCCATCTGGCCACCGACCACGGCGCCGGGCTGGGCCTGACCGGCCTGGGCCTGGAGAACCTGGCGCTGATCACCGCCGAGCTGACCACGAACAGCGTGGTCCACGGCGGCGGCACGGGCACGCTCACGGTGTGGTCCGAGGACGGGTACGTGCTGTGCGAGGTCCGCGACAAGGGCCGCCTCGCCGACCCGCTGGCCGGGCGCCGCCCGGCAAGCCGCGACCAGCGCGGCGGACGCGGACTGCTGCTGGTCAACCTGGTCTCCGACCTGGTACGCGTCCACGCGGGAGTGGAGGGCACCACCATCCGGAGCTACCTGGCCCGGTGAGCCGGCGCCGCGCGGCCCGGCGAGGGCGGGGGTGCGCGGCGACGCGGGGGTGACGGCCCCGGATCAGGCCGCCAGCGGGTTCAGGACCAGCGGTTCGATGCGGCCCTCCAGCATGGCGCCGAGGCCCTGGGCCGCGCAGATGTCGGGGCGGTCGGCGATGTGCACCGGCATCCGGGTGGCCTGGCGCAGCATCTGGTCGAAGCCCGGCAGCAGGGCCGAACCGCCGACCATCATGATCCCGCGGTCGGCGAGGTCGGCCACCAGATCGGGCGGGCAGTCGCGCAGCACCTGTCCGATGCCGTCCAGGACGGCGGTGAGCGGAGTCTGGATCGCGCCGCGCACGGCGGCGGTGTCCACCCGTACGCTGCGGGCCAGTCCCGTGACCACGTCCCGGCCGTGGATCTCGGCCGACGCCGGGCCGTGCGGGGTGAGACCGTTGCCGGACAGGGCCAGTTGCAGCGGCCGTACCGACTGGGTGGGCAGCATCAGCCCGTGCTGGTGCCGCAGGTGCTGCACGATCGCGTGGTCCACGGCCTGGCCGCCCACCGGAATCCGCTCGGCGGCGACCAGGGAGCCCAGCGAGAGCACCGCCACCTGGGTGGCCGCCGCCCCGCACACCATGATCATGGTGGCCTCGGGCCGCTCCACCGGCAGTCCGCAGCCCACCGCGGCGGCGATCAGCGTGTCCACCAGCTCCACCCGGCGCGCCCCGAGCCCGACCAGCGTCTCGATCGTCGCCCGCTGGGCCAGCGGGTCGGCGTCGTGCGGGGCGCAGGCCGCCGCGCGCAGCCGGGGTTTGCGGCGCAGCATACGGCGCATCTTGTCGCCCAGCAGATGCCGCAGCATGCGCTGGGCCATCTCGATGTCGACCACCGTGCCGCCGGCGACGGGCCGGACCACCTTGATGAAGTCCGGGGTGCGGCCCGTCATCTTCTCCGCGAACTCGCCCACGGCGATGAGCGCGCCGGTGCGGGTGTTCACGGCGGCCGCCGAGGGCTGGTCCACGACCAGACCGGCGCCCTTCACATACACCCGGGTACGCGCCGCGCCCAGGTCGACGGCGAAGTGGCAGCGGCGCAACTGCTCCAGGCTGACGGTCACGGCGGATCCTCCCGAGTGCGCGGGCCTTGCGGGCCCCGTCCGTGCGGCGGGCCCACTCGCATCCTGCGCGGGGCCGGAACCGGGCGCCCGCTGTGCACCGCCGGGCGGGGCGCCGCTGAACGGGCGTAATTCCCGGGCCCTGCCGGAGTGTCGCCCGCCTTACAGCGCGTGGGCGGCCTCCAGCAGCGGGTCGAGGGAGGAGACGGTGACCTCGCTGCCCCCCTCGCGCAGCCGCCGGCGGCCGGCCGGGGTGGGCGCGTAGCCGATGAAGCGGACGCCGAGCTGCTGGGCGGCGGTGAGTTCGGCGACCGAGGAGCTGATCAGCACACCGCCGCGGGCCGGTGTGCCCAGGGCGTCCAGGGCGCGCAGCAGGCAGTCGGGGTGCGGGGTCAGCAGGCCGAGGTCGTCGCGGCGGCCGTACAGACCGGCGAGGGGCAGCCGGTAGGGCGCCAGATAGCGGTGGACGGCGCCGGTGGACACGTCCGTCACCACGCTGACCCGGCGGCCGGACCGGTGCAGGGCGCGCACCAGCGCGGGGGAGTGGTGGGTGGTGGGCGCGTCGGGCACGGCCCGCAGCTCCAGTTCGTCGAGCCGGGCCCGCAGCAGCGGGCCGAGCCGGTCGTGCGCGAACGCCCGCAGCAGGTCCAGCGGATGGGCGAACGCGCCCGGACCGGTGGCGCTCGCCACGGGCAGCGGCCGGCCCGCCAGCGCGTCCTGCGGGTCGCGGTGGTCGGCCACGACCGACAGCAGGTCCAGTACGGCCTCCCGCGCGGTGTGCGCCGTGAACAGCCGGGCGAGCGGCCCCTCGAAGCCGACCAGCACCACGTCGGCGTCGTCCAGCAGGGCGGACAGCCGCCGCCGGGACGGCACGGGCGGCTCCTGTGCCGGCACGGGCGCCCACTCGGGCGCCAGTTGAACGGTGTACGACACCGTCAGCCCCGGCACCGGCCAGTCGGCCACCTCCGCGTTCACCGCCCGCTGGGCGGCGCCCGCGCGGCGCAGCGGATGGCGGCGGGTGATCGGGGCCGCCGCGGCGCACAGGTGGTCCAGCAGCAGCCCCGGCACCCCGGTGGTCCCGGCGCGGACGAAGGCGACCGGGTCCGCCACCCGCCAGGACAGCAGCACCGCGGCCTTGAACGCGCCCTTGCCGGAACTCGGCAGGGACACGATGTGCCGGGCCGTGTGGAGGGCGAGGTCGACCGAGTAGTACGTCTCCGGGCGCGGCGGCCGGGTGCCGTACGGCTGGATCGGGTCGAGCAGGGTCAGCGGGCCGTCGGCGCGGGTGTGGACGACGGCCGTGCGGCCCGGGGTGGGCACGCCCAGGGTGCGCAGGTCGTGGGTGAGGAACGGGCCCTGCACGAGGTCGGGTTCCGGCTCGGCGGCCTTCGGTCCGAGCAGGCAGTACCAGGCGGCCGGCGGGCTGCTCGGGCTGCTGTCGGCGAAGAGCGGCCGGAAGCGCTGGGAGCGCTGGGCGGCGGAACTGGCGGCGAACTCGTCGTACAGCGCGGGCGGTACGACGACCGTGACGTCCGCGGCGGTGTCCGGCGGCGGCGCGGACGGCTCCGCGAACGTCACCGTGACCCGCGGCGGATCGCTCAGCCGGGCGAAGGCCTGCGGGAGGGTACGCAGGACGGCGGCGAGGACGGGCAGCAGGTAGGCGCCGGGCGCGGTCCGCACCAGGTAGCCGTCCGGGCGGACGGCCACCTCGTACTGGTGGGGCCGGACGAGGCCGCGTGCGAGGACGTCGTGCACCGCGGCTTCCAGGGTGACGCGGGCCTCCGGGCGGCCGGTCAGCGCGCCCGCCGAGAAGCGGATCTCCGGGGCGTGGTCCCGGGCGGGCTCCCCGGCCAGGACCCCGAGCCCGCGGCGCAGCTCCTCCAGGCCGGCCCGGGTCTCCCGGGCGGCCCGGCCCGGCACGCCGTGCAGCGGCTCGCCGCGCCACAACGCCAGGGCGCTCCCGGCCAGTTCGCGGGCGCGGTCCGGCTCCCCGGCGGCTTGGGCCTCCTCGGCCTCGGCGGCCAGCCGGCGGAAGCGGAAGACGTCGATGTCGTCGGGCGCGGTGACCTCGCCGAGACGGAGGGCGTAGCCGTCGCCGGTGGTGAGGAGGTCCGGTCCGAGGGCCTCGCGGAGGCGGTCGACACACGCCTGGAGCGAGGGGGCGCCGTCCCCGGGGCCGTCCGCGAGTCCGGCGGCCAGTTCCCGCGCGGTGACGGGCCGGCCCTCCCGCAGCAGCAGCATGCACAGGACGGCCTGGTCACAGGGGTCGTCGACGTCGAGCCGGCGGCCGCCGCGCGCGGCCCGCAGCGGGCCGAGCAGCGAGAGGCGGAGCGGGCCGTGGCGCTCACCGAGGCGCAGCAGCCGCTCGACGCCGTCGCGCCGGCCCTCCGGGGTGCCGGAGAGCAGGCCGGCGGCGGCCGTGACCAGCTCCGCCCCGAGCGCGTCGGAGCGGCCGTGGACGGCCCGCGCGATCCGGCCGAGCGCCGCGAGGGACTCCTCGCGGCTCCCGGGCGTGAGGGGCGCGGTGTCCGGGCAGGTCAGGACCGGTCCGTCCGGGGTGAGGACGACGGTGTCCAGGTCCGGCAGACCGCGCGGCCCCTCCGCGACGTGCAGGGCGAGCACCGCCTCGGTCAGCTTCGGGAGCAGGGCGACGGCCTCGCCGGCGGGCAGCCCGCCCGGGGCCTCGTCGAGACGCCGGCGCAGCGTGTGGCCGGCGACGGACTCCCGGGCCAGGTAGGGGACGCCGTCGGCGAACCCGTGGCCGAGGTACCGGGCGATCCCGGGGTGGCGCAGCTCGCCGAGGGCCCGGCCCAGCTCCGTGAAGGCGGCCGGGAACGGCCCCGGCGGGTACCGGTGCAGCACGACGAGGGCATCACCCTCGCGTGTGTCCCGGGCGAGCCAGCCCGTGCCCCCGGCCGGCCGCACCAGCCGGTACCGCCCCGCGAACAGCCCGCCGGCTCCGGCGTCTTCCCCGGCCCCGGCCCCGGCCCCGGACCCGTCCGCCGACAGCCGCCGCACGCTGTCCTCGCGGACCGTGGCGAACGGATCGCCCTCCACGGCGGTTCCCGCGCCCCGCGCGGACGGCACCGACGCCCGGAACTCGCCCGGCGCCCGGCCCGCCCTGCGGTCGATGAACTCCCCGATCCGGCCGAGCAGTCCGGTGGTGCGGTGGCGTTCGGTGCGGGGCAGTCCGAGCAGCAGCAGCTCGCGTACGCCGTCCCGGAACGCGTAGGAACCGGGCGGGGCGCCCGGCACGGTGGTGAGCATGCCGCTGAGGACGACCTCGGCCAGGTGCTGGGGCCGCGGGTCCGGTTCCACCGCGGCCTGGACCAGGCGCATCACCGGCAGGTCCGGGCGGCCCACCGCGAGGTGCCCGGCCAGCCGGACCGCCTCGGGCGAGGCGGTCGCCCGGAACCGCAGCACCAGTTCCTCGGCGGACAGCAGCCCGACGTCGGTGCGGTCCTCGGCGTCCGCCGGCAGCGGGCGGCCCAGCCCGGCGGCCGCGCCGGGGAACTCCGTGCCGCCCGGCGTCGTCAGCAGCCCGGCCCAGTGCGCCAGCCACCGCGGCTCCGGTTCCAGCACGGGCACGGGCACGGGCACGGCGCCGCCGGTGCCGGGGAACCCGCCCGGCGCGCCCGGCGCGTGTGTCTCGTGCGTGTCGTACCGCTCGTACGGCGTGAAGGCGTAGGCCGCCGCGGGAGCCGCCGGGTGCGGGGCGGAGAGGGTACCGGGAGCGGCGGGCAGGGCGGTGTCCCGCCACAGGTGCTCCGGGAGCGGCTGGAGGACGGCCAGGGGCATCCAGCGGACCCAGCGGTGCAGGGTGGCGTACCAGCGCGTCCCGGCGGGGCCCTCCCGCCACTGCGGGCCCATGCAGTCGCTGACCAGCAGCGTGACGGTACGGCCGTCGGCGGCGGTGAGCGGGCCGGGGCCGCGCACCGTGCCGTCGGCGCCGGCCCGGTACAGGGCGACCGTGCGGAACATGCCCGACTGGGCCAGCACCGTGTGCAGTTCGCGGACCAGGGGCCGCCAGACCGGCATGGTGGGACCGGCGTCGTACACCAGGTTCAGGCGCAGCCAGCGCTCGCGGGCCGGGCGCAGCACCGGCAGCCACCACGCGGGGTCGGCGCCCAGCCGGGCGATGCGGTCGGCGGTCGCCCGCTCGTCCAGCTCGTGGCCCACGGGCGCGTCGGTCCGGCGGGCCAGCGGGCGCAGCGCGCGCTGCAACGCGAGCGGGTGGGACAGCATCGGGGGCGCCGGGGCGAGGAGCGTGGTGTGCGGGCGGTCCGCCGCCGGGCCGGGCCGCCGGGAGGGCAGGTGAAGGGGCACGCGGGCGGGCGGCGCCGGCGGCGGGGCGGGTGGTGGGACGGGCGCCGCCTGCCGCGGCTCGGGCGGGGACGGCGGGGCCGGCTCAGGGAGAGGTGGCGGCTCCGGGAGCGGTGGCGGCTGCGCGGGAAGGGCGGGTCCGGCGGAGCCGGCCGGGCCGGCGGTGTCGTCGACGGCGTCGGCCGCCGGGCCCGTGTGCCGGGCCAGCCAGAGCACTTCGGCCAGTTCGAGCGGGGTCGGACGCACCCCGTGGGCCGCCCCGGCCAGCACGTCGGCGAGGCGGACCAGGGGATCCGGGGAACCGGCGGCCTCAGAAGACATCGGACTGCGCGGTCTGTCCCAGGTACGGCATGAGCTGTTCGGCCAGCCGGTCCAGGGACTCGGCGTCCAGGTCGGCGGAGCGGGCCAGGTAGATCGCGTTCAGGAGCTGGTCGGTGGCCAGGTCGCCGACGCCGGACCGGGACAGGAACCGCTCGATCAGGGTGCGCGCGTAGGCGTCGGGTTCGCCCAGGTGGGCGCGGACGATCTCGGCGAGGTGCCGGTCGTCCGGCTGCCGCAGGTGCAGCGTGACACAGCGGCGCAGGAAGGCGGGCGGGAACTCGCGTTCGCCGTTGCTGGTGAGGACGACGAACGGGAAGGCCCGGCAGCGGACCCGGCCGCGGGCCACCGGGACCCGCTCGTCGGTGCCGTCGGCCAGCACCTCGGTGACGCCGTCCGGGGCCAGCCGGGAGGCGCGCACCAGCTCGGGGATCTCGTACTGGCCCTCCTCCAGCACGTTCAGCAGGTCGTTGGGCAGGTCGAGGTCGCTCTTGTCGATCTCGTCGATGAGCAGCGCGCGCGGCCGTTCGTAGGGCAGGAGCGCGGTGCCGAGCGGACCGAGCCGCAGATGGTGCTCGATCCCGGACCGGTCCTCCGCGCCCTGCGGGTCTCCCGCGCCGTCCGCGCCGTCCGTCCGGTCCCGCCGGGCGGCCTCCTGCCGGGCCGCGTACAGCCGGGACAGCGGGTCGTACTGGTAGAGGCCGTCGTGCAGCGTGCTGCGGCTGGTGACGTTCCAGCGCAGCACCGGGCCGAGCCGCAGCTCCCGGGCGACCGCGTACACCAGCGAGGACTTGCCGGTGCCGGGCGGGCCGGTGACCAGCAGCGGACGGCGCAGGTACAGGGCCGCGTTGACGAGCTGGACCGTCTCCGGCGTGGCCTGGTACGTCTCGGCGCGGTGCGTGCGGTCGGGCGAGACGGCGGAGACGTCGGCGGAGGCGTCCGGCGCCGGGAGCACCGGCCCGCCGTCGAAGGCCCGCCAGGGCGGCGGCGCGGGCAGCTCGGCGATGCCGTCGTGCGGCGCGTTCGTACCGGTGTAGACGGGCCACAGGGGCATGGGCTCTTCTTCTCCGTGAGGGCGGTCGGCGGTGCGGGTGGTCGGCCGTACGGCGGGTCGTAGGAACGGATGTGGGGACGGTCGGTCGTGTGGACGGTGGGTCGTGGGGACGGTCGGTGGTCGTGGGGACGGTCGGTCAGGCGACGGGCGAGTGCAGGCTCGCGGTGGTCTCCGGGAAGCAGCGCGGATCATCCCAGAGCAGTTGCAGGTCCGACGCCCAGTGCCCGTCCGGCTCCTCGGCGGCCTCCGCCGTCAGCCGCAACGACAGCACATGCCGCGGGAGTTCGGCCGGCGGTACGCCGGCGACGGCCGCGCCGAGCTGGTCCAGGAACACGGTGCCGGGGCAGGGCGCGTCCGGGCGCGCGGTGTCCGGGCAGGGCGCGTCCTCGTGCACGGCGCACGGCGTCCCGGTCCGGGGCCACAGCAGGATGGGCACGGGCACGTTGAGGCCGACCTCGAAGTGCCGGCGGGCCACGGTGGGCGGGGCGGCGAAGCCCGCGAGGCCCGCGTCGCCGTCCCACAGCCGCTTGCGCAGGCTCGGCGGGCGCTCCCGGGTGCCGCACTCGACCCGGTGCACCTCGGCGCCGCCGCCGGTGTCCAGTTTCTGCCACTTCTTGCGCAACTGGTGGCGCAGCCGCCCGCTGTGGTGGCGGGCGCGGTCGGTGACCACGAGCGGGTAGGCGCAGCCGAGCGGTGTGCTGTCGTCCGCGCCGCACTCCCACTGCGCCACCGCCTCGTTGAGCCACTCGCGCGGCAGGACGAACGCCACGAGTTCGTCGGCGTCCGGGGCGAGGTGGGCGACGGCCTCGTCGATGCGGTTCTGCACGTAGGCCCGCACTCCCGTGCGCGGCAGCCGGCGGGCGCCCACCGGCCGGCGCCGTCCGTCGCGGTACGCGGACACCTCCACGGTCACCTGGTCGGGTCCGGCGCCGCTGTGGTCGATCTCCACGACGACCGGGGACCAGGCGGGGGCGTCCGGCGCGGGCAGGGGAGCCTGCGGGGCCGGGGCCGGCGCGGCCGGGAACGCCGGGGGAGCCTGCGGGGCCGCCGCGTGGGGCACCGCCGGGGTCCGTAACGCCGTTCCCCCGTCCAGCAGTTCGCCGAGGCGGCCGGTGAACCGGCGGGCCGCGTCCGGGTCCGGGACCTCCCAGCGCACATAGCCGGCCGCGTGCCACAGGGAGGGGAAGCCGCCCGCGGGCAGGGGCGGTCCGAAGGGGCCCACCGCGTCCACGTACAGCCGGTTCGGATCGCACCGCCCGCGGCCCTCGGCCGTGGCCCGGCGCAGCAGGGCGTACAGCCGCTGCCGGACGTCGTCGTCCAGGCCCGGCGCGGGCACCAGTTCGCCCAGTTCGGGCCAGTACCGGGCCAGCACGTCCAGCGGCAGCATCCGGCCCTTGCGCACGTCCGGCGAGGTGCCGAGGGCGGCGGTGACCATGCCGGCCACCCTGCCGTCCGGCAGGGTCACCGCGGCCCCGCTGAACCCCTCCACGATCGGCTGGCCGTGCCCGTGCCACGCCACCAGCTCCAGCCACTCGCCGGCGATCAATTGACCGGAGACGGCCTGGTACTCGGCGAGCGTGCCCTCGTCGTAGCCGAGGGGGAAGCCGTAGGCGACCAGCCGGGGGTACGGCTCGGTGTAGACGGTGTCGGGCGGGGCGAACCGGGCCGGGGCCAGCGGGAGGTCGTCGGCCACGTCCAGTTCGAGTACGGCCATGTCGCCGGGGTCGGTGACCTCGCCCGCCCAGCCGCCGTGCCGGACCACCGTGGCGGACAGCTCGCCCAGCTCCCTGGCGTGCGGGAAGGTGACGGTGACGGCGGCCCGGTCGCGGCACCGGACGACGTGGGCGCAGGTGAGCACCCGGCGGCCGGTCACCAGGAAGCCGGCCCCCACCTCGTCGCCGCAGGCGATCCGGGCGTGCCAGGCGGCGCTGCCCATCACCGCTCGGCCGGCTCCGGGCCCGCCGCGGCCTGGCCCGGCACGGCGGGCGCCGCCGCGGACGCGGTCCGCCCGTCCGCTGCCTGCCCGTTCGGGGTTTGTCCGTCCGCTGCCTGCCCGTTCGGGGTTTGTCCGTCCGCTGCCTGCCCGGTCGCGGTCTGTCCGTCCGCGGTCTGTCCGCCCGGAGTCCGTTCCGGGGCCCAGGAGAGCTTCACGACCAAGTGGCCTTCCGTGGAACCCTTCGCGATGACGGCACCGGCCTCCGCGGACAGCCGTACCCCGAACTCGATCTCGACCGTGTCGGGGCGCAGGCTGCCGTCCCGGAAGACCCGCAGCGCCGCCGCCGCTGCCGCCCGCACCCCGTCCAGCGCTCCTTCGAAGGTGCGCGCGGCCAGCGCCGGTCCGTCGCCGCGCGAGACGAGGCGGGCGCCCGATCTGGTGCCGACGCCCTCCACCACGACGAGCGCGCCCTCCTCGGTCCTGAACTCGACCAGTCCGTCCATGGCGCCGCCCGTCCCCCTCGTCCGTGACCCGTGACAACCCCTATGGTACGGACGGTGCCTGGCACGTCACCTCGCCGAACGGCGTGGCGTACCGCCGGTGTTCCTGGCGGGAACCCGCCAGGGCGTCTTCCCGTCGGCTCCGGTCGGCTCCCGCGGCGGACACGCCCCCTCACACTCGTCCCAGCACGCGGCACGCTCGACCCGGACGAGAAGAGGCGTGGATGAGCACAGGATCCGTCGGACGCGGTACGGCACTGCTGGCGGCGGTGCTGGCGGGCGCCCTCCTCCCGGCCGGCCCGGCGACCGCCGGCGCCCCGGCCCGGGCCCCCTCCGCCCCGGCCGCCTCCTCCGCCGCGACCACCGCCGGCGCCCCGGCCCCCTCCGCCGTCCCCGCAGCTCCCGCCACGACCGTCACCCTCGTCACCGGCGACAAGGTGACCGTCACCGGCCTCGGACAGGGCAGACAGACCGTCACCGTGCGGCGGCCCCCCGGCGCCACCGGCGCCGTCCGCACGCAGCGCGCCGACGGGCACCTCACCGTCGTACCGGACGAGGCGCTGCCGTACCTGCGGGCCGGGACCCTGGACCGGCGGCTGTTCGACGTCACCGGGCTGATCCGGCAGGGGCTCACCGACGCCCGGGCCGGCGCGCTGCCGCTGATCGTGAGCTACGACCGGGGCGCGCGGGCCGCGACCCCGGCCGGCGCCGAGCGGACCCGCGCGCTGCCCAGCCTGCGCGGAGCCGCGCTCCGGGCCGCCCGGGGCCGGACGTTCTGGCGGTCCTTCACCCGGACGCCCGGCATCGGCCGGGTGTGGCTGGACGGGCGGGTCACGGCGGACCTGGCCGAGAGCAACGCCCGGATCGGCGTGCCGGCGGCCTGGGACGCGGGACTGACCGGCAAGGGCGTCACCGTCGCCGTCCTGGACACCGGCGCCGACCTCGCCCACCCCGACCTCGCGGACCGGGTGAGCGTCGCCAGGAGCTTCGTCGACGGCGAGGAGGTCGCCGACCGCAACGGACACGGCACCCACGTCACCTCCACCGTCGGCGGCAGCGGCGCGGCCTCAGATGGCAGGGAGCGGGGCGTCGCGCCGGGCGCCACGCTCGCCGTCGGCAAGGTGCTCGGTGACCAGGGCTCGGGCAGCGAGTCGCAGATCATCGCCGGGATGGAGTGGGCGGCGCGGGACGTGCGGGCCCGCATCGTCTCCATGAGCCTCGGCTCGGCGGAGCCGAGCGACGGCACCGATCCGATGGCGCGGGCCGTCGACACCCTCTCCGCCGAGACCGGCGCGCTGTTCGTGGTCGCCGCCGGCAACACCGGCGCGCCCTCCTCCATCGGCTCGCCCGGCGCCGCCGACGCCGCGCTCACCGTCGGCGCGGTGGACTTTGCCGACCAGCCGGCGCCGTTCACCTCGGCCGGGCCCCGCCACGGCGACAACGCCCTGAAGCCCGACCTGGCCGCTCCCGGGGTCGACATCCTGGCCGCCCGCTCGCACCTGGCCCCCGGCAGCGGCGCCTACACCTCCATGAGCGGCACCTCCATGGCGACTCCGCAGGTCGCGGGGGCGGCCGCGCTGCTCGCCGAGGAACATCCCGACTGGACCGGCGCCCGCCTGAAGGACGCGCTGCTGTCCACCTCGGAGCGGCTGGACACGTCCGCCTACGTGCTGGGCGCCGGACGGCTGAGCGTCTCCGGCGCGGTCGGGGCCCGGCTCACCGCCACCGGCAGCGCCGACCTCGGCTACCACCGCTGGCCCTACGGCACCGACCGGCCGGTCACCCGGACCCTCACCTACCGCAACGCGTCCGCCGAGGACATCCCGCTGGAGCTGACCGTCCAGGGCGCGCCGGAGGGGGCCGCCGTCCTCGCCCGCGACACCCTCACCGTGCCCGCGCACGGCACCGCGTCCACCACCGTCACCTCCGACGCGGCCCGGGCGCCCGTCGGCGAGACGAGCGGCCGGATCGTGGCCGCCGCCCCGGACGGCACGGTCCTCGCGCACACGGCGTTCGGCCTGGTCAAGGAGGAGGAGCGGTACACGCTGACCGTCCATGTGACCGACCGCGCCGGCGCGCCCGCGGCTGCCGACCTCACCGTGCAGCGGCTCGCGGCGGGCGAGGACGCCCAGCCCGCGCACGTCGACGGTTCCGGCACCCTGCGGCTGCGCCTGCGGCCCGGCACCTACAGCCTCGCCACCTTCCTCGACGTGCGCGGCGGCCACGGCGCCGACTCGCTCGGCCTCGGCTTCCTCGCGGCCCCCGACGTCGGCCTGGACCGCGACCGCGAGATCACGCTGGACGGCCGGGCGCTGCGCGAGATCAGGGCCGCCGTGGACCGGCGCACCGAGACCCGGCAACTGCTGATGGAGTACGACCGGCAGGCGGACGGCGCCGACCTGTTCGGCGCGGTACAGGTGCCGCTCGCCTACGACAGCGTCTTCGCCGCGCCCACCGCGAAGGTCACCCACGGCACCTTCGAGTACCGGACCGTGTGGCGGCTGGCCAAGCCCCGGCTGGAGGTGGAGGGCGTCGGCGAGGCGACCGTGCAGCCGGGCTCCACCCTGGCCGCGGGCCGCACCAGGCTGGCGCTGGCCGACGTCGGCGACGGGCCGCTGACCGGCGTGGCCGGCAAGGCGGTGCTGGCCCGGCTGCCCGCCGGCGCCGACCCGGCCGCGCTCGCCCAGGCCGCCCAGGACGCCGGCGCCCGGGCGCTGTTCGTCACGGACGACGCGCCCGGCCGGCTGATGGCCTGGTGGGGCACGGACGACAACGCCGCCCGGCCGCTGGTGATCGCCACGGTGAACCGGGCGGACGCGGCCCGGCTGCGGGCGGCCGGCCGCGCCGACATGACCGGCACCCCCGACTCGCCGTACGTGTACGACCTGTCCGAGGGGCACCCGGGCGCGATCCCCGACCGGGACCTCACCTACGCGCCCGGCCCCCGCCGGCTGGCCGCCGTGCACGTGCGGTTCCACGCGGCCGTGCCGGTGCCCGGCGCCGAGTTCCGCTACTCCCTCACCGGCACGTTCCCCCTCGGCCTCGGTTTCCAGGAGAGCGTCGCCCTGCCCGCCGAGCGCACCGACTACGTCTCCACCGGCCCCGGCCAGCTCTGGCACGAGTCCGTCACCGTACGCGACGGCGCGCTGGAGGAGCGCGGCGGGCTGGTGCGGTACGCCGGCGGGGCGCGGCCGGTGCTGGACTGGTTCGGCCCGGTGTGGCACCCGTGGCTGGGCACCGGGCTGGGCTGGGGCCAGGAGCGGTCCGGCGGCGTCATCCGGCTGAACACCCCGGGCTGGGGCGACTCCGGGCCCGACCACACCGGGTTCGGCGACGTGTGGAGCGGGGACGGCGGGATGAGCCAGACCACCGAGGTCCGCCTGGACGGCACCCTCGTCGAGCGGAGCACGGGCCCGGCCGTCTCCGTCCAGGACGCGCCCGCCGGCGAGCACACCTACACGGTGGTCACCGACACCGCCCTGGACGCCGGGCGGTGGCAGCCCGCCACGCGGGGCCACACCGTGTGGACCTTCCGCTCCGCGGCCACCGCGGAGGACCGCTGGACCCGGCTGCCACTCGTCAACCTCGCCTACGGCCTCGGCACCGACCTGGCCGGCCGGGTGCCGGGCGGCCGGCGGACACCGGTCACGGTCAGCGCCGCCTACGTGGCGGGGGCGACCGGCACCGGGACGCTCGGCGGCGGCCGTCTGGAGGTGACCTACGACGACGGCGCGACCTGGCGGCCGGTGGCACTGACCGCCGGTCCGGGCGCCTCCTGGCGCGGCACGCTGAGCGTGCCGCGCGGCGCCGCCCACCTCGGTCTGCGGGCCTCGGCCCACGACGACAGGGGCGGCTCGGTGACCCAGGAGATCATCCGGGCGGCCGGCGTCCGGTAGGCCGGGGGAGGGGGTGGTCCGCGGGCGCGACGATGCCCCGGACCACGCCCAGCTCCACCAGGTCCTGCGGCCGCAGCCGGAGCTGGTCGGCCGTCGCCCGCGCGGCCTCGGGCGGCCGCTTGAGGATCGCCGCCGCGAGCTCCGGGGCGATCACCGAGAAGTAACTGTCCGGTGTGGCCCAGGTGTTGTCCGGCGCGGCCAGCGCGAGCGCCCCTCCGGAGCCGCCCTCGCCGATGACCAGCGTGGTGACCGGCACCCGGGCCGCGGCCACCGCGCCGAACACCTCCGCGATCGCGGCCCCGGCGCCCTCCCGTTCGGCTGCCGCGTCGTTGGCGGCGCCCGGGGTGTCCACCAGCGTCAGCACCGGTATGCCGAGCCGGTCCGCGAGCCGGATCAGCCGGGCGGCGGTGCGGTACCCGGCGGGCCGGGCCGCCGTGCCGGTCTGCGCCGCGAAGGCCACGCCGCGGCCGTCCCGCTCCCCGAACCCGCACAGCATCCCGTCGGGATCGGCGCCGCCGCACCGGTCGCCGCTGACCGCGACCCGGCGGGTGAAGCAGGCGTCCAGATAGGCGCCGGCCCGCGGCCGTCCGGCGGCCCGGGCCCGGACGACGGCGTCCCACCCGGTGGCGGACGGCGCGGCCCCGCCCAGGGCCGGCGGCAGGGGCGCCGCGGCGGCCGGCCGGGTGAGCAGCCGCAGCCAGGTGCCGAGCACTTCCTTCAGCCGGTCCGGCGCCACCACCGCGTCCGCCGAACCCGCCGCGACCTGGGCCTCGGCCGTGTACGCGGCCGGGTCGGCGGCCGGCGGGCGGACCCGGGAGCCGGCGAAGCCCACCTGGGCGCCGGGCAGGGCCAGCACCACGTCCGCGCCCGCGCCGAGCGTGGCCCAGCCGCCGCCGGTCGTCGGGTCCCGCAGGACCGCGATCTGCGGCAGCCCGGCCTCCCGGGTGCGCACCGACTCGCGGGCCACCCGCTGGAGCTGGGTCAGCGCGCGCATGCCCTCCTGCATCCGGCTGCCCCCGGTCGCCACCAGCGGCACCACGGGAAGCCGCTGTTCCCGGGCGTGGGCGTAGGCCGCGACCAGCCGGTCCCCGGTGCGTTCGCCCAGCGAGCCGCCCAGGAAGCCGAACTCGAAGGCGATCAGCACGGCCCGGGTCCCGTCGACCTCGGCGGTGCCGCAGACGACCGACTCCCGCTCGCCGGTGCGGGCGGCGGCGCGGGCGCGCGCGGCGTCGTAGCCCTGCCAGCCCAGCGGGCCGTCCGGCGCGGACCGGCCGGGCGGCGCGGGGAGTTCGCGGAAGCTGCCGGCGTCCGCCAGCAGGGCCAGGAGCTGCCGCGCCGAGAGCCGGTCAGACATCGGCCAGGGCCCGCTTCATGATCTTCCCCATCTCGTTGCGGGGCAGCGCGTCCAGGTAGCGGACCACCCGGGGCCGCTTGTGCGGGGCCAGACGGCGGGCCACGTGGTCCGCCAGGTCCTCCGCGGCCGGCGGGGACTGGGGGTCGGCCGGGACGATCCAGGCCACGATCCGCTCGCCCAGGTCGGCGTCCGGTTCCCCGGTGACCGCGGCCTCCCGCACCGCCGGGTGCTCCAGCAGCGCGTTCTCGATCTCCCCGGCGCCGATCTTGTAACCGCCGCTCTTGATCAGGTCGGTGGCCTTGCGCCCGACGATGCGGACATAGCCGTCGGGTTCCCGGACCGCCATGTCGCCGGTGCGGAAGAAGCCGTCGGCGGTGAACGCGGCGGCGGTGGCGTCGGGCCGGTTCAGGTACGCGGTGAACAGGTTCGGGCCGCGCACCTGGATCTCGCCGACGCGCTCCCCGTCGTACGCGGTGATCTCCGTGCCGTCCTCCTCCGCCAGCCGCAGCTCCACGCCCGGCAGCGGCACCCCGACCGTGCCGGCCCGGGCCTCGCCGTCGGCCCGCACGCTGGTGTTCATCAGCGTCTCGGTCATGCCGTACCGCTCGATCACCCGCCGGCCGGTCGCCGCCGCGATCCGCTCGTGGTCGTGGACCGGCAGCGCGGCCGAGCCGGACACCAGCAGCCGGGCCCGGCCGAGCGCCCGGGCCAGCCCCGGGTCGCCGGGCAGCGCCTCGGCGATCCGGTGGTACATGGTCGGCACCCCGAACAGCATGGTGGCGCCCGTCTCCAGCTCCCGGGCCACGCCCTCGGGCGAGAACCGCCCCAGGTGCCGTACCGAGCCGCCGCGCCGCAGCGGGCCGAGGACGCCGAGGACCAGCCCGTGCACGTGGAACAGCGGCAGCCCGTGCACCAGCACGTCGTCGCCGGTCCACTGCCAGGCGTCGGCGAGCGCGTCCAGGGTGGCGGCCAGGGCCCGGCGGGGCAGGACCGCGCCCTTGGGCGGGCCGGTGGTGCCGGAGGTGTAGACGACCAGCGCCGGGTCGCCGTCGGCCGCCCGCTCCTCGGGCACGGACCCGGCGGCCCGGGTGTCGACGTCGATACGGGGCAGGCCGCCGAGGACGGGCGGCAGCGGGGCGCCGGGGGCGGCGAGGACCAGGGCGGGCGCGCTGTCGGCGAGGATGTGCGCGAGTTCCTTCTCGCCCGACTTCGGGTTCAGCGGCACCGCGGCCACCCCGGCGAGCAGCGCGCCGGTCACCGCGACGGCGGTCTCCGGTTCGGGGGTGGCCCACACCGCGACGCGGCCCGCCGCCGCGATCCGGGCGGCGAGCGCGCCGGCGGCGCCCGCGAGGTCGCCGTAGGTCAGGGTCCGGGCGCCGAACCGCAGGGCGACCCGCTCGCCGGAACCGTCCGCCAGGGCGGGGAAGAGAGAGGACACGCGGTGCACTCCTTACTGTCGACGACGCCGGCCGCCGGGACGACAGCACCTTCCTACACCAGGAGCG
The DNA here is from genome assembly GCF_055566335.1 of Streptomyces sp. NPDC027672. Taxonomy (NCBI): domain Bacteria; kingdom Bacillati; phylum Actinomycetota; class Actinomycetes; order Kitasatosporales; family Streptomycetaceae; genus Streptomyces; species Streptomyces sp. NPDC027672. Next base: position 88,434 of record NZ_JBVHSO010000009.1, on the reverse strand, counting down.
GGCCGCCGCGCGGGCCGCGGCCGGGGCTCCCCGCCCGGCGGCGGGGCCGCGGCGGGCAGCGCCGGGGGCGGCCACGGCGCGGCGGCCGGCGCCGCGCTTGTTAGCCTCGCCCCGCACCGCCCATCGAACCCGCGTACGACAGGGAGTCCGCCGTGCCCCGTATCGCCCTCGCCACCTACGATCCCGGCTCCGGGCCGAGCAAGGACACCGATCTGCCCCTGCTGGTGCGGGCGCTCGGGGAGGCCGGCGCCGAGGCGGAGGCCCGGTACTGGGACGACCCGGCGGCGGACTGGGGCGGATACGACCTCGTGGTCATCCGCTCCACCTGGGACTACAGCTGGCGGGCCGCCGAGTTCACCGCCTGGGTGGAGCGGACCGGGACGCTGACCCGGCTGGCCAACCCGGCCTCCGTGGTGCGCTGGAACGCCGACAAGCGCTACCTCGGCGAGCTGGCGGCGGCCGGCGTGCCCACGGTCCCGACCCGCTACATAGCGCCCGGCGAGGCGGCCGTGCTGCCCGCCGGTCACGAGTTCGTCGTCAAGCCGGCCTCGGGCGCGGGCGCCCGGTTCGCGGCCCGCTACACGCCCGCCGAACACGCCACCGCGCTACGGCAGCTCGCCCGGATGCACGCCGAGGGCCTCACCGCGATGGTGCAGCCGTACCTGCCGGGCGTCGACGTGCGCGGCGAGCGGGCGCTGCAGTTCTTCGGCGGCCGGCTGCTGCACGCCAGCCGCAAGGGCGCCGTCCTGACCCCCGGCACGCCGTACGACGCCCCCAAGGTCGCCCACCCCGCCCTGGCGCCCTGGCAGCCGACGGAGGCCGAACTCGCCGTCGCCGAGAAGGCGTTGGCGGCCGTGCCGGGCTCCTCCGGACTGCTGTACGCGCGCGTGGACCTGGTCGACGGCGACGACGGCGCACCCCGCCTGATGGAACTGGAACTGGTCGAGCCGAACCTGTTCCTGTGGCTGCACCCGGACTCCCTGCCGCGGGTCGTGGAGGCGATCCTGACGGCCGCGCGGACCACCCGGCCGTGACCGCGGGCGCGGGGCGCGGGCGTCCGGCGCCCCGCGGGCCCGGCTCAGCCGACGACGGCCGTCCGCTGGAGCAGCCCCCAGGTGAACTCGGCGACCACCTCGCGCCGTACGCCGTCCCGGTCCGGCGCGGTCAGGGCCAGCCCCCACCGGGTGGGCGCGGTGCCCTGGAGCGGCCGGGCGGGGGCGAAGGCGCGGGCGGCCTCGTCCACCGTGCAGGACCAGGGGGTCAGGTCCTCCAGGGTGCGCAGGCGCGGGGCCGGCGCGCCCGGCGCCCGCACCAGCCACGCGTTCCACACCCCGCCGTCCGGCCCGGCCAGCACCTCCAGGCGCAGGTCCGGCCAGAGCGGCAGCGCCCAGTACCGGGCCTCGCAGTCCAGGTCGCCCAGGCGCCGGGGCACGACGGACTCCGGTGCGCCGAGGACGGACCGGTACCGCGCGGCGGCGCCCCGGGCCCGCGGCGAGCGGACCATCGCCTGCCACCGCTTGTTGGCCTCCCGCATGTCCGCGGCCGACGCGCCGAGCCGGCGCCGGGCGTCCTCGACGAGGTCCGCGTTGTGGTCGGCCATGCGGCGCAGCAGCACCAGTTGGAAGTCCAGATCCATGGCGTCCATGGTGCCCGGCCCGCCCTGGCCATTGCCCGCGTCACCTTCCCTGACTAGCCTGTGTTCGTCATGCCGATCGCCTGTTGAAATCTCGAACGTCTCGACGGCCGGGATCGCGAACGGGCGCCTAACCCAAGGGAGGGGGCCGGACGTGGGACGCCTCGTGCCTGCCGTGACCCGGGCTCTCGACATTCTGGAGCTGTTCCTCGACGGGGACGGGACGCTCTCCGCCCCGGACATCGTGCGCAGGCTCCGGCTGCCGCGCACCACCGTGCACGAGCTGGTCACCACGCTCGCCGCACGGTCGTACATCGTGCAGGTGCCCGGCCAGCCCGGACGGTACCGGCTCGGCGTGCGCCCGTACCAACTCGGCAGCCGCTACGCCGAGCAGCTCGACCTCGCCGCCGAGGGCCAGCAGGTGGCCCGCTCGGTCGCCGAGACCTGCGACGAGACCGTCCACGTGGCGATCCTGGAGGGCACCGACGTCATCTACATCGCCAAGGTGGACTCCACCCACGCCGTCCGCATGGTCTCCGCGGCCGGCCGCCGGCTGCCCGCCCACTGCACCTCCGTCGGCAAGATGCTGCTGGCCTCGCTGCCCGAGCCCGAGCTGACCGCCCGGATCCCCGACGGGAGCGCGCTGGCCGCGATGACCCCGAACAGCATCACCACGCCCGCCAGGCTGCGCGAGGCCCTGACGGAGATCCGGCAGCGCGGGATCGCGGTCGAGAACCGCGAGTCCAACCCCGACGTCTCCTGCGTCGCCGCACCGGTCCGCGACCGCACCGGCCGGGTCGTGGCCGCGCTGTCCATCTCCGTCCCTATGATTCGCTGGAGCGAGGAGCGCCGGGCCGAGCTGGAGCAACTGGCGGCGAAGGGCGCGGCGGACCTGTCGGAGCGGCTGGGATACAGGAGCGCGGCATGACGGCGTACGAGGTGGCGGTGCGGGCGGAGGCGACGCTCGGCGAGGGCCCGACCTGGGACCCGGCGACGGGCCGGCTGCTCTGGCTGGACATCCTGGGCATGCGGCTGCACACCTACGACCCGGTGACCGGCCGCCGCACGGTCCGCACCACACCCCAGCACGTCGGCGCGGCCAAGCCCCGCGCCGGCGGCGGCCTGGTGCTGAACCTGCGGGACGGCGTCGGCCTGCTGGACCCGGACGGCACGTTCCGCTGGCTGCGCCACGAGCCGGTCGCGGGCCGCCGCGGGAACGACGCCGCGGTGGCCCCGGACGGCTCCCTGTGGGCGGGCACCATGCGCTACGACGAGGCGGCCGGCGGCGGCACGCTGGCCCGGCTGACCGGGGACGGCACCGCGCGGACGGTGCTGTCCGACGTCACGGTCAGCAACGGCACCGGCTGGAGCCCCGACGGCCGCCTCATGTACTACACCGACACCCCGACGCGCCGCGTGGACGTCTTCGACCACGACGCCGGCGCCGTCCGCGACCGCCGCCCGCTGGTGGAGATCGAGGAGGGCGCGGGCTATCCGGACGGCCTGACGGTCGACGCGGACGGCTGTGTGTGGGTGGCGCTGTGGGACGGCGGGGCGGTCCGCCGCTACACGCCCGACGGCGAGCTGGACCGGGTGATCGCCCTGCCCACCCCGCGCACGACGGCCTGCGCGTTCGGCGGGCCGGACCTGACCGACCTCTACATCACCACGGCCCGCACCGGCCTGGCCGCCCCCGACCCCCTGGCGGGCTCCCTGCTGGTGGTGCCGGGCGCCGGCAAGGGCCTGCCGCAACCGGCGTTCGCGGGCTGACCGGCCGCCGGCCGGGGCACGGCGGTCAGCCCCGCACCTCCGCCGGCACCCTGCCCACCCGCGCCCGCACCGCCTCGACGTCGGCCGCCCGGCGCAGCGCCCGCGACACCGGGCCGATCTCGCGGAGCAGATCCGTGGTGTCGGCCCCGGCGCCGAGCGCGGCGGCACCCGGCGTGCGGCACGCCGTCTCCACCGCCTCCAGCACGCACACCGCGCCGGCCAGCGCCCGGGCCCGCTCGGGCGGATGGCCGAGGCCGAGCGCGGCGTCGTAGGCGCGTCCGCACAGCCCGGCGTCCATACGCCGGGCCAGCGGCAGCAGCACGTCCCGGATGAACGTCTCGCGCCGGGTGAGCCGCAGTTCGGGCGTGGCGCGCAGCGCGAACGGCGGCCCCCCGCCGCACGCGCCGCGCAACAGCCGGTACAGCGGCCGCAGTTCCCGCAGGGCGAGCCGGACCCGCCAGCGGTCGCGCAGGTACTGGCCGGCGTGCGGCAGGATGAAGCCGGCGGCCAGCAGGACGGCGGCGAGGGCGGCGACGGGCGGCGCGAGGCCGGTGCTCAGCCAGTCCGCGTCCCGCCCGCACCAGCGCGCGGTGACGGCGGCCAGCTTGGCCGCGGCGAAGCCCAGGCTGAGCGCGTAGCCCGCGCCCAGCAGCCGCAGGCCCCGGCGCAGCCAGGCGTCCAGGTGCCCGGCGCGCACCCAGGCGCGGATCAGCCGGAAGGTGAGCAGGCAGGCCGCGGCGTGCGCCACGAGGTAGAGCAGGATCTCCTCGCGCATGAACGGCGTGCCGGCGTAGTAGGTGTCCAGGTCCCGCAGCCGCTCCACCGGCGCGTCGGCGAGCGCGAACAGCACCCACAGGGCGACGATCACGGCGGAGTACACCGAGATCACCCAGCGCCGGGCGCGGCGGGTGCCGGCCGGGCGGCCGGAGGGGCCGTTGCGCCAGGTGATGATGAGCACCAGGGAGCAGCCGCCGAACGCGGTGACCAGCGAGTAGCACCAGGGCGCCGCGAGGTTGGGCACGCCGGTCAGCCGGTTGGCCAGGGCGATGGCGGACGGGGCGCAGGAGACGAACACCGCGCAGGCGAGCAGCAGCAGCGCCCCGACCGCGCGCAGCAGCGGGTCCCGCCACAGCCGGATGATCGAGGGCAGTTTGATCGCCAGGGCGGCGGCGAGCACGGCGGTGGGGATCCAGAAGGAGACGTGGAACCCGCCGAGGAAGGCCGGGGGGCTGTGCGCCGGCGGGGTCACCGCTCGGCTCCCTCCCGCCCGGACGGCCGGCGGGCCGCGGGGCCGCCGGCCGCCGGTGTGCCGCGCCCGCCCGGCCGACCCGCCCGTTCGCGTCCGCGGTAGCCCAGGGAGCGCTGCACGGGGTCCGGCGGGCCGCTCCGGGGGGTGTCCAGGTGGCCGCGGAACAGGGTGGCCAGCCGGTGCCCGAAGTCGTCGGCCTCGGCCTCGTCGGTCTCCCGGGAGCCGTCGCGGGCGGCCACGGTCAGGGCCGCCTCCCGCCAGCCGGGCGCGTCGGCGAGGGCGCGGGCCGCCGCGTCACCGGCGAGGTGGTGGTGCCGGTGCCCGGCGTGCAGGTGCCACAGTTCGTGTCCCAGGATGACCAGTTGCTGCACGGCCTCGGCCCGCTCCTCCACGATGACCAGGTCGAAGTCGGCGAACTCGACCCACAGCCCGGTGACCTCGATCTCGTCCGGGAACCGCTCGAACCGCAGCTCCACCGGCCGCCCGGCGCGCAGCGCGGTCATCTCCTCGCACAGCGCGTGGCACAACTGCCGTACGTCGTCGGGCGGTTCGGGCCGGGCGCGGACGGCGGCGGCGAGCCGGTCGGACAGCGAGCGCATCGCCGGGCCGGGGCGGGGCCGCAGCAGTCGTGAGGCGAGCCCGGAAGCCCGCTGTCGCACGCCCGCGATGCCCATCCGCACCCTCTTCTCCGCCTGGTCCCGCCCGGTCACGGCTGGGTCCGAGGGTACGCGTCCGCACGTGCCCGCGTCATGCCTTATCCGGGCGTCGTTCAAAGGAAAACGATCTACGGACTTCGTCCAACCCATTGACGCGCGGGCGCTTCGAATCTACGGTCCCGTTCGAAGTTACGAGCAGCATTCGATATATCGAACGTGGGGGCAAGGGATGGGACGACCTGGCCTGAATCGCAGGCAACTTCTCGGGGCCGCGGGCGGATTGGCGACGGCGGCCGCCTTCGGCTTCGCGGCCCTCGGCAGCGGGGCCGACGCGCTCGCCGCCGGCGCCCGCACCCGGGTGCGCTACTGGAACCTCTTCCAGGGCGGTGACGGCGCCAACCAGGTCGCCATGGTCGACGCCTTCCGCGCGGAGCACCCCGGCATCGCCGTGAAGGACTCCACCCTCACCTGGGGCGGCCCGTACTACACCAAGCTGGCCATGGCCGCCGCCGGCAACCGCGCCCCCGACCTCGCCGTCATGCACCAGGGCCGCATCCCCGGCTTCGCGCCCGGCCGCCTCCTCGACCCGTGGGACACCGGGCTGCTCGCCGAGTACGGCGTCCGCGAGGCCGACTTCAACCCGGTGCTCTGGAAGCGCGGCATCGTCGACGGCAAGCTCTACGCCCTGCCCCTGGACATCCACGTCCAGCTCTGCTTCTACCGCAAGGACGTCTGCGCGAAGGCCGGACTGCTCGACTCCGCCGGCCGGCTGCCCGCCGCCACCTCCACCGACGACTGGTTCGCCCTGCTGAAGGAGGCGAAGAAGCGGCTCGGGGACGGCCGGCAGACCCTCGGCCTGCACACCAACGACCAGAACTTCTGCTGGTGGTTCTTCGTCGCCTTCTACCACCAGCTCGGCGGGACCTACTTCGACGCCGGCCAGACCCGCGTCACCTTCGACACCGGCAAGGCCACCGAGGTGCTGGAGTTCTTCCGCAAGCACGTCACCGACGGCTACGTGAAACCGGGCGAGAGCGACTCCGAGGCCTTCCTCGCCGGCTCGCCCTTCACCTGGGAGGGCAACTGGTCGGTGCCCTACTTCAACGGCGAGAAGATCGACTACGGCGCCCAGCCGCTGCCCCCGGTGTTCGGCACCCCGGCCACCCACGCCGAGTCCCACTCCTTCGTCCTGCCCCACCAGGCCGGCCGGGGCGGCGCCGCCGACGAGGGCGCGTACCGGCTCGCCGCCTACATGGTCACCCACGCCACCACCTGGGCCCACGGCGGCCACGTCCCCGCCTACCTGCCCACCTTCAAGGACCCTGCCTACCTCGAACTGGCCCCGCAGAACGAGTACTCCCGGCCCGCCATGGACCACCAGGCCAACGAGCCGCACATCTGGTTCGCCGGCTCCACCGGCATCCTCGCCCAGCGCCTCGGCCCCGTCATCGCCTCCTCCAACCTCGGCTCCACCGCCCCGGCCCAGGCCGCCCGCCGGATGAAGTCCAAGCTGGAGCGGCTGCTCGCGGCGAAGAACCCGATGACCGGCCGCACCGCCGCCCAGGAACTGACGGGAGCCGCCGCATGAGCAGCACCGCCCTCACCACGGCCGGCACGGCCCGCCCGCGCGCCGCCACCGACGCCGGCTCCGCCCGGCTGCGCTGGAGCCGCCGCCTCCAGCACGGCGGCTGGTTCGTCGCCCCGTTCTTCGTGCTCTACGGGCTCTTCGTCCTGCTGCCCGTGGTCCGCGGCCTGTACCTCAGCTTCACCGACGCCAACATCTCCGGCGACCACACCGGCTTCGTCGGCCTGGCCAACTACCGCGAGGCCCTGCGGGACCCGCTGGTGTGGGACTCGCTGTGGCACAGCGCGCAGTTCACGCTCTGGGTCGTCCCGCTCATCGTCGTGGCGGCCCTGCTGATGGCGCTCATCGCCCACCACACCCTGCACTTCACCTGGCTGTGGCGGCTGTGCTTCTTCGCGCCGTTCCTGCTGCCCTCGGCCGTCGTCGGCAACCTGTGGTGGTGGCTGTTCCAGCCCACCAACGGCATGGTCAACCACGTCCTCGGCCTCGACACCCCCTGGCTCACCCAGAAGTCCACGGCCCTGCTCGCCGTCGTCGTCGCCACCCTGTGGTGGACGGTCGGCTTCTCCTTCCTGCTCTACCTGGCCGCCCTCCAGAACATCCCGCAGCACCTCTACGAGGCCGCACAACTGGACGGCGCCAACGCCTTCCAGCGGATGCTGCACATCACCGTGCCCCACCTGCGCTCCATCACCGGCCTGGTGATCGCCCTCCAGGTCCTCGCCTCGCTCCAGGTCTTCGACCAGGCGGTGGTGATGTACCAGTTCGGCCCGGGCCCGGAGGAGTCGACCCGCACCTTCGTGCAGTACACCCTCGAAGAGGGCTTCACCAGCTACCGCGTGGGCTACGCCTCCGCGATCTCCTTCGTCCTGTTCGTCATCGTCGCCGCCGTGGCCCTCGCCCGGATGTGGCTGCTCAAGAACCGCGAGGAGGCCACCCGATGACCACCCGCTCCGACCGCCGCTGGACCCCCGCCCAGATCGCCCTCACGGCCGTGGCCGCGGCCCTGTCCCTGCTCTGGATCGCCCCGCTGGCCTGGGCCCTGTCCACCTCCCTGAAGACCCCGGCGGAATCCGTCACCTCGCCGCACTGGATCCCCCGCCACGTCACCTTCGACGCGTGGAAGAAGGTGATCGAGGCGGGGAACATCCCCAACTGGTTCGTCAACTCCGTGGTCGTCTCCGTCTGCGTCACGGTGATCGTCCTGCTGGTCGCCTCCCTCGCCGGATACGGCTTCGCCCGCACGGAGTTCCGCGGCAAGAACGCCCTCCTGGGCCTGACCATGGCCGGCCTGATGTTCTCCCCGGCGATCCTCGGCGTGCCGCTGTTCACCACCGTGCAGTCGCTCGGCATGGTCGACACCTACTGGGGCATGATCCTGCCGCAGTGCGCCCCGGCCGCGATGGTCTACATCCTCTACAAGTTCTTCCAGGGCCTGCCCCGGGAGCTGGAGGAGGCCGCGTTCATCGACGGCGCCGGCCGCTGGCGCATCTTCTTCACCATCGTCCTGCCGCTGTCCAAGCCCTCGCTCTCCGCGGTCGGGATCTTCACCTTCATCGCGTCCTGGAACAACTTCCTGTGGCCGTACATGGTGACCAACAACCCGGACCTGATGACCATGCCCAACGGCATCGCCACCGTGCAGAACGCCTTCGGCATCGTCTGGCCCCAGCTCATGGCCGGCGGCCTCGTCGCCGGACTGCCGCTGATCATCGTCTTCGTCTTCTTCCAGAGCCAGATCGTGCGGGGCGTCGCCCACACCGGCCTGGCCGGCCAGTGACCCGAGGAGACCACCGCGTGCTGCGCAGACTCGCCGCCGTCCTGGCGGCCGCCGCCCTGGCCCTGCTCCCGGCCACCGCGTCGGCGGACACCGCCTACCCCGACCCGCTGCCCCTGACCGGACAGCAGATCGTCCACGATCCCACCGTCCACCGGCTGGGGGACGGCCGGTACGTCGCCTACTCCACCGGCGGCGTCCTCGGCGCCCGCCTCTCCACCGACCTGCGCCACTGGACGGACGCGGGCGACGCCTTCGCCACCCCGCCCGCCTGGTGGTACGACTACAGCGCCACCGCCGACCCCTGGGCCCCCGACCTCGGCTACCGCGACGGCCGCTACTGGCTCTACTACGCCGTCTCCTCCTGGGGCACCAACCACTCCGCGATCGGCGTCGCCACCTCGCCCACCGGACTGCCCGGCACCTGGACCGACCACGGCCCGGCGTTCACCTCCGGCACCAGCGATTCCTGGAACGCCATCGACCCCGCGGTCATCCGGGCCGACGGCAGACTGTGGCTGGCGTTCGGCTCGTACTGGACGGGCATCCGCATGACCGAACTGGACCCGAGGACCGGCAAGGCGCTCCCCGGCGCCCCGGTCCACCACCTGGCGACCCGCCCGGACGCCCCGTACGCCGTGGAGGGCCCCGCGATCGTCCGCCACGGCGGCTACTACTACCTCTTCGCCTCCTACGACGCCTGCTGCGCCGGCGCGGACTCCACCTACAAGATCCGCGTGGGCCGCTCGGCCTCGGTGACGGGCCCGTACACCGACAGCACCGGCACCCCGATGCTCGACGGCGGCGGCGACCTCCTCCTGGCCGGCCACGGCCGCTTCGCGGGCCCCGGCGGCGAATCCGTCTTCCGCGCCCACGGCACGACCTGGCTCGCCTACCACTACTACGACAAGGCCGACGGCGGCACCCCGAAGCTGGGCCTCAACCAGCTCCGGTGGCGCGCGGGCCGGCCCGTCCTGAACTGACCCGGAAGGATCCCATGAGCAAGAGCACCGCCCGCTTCACCCTCGACCCGGCCTTCACCGTGGGCGAGGTGAACCCCCGCCTCTTCGGTTCCTTCGTGGAACACCTCGGCCGCTGCGTCTACACCGGGATCTTCGAGCCCGGCCACCCCGCGGCGGACGCCGAGGGACTGCGCACCGACGTCCTGGAACTGGTCCGCGAACTCGGCGTCACCGCCATCCGCTACCCCGGCGGCAACTTCGTCTCCGGCTACAAGTGGGAGGACTCCGTCGGCCCGGTCCAGGAGCGTCCCCGCCGCCTCGACCTCGCCTGGCACTCGACGGAGTCCAACCGCTTCGGCCTGTCCGAGTACCTCGCGTTCCTGAAGAAGATCGGCCCCGAGGCCGAGCCCATGATGGCCGTCAACCTCGGCACGCGGGGCGTCGCGGAGGCCCTGGAACTCCAGGAGTACGCCAACCACCCGGCCGGCACCGCCCTGTCCGACCTGCGTGCCGCCCACGGCGACAAGGAGCCCTACGGGATCAGGCTCTGGTGCCTCGGCAACGAGATGGACGGCCCCTGGCAGACCGGCCACAAGACGGCCGAGGAGTACGGCCGGATCGCCGCCGAGACCGCCCGCGCCATGCGGCAGATCGACCCGTCCGTCGAACTGGTCGCCTGCGGCTCCTCCAGCCAGGCCATGCCCACCTTCGCCGAGTGGGAGGCGACGGTCCTGCGGGAGGCGTACGACCTGGTCGACTACATCTCGCTGCACGCCTACTACGAGCCCGTCGACGGCGACGTGGACTCCTTCCTCGCCTCGGCCGTCGACATGGAGTCCTTCATCGAGAACGTGGTCGCGACCGCCGACCACGTGGGCGCCAGGCTGAAGTCCGACAAGAAGATCAACCTCTCCTTCGACGAGTGGAACGTCTGGTACCTCTCCCGCTGGGAGGAGTACGCCCGCACCCTGGAGCGCGCCGACTGGCCCGAGGCCCCGCGGCTGCTGGAGGACAGCTACAGCGTCACGGACGCGGTCGTCTTCGGCTCGCTCCTCATCGCCCTGCTGCGCCACGCCGACCGGGTCACCGTCGCCTGCCTCGCCCAGCTCGTCAACGTCATCGCCCCGATCATGACCGAGCCGGGCGGCCCGGCCTGGCGGCAGACCACGTTCTACCCGTTCGCGCAGGCGTCCCGGTACGGCCGGGGCCAGGTGCTGGACGTCCGCGTGGACTCGCCGACGTACCAGACGCAGAAGTACGGCGAGACGGACCTGCTGCACGCCACCGCCGTGCGCGCCGCCGACGGCACGGTCACCGTGTTCGCGGTCAACCGCGGCCGCACCGAGCCGCTGCCCCTCGAAGTCGCGCTCCACGGACTGGAGCTGACCGCCGTCACCGAGCACACCGCCCTCGCGGACGCCGACCCCGACGCCCGCAACACCCTGGCCGACCCCGCACGCGTCACCCCGCACCCGGTCGAGGGCACCGCCCTGGCGGACGGCACCCTCACCGCCGTACTGGAGCCGCTGTCCTGGAACGTGATCCGGCTCGCCTGATCACACCGGCCGGACCGGCACCCCGCCGGCCGCCGTGCCGAGCAGCGCCAGCCGGACCGACCCGGGGCCCGACAGCGTGGTGAACTCCGACAGGACCGCCAGCGCCAGGGTGTTGGTGCCCCGGGTGCGCAGGATGCCGTTCGGCAGCACGAAGGTGTGCTGCGGACCGACGTCGTTGATGTACTGGCCCAGGTTCCAGCCGTTGAGGAAGATCTGGGCGCGGTAGGCACGGTACGGGTCGTCGTCCAGGGTCAGCCCGACCGAGGCGTCGACGTCGGCCGGCACCGACAGCCGGAACGTGGTCCGGTACCAGGTCACGCCCTGGTACCGCTCCGCGCGCGGGAAGTCCGCCCGCTCCCAGTCCCGGTCCCGGAAGCCGGGCAGGTGCCAGCCGTGCCGCTCGCCGTACAGGCCGCCGTTGTTCAGCGGCCCGCGCACCGGATCGGCGGGGCCCTCGCCCTGGATGCGCCACCGCACCTGCGGCGAGGCGCCCCCGAAGGCGACCGACGTCAGCCCGCGGGCCGCCTTGTGCGTGTCCAGCGCCTTGCCGTCCTGGTCGTGCTGCATGCGCCGGACCAGCACGGACAGCACATGCCGGCCGGGCGAGCGCAGCCGCTCGCGGACCGGGAAGACGGCCGTCGCCGCCCAGGTGCCCTGGCGGACCGTGGTGTCCTTGTCCGGCACCGGCATCCGGTGCGTGCCCAGCGGCTCGCCGTCCAGCCAGGCCATCAGCAGACCCTGGGTGCCGGTGCTGTAGGCGAGCGAGACCGACTCCAGCCCGGCCGCGCCGGTGAAGCTGCCGCGGTACCAGACGTCGCCGTAGTGGAAGCCGTAGTCGTCGGCGAACAGCACCGGCCGGCCGGCGGGGACGGCCGTGGTGCTGAACGAGGAGGTCTTGTCGGCCTTTTTCCACGCCGAGTCGTCGAAGCCCGGGCCCGCCTCCGGGTTCTCCCGCCGCGTCCGCCAGCCGCCCAGCTCCGGCAGCCGCACCTCGGGCACCCCGGGCAGCATGCCGGTGGTCATCAGACTGCCCGAGAGGGTGACCCGGGTGGCCAGCCGGCGCCCGTTCCACACCAGGGTGTCGATCCCGCGCGGCGCCCACACCTCCAGCCCCGTCTCCTCCTTGAGGTCACCGGTCAGGTGCGCCTCCGAGCCGCGCAGCTCCACGTGGCGCAGCAGCGCCGGGCCGTACACCAGGAGGGTCCCGGACGGGGTGTCGTACGGGAAGAGGCGCACGGAGGTGGCGTCGTCGGCGAAGAGCAGCAGCAGCGGGGTGTCGGACTCGCCCTTCTGCACCAGCACCCGGGTCAGCCCGGCCTCGCCGAGCGGCGCGTTCACATGCAGCTCGCCCCGGTCGTAGGCCCAGCCGCCCTCCGGGTCCAGCCGCTGCACGAACGGCTCGGCCGGGCAGTCCAGCACCAGTTCCGCCATCTCGCCGCGGCGGCCCGTGAACACGGCGATGTCCTGCCGGCCCGCGTTCACGCACAGCATGGGCGAGGCGGTGGAGTACTTCAGCGTCCGCCTGCCCAGCGACAGCCCGGTGGTCAGCAGCTTGGCGTCCTTGCCGGGCACGGTGACGCGCAGCGGGCCGGCCTCGGTCGGCAGGCTGGTGGTGACCGCCTCGGTGCCGTCGTTGCGGGCGATGTACACATGCGCGCCGGTGTCCGGGTTGGTCAGGTGGTAGACCTTCAGTCCCTCGGCCCGCACGTCCGCCGCCCGGTCCAGCTTGGCGAAGTCGGGCACCCGCTGGAGCAGATGGCCGAGCTGGTGCATCGGGGCGATCTTGTCGGTGACGTTGCGGGCCTCGTCGATCGCGGCGCCGTAGTCGTACGACGTGTAGACGACCGGCGCGGGCAGCCAGCCCCACGAGGTCCCGCCGAACGTCATGTACACGTTGTGCAGGGTGAGCCCGTTGGCCAGGTTGGTCAGGTAGAACCGGCGCTCGTAGGCCGCGTCCCGGGTGCGCCGCGACTCGGCGTACCCCTTGCCGTCGAACCAGGCCCCGCCCCACGGGTCGAACCAGCCGCCGCCGAACTCGGGCACGAACCCGGGCGTGTCCGGCGAGGCGGTGGCCCCGCCCCGGGGCCCGCCGGGGCCGTAGTGACCCCAGTCCGGCGGGGTCTGGGACGGCGAGGGGTAGCCGTCGAACCCGTACAGCCAGCCGCCCTTCTCGCCGCCGGTGCCGAACGAGCCGGGCACCCAGTAGCCGTTGCGCCCCTTGTCGTTGTGGAACAGCGGGACGTCGATCCCGTCGGACCGGACCTTCCGGTACAGGTGGGACATGTAGGCGCGGCCGGTCGCGTCGCCGGCGTGGGCGTCGTACTCGTTCTCGATCTGGTACAGCAGGACCGTGCCGTCGCCGCGCGTGAACAGGTGGCGGCGGGCGATGCGGTCGACCTGGGTCAGCCACTCGTCGACGTGCGCCAGATAGTCCGGGTCGTCGGTCCGCGCGGTGCCCCGCGTCGCGGTCAGCCAGCCGGGGAAGCCGCCGCCGTCGACCTCGGCGTTGATGTACGGGCCCGGCCGCAGGATGACGTACAGACCGGTCTCGGCGGCCATGCGCAGGAACAGTCCGAGGTCCCGGACGCCGGAGAAGTCGTAGCGGCCGGGGGCGGGGGAGTGGTAGTTCCAGGCCACGTAGATGCTGACGGCGTTGTAGCCGTGCGCCCGCATCTTCTGCAGCACGTCCCGCCACAGCGACGGGCTCGGCAGCCGGAAGGGGTGCAGCTCGCCGGACCACAGCACCAGGCGCCGCCCGTCCACGAGCAGCGAGTAGCGGTCGTAGCCGACCGTGTGCCGGGCGCCGTCGGCGCTCGGCGGGCCGGGTGCCGGACCGGTCGGCGCGCTGCCGCCCGCGTACGCGGAAGGGGCGCCGGGGCCGCCGCTGCCGCCCAGGGCGAGCCCGAGCGCGGCGGAGCCGGTCAGGGCACTGAAGGTACGTCTGCTGAGCGCCAAGGTGGATCCTCCCGGGCGAGCTTACGGGGCGCGGGTCCGGCCATTCTCCATGGCGGAACGCCCCACAATGGACCCATGAGGATCTCGGCACGGGCGGATTACGCGGTACGGGCGGTACTGGAGCTGGCCGTACGGCAGGGTAACGGCCCGGTGAAGGCAGAGGAAATCGCCGCCGCGCAGGACATCCCGCACAAGTTCCTGGAAGGCATCCTGGGCGACCTCAGGCGGGCCGGGATCGTGGACAGCCGGCGTGGCGGGGGCGGCGGCTACCGGCTGGCGCGGCCGGCGCCCTCGGTCACCGTGGCGGACGTCATCCGGGCCGTCGACGGTCCCATCGTGTCGGTGCGCGGCGAACGCCCCACCGGCCTCGCCTACACGGGCACGGCCCGGCCGCTGCTGCCCCTGTGGATCGCCCTGCGGGCGAACGTCCGCCGCATCCTGGAGGGCGTCACCCTCGCCGACCTCGCGGCGGACGCGCTGCCCGGACCGGTCCGGGCCCTGGCGGCGGAGCCCGCGGCCTGGGAGAACCCGTAGCGAGCCCCGGCGGGCGGTGCTCGGCCGGCCGGGGGACCGGCGCGTGCCCCCGGCGGGCGCCGGTCGTTAAGGCGAGCATGATCAAGAAGCTCGCCCGTGTCTCCGTCCTGGCCGCCGCGCTGCTGGCCGCCGCCCCCGCCGCCGAGGCCGCGGCCGCCGCCCCGCCGCCCGTCCCGTCCGCCGGCGCGCCCGGCGCGGCGCTGCTGGCGGGTCTCCTCGGCTCGCTGGAGGCGGGCAACCCGGCCACCTCCCTGAACGCCCTGCTCCCCGCGGGTGTCCAGGGCGGCTGAACGCCGGCCCGCCGTGGGCGGGGACGCCGGTGAATTCGTGTGAGAACCGTTGACTGGTGAACCGTTCGCTTCTACGGTCCGTCCGAAGTCACGAGCATTGTTCGAAATCTCGTACACACTCGGTGCTTTCCACCGTTCGGACCGACCCAGATCGAGGGAGCCCGCAATGAAGCGCACCGCACTCCTCGCCGTCCCCGCCGCCGTCCTGCTCGCCCTCGTCCCGGGCACCGCCTCCGCGTACCCCGGTCCGGGCAGGGTCACCGGCAGCGTCGTCGTCCACGACCCGACGATGATCCGCACCTCCGCCGGCCGCTACCTGCTCTACGGCACCGGCGGCGGCCTCGCCTACAAGACCTCCACCGACCGCGTCTCCTTCACCGCCGGGGCCGACGCGTTCACGGTCAAGCCGGCCTGGTGGTCCTCGTACGCGTCCGAGGCGTGGGCGCCGGACATCTCGTACCACGGTGGGAAGTACCTGATGTACTACGCCGTCTCCCGGTTCGGGGAGAACACCTCCGCGATCGGACTGGCCGGTTCGACGACCGGACTGCCCGGCTCCTGGACCGACTACGGCGTCGTCTACACCTCCACCTCCGCCAGCGACTACAACGCCATCGACCCGAACCTCTTCGTGGACGACGACGGCACGTGGTGGCTGACCTTCGGCAGTTGGTGGTCCGGGATCAAGATGATCCGCATCGACCCGTCCACCGGGAAGGGCTACGCCGGCGACACCACCCGCTACTCGCTCGCCTCCCGGCCCACCGGCAGCAAGGCGGTCGAGGCGCCGTACCTCGTCAAGCGGGGCGGCTACTACTACCTCTTCGCCTCCTACGACGTCTGCTGCCAGGGCACCAGCTCGACGTACAAGGTGAAGGTCGGCCGGTCCTCCTCCGTCACCGGCCCGTACCGCGACAAGAACGGCGTGGCCCTGACGGACAACGGCGGCACGCCGGTCCTGGAGTCCCACGGCAGCGTCATCGGACCCGGCGGGCAGTCCGTCCTGCACGACAGCGACGGCGACCTGATCGTCTACCACTACTACGACGGCGGCGACGGCGGCACCCCGAAGCTGGGCGTCAACCTGCTGGACTGGTCG
The DNA here is from genome assembly GCF_055566335.1 of Streptomyces sp. NPDC027672. NCBI lineage: Bacteria > Bacillati > Actinomycetota > Actinomycetes > Kitasatosporales > Streptomycetaceae > Streptomyces > Streptomyces sp. NPDC027672. The sequence continues at coordinate 72,368 of NZ_JBVHSO010000009.1, read as the reverse complement.
ACGGGCTGGCCGGTGGCCTACTGAGCACGCCCGGAGACCGCTTCGGCCCGACTCCGCGCCGGACCGTCCCCCGCCCGCCCGCCCGGACCGTGCCCCGGCCACGGGCCCGGACCGTGGGCCGGCCACCGGCCCGGACTGTGCCCCAGCCGCCCGCCCGGACCATGCCCCGGCCACGGGCCCGGAGCGTTCCTCGGCCGCCCGCCCGGACTGTGGCCCGGCCGCCCGCCCGGACCGTGGCCCGGCCACCGGCCCGGACCGTCCCCCGCCCGCCCGGACCATGCCTCGGCCACGGGCCCGGAGCGTTTCTCAGCCGGCCGCGCGGCTCGGGCCGGCCGTGTCCGGCCAGCTCCGGGCGCCGGGCCAGCCCGTCGCGGGGGCCGGAGCCGGGGCCGTCCTGCCGCGGACCTGGGCGGCGGTGAGCCCGCCCCGGGCCGGTACCCCGGGCGGCGTGGGAGCCGTAGCCTCCGGAGGCGGTGGCAGGGGGACCGGGGCGAGCGGCGGGCAGGCCGGTGCGGGCAACGGCCGGGCCGCGGGCAGGGGCATCCCGCCGGCCGCCGGGGGCACGGCCGCGGGGGGCACCTCGGCGGGGAGCGGCGCGCCGGTGCCGGCGGACGGGGCGGGGCAGGCCGGGGTGAGCCGCAGCCCGGCCCCGTCGGTCTCGCCGACCAGCCGGTCCACCGCCGCCGTGCCCGAGCTGTAGCCGGTGCCCGGCGCGGCTGCGGCGGCCTTCCCCGCGGACCCGTAGAGCACCTGTTCCAGGCCGGACACCAGGCGGCGCACATCGGCCCCGGGGCGCACCGCGAGCCGCAGGAAGCGGCTGGAGGAGCCGAGCGTGTCGCCGCACTCGCGGACCAGGACGCGGTGCTCGGCGAGGAGCCGGTCGCGGACCACCGGGCCCTCGGCGCCGACGGGCAGGCGCACGAAGAGGAAGTTGCCCTGGGAGGGGTAGACGGTGAGGCCGGGCAGCGCGGACAGCCGGCCCGTCATGTCCCGGCGGTCGCCGCGGACCCGCGTCAGGCTGTGCGCGTACTCGGCCCCGTGCTCCCTCAGCATCGCCACCACGGGCCCGGCGAAGGAGTTGAGGTTCCCCTCCGGCAGCATCGAGCGGACGTGGCCGGCGAGCGCCGGGTTGGCGACGAGGCAGCCGAAGCGGACGCCGTGCAGACCGAGGTTCTCGCCCAGGCTGCGCAGGACGATGACGTTGGGGCGGAGCACGGCCTCCCGGACGACGCTCGGCTCGTCCTCGGCGTCGGCGAACTCCAGGAACGACTCGTCGACGACCACCAGGTCCAGGTCCGCCATGGCGTCCAGGAAGCGCACCACCTGCCGGCGGGGCAGGAAGCCGCCGTCGGGGTCGTTCGGGTTGCAGAGCACGGCCGCCCGGGTGCCGCGGGCGCGCAGGAAAGCGGCGTACCGGGCGAGGTCCAGGCCGAAGCCGTTCGCCTCCTGGAGCGGGAACATGTCGACCCGCTTGCCCGTCCCCATCGCCTGGCCGGTCCAGCGGCCGAAGGAGGGGACCGGGACGGCCAGGGACCGGCGGACGAGGAGGTGGTCGATCCAGGTGATCAGCTCGGTGCAGCCGTTGCCCAGGGCCACGCACCCCGGCGGCAGCCCCAGCAGCGAGCACAGCTCACCGGTGACGGTGCCGGCGTCGTCCGGGCGGCAGGTGACGATCTCGCGCAGCCGGCCCGCCAGTTCCTCGAACAGGGCGGGCGTGGGGAAGTACGGGTTGCCCGGGACGCGGAAGTCCACCGGCCCGCTCCCGTCGCCGTCCTCCCGCGCCGGCGCCGCCCGGGGGAGGCGGTGCGCGGTGCCGCCGCGGAACAACGAGGTGACGCTGCCGGCCAAGGGGACCTCCGTTCGGGGCGGCCCGTGCGGGGGAGCACGGGCCGCCCTGGGATACGGAGGTGACGGCCGTGGTGTTCAGCCCGCCGGTGCGGCGGGCGGTCTCACGCGCCGAACGTGTGGAGCGTCGTCGTCCGGTACGTCTGCCCCGGCCGGAGCACCGTCGACGGGAACTGCGGGTGGTTCGGCGAGTCCGGGAAGGACTGCGTCTCCAGGCACAGGGCGTCGCCCTGCCGGTAGGTGCGGCCACCGGTGCCGGTGAGCGTCCCGTCGAGGAAGTTGCCGGAGTAGAACTGCAGTCCCGGCCGGTCGGTGGCGATCTTCAGGGTGCGGCCGGAGCGCGGGTCGCGCAGCGTCGCGATGTGCTCGGGCCCGGCCGTGGTCCCCTTGTCCAGCACCCAGTTGTGGTCGTAGCCCTTGGCCGCCACCAGTTGCTCGTGGCCGGCCCGCAGGTCCCGGCCGATCGGCTTGGCGCGCCGGAAGTCGAACGGCGTGCCCGCGACCGGGGCCAGCTCACCGGTGGGGATCAGCCCGGAGTCGGTGGGCGTGTAGCGGGACGCGGCGATCGACAGTTCGTGGTCCTCGACGGTGCCGCTGCCCTCGCCGGCCAGGTTCCAGTAGACGTGGCTGGTGAGGTTGACGATGGTGGCCTTGTCGGTGGTGGCCGTGTAGTCGATGCGCCACTGGCCGTGCCGGGTGAGGGTGTACGTCACCGTAGCGCGCAGCGTGCCCGGGTAGCCCATCTCGCCGTCGGCGCTGGTGTAGTGCAGGCGCAGGCCGACGTCCGTGCCGTGGGTGAACGGCTCGGCCTGCCACACGCGCTTGTCGAAGCCCTGGGCGCCGCCGTGCAGGCTGTTGTCGCCGTCGTTCACGGACAGTTGGTAGGCCGTGCCGTCCAGGGTGAAGCGGCCCTTGCCGATGCGGTTGCCGTACCGGCCGATCAGGGCCCCGAAGTAGGGGCTCTTCGCCGTGTAGTCGGCGAGGTCGGCGAAGCCGGCGACCACGTTGGCGTACCGGCCGTGCCGGTCGGGCAGCTCCAGCCGCTGGACCACGCCGCCGTACTCCAGCACCTTCAGCCGGGTGCCGCCGTTCTCCAGCGACCAGCGGTGGACCTTCGTGCCGTCGGCGAGCGTGCCGAAGGGTTCCCGGACCGGCCCCCGGCGGGAGGCGGCCTCGGCCGTACCGCCGAGGGCGGTGGCGGCGAGTCCCGCCGCCGCGGCTCCCGCGATGACCGTGCGTCTGTTCAGTTCCATGGGTGCGGCTCCGTTTCCTGGACGCTCTACGAACCGGACTTGCGCTTGTTCCACACGTCGAACCCGACCGCCAGCAGCAGGGCCAGGCCCTTGATGACCTGCTGCCACTCGGTGCCGACGCTGAGGAGGTTCATGCCGTTGTTCAGCACGCCGAGGACGAGACCGCCGATGATGGCGCCGAGGACGGTGCCGACACCGCCGCTCATGGACGCGCCGCCGATGAACGAGGAGGCGATCGCCTCCAGTTCGAAGTTGACGCCCGCCTTCGGCGAGGCCGCGTTCAGCCGGGCGGCGACCACCAGACCCGCCAGGGCCGCGAGCACGCCCATGTTGAGGAAGACGTAGAAGGTGACCCGCTTGTCCTTCACACCGGACAGCTTGGCCGCCGGCAGGTTGCCGCCGATGGCGTAGACGTGCCGGCCGAAGACCGCGTTGCGCATGACGTAGCCGTAGCCGACGACCAGCGCGCCGAGGATGATCAGCACGATCGGGGCGCCCTTGTAGCTGGCGAGCAGCAGGGTGAGGACGAGGATCGCCGCCACCATGGCCGTCAGCTTCAGCAGGAACAGCCGGACCGGGACGACGTGCAGGGAGAACTCCTGCTGGCGCCGGCGGTTCTGGAACTCCTGCCACACCACGGCCGCGATCAGGACGAGTCCGAGCAGCAGGGTGAGGTTGTGGTAGTTGGTGTTCGGACCGGCCTCGGGCAGGAAGCCGTTGCCGATCTTCTGCAGGCCCTCCGGGAACGGGCCGAGCGTCTGCCCCTTGAGCAGGATCTCGGTCAGACCGCGGAAGATCAGCATCCCGGCGAGCGTGACGATGAAGGACGGTATGCCGAGGTAGGCGATCAGATAGCCCTGGACGGCGCCCGCGACGGCGCCCACCAGCAGGCACAGCACCAGCGCGACCGGCCAGGACACCCCGTGCTGCACGGTCAGCACGGCCGAGAAGGCCCCGGTGAACGCCGTGAGCGAGCCGACCGACAGGTCGATGTGCCCGGCGATGATCACCAGCATCATGCCGATCGCGAGGATCAGGATGTAGCTGTTCTGGAGCACCAGGTTGGAGACGTTGCGCGGCAGCAGCAGGTCCCCGTCGGTCCAGACCGCGAAGAGGGCCACGATCAGGCCGAGCGCGATCAGCATGCCGTACTGGCGCATGTTGCGGCGCAGACCGGTCAGCACGAGGCCGAGCAGTCCGCCGCCGGCGGCCGGTCCGCTGCCGCCCGGCGGCGCGGGGGCCGGGTTCTTGGCGGTCACATCCGTGCTCATGGTGTTACCTCTTCGTCCTTCGCCTTGTCTTTCGTCATATGGCGCATCAGCACTTCCTGCGTGGCCTCGGACCGTGGCACCTCACCGGTCAGCCGCCCGGCGGCCATCGTGTAGATGCGGTCGCACATGCCGAGCAGTTCGGGCAGTTCCGAGGAGATGAAGACCACCGCCTTGCCCTCGGCCGCCAGCCGGTCGATGACCGTGTAGATCTCGTACTTGGCGCCCACGTCGATGCCGCGGGTCGGCTCGTCCAGGATCAGCACGTCCGGCCCGGCGAAGATCCACTTGCTGAGGACGACCTTCTGCTGGTTGCCGCCCGACAGCTTGCCCACCGACTCGAACACCGTGGGCGCCTTGATGTTCATGGAGGTGCGGAAGCCCTCGGAGACCCGCCGTTCCGCGTGCTCGTCCACCACGCCCCGGCGGGCGACCTTGTGCAGCGCGGCCAGCGAGATGTTCCGGTTGATGGTGTCGATGAGGTTGAGGCCGTAGTGCTTGCGGTCCTCGGTGACGTACGCGATGCCGTGCCGGACGGCCTCCGCCACGGTCTTGGTGCGGATCTCCCGGCCGTCCTTGAGGACCGTGCCGCCCGCGTACCGGCCGTAGGCCCGCCCGAACACGCTCATCGCCAGCTCGGTGCGGCCGGCGCCCATCAGGCCCGCGATGCCGACGATCTCCCCGCGGCGGACCTGGACCGACACGTCGTCCACGACCTTGCGCTCCTGGTCGACCGGGTGGAACACGGTCCAGCCGCGGATCTCCAGCGCCGGTGCCGCGCCCTCCTCGGGTTGGTGCGGGGTGCGTTCGGGGAAGCGGTGGTCGAGGTCGCGGCCGACCATGCCGGCGATGATCCGCTCCTCGGTGGTCCCGGGCGCCCGCACGTCCAGGGTCTCGATGGACCGGCCGTCGCGGATGATCGTCACCGAGTCGGCGACCTTGCGGATCTCGTTCAGCTTGTGGGAGATGATGATCGAGGTGATGCCCTGGTGCTTCAGCTCCAGGATCAGGCCGAGCAGCTTGTCGCTGTCCTCGTCGTTCAGAGCCGCCGTCGGCTCGTCCAGGATCAGCAGCTTCACCTCCTTGGACAGCGCCTTGGCGATCTCCACGAGCTGCTGCTTGCCCACGCCGATGTCGGCGACCCGGGTCTCCGGGTGCTCGTCCAGACCGACCCGGCGCAGCAGCGCGGTGGCGTGGCGCAGGGTCTCGCGCCAGTCGATGCGTCCGCGCCGGGCGTGCTCGTTGCCGAGGAACAGGTTCTCCGCGATGGACAGCTGCGGCACCAGCGCCAGTTCCTGGTGGATGATGACGATGCCGTGCTGCTCGCTCGCCCGGATGTCCCGGAACCGGCAGAGGTCGCCCTCGAAGAGGATGTCTCCCTCGTAACTGCCGTACGGGTGGACGCCGGAGAGCACCTTCATCAGGGTGGACTTGCCGGCGCCGTTCTCCCCGCAGATGGCGTGGACCTCGCCCTGCCGGACGGTCAGGGTGACGTCCGCCAGTGCCTTGACACCGGGAAAGGTCTTGACGATCGAGCGCATTTCCAGGACGGGTCCCGCCATGGTCGTGCCTTTCACTCCGTAGGAAAAGGGCGGGTCACTTCAGGTCGGCCTCGGTGTAGTAACCGCCGTCGACCAGCACCTTGCGGTAGTTGCTCTTGTCGACGCTCACCGGCTGGAGCAGATAGGCGGGCACGACCTTGGCCCCGTTGTCGTAGGTCTTGGCGTCGTTGACCTGCGGCTTCTTGCCCTTGAGGGAGTCGTCCATCATGGTGGCGGCGATCTCCGCCAGCTTGCGCAGGTCCTTGTAGACGGTCTGCGTCTGCTGCCCGGCGATGATCGACTTCACCGAGGCCAGCTCGGCGTCCTGGCCGGTGAGGACCGGCAGCGGCTTGCCGGCCGAGCCGTAGCCGTCGGACTTCAGCGCGGACAGGATGCCGATGGAGATGCCGTCGTACGGCGAGAGCACCGCGTCGACCCGGCCGCTCTTGTACGACGAGGTGAGCAGGTCCTCCATCCGCTTCTGCGCGGTGGTGCCGTCCCAGCGCAGGGTGGTGACCTGGTTCAGCCGGGTCTGCCCGGACTTCACCACGAGCTGCTTCTTGTCGATGTACGGCTGGAGCACCTTCATGGCGCCGCCGAAGAAGTACTTGGTGTTGTTGTCGTCGTTGGAGCCGGCGAACAGCTCGATGTTGAACGGGCCCTTCTCCCCCTTGCCCAGCCCCAGCTTGTCCACGATGTACTGGCCCTGGAGCGTGCCGACCTTCTCGTTGTCGAACGAGGCGTAGTAGTCGACGTTCTTGGTGCCGAGGATCAGCCGGTCGTAGGAGATGACGGGGATGTGCGCGTCCGCCGCCTCCTGGAGCACGTTGTTCAGCGACTTGTTGTCGATCGCCGCGACGATCAGGCCCTTCACGCCCTGCGTGATCAGGTTCTCGATCTGCGAGACCTGGGTGTCCGGGTCGTCCTCGCCGTAGACCAGCTTCGCCTTGTAGCCCTTGGCCTCAAGGTCCTTGACGACGTTCTTGCCGTCGGAGATCCAGCGTTCGGAGGACTTGGTCGGCATGGCGATGCCGATGGTGGCGCCCTTGACGTCACCCGGCTTCTCCTCGCTGCCGCCCGCGCTGTCCCGCCCGCAGGCGGACAGGGCGAGCGCGAGGGAGGCGGCCATGGCGGTCGCGGCGAGTGCGGTTCTGCGGTGGGGCATGGGGATCAGTCCTTGTCGTTCTGGTCGGGGAGAGGAGCGGACACTTCGGCGGGGAAGCGGTGGAGCGGCCCGGGCAGCCGGGTGCCGAGCGGCGCCATGTCACCGTCCGCGCCGTGCCGGGCGAGCAGGTCCAGGGCGAGCCGGCCGCGCCGCACCCGCTCCCGGGCGGTGTCCAGCGTCAGGTCCCGCAGATGCGTGCCCCACGGGTAGATGCCGGGCGCCTTGGACAGGCCGAACTTCAGGTAGAGCGGCGCGCCGCGCCGGATCAGCTCGGCGACCTCGTACATCCGGATGTAGCCGCCCAGGTCGTCCGGTGCCTCGATGTACATGTCCATCGGGGCGCCGGACACCCGCCGGATCTCGGTGAGGTGGTCCAGCGTCAGATCGCTGGGCACGTTGACGGAGTCGGCGCCCAGCCGCTCGTACACGGCGTACGAGGCGGGGTTGACCGGGCCGATCAGCGCGGAGACCTTCAGCGTGGTGTCGGCCGGGATGATCCCGGCCGTGCGCGCCCGGTGCAGGGTCCACAGCACGCCCTCGTCCGCGACGAGCAGGCACTTGACGCCCAGTTCGGTGGCCCGGACGGCGTCCTCCAGGCAGCCGGCGACCGCGTCGTGGCCCCGGGCGCGCAGTCCGGCCCCCCGCGAGTCGGACCGCACCGAGCCGCCGATGTCCCAGGTGCCGCGCGGGCCGGTGAAGAGGCAGAGCTCGATGTCGCGTTCGCCGGCGGCCTCCACCATCTCGGTGATCTCGGCGTCGGTGAGCATCCACACACCGCTGCCCTGGCTGATCCGGTGGATCGGCACATCCAGGCGCGAGGCCTCCTTGAGGACGACCGCCAGGGCTTCGGGACCCTCGCACGAGGGGATCTCGGTGCGCCAGCGGCCGCCGCCGGGGAAGGTGTGGGCGGAGGCGTCGGCGGGGTCGAGGGCGGGCGCGCCGAGGCCGAGTGCGGCGAGCACCTGCTCGCCGGGCCTGCGGGCTGCCGGGGCGGAAGCGTCGGTCACAAGCTGTCCTTCGTGTTCGGTATATCGGACGAGGTTCGCGGCTCAGGGGAGGGCAAAGCGCTGGAGTACACCGGCCGGGGCGCCGTCAGGTCCGCCCCGGCCGGCGTACGGTCAGGGGCGGAGCAGCACCTTGCCCACCTTCGGGTCACCGGCGCCCACCAGCTCGATGGCCTGCGGGAACCCGGTCAGCGGCAACTCGTGCGTGACCAGCGGCAGCGGGTCCAGCAGCCCGGCGCCGAACACCCGCACGGCGTACGACCAGGCGTCCGGCGGCGCCCCGAAGACGGTGTGCACCTCCAGTTGCCGTACGACGAGGGCGGCCGGGTCGAGCCCGTCCGCGCCCGGCGCCGGGATGCCGGTGAGGACCAGCCGCCCGCCGCGCCGCAGCAGCCCGGCGGCGGTGCGCGCGGCGGACGCGGACCCGGCGGTCTCGATCACCACGTCGATGTCCTCGGGCAGCTCCTGGTCCCGCAGCCGGAAGTCGCTCGCCCCGAACCGCCGGGACAGCGGCTCCCGGTCGCCCCGGGTGCCCACCACCAGCAGCTCGGCCGGCGAGACGGCCGCCAGGAACTGCACGGCGAGCATCCCGAGCGTGCCCGTGCCGACCACCGCGACCCGCTCGCCCGGCCGGGCGTTCGCCTTCAGCGCGGCGGCCGCGATACAGGCGGCCGGCTCCAGCAGCGCGGCGGCGGTGAGGTCGGCGGTGTCCGGCAGGACGTGCAGCAGCCGGGCGGGCAGGGTGAGCGTGGCCGCCATGGCACCGGGCCGGGTGAACCCGGTCTCCTCGTACCCGGCCGTGCACAGCGTGGTCTCGCCCGCGTGACAGCGGTCGCAGACCTGGCAGTTGTGGAAGCCCTCGCCGACCACCTTGCGGCCGGTGAGCGAGCCGGGCACCCCGGCACCCACCGCCGAGACCGTCCCCGACCACTCGTGGCCGGGGGTGAGCGGGTACGTCACATAGCCTTCGGGCCGGTTGCCCTGGTACACCTCGCGGTCGCTGCCGCAGATGCCGACCGCGTGCACCGCGACCAGCGCCTCGCCGGGCCCGGGCGCGCGCGGCGTGTGGGTCTCCACCCGGTGCGCCCCCGGTGCCTCGACCAGGATCTGCGAACTCACTTGGTGCCCTTCGGCTTACGCTGCTCCCAGCCCTCGGCCCACAGGTCGAACCGCGCCTGCTGCTGCGGGAACTCGGCCGCCGCGTCCACGTCCAGCTCGACCCCGAGACCCGGCGCGTCGGACAGGTGGAAGCAGCCGTCCTCCGGGTCCACCTGGGGCGCCCCCTTGACCACCTTCTTGATCTCCGCGTCGGCGAAGTCGTTGAAGTGCTCCAGGATCTTGAAGTTCGGGGAGGTGAAGCCGACCTGGAGGGAGGCGGCGGTGAGCACGGACCCGCCCACGTTGTGCGGGGCGACGAGCATGTAGTGCGTCTCGGCGGTCGCGGCCAGCTTCCGGGTCTCCCAGATGCCGCCGATGTGGCCGACGTCGGGCTGGATGATGTCCACGGCCTGGCTGTCGAACAGCTCGCGGAACTCGATCCGGTCGTGGATGCGCTCGCCGGTGGCGACCGGGATGTCGACCTTGGCGGCGACCTTCTCCAGCGCCTTGAGGTTCTCCGGCGGCACCGGCTCCTCCAGCCAGGCCGGCTTGAAGGGCGCCATCTCCTTGGCCAGCCGGACGGCGGTGGCGGGGGAGAAGCGGCCGTGCATCTCCAGCATCAGCTCGGCGTCGGGGCCGATGGCGTCCCGTACGGCCTCGATGAGCGAGACGGCGTACAGCGTCTCCTGGTGGTCCAGCTCGAAGTGGCCGGTGCCGAAGGGGTCGATCTTCAACGCCTTGTAGCCGCGCTCCATGACGCCCTGCGCGGCCTTGTGGTACGCCTCCGGGGTCCGCTCGGTGGTGTACCAGCCGTTGGCGTACGCCTTGACCTTGTCGGTGACCTTGCCGCCGAGCAACTGCCACACCGGTACGCCCAGCGCCTTGCCCTTGATGTCCCAGCACGCCATCTCCACGACGGCGATGCCGGACATGACGATCTCGCCGGCGCGGCCGTAGTCGCCGTACTTCATCCGGCGCGCCAGGTCCTCGACGGCGAACGGATCCGACCCCAGAATGTGGTTGGCCTCTGCTTCCCGCAGGTAGCCGATGAGCGCGTCGGTGTGACCGAGCATCCTGGTCTCGCCGACTCCCGTGATCCCCTCGTCGGTGTGCACCTGGACGTAGGTCAGGTTGCGCCACGGCGTGCCGACCACGTGTGTGCTGATTCCGGTGATGCGCACGGCTGTTGCCCCTCGGTGTTCGAGATTTCGTCACACGTTCGAAATGCTGGCGTGACAGTAAGGATGGTGCGGCAGGGGTGTCAATGGGTCGAACAGGTAACGGTTTCGGCACGGCTTTCGAGAACTCTTTCGGTCCCGCACCAAACCTTCACGAGCACACCTGGAACCGGGCCCGCGCGGACTCTAGTCTTCCCGCGTCATGGACTACTGCCCCCCGTGCCGACGGCACCTGAACGGCGCCCTGGCCTGCCCCGGGTGCGGCACCCCGGCCGACCGCCTCGCCTCCACCCCGGCGGCACCGGCCGGGCCCGGTGCCGGCCCGGACGCGGGGCACGGGGACGCGGGGTACGGGCAGGAGGGCGGGCGGATCTCCGGAGGGTACGCGGACCACGCGGACCACCCTGACCAGTCGTCGCCCTCGCCGCCTGGCACGCCGTCTGACGGGCTGTCTGACGGGCTGTCGTCCATATCGTCGTCCACGTCGTCGTACGACTCGGGCGAGCCGGGCGGACCGGTCGTCGCGGGGAGCCGGCGGGACCGCAAGGCCGCCGTGCACCGGCGCCGCCGGCGCCGCGTCCTGCTGGTCGCGGCCGGCTTCGTCCTCGCCGCCGGCGGGCTCAGCCTCGCCGAACTCGGCACGGACGCGCCCTTCTCGCCGTTCGCCGGCGACACCCGGACCCCGGCCGGCGACACCTCGGCGGACGGCGCCTCCTCCACCGCGCCCGGTCGCACGGCCGGCCCGGGCGCCGTCACCTCCGCCGCCTCCCCGGGCGCGGCCGGCTCCACGGCGCCGGACGCCTCGTCCGCCGCCTCCTCCGCGTCCGCCTCCGCCTCGTCCTCCGCGCGGGACTCCGGCTCGCCCTCCGCCCGGGACACCGGCGCCTCGCGGGCGCCGGCCACGTCGGGCTCCGCCCCGGGGGACTCCGCTCCGGCGTCTTCCGCCACGACGGCGACGAGCCCCGCCGCCCCGCCGCCCAGCGCGCCCGCCACCAGCCCCACGGCCGCCCCGACGACGGTCGAGCCCACGGCCGACCCCTCGCCCGTCAAGTCCTGCGACCGCTTCCTGTGGTGGTGCACCTGAGCGCACCCGCGGCGCATCCGAAGCACGCCGGGCGCACCCAGTGCACCTCAGTGCGCCCCGTCGCATCGGCCATCCGGGGCAACCGTGACACCCGGCGGCCCTCTTGACGGTTGAGTCGAACAGGCACCTCTCGCCGTACCGGTCCGCGGAACGCCCCCGGGACGGCGGGGACGTCGTGCCGAGGGGGCAGCGAGCAGCGGGTCAGCCGAGGAGAGTGGATGACGCAGGGAATCACCGTCCAGGGCACGGTCGCCGAGGGCTTCGAGGCGGTGCGCGAGGAGTTCGCCGCCGTCGTCGCCGAGGAACGGGACGACTACGAGGGCCAGTTGTGCGCCTATGTCCACGGACGCCGGGTCGTGGACCTGTGGGCGGGCGCCGAGGTGACGGGTGACTCGCTGTACGGCGTGTACTCGGCCACGAAGGGAGCGGCCCACCTGGTCGCGGCGCTGCTCGTCCAGGACGGCACACTGGAACTGGACCGCAAAGTCACCTACTACTGGCCCGAGTTCGCCGCCGAGGGCAAGGGCGCGCTGACCCTGCGCGAACTGCTGGCGCACCGGGCCGGACTGATCGGCGCCGACACCGGGTTCACGCTCGCCGAGCTGGCCGACGACCGGATGATCGCCGAACGCCTGGCCGACCAGCGGCCGTTCTGGCGGCCGGGCGCGGCCTTCGGCTACCACGCGCTGGTGATCGGCGCGCTGACCGGCGAGGTCGTCCGCCGCGCGACGGGCCGCACACTCCAGGAGGTCTACGAGGAACGCGTCCGCGCCCCGTACGGCCTCGACTTCCACCTGGGCCTGCCGGCCGCGCACGAACCCCGCTTCCGCACGGTCCGGCCGATGCTGCCGACCCCCGCGCAGCAGGCGGAGCTGGACGCCGTGCCGGCCGGCCCGCACACCCTCGCGGCGATCGCCTACAACCGGCACGGGGAGGAGCCCACGGACCTGGCGGGCCTGCCGAACGAGCGGCTGATCCGGGAGAAGGGCCCGGCGTCGGCGGGCGGCGTCGCCTCGGCCCGCGGCCTGGCGGGCATGTACGCGGCGATGATCAGCGAGAGGGACGGCAGAACGCCGCTGCTGAAAGGGGACACCCTGGCGGAGTTCGCCCAGATCCACTCCGTGGGGTACGACCTGGTGGCCCGCGCCCACAAGTCGTACGGCCTCGGCTTCCAGGCCACCGCCGACACCTGGCACCCGTTCCTGGGGGCGGGCGCGCTCGGCCACAGCGGCGCGAGCGGCGTGCAGTCCTTCGCGGACCCGCGCGCCGGCCTCGCCTACGGCTACACCAGGCGCCGCTTCGCCTTCCCGGGCGGCGCGGCCCCCGAGAACGGCCGGCTGGCGGCGGCGGTGCACCGGGCGGCCACGGCAAGCTGAGCCGTGCGCCGGCGGGACGGGGCGGGCCGCCTCCGGCGGAAACGGGGCGGGCCGCCCTCTGGGGGACACGGCGCCGCAGCCGCACCCCGCGTCCGGGATGCGGCTGCCGCTGTGCCGGTGGCGCGGGTCAGACCAGCGTCACGGTGACGTCGCCGCGCGTCGCCTTGGAGTACGGGCACACCTGGTGCGCCTTCTCCAGCAGCTCCCGGGCGGTGGCCGCGTCGGCGTTCGGGATGTGCGCGGAGATCTCCACGATGATCCCGAAACCGTCGTCGTTCTTGCCGATGCCGACCTTGGCGGTGACGGTCGAGCCGGTGATGTCGGCGCCCTCCTGCCGGGCGACCACACCGAGCGCGCCCTGGAAGCAGGCGCTGTACCCGGCGGCGAACAGCTGCTCCGGATTGGTGCCGGCGCCGCTGCCGCCCATCTCCTTCGGCGGGTTCACGACGACGTCCAGCCTGCCGTCGTCGGTGGCGACCCGCCCGTCGCGGCCGTTCTCGGCGGTGGCGACGGCGGTGTACAGCACGTCGGACTGCGTGATGGGCATGCGGTGGTCCTCCTCCTCGGTCCACCGCGACTCGCGCCCACGATCGCGATGGATTTCGGAAAGAAGTTACCGCATGCCGAAAACTCCGGGAAGCCCGGAGCCCGCCGGCGGGCGCCCTACAGCTCGACGACCATCTTCCCGATGTTGTCGCCGCGCAGGACCCCGAGGAACGCCTCCAGGGTGTTCTCGATGCCCCGGACCACGGTCTCGCGGTACTTCAGCGCGCCCGAGGCGACCCACGGGCCGACCTCCTCGACGAACCGGGGCTGGAGGTCGTAGTGGTCGCTGACCAGGAAGCCCTCGATCCGGCCGCGGGTCTGGATCAGCCGGGCGAGGTTCCGCGGGCCGGGAGCGGGCCGGGTGTTGTTGTAGACGGAGATCATGCCGCAGACCGCGATCCGGCCGCCCTCGTTCAGCGAGCCGAGGGCCGCCTCCAGGTGGTCGCCGCCGACGTTGTCGAAGTACACGTCCACGCCGTCCGGCGCGGCCTGCCGCAACTGCTCGTCGACCGGGCCGTTCTTGTAGTTGAACGCGGCGTCGAAGCCGTACTCGTCCACCAGCAGCTTGACCTTCTCGTCGGAGCCGGCCGAGCCGATGACCCGGGAGGCGCCCTTCAGCTTGGCGATCTGGCCCACCTGGCTGCCCACGGCCCCGGCCGCGCCGGAGACGAACACGCTGTCGCCCTCCTTGAAGGCGGCGGTGTGCAGCAGGCCGACGTAGGCGGTCAGGCCGGTCATGCCGAGGACGCCGAGGTACGTCGACAGCGGCACGTCCAAGGCGCCCGCCTCGACCTTGACGGCGGGCACGGCCGCGGGGCCCACCTTGACGGCGTGGCGCGCGTCCACGACCGCGTACTCGCGCCAGCCGAAGAAGTGCAGCACGTGGTCGCCGGCCGCGATGCCCTCGGCGCGGGACTCGACCACCTCGCCGACCGCGCCGCCCTGCATGACCTCGCCCAGCTCGAACGGGGCGACGTACGACTTCGCGGCACTCATCCGGCCGCGCATATACGGATCGACCGAGAGGTACTTGTTCCGCACCAGCACCTGGCCCTCGCCCACGGCCGGGACGGGCGTCTCGACGAGTGCGAAGTCCTCGGGCTTCGGCCAGCCGACGGGACGGCTGAGGAGGTGCCACTCGCGGTTGATCATGACGGTGCCTTTCGATGGTGCTTCACTACCTGAAACAACGATGCGTCTGAATATTTCAGGATGTCAAGTAAGCGGGTATTCTGGCGGGCATGTCCACTCCATCGAAGCTCCGCCGCCCCGACGCCCTCACCATGGAGGTCGTCGAGCTGATCGGTGAGGTCGTGGCCCGGTTCTACGCGGACTACGAAGAGGCGGCGGCCGAGCACACGCTGACCGGCCCGCAGGCCCGGCTGCTCAGCCTGCTCTCCCTGGAGCCGCTGCCCATGCGCAAGCTGGCGCAGAAGCTGAAGTGCGAGCCGTCGAACGTGACCGGGATCGTGGACCGGCTGGAGTCCCGCGGCCTGGTGGAGCGCCGCCCCGACCCGGCCGACCGCCGGGTGAAGGTGGCCGCCGCCACGGAGGAGGGCCGCCGGGTGGCCCGGGACCTGCGCGAGGGCCTGCACTTCGCCCGCGAACCCCTCGCCGGCCTCTCCGAGGAGGAGCGGCGCTCCCTGCGGGACCTGCTGCGCCGCATGCTGGAAGCCTGACCGCCCGCGGGGACCGGGGGCCTCGGCGGTGGCCGGGCCGGGCTCCGGCGCGCTGCCGCCGGGCCGGTAAAGTCCTCGCATGCGCGATCTCGGGGTGGGGTTCGGTTATCTGCTGAAGGGCCAGCGATGGGTGGCCCGGCACGGCCGCCGGTACGGCTTCGGGCTGCTGCCCGGCCTGATCACGCTGGTGCTGTACGCCGCCGCGCTGGTCGCGCTCGCCCTGTGGGGCGAGGACGCGGTCGGCTGGGCGACCCCGTTCGCGGACGACTGGTCCAGCCCCTGGCAGGGCCTGTTCCGGGGCTTCCTGACCGCCGTCCTGTTCGCCCTCGGCCTGCTGCTGGCCGTCCTGACGTTCACGGCCGTCACCCTGCTGATAGGCCAGCCGTTCTACGAGGCCCTCTCGGAGCGGGTCGACGCCGACGTCTCGCCCGACGGCACCGCTCCCGAGTCCGGCCTGCCGCTCTGGCGCGAGCTGTGGATCTCGGCCCGGGACAGCCTGCGCATCCTGGTCCGGGCCGGCCTGTGGGGCGTCCTGCTCTTCGCCCTCGGGTTCCTGCCGTTCGCCGGGCAGACCGTCGTCCCCGTGGTCGGCTTCTTCGTCACCGGCTTCTTCCTCACCGAGGAACTGGCCGCCGTGGCCCTCCAGCGCCGGGGCGTCGACCTGCGTGCCCGCCTCGCCCTGCTCCGCTCCCGCAAGACCCTGGTCTGGGGCTTCGGCACACCTCTGGGCCTGGCCTTCCTGGTCCCGTTCGTCGCGGTGTTCCTGATGCCGGGCGCGGTCGCGGGCGCCACGCTCCTCGCCCGTGACCTGCTGGGCGAGGAGAACGCCGGCGACGGCACGGACACGGCCGAAGCGGCGAACGCCGCGCGCTGACTGCGACGCTCGCCGTGACGGAAGCGCTCGCCGTGACCGAGACGCTCGCCGTGACCGCCCGCACCGTCCGGTGGCCGGCGTTCCCGGCGCCGGCTTCCCGGTGACCGTCCGCCACCGCCGCCCCGTACGCCCGCCGCACCGCCCCGGCCCCCTGACGGCCGGGCCGTTCCCTGGCGTCCTCAGTCCACCGGTTCGCCCAGCAGCCGCAGGAAGTCCCGGAACGCCCCCGGCATGTCCACCGACCCGGGGTCCAGGAGCCACTGGTACTGCAGCCCGTCCATCACCGCCACCAGCAGCGGGGCGGCCCGCTCGGGGGTGAGCCCGTTCGGCAGCCGGTCCCCGTACCCGGCCCGCAGCGCCCCGGCCATGGTCTCCCGCACCCGCGCGTACCGCTCCGTGAAGTACCCCCGCGCCGGATGCCCCTCCGTCACGCTCTCGCCGAGCAGCGCGCAGAACGTCTGGATGATCGCCGGACGCATCGCGTTGTACTCGACCAGCGAGGCCAGCAGATCCATCCGCCACCGGGTGTCCGGCACCGCGTCCCACCGGTCCCGCTCCTGGAGCACGGCCACCAGCAGGGCGTCCTTGGCGGGGAAGTGGTGCAGCAGGCCCTGCTGGGTGAGACCGACGCGCTCGGCGACCGCCGCCAGGCTCGCCCCCCGGTAACCACGCTCGGCGATCACCTCCAGGGCAGCCCCGACGATCTCCGCGCGCCGCTCCGCGCTCCTGGCCCTCGCGTTCATGACGTCACCGTACGACATGCCCGCCCGGTATTTATAACGTAGAGGTAACGGAACCTACCGTGTCACAGGTAACTCGGGCACGATGGGTACTCCGGCACGGACTCGACGAGGAGGACCCCGATGGCGGCAGACCGGCTCACCCCGGCCGACCAGGCCCGCGAGGCGGTCGTGGAGGCCGCCCTGCGCCGGCTCGACCTCGACGCCAAGACCCGGCTGCTGGCCGGCCAGGACATGTGGACCCTGCCCGCGCTGCCCGAGATCGGACTCGCGTCGCTCGTCATGTCCGACGGCCCGATCGGCGTCCGGGGCGTGCACTGGACCGCCGACGACCCGTCCGTGGCCCTGCCCTCGCCGACCGCGCTCGCCGCCACCTGGGACCCGGGCCTCGCCCGCCGCGCCGGTGTGCTGCTGGCCCAGGAGGCCCGCCGCAAGGGCGTCCACGTCCTGCTCGCGCCCACGGTCAACCTGCACCGCTCCCCGCTCGGCGGCCGCCACTTCGAGTGCTACAGCGAGGACCCGTACCTGACCGGAGCCATCGGCACCGGCTATGTGACCGGTGTCCAGTCCGGCGGGGTCGGCACCACGGTCAAGCACTTCGTCGCCAACGACGCCGAGACCGACCGCCTCACCGTGAACAACGTGATCTCCGAACGGGCCCTGCGCGAGCTGTACCTGGCCCCGTTCGAGACCATCGTGGCGCAGGCCCGCCCGTGGGGCGTCATGACCGCCTACAACTCCGTCAACGGCACCACGATGACCGAGCACCACCACCTGGTGAACGAAGTGCTGCGCGGCGAATGGGGCTTCGACGGCTGCAACGTCTCCGACTGGACGGCCGCCCGGGACACCGTGGGGGCCGCCCGCGGCGGCCTGGACCTCGCCATGCCCGGCCCGCGCACCGTCTACGGCCCCGCGCTCGCCCGGGCCGTGCGGGAGGGCGCGGTCCCCGAGGCCACCGTCGACGCGGCCGTCCGCCGGGTG
Organism: Streptomyces sp. NPDC027672; assembly: GCF_055566335.1. NCBI lineage: Bacteria > Bacillati > Actinomycetota > Actinomycetes > Kitasatosporales > Streptomycetaceae > Streptomyces > Streptomyces sp. NPDC027672. Next base: position 54,733 of record NZ_JBVHSO010000009.1, on the reverse strand, counting down.
CTGCGCCTGGCCGCCCGCGTCGGCGCCCTGGCCGGCGCCGAACCGGCCGTCACCGAGCCGCCCGCACCGGTCGACGGCCGGGAGCTGGCCCGCGAGATCGCCCGCCGCTCCTTCGTCCTGGTCCGCAACGAGAACCGGGTCCTGCCGCTGAAGCCGCACGGCACCGTGGCCCTGATCGGCGCCGCCGCCCGTGACGCCCGCGTCCTCGGCGGCGGCTCCGCCACCGTCTTCCCGGCCCGGACCGTCTCCCCGCTCGACGGTCTCACCGCCGCCCTGCCCGAGGGCGCCCTCACCTACGCCGTCGGCGCCGACCCGGCCACCGAACTGGCCGTCGACGGCCGGGGCCTCACCCTGCGGGCCGTCTGCCGCGACGCCGCCGGTGACATCATCGGCACCCGCTCCGCGCCCGGCGGCCTCGTCCAGTGGATGGGCTCCGACCTGCCCGACGGCGTCACCCACGACACCCTGCACAGCGTGGAGCTGACAGGCACCTTCACCCCGCGCGAGTCCGGCCCGCACACCTTCGGCATCAAGGGCGTCGGCGCCTTCACCCTCACCGTCGACGGCACGACGTACTACGACGACGTCCAGCTCCCCGCCGAGGGCGACCCCTTCGCGGCGTTCTTCGGCGCCCCCGTCGCCCGCGCCGAGCCCGGACTCACCGCGGGGAAACCGGTGGAGATCTCCCTCACCCACGTCGTCCGGCTCCCCGAGGACCTGGCCATGAAGGTCGTCACCTTCGCGCTCGCCCACCGCGGGCCGCGGCGCGACCCGGACGAGCTGATCGCCGAGGCCGTCGAGGCCGCGCGGAACGCCGACACCGCCGTCGTCGTGGTCGCCACCACCGACCGCGTGGAGTCCGAGGGCTTCGACCGCCGTGACCTGCGGCTGCCCGGCCGTCAGGACGACCTGGTGCACGCGGTCGCCGCCGTCAACCCGCGCACCGTCGTGGTCGTCAACGCCGGTTCCCCGGTGGAACTGCCCTGGCGCGACGAGGTCGCGGCGGTCCTGCTCACCTGGTTCCCGGGCCAGGAGGGCGGAGCCGCCCTCGCCGACGTCCTCACCGGCGCCCACGAGCCCGGCGGCCGGCTGCCCACCACCTGGGGCGCCCTGACCGACGCCCCGGTCACCCAGGTCGTCCCGGTCGACGGCGAACTGCCGTACAGCGAGGACCTGTTCATCGGCTACTCCGCCTGGGAGCGGGCCGGCCGCACCCCGGCCTACCCGTTCGGCCACGGCCTCGGCTACACCGACTGGGCCTACGAGTCCCTGACCGCCGACGGCACCACCGCCCGCGTCCGCGTCCGCAACACCGGCGAGCGCCCCGGCCGCGAGACCGTCCAGCTCTACGTCTCCCCGGCCGGCCCCGGCCCCGCCCGCCCGGCCCGCCGCCTGGCCGCCTTCGCGACCGTCGAGGCCGGTCCCGGCGAGAGCGCCGAGGTCACCGTCGCACTGCCCCGCCGGGCCTTCGAGATCTGGGAGGAGACGGCGAAGACGTGGACATGTGTGAAGGGTTCGTACGACATCACGGCCGCCCGCTCGATCGGCGACCGCGGACTGACCGCGGAGATTAACGTCTGACCGGGCCCCCGCAAACGGCCCCGGTCCGGGACCTGACCCCCGGACCGGGGCAATCACCCTTCACCCGGCGTCAGCCCGCTGAAATGTCTCCGTCCCGCACCCCGAACCCGTACACCGTGCGGGAGCGGTAGGTCTCGCCGGGGCGGAGTGCCGGGCTGGGGAAGTCCGGGCGGTTGGGGGAGTCCGGGAAGTGCTGGGTCTCCAGGGCCAGGCCGGCGCACGGGGCGAACGGGGCGGGGAGGTGGTCGCCGGTGTAGAGCTGGAGGCCCGGCTCGGTCGTGGCCACCGTCAGGGTGCGGCCGGAGACCGGGTCGTGCAGCTCGGCCACCTCCTCGGCCGCCTCGGTCCGCCCCTTGTCCAGCACGAAGTTGTGGTCGTACCCGGAGCCGGTCCGGCGGGCCGTGCGGAAGTCGAGGCGGGAGCCGGTCACGTCCGCCGGCGGGCCGGCCGGGATCAGGTCCGCGTCCACCGGTGTGTACCGGGACGCCGCCAGCCGCAGCTCGTGCCCGCCCGCCGTACCGGAACCGGCGCCGCCCAGGTTCCAGTACGTGTGGTTGGTCAGGTTCACGATCGTCGGCGCGTCGGTGACCGCCTCGTAGGCGATCTCCAGCGCCCCGGACGCCGACAGCGTGTACGTCACCGTCACCGCCAGCCGCCCCGGGAACCCCTCCTCGCCGTGCGGGCTGACCCGGCTCAGCCGCAGCCCGTGCTCCACCGGCGTCACGTCCCACACCCGCCGGTCGAAACCGCGCTCGCCGCCGTGCAGCGAGTTGCGGCCTTCGTTGCGCGCCAGCGCGTACGTGCGGCCGTCCAGCGTGAACCGGCCGCCCGCGATCCGGTTCGCGTACCGGCCGATCACGGCGCCCAAGTACGGCTCCGGGTGCTTCAGATAGCCGTCCAGGTCCGGGAACCCCAGCACCACGTCCGCCGTCCGCCCGGCCCGGTCCGGGACCTCGGCCGACTGCACGATCCCGCCGTACGACAGCACCCGCACCCGCACCCCGGCGCGCTCCAGCGTCCAGCGGTGCACCGGGGTTCCGTCGGAAAGTGTGCCGAAAAGTTCGTTCATGCGGGAAACCCTAGGTCACGGGGTGCGCGCCGTGACCCTCCGGTACGCGATCTCCGCCAGCCGCGCCTGACCGTCCTTGCTGGGGTGGAACCAGTCCCACTGGCTGAGCTGACCGGTGCCGAAGCGGTAGTCGTACACCTCGTTGCCGTCGAAGCGGCAGCGGCGGTCCTCGGCGCAGACCTGTGCCAGCACCTTGTTGTACTCCACCACCCGCCGCTGCACCGTGTCCCGGCGCAGCGTCGCCGCGGTGGTCAGATCGTCCGCGTCGGCCAGCATCGACGGGCAGATGCCCAGCTTCCACACCTGCCGGCCCAGCGCGTTCGTCCGGCCCTCGGCCCACAGCCGCTTCAGGTTCGGCACGCTCGCCACGTACACCTGCGTCTTCGGCAGCTTCGCGCGCAGCGTGCGCATCGCCTTCCCGAAGTCCGCGCGGAAGTCGGCCACCGGCGTCATCGCCGCCGCCGAGGACCGGCAGGCGTCGTTCCCGCCGACCATCACCGTCACCAGCTCCGGGCGCCGGGCCGCCGCCCGCTCCAACTGCGCCGGCAGGTCGGCCACGCGGGCGCCGGTCACCGCGTAGTTCCAGCTGCGCTCCGCCGCGCCCGGCGCGCCGAGCAGCCGCACCGCCAGGCTGTCGACCGCCGCGTCGCCGCCCGTCGCCCAGGACGCCTCCGGGCAGTCCGACAGCACCGTGCAGGCGTCGAAACCGCGCGTGATGGAGTCGCCCACCGCGGCGATCGAGTCGGGGCTGACGTCCCACAGCGGGGCCCGGGCCGCGCCCGCCGCCGTGCCCGCCGGCCGCGGCGCGCCGCCGGCCCCGGCCTGGCATCCGGCCACGGCCAGCACCCCGGCCGTCACGGCCCCGAGAGCGGCCCGCACACGGCTGCTTCGCTTCCGCATCCCTGCTGTTCCCCTCGCTCGACGGCCGGCACTCCCGCGCACGACGCACTCCCTCACCCGAGACAACGCGCGAGGGTTCCCGCCCGGGCGTCCGGGAACGGCAGACCCCCGCACAAGCGTCCCCCCGGGTGAATGGCGGCGGTTTCCTGGCACCGGGACCGACGGTACGTCACACTCCTTGCCCCGCCGCAAGGTAGCCTCGCCATCAGCGCGGCCGTCGTGCCACTGCCGCCAGTCAGTCCGCAAGATGTCCCGCTCTGCCCGGAGGTTCCGGTGACGACACGTGGAGTTCTGTACGTGCACTCCGCGCCGCGCGCGCTGTGCCCGCACGTCGAGTGGGCCGTCGCCGGGGTGCTCGGCACGCGCGTCGGCCTCGACTGGATCCGGCAGCCCGCGGCCCCCGGCACCTGGCGCTCGGAGTTCTCCTGGCAGGGCGCGGCCGGCATCGCCTCCCAGCTCGCCTCCGCCCTGCGCGGCTGGAAGCTGCTGCGCTTCGAGGTCACCGCCGAGCCGTGCCCGACCGCCGAGGGCGAGCGCTATAGCTGCACGCCCGACCTCGGCATCTTCCACGCCGTCACCGGCCTGCACGGCGACATCCTGATCCCGGAGGACCGCCTCCGCGCGGCCCTGGCCCGTGCCCGGCACGGCGAGACCGACCTGGCGGCGGAGATCGCCAAGCTGCTGGGCAAGCCCTGGGACGACGAACTGGAGCCGTTCCGGTACGCCGGCGAGGGCGCCCCGGTGCGCTGGCTGCACCAGGTGGTGTGAGCCGGCGCGCTCCCGGCACGCCGAAGGGCCCTCACCCGCGGGTGAGGGCCCTTCACACGTCGCTCAGAAGGTCCGGAAGGCCAGCACCACGTTGTGCCCGCCGAAGCCGAACGAGTCGTTCAGCGCGGCGATCCGGCCCTCGGGCAGCGCCCGCGCCGCGCCGCGCACGACGTCCGCGTTGACCTCGGGGTCCAGCTCGTCGATGTTGATGGTCGGCGGAGCCGTGCGGTTCACCAGCGCCAGGATCGACGCGACGGTCTCCACCCCGCCGGCGCCGCCGAGCAGGTGCCCGGTCATCGACTTCGTCGCGGAGATCGCCATGTGGTCGACGTCGTCTCCGAAGACCTTCCGCAGCGCCTTGACCTCGGCCACGTCGCCCTGCGGCGTGGACGTGGCGTGCGCGTTGACGTGCAGGATCTCGGCCGGCTTCAGATCCGTGTTGTCCAGCAGGTTCTGCAGCGCGTGCGCGATGCCGTTGCCGGACGGCTCCGGCTGCGTGATGTGGTGGGCGTCGGCGGAGATGCCCTGCCCGACCGCCTCCACGTAGATCCGGGCGCCGCGGGCCTTCGCGTGCTCCTCGGACTCCAGGACGATCACACCGGCGCCCTCGCCGAGCACGAAGCCGTCCCGGCCCGCGTCGTAGGGCCGCGAGGCGCCCTGCGGGTCGTCGTTGTTCTTGGACATCGCCATCATGTTGCCGAACGCGGCGATCGGCAGCGGGTGGATGGCGGCCTCGGTGCCACCGGCCACGACCACGTCCGCACGCCCGGTGCGGATCATCTCGATCGCGTACCCGATGGCCTCCGCGCCCGAGGCGCAGGCCGAGACCGGGGTGTGCACACCGGCGCGGGCACCCAGCTCGATCCCGACGTTGGCCGCCGGGGAGTTGGGCATCAGCATCGGCACGGTGTGCGGGGAGACGCGGCGTACGCCCTTCTCCTTGAGTACGTCGTACTGGTCCAGCAGGGTCGTCACACCGCCGATGCCGGAGGCGATGACCGCACCGAGCCGGTCGGGGTTCACGGACGCGTCCACACCGGCCTTGGCGGTGAAACCGGCGTCCTTCCAGGCCTCCTGAGCGGCGATCAGCGCGAACTGCGCGGACCGGTCCAGCTTGCGGGCCTGCGGCCGGGGGATGATCTCGCCCGGCTCCACGGCGATCTGCGCGGCGATCCGGACCGGCAGCTGAGCCGCCCACTCCTGCTCCAGCAGGCTGACACCGGACTGTCCGGCGACGAGGGCCTCCCAGGTCGAGGCTGCGTCGCCACCCAGCGGTGTGGTTGCGCCGATACCGGTGACGACCACGGTGCGATTGGTCGGGCTCACGGGAATTCTTTCTCCAACGGATACAGGAGGACTACCCCGTGTTCACGGGGATCTACGGCGCCACCGCCGGGTGGCGGGGCCTTGCAGCCTCGGGCCTAGCGCTCGGCTCAGCCCTGGTGCTTGAGGATGTACGAGGTCGCGTCGCCGACGGTCTTGAGGTTCTTGACGTCGTCGTCCGGGATCTTCACGTCGAAGCGCTCCTCGGCGGCGACGACGACCTCGACCATGGACAGCGAGTCGACGTCCAGGTCGTCGGTGAAGGACTTGTCCAGCTGGACGTCCTCGGTGGGGATCCCGGCGATCTCGTTCACGATCTCGGCGAGACCGGCGACGATCTCTTCCTGAGTGGCGGCCATGTCAGGCGCTCCTTCTTCGATATACCAGACGGTTTGTGGCATTTGTATCCGTCCCGGACCGCATGATCCGGCACGGAGTGCCTAGGGGAGGGTAACGACCGTGGCGGCGTAGACGAGACCCGCCCCGAATCCGATGACGAGCGCGGTGTCGCCGCTCTTCGCCTCCCCGGTCGCCAGGAGCCGCTCCATCGCGAGCGGGATCGAGGCGGCCGAGGTGTTGCCGGTGGTGCGGATGTCACGGGCGACCGTGACGTGCTCCGGCAGCTTCAGTGTCTTCACCATCGAGTCGATGATCCGCACATTGGCCTGGTGCGGGATGAAGACGTCCAGGTCGTCCGCGGTGATTCCGGCCGCGTCCAGCGCCTGCTGGGCGACCTTCGCCATCTCGAACACGGCCCAGCGGAACACCGCCTGGCCCTCCTGCGTGATCGCAGGGAACTTGACCGTGCCCGCGCTGTCGACGGGCAGCTCCACCGGGTCGCCGACGGCCCCCGACTGGAGCCGGGACTGCGGGAAGAAACGGTCCCAGGAGACGGTCTGCTTGATCGTCTCCGACTTGTCGCCCTCGGAGCCCCACACGGTCGGACCGATCGCCGGCTCGGCCGAGGGGCCGACGACGACCGCGCCGGCGCCGTCGCCGAACAGGAAGGCCGTGGCCCGGTCCTCCAGGTCGGTGAGGTCGCTCAGCCGCTCCACGCCGATGACGAGCACGTACTCGGCGGAACCTTCCACCACCATGCCCTTGGCCAGGGTGAGGCCGTAGCCGAAGCCCGCGCAGCCGGCCGAGATGTCGAAGGCGGCGGCCTTGTCGGTGCCCAGCTTGTCGGCGATCTCGGTGGCGACGGCCGGGGTCTGGCTGAAGTGCGAGACGGTGGAGACGACCACCGCGCCGATCCGCTCGGCGTCGATTCCGGCGTCCGCGATCGCCTTGCCGGAGGCCTCGATCGCCATCGCGGCCACGGTCTCGTCCGGACCCGCCCAGTGCCGGGTCTCGATGCCGGAACGGGAGCGGATCCACTCGTCGGAGGAGTCGATCTTCTCCAGGATCACCTCGTTGGGCACCACCCGGATCGGCCGGTAGCCGCCGACACCGAGGATGCGTGCGTACGGGGCGCCCTTGCTGGGCTTGATCTTCGCCATGTGCGGCTCCTTAGGCGCCGGCGTGCTCTGCGAGCAGAGCGCGGGCCGCGTCGAGGTCGTCGGGGGTCTTCAGCGCCAGCGTGGCGACGCCGCGCAGGGCCCGCTTGGCCAGGCCGGTCAGGGTGCCGCCCGGGCACACCTCGATGAGCGCGGTGGCGCCCAGCTCCTTGAACGTCTCCATGCACAGGTCCCAGCGGACCGGGCTGGCGACCTGGCCGACCAGCCGCTGCAGCACCTCGGCGCCGGACGCGACGACCGCGCCGTCCTTGTTGGAGACGTACGGCACCTTCGGGTCGGCCGGCGACAGGTCCGCCGCCGCCTTGGCCAGGGTCTCCACCGCGGGCGCCATGTGGGAGGTGTGGAAGGCGCCGGCCACCTTCAGCGCGACGACCTTGCGGACGCCCTCGGGCTTGTCGGCGTCCAGCGCGGCCAGCTGCTCCAGCGTGCCCGCGGCGACGACCTGGCCCGCGCCGTTGATGTTCGCCGGGGTCAGGCCCAGCTTCTGAAGGTGCTCCACGGTGACGTCGGGGTCGCCGCCGAGCAGCGCCGCCATACCGGTCTCGGTGACCGCCGCGGCGTCCGCCATCGCCAGGCCGCGCTTGCGGACCAGGCCGAGGGCGTCCCCGTCGTCCAGGACGCCGGCGAAGGCGGCGGCGGTGATCTCGCCCACACTGTGGCCCGCGACCGCGCCCGGCGCGATCTCGGAGATGTCACCGAGTGCCGCGGCCGACAGCAGTCCGGCGGCGACCAGCAGCGGCTGGGCCACCGCGGTGTCCCGGATGGCGTCGGCGTCGGCCTTGGTGCCGTAGTGGACGAGGTCCAGTCCGATGGCGTCGGACCACGCGGCGACGCGGTCCGCGGCACCGGGGAGGTCGAGCCAGGGAGTCAGGAAGCCGGGCGTCTGGGCGCCCTGGCCGGGAGCGACGAGTACGAGCACTCTCACACTCTCTCTTGGGGACGGCCGGGGCCGCCCGTGGGGACAGGGACGAAGAACACGTAGGGCTTTTGTGGGCCCCCGACAAAACCTTATGTCTGGGGGTCACCGTCGGCCAGACGCCCCAGGATGAGCGCGATCCGCAGTGTGAACGCGGATCTTACATCCGAGGGCGACCAGCCGGTGACGTCAGTCACACGTCGCAGCCGGTAGCGCACGGTGTTCGGGTGAACGAAGAGCATCCTCGCCGCGCCTTCCAGACTGCTGGCCTGCTCCAGGTACACACTCAGGGTTTCCAGCAGCGCCGAGCCGGCCTCCTCCAGCGGTCTGTAGATCTCCTCCACCAACTGCTCGCGCGCGCCGGGATCGCCCGCCATGGCCCGCTCCGGCAGCAGATCGTCCGCGAGCACCGGCCGCGGCGCGTCCGGCCAGGCGGAACACGCCTTCAGCCCGGCGGCGGCGGCCTGCGCGGACCGGGTGGCGGCCAGCAGGTCGGGTACGACGGGACCCGCGACGACCGGACCGGCGGCGAACGGCCCGATCAGCGACCGGGCGACGGCCAGCGGGTTGTCGCTGCCGCCCGCGATGACCACCAGCCGGTCCCCGAGCACCCCGGTCAGCACCTGGACCTTGGCGTGCCGGGAGGCCCGCCGGATCGCCTCCACGGTCAGCTCGCTGTCGCCGTCGGGCGCGGTGCCGAGCACGACGCACACGTGCTCGGGAGAGTTCCAGCCGAGCGCGGCGGCCCGGCTGACCGCGCCCTCGTCGGCCTCCCCGCTCAGCACGGCGTTCACCACCAGCGACTCCAGCCGCGCGTCCCAGGCCCCGCGTGCCTCGGCGGCCTGGGCGTACACCTGGGCGGTGGCGAAGGCGATCTCCCGGGCGTACACCAGCAGCGCCTCGCGCAGCACGCTCTCGTCGCCCGGGGCCGCCACCTCGTCGATGGCCGACTCCATGACCTCGATCGTGGTGCGCACCATCTCCACGGTCTGCCGCAGCGTGATGGCCCGGGTCAGCTCGCGCGGCGCGGTCCCGAAGACGTCCGTGGAGATCGCCTGGGGCGCGTCCGGGCGCCGGAACCACTCGGTGAAGGCCGCGATGCCCGCCTGGGCGACCAGTCCGATCCAGGAACGGTTCTCCGGGGGCATGGCCCGGTACCACGGCAGGGTCTCGTCCATGCGCGCGATGGCCTGCGCGGCGAGGCTCCCGGAGGACTTCTCCAGCCGCTTCAGGGTCGCGGAGTGCGAGTGGACGTCGTGGACTGCGGGGTCGCCGCTGTGGGATTCGGGTTCGGGCACGGGACAAGACTGCCTTATCCGGACGCGGGCCCGCGTCGGCGGGGGGCGGCTTCCCGGTCCGCCCGCCTCCGGTCCCCCGCGGCCCCGCCACCCCGGACGGCCGGTCCGGTTACCGTGGTGCCCGTGATCGACGTACGGCGCGCCGGTGAGCGCTATCGCGGCGGGGACCCGGAGGCCGGGATCGACACCCGGCACTCCTTCTCCTTCGGGCCGCACTACGACCCGGACAACCTCCGCTTCGGCGCGCTGATCGCCTGCAACGAGGAACGGCTCGCCCCCGGCGCCGGTTTCGACGAGCACCCGCACAGCCACACCGAGATCGTCACCTGGGTGACCGAGGGCGAGCTGACCCACCGCGACTCGGCCGGCCACGAGACCCGGGTGCGGGCCGGCGGCCTCCAGCACCTCGGCGCGGGGGCGGGCGTCCGGCACGTCGAGCGCAACGACGGGGACGTCCCGCTGGCCTTCGTCCAGATGTGGCTGACGCCACGTGTGCCGGGCGGCGAGCCCGCCTACACCCTCGTCCCCGGCCTCGCGGACGGCACGGCGTACGCCGTCCCGGCGGCGGGCGCGGTGCTGCGGGTGCGGCGGCTGGGCCCCGGGGAGCGCGCGGCGGTCCCGGCCGCCGCGTACGTGTACGCGCACGTGGTGCGCGGCGAGGTGCTGCTGGCCGGCGAGCGGCTCGGGCCCGGCGACGCGGCGCGGATCACCTCCGCCCAGGGGCTGGCGGCGGTGGGCGTGACCCCGGCCGAGCTGCTGCTGTGGGAGATGGAGCCGTAACCGCCGGCGCCGGCCGCTGCTTCAGCCGAGCGCCTCCGTAACCGCCCCGGCCGCTCCTTCAGCCGCACGCCTCCGCAACCGCGGCCGGGGCCGCTTCTTCAGCCCCGCGCCTCCGCGAGCACCGCGTCCGTGAACGCCGGCCACGCCTCGACGGCCCACGGTCCGAACGCGCGGTCCGTCAGGGCGACCGCCGCCAGCCCGGCGTCCGGGTCGGCCCACAGGAACGTGCCGGACTGCCCGAAGTGCCCGAACGTGCGCGGCGAGGACGAACCGCCCGTCCAGTGCGGGGACTTGCCGTCGCGGATCTCGAAGCCCAGGCCCCAGTCGTTCGGGTTCTGGTGCCCGTACCCCGGCAGCACGCCCTTCGTGCCCGGGTACTGCACGGTCATCGCCGCCGCCACCGTCCGCGGGTCCAGCAGCCGCGGCGCCTGCACCTCCGCCGCGAACCGCAGCAGGTCCGCCACCGTCGACACCCCGTCCTTGGCCGGCGAGCCCTGGAGCGACGTCGACGTCATGCCCAGCGGCTCCAGCACGGCCTGGCGCAGATACTCCGCGAACGGGATGTCCGTGGCCCGGGCGACATGGTCGCCGAGCTGCTCGAACCCGGCGTTGGAGTACAGCCGCCGCTCCCCGGGCGCGGCCGTCACCCGGTGCTCGTCGAAGGCCAGCCCCGAGGTGTGCGCGAGGAGGTGACGGACCGTCGCACCGGGCGGACCGGCCGGCTCGTCCAGCTCGACCGCGCCCTCCTCGTACGCGACGAGCACCGCGTAGGCGGCCAGGGGCTTGGTGACGGAGGCCAGCGGGAAGCGGTGCCCGACCGGGCCGTGCGTCCCGAGGACGCTCCCGTCGGCTCGTACGACACCCGCCGCGGCGGTGGGGACGGGCCAGTTCTCGATCAGCGCCAGGCTCTGCAACGACATGCGTCCGAGCCTATGCGGCGCGCGGCGACGGCCGCACCGACGGGTCCCGGTCCGCCGCCCGCACTCCGGCCGCCCCCGGGGACGTTCTCGCCGGACCGGCTTGCCTGGAGTGCACTCCAACGTCCTAGCGTGGGGGCATGACGGTGATGCAGACCACGCCAGCGGCCACCGAGGCCACACCCGCCGACCTCTGCTCCGCCCCGCCCCGGCGCCCGCCCCGGCCCGACGGCCAGGACCGCTACACCATCAGCGAGGTCGTCGCGTTCACCGGTCTGACCGCGCACACCCTGCGCTGGTACGAGCGGATCGGCCTGATGCCGCACGTCGACCGCTCGCACACCGGGCAGCGCCGCTACAGCAACCGCGACCTGGACTGGCTGGACTTCGTGACCAAGCTCCGGCTGACCGGGATGCCGGTGGCGGACATGGTCCGCTACGCGGAACTGGTGCGGGAGGGCGAGAACACCTACGGGGAGCGGCGGGCCCTGCTGGAGTCGACCCGCCGGGACGTCCTGGACCGGATCGCCGAACTGCGCGACACGCTCGCCGTACTCGACCGCAAGATCAGTTTTTACGCCACGGAGGGGACCACTCGATGACCGACGCCAGGATTCCGACGGCACGGCTCGGCACGGACGGGCCGGAGGTCGGTGTGCAGGGCCTCGGCTGCATGGCCATGAACTTCGGCTACGGCCCGACGGACGCCGGCCAGGCCCGCGCCGCGCTGGACCGGGCGCTGGAGCTGGGCGTGACGCTGTACGACACGGCCGACGCCTACGGCGAGGGGGAGAACGAACGGTTCCTGTCCCCGTTCTTCAAGGCGCACCGGGACGAGGTGGTCATCGCCACCAAGTTCGCCCTGTCCATCCCGCCGGACGACCCGACGCAGCGGATCATCCGCAACGACCCGCCCTACATCCGCGCGGCCGTCGAGGCCAGCCTGAAGCGGCTCGACGTCGACGTGATCGACCTCTACTACATGCACCGCCGCGATGTGAACGTCCCCATCGAGGAGACCGTCGGCACGATGGCCGAGCTGGTCCGCGAGGGCAAGGTCAAGCACCTCGGCCTCAGCGAGGTCACCGCGGACGAACTGCGCGCCGCGCACGCCGTGCACCCGATCGCGGCCGTGCAGTCCGAGTGGTCCCTGTTCAGCCGGGACATCGAGGCGCGGGTCGTACCGGCCGCGCGGGACCTGGGCGTCGCCCTGGTGCCGTACTCGCCGCTCGGCCGCGGCTTCCTCACCGGCTCGTTCACCGACGCCGAACGGGACCTGACCGCCGACGACTTCCGCCGTAGGCACCCGCGCTTCACCGGCGGCAACGCGGCCGCCAACGCGGCGCTGCTGGAGCCGGTCCGCGCCATCGCCGAGGCCCGGGGCGCCGGCCTCGCCCAGATCGCCCTGGCCTGGGTGCAGCAGCGGGCGGCGGTCGACGGCCTGACGGTGGTCCCGATCCCGGGCACCCGCAAGCCGGGCCGGGTGGAGGAGAACGTGGCGGCGACGCGCATCACGCTGACGCAGGAGGAGCTGGACCGGCTGGAGCCGATCGCCGCCCGGGTGGCCGGCGACCGCTACCCGGACATGCGCTTCGCCTCGGCGGGCCGGGAGTAGCTCACAGCTCCGCCAGGAGCTCGGCCTTCTTGCCGGCGAACTCCTCGTCGGTGACGAGCCCGGCCCGGTGCAGGTCCCCGAGGTGCCGGATCCGTTCGGCGATGTCGGCGGGATCGCGCCGGGCCGGGGCCGGTGCCACGGGCACCGGCCCCCGGGTGCGCAGGGCCGCCAGCACCGCCGCGGCGAACGGCAGCGACTCGTGCACCGGCCCGTAGCCCAGCCCGAACACCACCGCCGCCGGATCCTGGTCGGGCGGCACGGGCGCCGCCGCGTCGGCCGACCGCCGGATCAGCCGCAGGTGCCCCTCGAACACCTCCGGCGAGCGCCACTCCACCCCGCCCAGCTCGGCCACCGCGAAGCTCTGGTCGCCGGCCTTCCACTTCGCCGAGGACGCGCCCGTCCAGGACCAGCGGAACTGCACGGCCGTCCCGTCGAAGGACGCCTTCCCGTCGTACGCCTTGAAGTGCAGCGGCGCCCCGGGGGCCGCGACCAGGTGCCGGTCGGCGGGGCCGGACTCGGTGAGCAGCCCGGTCAGCTCCTCGGCGTAGTACTCGGCGAGGGTCTCCCGCTCGGCCGGCAGCACCAGCCGGTACGGGTCGGAGCCCTCCTTAAGCTGGCCGTCGGCCGCCTCCATCAGCGGATCGGCGCCGGGGCGGGGCCGCAGCCGCAGGACGACCGTGCCGCGTCTGCCCGGGGCGAGGGTCACGCCCTCCACCGCGGCCAGCGGGATCCGGCGCTCGCCGAGCGCCTGGAACAGCTTCGGTGTTCGAATCCCCCGTTCGTAACGGATGAGCACGGAGTCGGACTCGAACTCCCATACGGCATGAAAACCCGCCAGTACGTCACCCATGCGGCTCATCGTATGCGGCACGTGCTCCTCCGTCGCCACCCGCGCAGACCGCACTTCCCGCTGTTTCTACGCGCGTCCGGCCGCCGTCGCGCCGGACAGACCGGACCGGCACGCGTCGTCCTCCCGTGCGCACGTCACCTCGTCGTAGGCGCCGACGCCGATCCCGGCGAGGTTGCGCAGGCTGTCCGTGCCGGGCTGGAAGTAACCGCTGTGCCCCTCGGCGTCCCGCGCCGACAGCACCCGCGCCCCGAACCCGGAGGACACCGGGTCGGCGCCGTGGCCGAGGCCGCCCAGCTCCAGGTACGGCACGTCGCGCACCCAGTCGCTGGCGTCCCGCATCGCCCACACCCGGGCCGCCGTGCCCAGCCGGGCGGCGCTGGTGACGCGCATCCCGGGGCTCGCGGCCACCGCTATGTCGGCGACCCGGCGGGGCATATCGCGCGCGGCGACCCCGCAGAGCACCGAGCCGTAGCTGTGGCAGAACATCGACACCGGGGCCCGGCCGGGCAGCGCGCGCAGCAGCGCGTTCAGCCGTACGGCGCCCTCGGCGGCGCGCAGTCCGGTGGCCGCGTCCACGCCCAGCCCGTCGGGGGAGGTGTAGTCGGCCCAGGCGATCACGGCCGTACGGGTCGCGGGGCGTGCCGCGCGCTCGGCGGCGTACAGGGCCTTGGCCATGCCGACCGGGGCGCTGTACGGGCGGTGGGTGCGCTGGAAGGTGAGCAGGTCGGTGTCGACGCCGGGGACGACGACCGAGATCCGCTCCGCCGAGGGCAGCGCGCCGAACACCTCGGCGATCCGGCCCGGGCCCGCGGGATCGAAGGCCAGGATCTGCCGGCCGCGGCCGAGCAGCGACTCGTAGCGGTGCATCCGGCGGCCCGCGTCCTGCTGGCCCGCCGCGCTGAGCCGGCTGTCGTGCATGCGCCCGCGCTCCGCCTTGCGGGCCTGCTCCAGCGCGATGTGGTTGGCCCGGTAGCGCAGCGCGACCGGGGCGCCGTTCATATTGCCCACCGCCAGCGGGAAACGGTGGGCGAGGCGGTCGCGCTCGTGCGGGGCGAGCGCGGCGAAGAAGCGGCCCAGGCGCGCCGGGGCGGCCCCGGGGTCCGGCAGCGGGTGCCCGTGCAGGCGGCCGTGCTGCCACTTGGCGAGCGAGGCCTGGAGCGCCGACGTCTCCCGATGGGCGCGCAGGGCGGTCCAGCCGGTGGTGGCGAGCATCACGAACACCACGGCCAGCGCCAGCAGGGCGCGCCAGATGTTCAGTTGCGGGGAGGTGTCGAAGGAAGTCACTGGGAGGACACACTAGGAGAACGAGCGGGTCGCGGGGTAACGGAGTGACAGGGATCACGGTTTCGACGGCCGCGTGCGGTTGTCGGCGGTCTGCCAACGATCTCAGACGGCCCGCCAGTTCCCCGTGAGCGCCGAACCCACCTGATCGAGGTACGACGCGCTGAGCGCCCGGATCGATTCCAGGCTGAACTCCTCGCTCAGGCACCACTGCCGCTCGCTGACCCGCAGCACCCCGCCGAACACGGCCACCGCCAGCCGGGGCCGCGGATCGGTGTCCACGTCCACGCCCTCCCGCTCGGCCAGCAGCCGCGCGATGGTCTCCTCCGTCGCCGCGGACCGGCGCAGATGGGCGGCGAGCAGCGCGGGCGTGGCCTCGACCGTCCGGCACATGCGCAGGTGCAGTCCGACCGGCACGACCTCCTCGACCGTGTCGCGGATCGCGTCGAAGCTCTCCAGGAACGCCTGCCGCAGGGCCTCCATCGGCGTCTCGTGCGGCGGGCGCCCGCGGACGGCCGCCACGAAGGCCGCCTCCGTCATCTCCTGCACCGCGAAGGCCGCGTCCTCCTTGCCGGCGAAGTAACGGAAGAAGGTGCGCTGCGAGACGTCGACGGCCTCGGCTATCTCGTCGATGGTCGTCCGCTCGTACCCCTGGGTGGTGAACAGTTCGAGAGCGGCCCGCAGCAGCGATTCCCGTGTACGCCGCTTCTTGCGCTCGCGCAGCGTCTCCATGGCCTCTCTCCCGCCGCTTTCGTGTCAGTCACCGACTTCTGAATCCGTTTGTCAACTGTCAGTGGCTGTCATTAACCTGAGTGTATGACTAGTCAGACCACCGTCAATGCGACGGGGCCGGAGGGCAAGGCGTCGGCGGAACCGTCGGGGCCGCGGCCGGCCCCGGGCCTGCGCGGCCACCCGTGGCTCACCCTCGTCACCGTCGCCGTGGGCGTCATGATGGTGGCCCTGGACGGCACCATCGTGGCCATCGCCAACCCGGCCATCGGCAAGGACCTGCACGCAAGCTGGGCCCAGCTCCAGTGGATCACCAACGCCTACTTCCTGGCCCTCGCCGTGTCCCTGATCACCGCGGGCAAGCTGGGCGACCGCTTCGGCCACCGGCAGACCTTCCTGATCGGCGTCACCGGCTTCGCCGCCGCCTCCGGCGCCATCGGCCTGTCCGACAGCATCGCCGCGGTCGTCGCCTTCCGCGTGCTCCAGGGTCTGTTCGGCGCGCTGCTGATGCCGGCCGCGCTCGGGCTGCTGCGGGCCACCTTCCCGGCCGAGAAGCTGAACATGGCGATCGGCATCTGGGGCATGGTGATCGGCGCGTCCACCGCGGGCGGTCCGATCCTCGGCGGCGTCCTCGTCGAGCACGTCAACTGGCAGTCGGTGTTCTTCATCAACGTGCCGGTCGGCGCGCTCGCCCTGCTGCTCGGCTCGCTGATCCTGCTCGACCACCGCGCCGCGAACGCCCCGCGCTCCTTCGACGTGCTCGGCATCGCCCTGCTCTCGGGCGCGATGTTCTGCCTGGTCTGGGCCCTCATCAAGGCGCCCGCGTGGGGCTGGGGCGACGGCAAGACGTGGCTGTTCATCATCGCCTCGGTCGTCGGCTTCGCGCTCTTCTCCTTCTGGGAGACGAAGGTCCGCGAACCGCTGATCCCGCTGGCGCTGTTCCGCTCGGTGGCCCTGTCCGCGGGTGTCGTCCTGATGGTGCTCATGGCCATCGCGTTCATGGGCGGCCTGTTCTTCGTCACCTTCTACCTCCAGAACGTCCACGGCATGAGCCCGATCGACGCCGGCCTGCACCTGCTGCCGCTGACCGGCATGATGATCGTGGGCTCCCCGCTGGCCGGCGCGGTGATCACCAAGCTGGGCCCGCGCATCCCGCTGGCGAGCGGCATGGCCGTCACCGCGATCGCCATGTACGGCATGTCCACGCTGAAGGAGGGCACCGGCAGCGGCACGATGTCCGTCTGGTTCGCCCTGCTCGGCCTCGGCCTCGCCCCCGTCATGGTCGGCGCCACCGAGGTCATCGTCGGCAACGCGCCCATGGAGCTGTCCGGGGTCGCCGGCGGTCTCCAGCAGGCGGCGATGCAGATCGGCGGCAGCCTCGGCACGGCCGTCCTCGGCGCGGTGATGGCCTCCAAGGTCGACCACACCCTGGCGGGCAACTGGGCCGACGCCGGCCTGCCGAAGCTGCCCGAGCAGCAACTGCACCAGGCGGCCGAGGCGGTCCAGCAGGGTGTCGCCCCGGTGACCGCGAACACCCCGGCGCCGATCGCCGAGAAGATCACCGAGGTGGCCCACCACACCTTCATCAGCGGCATGAGCCTCGCCTCCCTCGTGGCGGCGGGCGTGGCGGCGGTCGCCGTCCTGGTCGCGCTGCTCACCAAGCGGGGCGTCAACGCGGAGGCGGGCGCGGGCGTGGGCCACATCTGACGGGCGGCGGGCCGTCACCGGCGGCCCCTCCCGGCGGAGTTCGCCTATCAGGGTGACTCCCCTCAAGATCGCTGGATCCCGGCGCGCGCCGCAGGTCACAGTGGGTCATGCCCTGCGCAGGGCATGGCGGACCACCGGGCCGCGGCGCGCGCTGTCGGAGGGGGACAGCGCGCGCAGGTCTGCCCCGACGGAACCGGGGTACCCGCACCGTGAAGCCGAACTGTCCATATGCCTCAGGGAGTTGATGATGGCAGGCTTCGGAAACGGAACACGCGGATACCCCCGGTCGCGTAGCCGGACGTGGCAACGGACCGGGCCGGACCGCGCGACACTCGGGATCATCGGTGCCGTCTGCGCGGTGGCGGGCTTCTTCGCGCTGGGGATTGTCCTCGGCCCCGTCGCGATGTTCTGCGGCTGGCAGTCGATGGGCCGCAGCTGGGCGGGCGAACGCAACGTGCCGGCGCTGGTGGCCCTGATCCTGGGCGCCATCGACACCTTGCTGGCCGTCATCGCCCTGGCGGGCGCGGCCACCTGGGGCAACGGGCTCCTCTAGGCCGGACACGACCCAGAGGCCGTCCTGGCCGTCGACGCAGGCGGCGCCGGGCGTGGGGAACCGGGTCACCCGGTTCCCCACGCCCCTTCCTTTTCCCGCGTCCCTTCTTCTCCTCACGCCGGCGGGCGCGCCCGGACCGCCGGGTTCAGCGCCGCTGCTCCTCCCGGTCCGCGGTCAGCCGCGCCACCTCCGCGCGCAGCAGCCGGACCTCCTCCGTCAGCGCGGTGAGCGCCTCCGTCTGCCGCCGCTCCTCCACGTCGTCCTTCTCGAAGCGCGCGATGAACCACGCGGCGATGTTCGCGGTGACGACACCGAGCAGCGCGATCCCGGACAGCATCAGCCCGACCGCGATCATCCGGCCGAGCCCGGTCGTGGGCGCGTGATCGCCGTACCCGACGGTCGTCATCGTGGTGAACGACCACCACACCGCGTCACCCAGCGTCCGGATGTTCCCGTGCGGCGACTCCCGCTCCACGGAGAGCACCGCGAGCGAGCCGAACATCAGCAGCCCGATCACCGACCCGACGACATACGTGGTCAGGCGGATCTGCGGGGCCATCCTGGCCCGCCGGCCCACCAGCATCAGCGTCGAGACCAGCCGCAGCAGCCGCAGCGGCTGGAGCATCGGCAGGACGACCGCGCACAGGTCCGGCCAGTGCCGCCGGACGAACTCGACGCGCAGCGGCGCGAGCGCCAGCCGGACCAGGTAGTCGAGGGCGAACGCGCCCCAGACCACCCACTCCACCCCCGTGCACAGGTCCGTCAGGGACCGGCCGGCGGAGGCGTCCACGATGGGCACCGCGTACGCGACGGCGAAGGCCACCGCGAGTGCCAGCAGCGGCCGCTGGCTGTGCCGCTCCCACCGCGCCTGCGCCGACAGCTCCTCCATGACGGCAATCGTAAAGAAAGCGTAAGGCGCGCGCTCCCACAGGGGCACGGGAACCGCGCGCCTGTGGGAGCGCAGCCGGCTCCCCCGCCCTTTCGCGGGGGAGCCGAGCCGGCGGTTACGCGTCGCCGCCCGCCGCCCCCGGGTCCGCCGCCGAGACGTCCAGCAGCCGGTACCGGTCGATGGCCTGCTTCAGCGCGGACCGGTCCACCTTGCCCTCGCGCGCCAGCTCGGTCAGCACCGCCACCACGATCGACTGGGCGTCGATGTGGAAGAAGCGGCGCGCGGCGCCCCGGGTGTCGGCGAAGCCGAAGCCGTCGGCGCCGAGGGACTGGTACGGGCCCGGCACCCAGCGCGCGATCTGGTCCGGGACCGACCGCATCCAGTCGGACACGGCCACGAACGGACCCTCGGCACCGCTGAGCTTCCGGGTCACGAACGGCACCCGCTGCTCCTCCTCCGGGTGCAGCAGGTTGTGCTCCTCGCACGCCACGGCCTCGCGGCGCAGCTCGTTCCAGGAGGTCGCCGACCACACGTCCGCCCGGACGTTCCACTCCTCGGCGAGGATGCGCTGCGCCTCCAGCGCCCACGGCACCGCGACACCGGACGCCATGATCTGCGCCGGGATCGCGCCGCCGGTGCCCGCGCTCAGCCTGTGGACGCCCTTGACGATGCCCTCCACGTCCACGTCCGCCGGCTCGGCCGGGTGCCGGATGGGCTCGTTGTAGACGGTGAGGTAGTAGAAGACGTCCTCGCCGTGCGGGTGCTCGGGCGAGCTGCCGTACATCCGGCGCAGGCCGTCGTGCACGATGTGCGCGATCTCGTAGGCGTACGCCGGGTCGTAGGCCACGCACGCCGGGTTGGTGGACGCCAGGAGCTGGGAGTGGCCGTCCGCGTGCTGCAGACCCTCACCGGTCAGGGTCGTACGGCCGGCGGTCGCGCCCAGGACGAATCCGCGCGCGAGCTGGTCGGCCATCTGCCAGAACTGGTCGCCGGTGCGCTGGAAACCGAACATCGAGTAGAAGACGTACACCGGGATCAGCGGCTCGCCGTGCGTGGCGTAGGCCGAGCCCGCCGCGATCAGCGAGGCCGTACAGCCCGCCTCGGAGATGCCGTCGTGCAGCATCTGGCCGGTCGGCGACTCCTTGTAGGCCAGGAGCAGCTCCCGGTCCACGGACTCGTACTGCTGGCCGAGCGGGTTGTAGATCTTCGCGCTCGGGAAGAAGGAGTCCATGCCGAACGTGCGGTACTCGTCCGGCGCGATCAGCACGAACCGCTTGCCGATCTCCTTGTCCCGCATGAGGTCCTTCAGCAGGCGCACAAAGGCCATGGTCGTCGCGATGGACTGCTGGCCCGTGCCCTTCTTCACGGTCGCGTACGCCTTGTCGTCCGGCAGGGCGAGCGGCTTGGAGCGGACGACGCGGGTCGGGACGTAGCCGCCGAGCCCCTTGCGCCGGTCGTGCATGTACTGGATCTCCTCCGAGGCCGGGCCCGGGTGGTAGTACGGCGGCACGCCGGACTCCAGCTCCCGGTCGGAGATCGGCAGGTGCAGCCGGTCCCGGAAGCGCTTGAGGTCGTCGACCGTCAGCTTCTTCATCTGGTGCGTGGCGTTGCGGCCCTCGAAGTTGGGGCCCAGCGTCCAGCCCTTGATCGTCTTGGCCAGGATGACCGTCGGCTGGCCCCGGTGCTCCTTGGCCGCCTTGAACGCCGCGTAGATCTTGCGGTGGTCGTGACCGCCGCGGCCCAGATGCAGGATCTGGTCGTCGGTCATGTTCTCCACCATCGCGCGCAGCCGGTGGTCCTCGCCGAAGAAGTGCTCGCGGATGTAGGCGCCGGACTCGGTGGCGTAGGTCTGGAACTGGCCGTCCGGCGTCGTGTTCATCTTGTTGACGAGGACGCCGTCCCGGTCCTGCGCGAGCAGCGGGTCCCAGGTGCGGTCCCAGATGAGCTTGATCACGTTCCAGCCGGCGCCCCGGAAGACCGACTCCAGCTCCTGGATGATCTTCCCGTTGCCGCGCACCGGGCCGTCCAGCCGCTGGAGGTTGCAGTTGACCACGAAGGTCAGGTTGTCCAGGCCCTCGCGGGCGGCCAGGGTGAGCTGGCCGAGCGACTCGGGCTCGTCCATCTCGCCGTCGCCGAGGAAGGCCCACACGTGCGAGCGGGAGGTGTCGGCGATGCCGCGGGCCTCCATATAGCGGTTCATCCGCGCCTGGTAGATCGCGCCGAGCGGGCCGAGGCCCATGGAGACCGTCGGGAACTCCCAGAAGTCCGGCATCGAGCGCGGGTGCGGGTAGCTGGACAGCGCGTGCGGGGCCTTCGACTTCTCCTGGCGGAAGCCGTCGAGCTGCTCCTGGGTGAGCCGGTCGAGCAGATACGCGCGGGCGTAGATGCCCGGGGAGGCGTGGCCCTGGAAGAAGACCTGGTCGCCGCCGTCGCCCTCGTCCTTGCCGCGGAAGAAGTGGTTGAAGCCGACGTCGTACAGCGAGGCCGAGGAGGCGAAGGTGGCGATGTGGCCGCCGACGCCGATGCCCGGGCGCTGGGCCCGCGAGACCATCACGGCGGCGTTCCAGCGGGTCGCGTTGAGGATCCTGCGCTCGATCTCCTCGTTACCCGGGAAGAACGGCTCGCTCTTGGTGGGGATCGTGTTGACGTAGTCCGTGCTGCGCATCTCGGGCACGGCCACGCGCCTCTCGCGGGCCCGCTCGATCAGGCGCAGCATGAGATAGCGGGCCCGCTCCCGGCCGCGCTCGTCGACGGCGGCGTCCAGGGAGTCGAGCCACTCCTGGGTCTCTTCGGGATCGAAGTCAGGAACCTGACTCGGAAGGCCGCCAATGATGATCGGATTGCGATCAGATCCGGAAGCCACGCTGTTCCTTACCTGTCAGAGGGCCAGTTGTTTTTGCACCTGCTTACACCGTTCCCCATCGTGTACCTGGGGAAGGCGTACGTCATCCCCGCTGTTCTCCCGACCGGCGCATGACCGGTCAAAACGCAACGATACGCCCGGGGTGTGACGTGTTTGGCAAAGTTGTTCGAGCGGCGTGACCGTGGATGATTCCGACCGGGGCAAACCGGGCACATCCGTGTGATGTGGGTCTCGTGAAAGCGAGATACGGTGCCAGGAGTTGCGGCGGCAGCGCCGGGATCGTCACCGTTTCGGCGGTCCCGGCGGCCGGGTACTTGCGCGATCCGCCCCGCCCGTGTGGACTACGGCCAATGCTTCGCGCACGCGCGTGGCTGAGATACTTACCAAGACATGATCAGGAGGCAACCCGTGAGCGCGACCGCGGACCACGCGGAGGAGCGGACGAACCCTGCCGCCAGGCTGGGGTTCCAGCCCGGGCAGGTGGTCCAGGAGATCGGCTACGACGACGACGTCGATCAGGAGCTCCGCGACACCATCGAGGAAGCCATCCAGGGCGACCTGATGGACGAGGACTACGACGACGTGGCCGACGCCGTCGTGCTGTGGTTCCGTGACGACGACGGCGACCTGACGGATGCGCTGGTGGATGCCACCACGTACATCGAAGAGGGCGGCACCATCCTGCTCCTCACGCCGAAGACCGGCCGTCCGGGGTACGTCGAGCCGAGCGACATCCAGGACGCCGCCACGACGGCCGGCCTGACGGCGACGAAGAGCGTCAGCGTGGGCAAGGACTGGAGTGGCTCCCGGCTGGTGACGCCCAAGGCCGCCAAGTCCAAGAAGTGACCCCGCACAGGTGACGGCCGGGCCGGGGCCGGATGGCCCCGGCCCGGCCGCCGTCATGCCCCCGGTGACCGCTGCGTAGGGTGGACCCGAGCGCGTACCGCGCGCTTCCCGCTCACCCGAACAGCCCACCGAAGGGATGCACGACGATGGCGATCCAGGTCGGCGACAAGGCACCCGACTTCGAGCTCAAGGACAACCACGGCCGCACCGTGAGGCTCTCCGGCTTCCGCGGCGAGAAGAATGTGGTCCTGCTCTTCTACCCCTTCGCCTTCACGGGCGTGTGCACCGGCGAGCTGTGCGAGCTGCGCGACAACCTGCCGAAGTTCGCCGACCGCGACACCCAGCTCCTCGCCGTCTCCAACGACTCCATCCACACCCTGCGCGTCTTCGCCGAGCAGGAGGGCCTGGAGTACCCGCTGCTGAGCGATTTCTGGCCGCACGGCGAGGTCTCGCGCGCGTACGGCGTCTTCGACGAGGACAAGGGCTGCGCCGTCCGGGGCACCTTCGTCATCAACAAGGAGGGCGTCGTGCGGTGGACCGTGGTCAACGGCCTGCCGGACGCCCGTGACCTGAACGAGTACGTGAAGGCGCTCGACTCCCTGTGAACGGGCCGCCCGCCCGACACCTGCGATTCTCCGGGTCCAAGGTCTGCGGGCGCGGGAACCCGTCACTAGGATCGGCACGTTGATCCCATATCCGAAGCACGACGGGGCTTCCCGCCCCTGGACACCACATGGAGGACCCGTGGGAGTCAGCCTCAGCAAGGGCGGCAACGTATCGCTGACGAAGGAGGCCCCGGGCCTGACCGCGGTCATCGTCGGTCTGGGGTGGGACGTGCGCACCACGACCGGCACGGACTTCGACCTCGACGCCAGCGCGCTGCTGCTGAACAACGCCGGCAAGGTCATCAGCGACCAGCACTTCGTCTTCTTCAACAACCTCAAGAGCCCCGACGGCTCGGTCGAGCACACCGGCGACAACATCACCGGTGAGGGCGAGGGCGACGACGAGCAGATCAAGGTGGACCTGGCCGGCGTCCCGGCCGACGTCGACAAGATCGTGTTCCCGGTGTCGATCTACGACGCCGAGAACCGCCAGCAGTCCTTCGGCCAGGTCCGCAACGCCTTCATCCGCGTCGTGAACCAGGCCGGCGGCCAGGAGATCGCTCGCTACGACCTCAGCGAGGACGCCTCCACCGAGACGGCCATGGTCTTCGGCGAGCTGTACCGCAACGGCGCGGAGTGGAAGTTCCGCGCCATCGGGCAGGGTTACGCCTCCGGGCTGCGCGGCATCGCGCAGGACTTCGGCGTGAACGTCTGATCCGGAGCGAACGACATCCCTGTGTCCGGCGCCGCACCGTTTACGGGCGGCGCCGGACGCGCAGGAGAACCAGGCAGGCACCACCAGGGGAGGACCAGCATGGGTGTCACGCTCGCCAAGGGGGGCAACGTCTCCCTGTCCAAGGCGGCACCGAACCTCACCAACGTCATGATCGGGCTCGGCTGGGACGCGCGCTCGACCACCGGCGCCCCCTTCGACCTGGACGCCAGCGCCCTGCTGTGCGGCGCCGGGAGCCGGGTGCTGGGCGACGAGTGGTTCGTCTTCTACAACCAGCTCACCAGCCCGGACGGCTCGGTGGAGCACACCGGTGACAACCTCACCGGTGAGGGCGAGGGGGACGACGAGTCGATCCTGGTGGACCTCGTCAAGGTCCCGCCGCAGTGCGAGAAGATCATCTTTCCGGTCTCCATCCATATGGCGGACGAGCGCGGCCAGACCTTCGGGCAGGTCTCCAACGCCTTCATCCGGGTCGTCGACCAGGCCGACGGCCGGGAACTGGCGCGCTACGACCTCAGCGAGGACGCCTCCACCGAGACCGCGATGATCTTCGGCGAGCTGTACCGGCACCAGGGGGAGTGGAAGTTCCGTGCGGTCGGTCAGGGGTACGCGTCGGGTCTGCGGGGCATCGCTCTAGACTTCGGAGTCAACGTTTCGTAAAGCCGCGTACGGCACGGGGGAGACCCTCCCCCAGATCGGGGAGGGACCCCGCAACAGATGATGGGGTAGCCAGTGCTTCTGAAAACCTTCGGCTGGTCGTTCGCGGTCACCGCGCTCGGTCTGGTGGCGGCGGTGTTCTACGGGGGGTGGACCGCCTTCGGCGTCGTGGCGATCCTGGCCATCCTGGAGATCTCGCTGTCCTTCGACAACGCGGTGGTCAACGCCGGGATCCTGAAGAAGATGAGCCCCTTCTGGCAGAAGATCTTCCTCACGGTCGGCGTGCTGATCGCCGTGTTCGGCATGCGGCTGGTCTTCCCCGTCGTCATCGTCGCGATCAGCGCCAAGATGGGCCCGATCGAAGCGGTCGACCTGGCGCTGAACAACAAGGACCGCTACCAGCAGCTCGTCACCGACGCCCACCCGGCGATCGCCGCCTTCGGTGGCATGTTCCTGCTGATGATCTTCCTCGACTTCATCTTCGAGGACCGGGACATCCAGTGGCTGCGCTGGATCGAGCGGCCCCTGGCCAAGCTGGGCAAGGTCGACATGCTGTCGGTCTGCATCGCCCTGGTCGTCCTGCTGATCACTGCCTTCACCTTCGCCACCCACGCCCACCAGCACGGCGGCGTCCATGCGGACAAGGCACAGACCGTCCTGATCGCCGGCATCGCCGGTCTGATCACCTACATGGTCGTCGGCGGCCTGTCCGGCTACTTCGAGGACAAGCTGGAGGAAGAGGAGGAGCGCGAGCACGAGGAGGAGGAAGAGGCCGGCCGCAGCGGCAAGCGGAAGCCCGCGGTCGTCCTGGCCGGCCAGGCCGCCTTCTTCATGTTCCTCTACCTGGAGGTCCTGGACGCGTCCTTCTCCTTCGACGGCGTGATCGGCGCCTTCGCCGTCACCAACGACATCGTCCTGATGGCCCTCGGCCTCGGCATCGGCGCGATGTACGTCCGTTCGCTGACGGTCTACCTCGTCCGCCAGGGCACCCTGGACGACTACGTCTACCTGGAGCACGGCGCCCACTACGCGATCGGCGCGCTCGCCGTGGTCCTCATGATCACCATCCAGTACGAGATCCACGAGATCATCACCGGTCTCATCGGTGTGGTCCTGATCGCCTGGTCCTTCTTCTCCTCGGTCCGCCGCAACCACGCGCTGGCCGCGGCGGGCGAGGGAACCGGCGAGAAGACCGAGGTCTCCTCCGGGGTGTGACGGCGCGGCCGGTGAGGAACGCTCTGAGCGGGGCGGCCGACGCGGTCGGCCGCCCCGCCGGCGTCACGATCAGTACCTGGGGGCGGGAATGGGTTTCTTCGACGGACTGCGGGGCGGCCGCGCCGCCGACTTCGACTCGGGCAACGCGTCCAGCAACGCCATCGAGCTGACCAGGCGGCACCCGACGGTGTCGCTCACCAAGCAGGGCGCGGCCACCGGCCACCTGCGGGTCAACCTCTCCTGGCGGATGCGGACCTCCGACTTCGGCGCCCGGCGGCCGGGCCTGCTGCGGCATCCGCTGCGGGCGCTGAAGCCGCCGGAGATCCTCGGCCACGGCCAGAGCATGGTCAACGTCGACCTCGACCTCGGCTGTCTGTACGAGCTGGCCGACGGCACCAAGGGCGTCGTCCAGCCGCTGGGCGGCTACCTCGGCGACGTCAACGCGCCGCCGTACATCAAACTCGACGGCGACGACCGGTTCGGCTCGGGGTCCGGCGAGACGATGTA
Source organism: Streptomyces sp. NPDC027672 (assembly GCF_055566335.1). Lineage (NCBI taxonomy): Bacteria > Bacillati > Actinomycetota > Actinomycetes > Kitasatosporales > Streptomycetaceae > Streptomyces > Streptomyces sp. NPDC027672. The sequence goes on along the minus strand of NZ_JBVHSO010000009.1, from coordinate 28,614 downwards.
CGTGAACCTCGACCACCGGGAAGCCCTGAAGCGGCTGCTGGTCTTCGTCTACATCTACGACCAGACGCCCGCCTTCGACCGCACCCACGCCGTCGTCACCCTCTACCCCGGCAACGGCCCGCGCATAGAGATCGCCCTGGACGAACGCCACCCGCAGGCCCGCTCCTGCGCGGTGGTGCTGATCGAGAACGTCAAGGACGAACTGCTGGTCCGCCGCGAGGTCAAGTTCGTCTACGGCTTCCAGGGCGAACTGGACCGCCTCTACGGCTGGGGCCTGCAGTGGGGCCGGGGCTACAAGGCCAAGGCGGACCGGTAACGGCCCGCAGGGACCGCGAAGCCGCCCGCGCCCGCCCTGGCCGGACTACCGGCGGGCGAGGAACTGCGGGCCCTGCGGCGGCAGCCGGAAGTAGCCGTCCGGTCCGGGCGGGAGCGGCGGCTGCATGGGCTGCGGGTAGCCGTAGGCGGGCGGCTGCGCCGGCACGGCGGCCGTCGGCTGCTCCGGCGGCAGCGGCTGGGCCGGCGCCGGGTCGAACGCGGGCCGCTCCTCCTCCGCCTCGTCCGGCTCGTCCACCGAGATGCCGAAGTCCGTGGCCAGCCCCTCCAGCCCGTTGGAGTAGCCCTCGCCCAGCGCCCGGAACTTCCAGCCCTCGCCGCGCCGGTACAGCTCGCCGCAGATCAGCGCCGTCTCCGCGCCGGTCTCCGGGGTGATCTCGAACCGGGCCAGCGGCTCCCCGCCGGCGACCGAGGCGTCGTACAGCAGGACGCACAGCGCCGGCACCCGGTCGAAGGCGACCCCGTCCGCGGAGGCGACCAGCACGATGCGGGAGACGCCCGGCTCGACACCGGAGAGGTCTGTCCGGATCGTGTCGGTGAGCCCTTCGGCGACCTGTTTCTTGCCCAGCCGCCACACCGTTCCGGAAGGATGGCGGGGCTGGTTGTAGAAGACGAAGTCCTCGTCGGAGCGCACCCGGCCGTCGGGGCCCAGCAGCAGCGCCGACACGTCCACGTCCGGGACCGACCGCCCGGGTGTCCAGCGCAGCACGGCGCGTACCGTGGTGGCCTCCAGCGGGACGTTCGACCCCTTCAGCATGGCGTGCGTCATGCGGCCATCCTGCCCTCTCGGTCCTGCTCACGACAACGCGGTGCGGTGCCGCCGACATGGGCGGGTTACCGGGAATTCACGCCCACGGGGAACCCTCGACACGGGTCCCTACGTACTATTACCGGCCACCCTTTACCGAATCCAAAGGCTTGGCTCGTACCGCAAGGGAGTCCTATGCGTCATTTCGGGCACATCGCCCCCGGGGTGCGGCAGCGCCTCTTCCATCAGGAGCCGTGCGCGTTCACCGCCGACTCCCCGGCCCGGCTGCTCTCCGCGGCCCTGGGCGCCACGCTGTACAGCCCGGCCACCCGGCCGCGGCTCGCCGACGACATCGTCAGACAGGCGGGCAACGGCGTGGTCTCGATGGTGCTGTGCCTGGAGGACTCGATCGGGGACGCGGACGTCGCGGCGGGGGAGGAGAACCTCGTCCGGCAGTTCGCCGACCTCGCCGCCCGGCCCGCAGTGGAGCCGCCGCTGCTGTTCATCCGGGTGCGCACCCCCGAGCAGATACCCGACCTGGTGCACCGCCTCGGCCCGGCCGCGCGCCTGCTGTCCGGGTTCGTGCTGCCCAAGTTCACCGGGGAACGCGGCATGCCGTTCCTGGAGGCGCTGGCCGGGGCCGAGCGGTCCTGCGGCCGGCGGCTGTACGCCATGCCGGTGCTGGAGTCCCCCGAGCTGCTCTACCGCGAGTCACGCGTGGAGACCCTGGAAGGCATCTTCCGCGCGGTGGACAAGTACCGCGACCGGGTCCTCGCGCTCCGCCTCGGCGTCACCGACTTCTGCTCCTCCTACGGCCTGCGCCGCGCCCCCGACATGACCGCCTACGACGTCCAGGTGGTCGCCTCCGTGATCGCCGACGTGGTGAACATGCTGGGCCGCGCCGACGGCACCGGCTTCACGGTCACGGGCCCGGTCTGGGAGTACTTCCGCGCCTCCGAACGCATGTTCAAGCCGCAGCTCAGGCAGAGCCCCTTCCTCCAGGTGCAGGCCGCCGAACTGCGGCAGAAGCTCATCGCGCACGCCATGGACGGGCTGCTCCGGGAGATCACCCTCGACCAGGCCAACGGCCTGCTCGGCAAGACCTGCATCCACCCCTCCCACGTGCTGCCCGTGCACGCGCTCTCCGTGGTCAGCCACGAGGAGTTCAGCGACGCGCAGGACATCCTGCGGCCGGAACGCGGCGGCGGGGGTGTACTCCGGTCGGCCTACACGAACAAGATGAACGAGGTGAAGCCGCACCGCGCCTGGGCCGAGCGGACCCTGCTGCGCGCCGAGGTCTTCGGCGTCGCGCACGAGGACGTCGGCTTCGTGGAACTGCTCGCCGCCGGCATACCCGGCTGAACCGTCCGCACCTCTTCCAAGGAACGCATGAACAACGCAGTCAACGACGAGGTCTGGTCCGGCACCTGGGTCGCCGAGCGGCTCGGGATCGGGCTCGCGGGCGACGAGGAGCTGCGCGCCCTGGTCGGGCTCGCCCTGCGCCGCAACCCCAAGCGGGCCCACCTGCTGGTCTCGAACGTCCTCGGCAAGCACGTCCCGCAGTCGCCGGCCGTGGTCTACGACCATGGTGTCCGGCTGGGCCGGCGGGTCGCCGCGCTGCTCGGCGACGAGGCACAGGGCGCGGTCGTCCTCGGGTACGCGGAGACCGCGACGGGACTCGGGCACGCCGTCGCCGACGGGCTCGGCGCGGTGCCGTACCTGCACTCCACGCGGCGGCCGGTGGCCGGGGTCGCCCGGGCGGGCGGGTTCGAGGAGTCGCACTCCCACGCCACGTCGCACCTGCTGCTCCCGGAGGACCCCGGGCTGCTGTCCGGCCCGGGTCCGCTGGTGCTGGTGGACGACGAGTTCTCCACCGGCAACACCGTGCTGAACACCCTCCGCGACCTGCACGGCCGGTATCCGCGCCGCCGGTACGTGGTGGTGGCGCTGGTCGACCTGCGCGCCGCCGGGGACGCCGCCCGCCTGGACCGGTTCGCCGAGGAGACCGGCACACGGGTGGACCTGGTCGCCACGGCGTCCGGGACGGTGCTCCTGCCGGACGGCGTGCTGGACAAGGGCCGGGAGCTGGTGGCCCGCCACGAGGGCACCGGGTCCGCTCCGGGCGGGTCCGCCGCCGCGGTGCCTCCCGCCGACACCGCGGCGCCGCGGCCGGGCCGTGTCACCGAGGTCGGCCTCGGCTGGCCCGCCGGTCTCCCCGACGGCGGCCGGCACGGCTTCACCCCCGCCCACCGGGCCCGGCTCGACGCGGCGCTGCCCGCCATGGCCGGCCGGATCCGCGCCGCCCTGCCCGCCGGGGCGCGCCGCGTGCTCGTGCTCGGCTCCGAGGAGCTGATGTACGCGCCGCTGCGGCTCGCCCGTGAGCTGGAGCGGGCCACGGACGCCGAGGTGCGCTTCTCCACCACCACCCGCTCGCCCGTCCTCGCCGTGGACGACCCCGGCTACGCGATCCGCACCCGCCTGGTCTTCCCGGCCCACGACGACCCGGCGGACGGCCCCGGCGAGCGCTACGCGTACAACGTGGCCGGCGGCGGCTTCGACGCCGTCGTCGCCGTGGTCGACTCCGTCGCCGACACGCCCGCCCTGCGCGCGCCCGGCGGCCTGCTGGACCGCCTCGCCGCGCACGTCCCGCACGTCCTGCTCGCGGTCGTACCGTCGTACGTCCCGCACCCTGGTGAAAGGCCGGCCATGCTGCCCGAGCCCCTGCGCGGCCCCGCGTTCTCCTCCTACGCGCCCCAGGAGGTCGGCTGGCTGCTCCAGGACCTCTCCGCGGTCGCCCTGGAGGCGCCGACCGAGGAGCGCGAGGAGGCCGTGCAGAGCGGCGGCGCGCACTACGCCGAGTCGCTGCCGGTGGAGTACCAGCCCAGCGAGCAGTACCAGGAGCTGTTCCACGCCGCCCTGGAGACGTCGGCGGCCCGGATCGCGCGGGCGGTCGGCGCGGTCACCGAGACGGTGCTCGCCGAGCGGTCGCCGCGCCCGGTGCTGGTCTCCCTGGCCCGCGCGGGCACCCCGGTCGGCATCCTGATGCGCCGCTGGGCCGGGTTCCGGCACGGTCTGGACCTGCCGCACTACGCCGTGTCGATCGTGCGCGGCCGGGGCATCGACGCCAACGCGCTGCGCTGGCTCGCCGCCCACCACGACCCGCGGGACGTCGTCTTCGTCGACGGCTGGACCGGCAAGGGCGCCATCACCCGCGAACTGGCCGAGGCGATAGCGCGGTTCCAGGAGCAGGAGGGCGTCACCGGCTTCGACCCGGAGATCGCCGTCCTCGCCGACCCCGGCTCCTGCGTGCGCACCTACGGCACCCGCGAGGACTTCCTCATCCCCTCCGCCTGCCTCAACTCCACCGTGTCCGGGCTGGTCTCGCGCACGGTCCTGCGCGCCGACCTGGTCGGCCCGCACGACTACCACGGCGCGAAGTTCTACCGCGAACTGGCCGGCGCCGACCTCTCCGCGGCCTTCCTCGACGCCGTCTCCGCCCGCTTCCCGGAGGTCGCCGGCGCCGTCGACGAGGCGGCCAGGGAACTCCTGGCGGCGGACCGCACCCCGACCTGGGCGGGCTGGTGCGCGGTCGAGCGGATCAGCGAGGAGTACGGCATCCACGACGTGAACCTCGTCAAGCCGGGCGTCGGCGAGACCACCCGGGTGCTGCTGCGCCGGGTGCCGTGGAAGATCCTCGCCCGGGCGGGCGCGGGCGCCGACCTGGACCATGTGCGGCTGCTCGCCGCGCAGCGCGGGGTGCCGGTGGAGGAGACCGGCGAACTGCCGTACTCCTGTGTCGGGCTGATCCACCCCCGGTACACGCGGGGCGCCACCGGCGCCGACGGCAGGGCGGTGACCGTCTGATGCCGGTGCTGGTGGCGAGCGACCTCGACCGTACGCTGATCTACTCCTCGGCGGCCCTCGCGCTGACCATGCCGGACGCGCGGGCGCCCCGGCTGCTGTGCGTGGAGGTGCACGAGGCCAGGCCGCTGTCCTTCATGACGGAGACCGCGGCCGGGCTTCTGGCCGACCTCGGGGACGCGGCCGTCTTCGTGCCGGCCACCACCCGCACCCGCGCCCAGTACCAGCGCATCAGCCTGCCCGGACCGCCGCCGAAGTACGCGATCTGCGCCAACGGCGGGCACCTGCTGGTCGACGGCGTCACCGACGCCGGCTGGCACGCGCGGGTGCTGGCCCGGCTCGCCGGCGAGTGCGCGCCGCTGGCGGAGGTCCGGGAGCACCTGCTGCGCTCCGCCGACCCGGTGTGGGTGCGCAAGCACCGGGCCGCCGAGGACCTGTTCGCCTATCTGGTGGTGGAGCGCGAACTGCTCCCCGCGGACTGGGTGGAGGAGCTGGCGGCGTGGGCGGACGGCCGGGGCTGGACGGTGTCCCTCCAGGGCCGCAAGATCTACGCGGTGCCGAAGCCGCTCACCAAGGGCGCGGCCGTCCGCGAGGTCGCCCGGCGCACCGGCGCGGAACCGACGCTGGCCGCCGGGGACTCCCTGCTCGACACCGACCTGCTGCTGGCCGCCGACCGCGCCTGGCGCCCGGGCCACGGCGAACTCGCCGACAGCGGCTGGACCGCGCCCCAGGTCAGCGCCCTGCCCGAACGGGGCGTGGCGGCAGGGGAGCGGATCCTGCGGGAGTTCCTGACAGCGGCCCGGCAGCCGGCCTGACGGGGCGCGGCCCTACCCGCAGCACCCCCCGCCGCAGCAGCCGCCGCCCCCGCCCCCGGGCGCGGGCGCCGGTGTGCCGGCCACACCGCCCACGGCCACCGTCGACAGCAGCTTCACCGTGTCGTCGTGGCCCGCGGGGCAGCTCGCGGGGGCGGCGGACTCCGCCATCGGACGGTTGAGTTCGAACGTGTCGCCGCAGCTCCGGCAGCGGTACTCGTAGCGAGGCATGGGCCCAGGTTAACCGTCGCGGGGGGACCAGCGGCATCTCAATGTTTCATGAGTGTTGCTTTCCCTCCGGCATATGTGTAGGGCATTCGAAAACGTTACTGATAATTTGTGAACGCCGTTGCGAGGATGCTCAGCTCACCCGCGCGAGCAAGACCGAGTGCGGAGGGAGACGCAGGCGTGACCGATGCGTCGCAGGGGGAGGACGGCCCGGTGGCCGGTGGCCGGGGCGAGGAGCCGTCGAGTGCCGACGAGACCCTGCACCTGAGAGTCGACGCCCTCCGGGCGGACGAGACCATGCAGCTGCGCGTGCCCGCGCCGCCCGAGCCGCCCGCCCCGGGCGGCGGCCGGGCCGAGCGCCGGCGCGGCGCGCGCGCCGGCGGCCGGGAGCGGACCCGGGCCGCGGCCGCCGGCGCGGCCGGGCGGCTGCTCGGCCCGCTGGCCCCGTACGCGCGCCGCGTGGCCCCGTACGCCCGCCGCACAGCCGTCCTCGCGCGCCGTCTGAAGCCCGTCTACCCGCGCCCCGGCCGCACCGGCTGGCGGCGCTGGATGCCCTCCTGGCGCCAGTGGATCGGCGTGGTGCTGTCCTCCTGCGGCCTGCTCGGCGCGTTCCTCGTCACCGCGTACGCGATGACGGACATACCGAGCAACCTGAACGCGTACGCGACCCAGCAGGACAACGTCTACTTCTGGTCCGACGGCACGCCCATGGCCCGCACGGGCTGGGTGCAGCGGCAGGCGATGCCGCTGAAGGACATCCCGCCGGACGTGCGCTGGGCGGTGCTCGCGGCGGAGAACGAGAGCTTCTACTCGGACCCGGGCATATCCGTCAAAGGCATCAGCCGGGCGCTGTTCCGCACGGTGGGCGAGGGGGACACCGAAGGCGGATCCACTATTACCCAGCAGTACGTCAAAAACGTTTATCTCACGCAGAACCAGACGATAAGCCGTAAATTCACCGAGGCGATGATCGCCCTCAAGCTGGACAACAAGATGAGCAAGGACGAGATCCTGGAGGGCTATCTCAACACCAGCTGGTTCGGCCGCGGCACCTACGGCATCCAGCGCGCCGCCCAGGCCTACTACGGCAAGGACGTCGGCAAGCTCAACGCCTCCGAGGCGGCCATGCTCGCCTCGCTGCTCAAGGGCGCCGGCCTGTACGACCCGACCCTCGGCAAGGCCAACCACGCACGGGCCGTGGAGCGCTGGTCGTGGATCCTGGACCGCATGGTCAAGATCGGCAAGCTGTCACCGGAGGAACGGGCCACGTACCGCCACTTCCCCGAGCCGCTGCGGACAAACCCGCTGTACGACACCGGCGAGCAGAGCGACTACCTGGTGGAACTGGCCTCGCAGTACGCCAAGAAGGCCGGGCACCTGACGGCCAAGCAGTTCGACCTGGGCGGCTACCAGATCTACACGACCTTCGACCGCAAGCGGGAGCAGGCCGTCACCGGCGCCGTCACCAAGGCCCGCGAGGCGGCCCGGCAGAACGATCCCAAGGTGGCGGAGAACGGCCACTACGGCGCCGCCTCGGTGGCCGCCGACGGCCGCATCCTCGCCGTCTACGGCGGCCCGGACCACCGCAGGCAGGGCTACAACGAGTCCAACGCGACCACGGTCCCGGCGGGCAGCGCCTTCCTGCCGTTCGTCTACGCCGCCGGACTCGAACACGGCGTGCGCAAGACCCGCGGCGGACCCGCCACTCCCGTCACCCCGGACAGCGTCTACGACGGCGACGACGGCGTGCCCGTCACCACGCCCGAGGGGCCGTACTGGGACCGCAGCGGCAAGAAGGTCGCCGCGCACAACGACGACGGGAGGTCCTACGGGCCCCTCACGCTGCGCGAGGCCCTGGCGAAGTCGGTGAACACGCCGTTCATGCAGCTCGGCATGGACACCGGCCTGGACAAGGTGCGCCAGACCGCAGAGGCGTCCGGACTGCTGTCCTCCAGCATGGGCCCCCAGGTGCCCGCCCTGTCGCTGGGCAACTCCACGCCCAGCGCCATCCGGATGGCCAGCGGCTACGCCACCTTCGCCGCCCAGGGCGACCACACCGAGCCGTACTCGGTGCGCCTGATCACCCGCAACGGCTCCCCGGTCCCGCTGGCCACCCCGCACCCGAAGCGGGCGGTCGGCGCCGGGACGGCCCAGGCGGTCACGGACGCGCTCACCGACTCCTTCCGCGCCGCCCACCCCGAGGCGGCGGCCGGCCGCTCCGGGGTGTCCGGGAAGGCCGGCACCACCGACAAGGACACGGCCGCCTGGTACGTCGGCACCGCCGACTCCGTCTCCACCGCGGTCGTCGTCTACCGGATCGACCTGGCCGAGTCCCTGGAGCCGCTGCCGCTCAAGGGCCTGGCCGGCACCTCCGCCCACAGCGTCCCGTATGCCCTCTGGTCGGCCGCGACGGGCCTCGGCTGAGCCGTGGCCCGCCCACCCTCCCTCCCGCAGAATGAGCCGCGCATGCCTCGCAAGATGTCGTCGTCAGGCCGCCGTCGAGCCCCCCGCCGCCGCGCTGCGCCCCGCGCCACCCGCCCCCAGGTCCTGACCCTGGCCGCCCTCCTCGTCGTGGCCTCGCTGGTGGCCGGCTTCCTCGCGCTGTCCGGCTCGGACGGCAGCGGCACGCCGGCCGCCGCGGCCGGCAAGAAGCCCAGAGCCGTGCCGCCGAAGCCCAGCCCGACGCCCGAGTGGGACGGCAGGACCAAGGTCCTCGGCGACGGTTCCACCTCCTACACCGGCCCGCAGAAAGGGCAGTTGAAGGCCGTACCGCTCAAGCCCGGCGAGAAGCCGCCCCAGTTCGTGGTCTTCTCCTGGGACGGCGCGCTGGAGGGCGGCGACCACCTGTTCTCGCACTACCGGGAGCTGGCCGAGGAGTACAACGCGCACATGACCTTCTTCCTCACCGGCATCTACCTGCTGCCCAAGAGCAAGAAGGCGCTGTACCACGGCCCGATGCACTCCGCGGGCGACGCCGCGATCGACTACGCCACCGACGACCACATCCGCACCACGCTGGAGCAGTTGGGCAAGGCGTACGAGGACGGCAACGAGATCGGCACCCACTTCAACGGCCACTTCTGCGAGGCCAAGGGCGGCGGCGACTGGAGCGTGCAGGAGTGGAAGAGCGAGATCGACCAGTTCTTCGACTTCACGGAGCACTGGAAGACCAACACCGGCTGGACGGACGTGCCGCCGCTGCCGTTCGACTTCAAGAAGGAGGTCGTCGGCGGCCGGGCGCCCTGCCTCGAGGGCCAGCCGAACCTGCTGAAGGCCCTCAAGCGCTACGGCTACGGCTGGCGCTACGACGCCAGTTCGCCCGGCGACTTCCAGATATGGCCCTCGAAGAAGCAGGGCGTATGGGACTTCCCGCTCCAGATGCTGCCGTACGAGGACGGCAAGTACCAGGGACTGTCCATGGACTTCAACTTCCTGTACAACCAGTCCGGTGGTGAGACCCAGGGCGATCCCGCCAAGTTCCCGGGCTGGGAGCAGGCGACCGTCGACTCCTACATGGCGGGCTTCAACCGGGTCTACTACGGCAGCCGGGCACCGCTGTTCGTGGGCAACCACTTCGAGGACTGGAACGGCGGCATCTACATGAAGGCCATCGACCAGGTGGTCAAGAACGTCTGCACCAAGAAGGGCGTCAAGTGCGTGTCCTTCAAGGAGCTGGCCGACTGGCTCGACGCGCAGAAACCGCAGACGCTGGCCGCGCTGCGCAGCCTCGATCCGGCCCAGGCGCCGGACTGGTCGGCGGTCGTCAAGTAACAAGTCAGCAGCGCTGGTTCCACTTGTGCAACCCTCTTCACAACCGGCGTCCGCGTCATGCGAAGATGCCCCTCGCCCGGTAGGTGTACCGGCGTAGAGGGGAACATCATTGAGATCAAGAAAACTGAGCCGTAAGGGGCGCCGTACCGCCATAGTGACCGCCGCGGCCGCCTCGGTGGTCGCCGGTGTGGCCCTGGTGCCCAACTGGAGCGCCGGCGCGGCGGTGACCGACGACCCGACGGTGGACGCGGCCACCAAGGCGACCTTCCAGCGGCTGGCCGACGCGGTCTTCACCGACCGCACGCAGGCTCTCGTGGACGGCGCCGCGAAGACGGAGACCCGGCACACGGCCGGCTTCTCCGGGACCGTGCGCCTGTCCGGCGGGCAGGACCGGCAGCAGCGGACGGCGCTGGACGAGCTGCGCGAGCGCCGCGGCCGGCTGGCCCGGCTGGGCGAGACCTACCGCGCCGGCAGCACCAAGGTGACGCTCGACGCCACCCGGGTGACGGGCCGCCACGCCAAGGTCGCCGTCACCGAGACCACGACGCTGACGTACGACAAGGCCGCCGCCGCCGGCGCGCGGACGACCGGCTTCCAGGCGCACCACGAGCTGACCTTCACGGCCGGCCGGCACGGCGGCTGGCAGCTCACCGGCATCCGCGACACCGACGACGGCTACCTCGCCGTGAACCAGGTCGCCACACCGTCCGTGGCCAAGGCCGGGACCACCGCCGAGGACGACGGCCCGCCGAGCGCGGCCCGCGCGGCCACCGGTTGGCCGGCCCCCGCCAACCGCAAGAACTTCTCCGCGACCGGCTACGACTACAAGGCGATGGTCGCCTACGCGCAGAAGTACTGGAAGAACTACAACCCCGCCTACCCGGACTTCAACGGGCAGGGCGCCGGCGGCGACTGCACCAACTTCGTCAGCCAGGCCCTGAAGGCGGGCGGCTGGAAGCACGCGCCGGGTTACACGAACGACTTCCACAAGTGGTTCGGCAACTCCGACATCCAGTCGGACTCCTTCGTCGGCGTCAACGAGTTCTCCTGGTTCGCCCTGTCCTCCAAGCGGGCCACCAGCCTCGCCAACGTCTACCAGCTGGACCTCGGCGACGTGCTCCAGATGGACTTCAACCGGGACGGTTCGAAGGACCACTCGATGATCGTCACCTACCGGGACAGCCGGGGCGTGCCGTACGTGAGCTACCACTCGACCAACACCTACAACCGGTCGGTGGCCAGCCTCGTCGCCTCGTACCCGAAGGCGGCGTTCTACGCCTACCGCACCTGACGGACCCCTACCGGGCCCGGCCCGGGTCCGGCCGCGGGCCCCGCCACTCCTGGACGTCCTCCCGCTCGTGCCGCCGCTCCGGCGGGGAGGACTCCGGGTGGCGGGCCCGCCAGTACGGATTGTCGTGCGGCAGGGCGTGGCCGACCCGGCCGTACATGCCGAAGGTCATCAGCAGCAGGCCCACGATGAAGCTGAAGAACACGTTCTGGATCTTGAACGCCAGGAAGTTGCTCGTGGTGTCCAGCAGGCCGAGGAACAGGAAGCCGTTCAGCAGGAACAGCACGCCGAGGACCATGTTCAGGGTCGACGCGAAGTTCCCGCCGATCACCATGCCGGCCAGCAGCACGGCACCGATGCAGATCGACAGCACGCTGAGCGCGCCGTTGCTGTTCAGGCCGGCGACCGTGTTGCCGCCCGTGCTGAAGAAACCGATCTGGTCGATCAGGCCCAGGATGCCGAAGGCCACCAGGAACGCGCCGATCAGTCCCGCGCCGATCCGGTAGACCCGGTTGAGCTTGTGGTCGACGGGCAGGTGGTCGTCCAGTCGCGTCCGCCGGCTCTCCCCGGCGTTCCTCGTGCGGACCGCGTGTGTGGCCATCTCCGTCTCCCTCGGGCGCTAGCGGAGGCCATCCGTCCGTTTTCAATATCCGACAGACCCGGCCCCCCGGCAACACGCGCGGCCGGCCCCGGTCCCGGGCCGGCGCCACGCCCGGGACCCTGCTCAGGACGCGTGCCCGCGCTCCTCGCGGATGCCCGTGACCACCCGCGCCACCGCCCGCCGCACCTCTTCCGTCTCGGCCAGGAAGTGCCAGTAGTCCGGGTGCCGGCCCTCCAGCGTGCCGACCGCCCGCTCCAGCCGGGCCACCGCGTCGTCCAGCGGCCGGGCATGCCGCGGGTCGGGCGTGGTCCGGCCCGCCATGGCCAGCCGCTGCGCGTCGCGGATCGCGAACCGGGTCCGCTCGATCTCCGCCTGCGGGTCCTTCTGCACGGCGTTCAGCCGGGCCAGCCGGTCGCCGGCGGCCGAGACGGCCTCGTCGGTGGCGTTCAGCAGCGCCCGCGCGGTGGCCAGCAGCGCGGTGGCGTCCGCCCACCGCTGGGCGTCCCGCGCCGCCTGGGCCTCCTGGAGCTTCCGCTCGGCCTGCCGGACGTTCTCTCCGGCCTGGCCGGGCACCTGCTGGAGGTCCTGCCAGCAGGCGGCCGTGAACCGGCGCCGCAGCTCGCTCAGCACCGGCTCCACCTGTCCGGCCCGGGTGGTCAGCGCCTGGGCGCGGGTGCGCAGCGACACCAGCCGGTGGTCGGTCTCGGCCGCCCGCTGCGGCAGCCGCTCGGCCTCGGCCCGGATCGCCCCGGCCTCCCGCTGCACCCGCTCGGCCCGCTCCAGCGTCGCCGGCACCCCGTGCTGTCCCGCGCCCTGGTTCAGCCGGGTCAGCTCGGGCGCCAGGGCCGCCAGCCGCGCGGCCAGCTCGTCGGCCCGCAGGTTCTGCTGCCGTACCGCGTCCAGGGCGTTGCTCGCGGCCAGCAGCGACTGCCGGGCCCGCTCCACGGCGGGCGCGAGCCGGGCCAGCCTGGTCTCCGCCTTGTCCAGCAGCGACCCGAGCGAGCCGCCGAACCGGTCCAGCTCCTGCCGGGTCCGCAGCAGCTCGTCCCGGGCCGCGGTCAGCTCCGTCCGCGCCCGCGCCGCCGTACCGGGCTCCAGGTCGTGCCGGTCCAGATCATGGGCGTCGACGGCCTCGATGTACTGCCGGCTGGCCTCGTCGATGCGCTGCCCGAGGGCCTCGAAACCGGAGACGGCGCGCCGGGCGGCCGGGGAGTCGTCGACGGCGGCGATGGTCTCCACGGAGATCCGCAGGTCCCGCTGGGCGGTGTCCAGTTCGTAGAAGGCGGCCGCGGCGGCGTCCTTCGCGGCCTGCGCCTCGGCCCGCTGGCTCTCCGCCCGCCCGCCGAACCAGCGCCGGGTGCCGCCGCCGGCGAACGCGGCGGCCAGCACGGGCGCGGCCAGCAGCGGCAGCCCGAGCAGGGCGAGGGCGTCACGGAGCGCCGAGCGGCTCCGCCGGGTCCGGGCGGCGGGCGGCGGCGGGTACGACGGTGCCGCTGACCTGCCCGGTGTCACCGTCACAACCCTCTCCCGTGGTGGTCCGCCCTGGGTGGTGCCATTCTCCCACCTCCCCCACCCGGGGAAGACGAACACCCAGGCCGGTCAGTTCGCTCCCGGGCGCCCCGGTCTTCCGTCCGCTGTGTGCGGTGCGGCCCGTGCGGCCATGTAGGCTGTCGACCTGTCCCGGGTGCGTAGCTCAGGGGTAGAGCGCCTGCCTTACAAGCAGGATGTCGGCGGTTCGAAACCGTCCGCGCCCACCGGCCGGCAAGGCCCAGCTCAGGGACATCACGACGGCCCCCCGGAGTCTCCGGGGGGCCGTCGTCGTGTCCCGCTACTTCCGCTCCGCCGGCTCCTCGTGGGCGTGTTTCAGGCGGCTGCGGACCTCCACGCGGTCCGCTGCCGCGACCTCGGCCCAGAAGCGGTGGGTGCTGACGAACACCGCCAGCTCGTGTTCGCGCCGCCGCAGCTTCTCCACCTCGGCCTGCTCGTCCTCCGTCCAGCCGGGGGACGCGGGCCGCTCCGTCCTGCGCCAGCCGGTGTCGTCGCTGAAGCCGTCCAGGGGCTCGACCGACCAGGGCAGCCGCTTGAGCAGGGCCGACAGCTCGGCCCGGACCTGATGCAGCTCCTCCTGGCCGGCGAGGAGGTCACTGGGGAATTCATAGGTCGTAGCCACACGACAATGCTACGCCTGTTCGATTTACGGGAGCGAGGACCGGCGGCTCCGAGGGGCGAGGTTCAGCCGGACGGGTGAGGCGGCGACGCCCCCGGACGCCAGGCGGCCCCGGCCCCTCGCACGCAGGCGGCCCCGGCCTCCGTACGGAGGGGGCCGGGGCCGGAGGCGGCGGGTCAGTGGCCGGCTGCTCGCAGCTCCCGCACCAGCCGGTCCGTCACCGGTGCCGGCACGCCGTGCCGGGCGGCCGCGCGCAGCAGGGCACCGCCGATCGCGTCGAGTTCCAGCGGACGGCCGGCCTCGGCGTCGCGCTGCATGGAGGACTTGGCGGCGGGCGGGAAGGCGGCGTACCGGGCGAGGGTCCGGTCCGGGTCGGCGGGGGCGCCGCAGGCGCGGCTGACGGCGGTGGCCTCGGCGACCAGCGCCTGGAGCTCCTCCCGGTGACGGGTGCGGGCCGTGCCGAGCGGGACGCCGTACCGGGTGGTGAGCAGGGCGAACGGGGCGAGGAAGGCCAGCTTGGCCCAGAGCGCCGCCGTCTCGTCCCCGGCCACGCGGGCGGTCGTGCCGCACTCCGCGAGCGCGCCGGCCAGCGCCTCCAGCCGGTCCCGGGGCACGGTGTCCCCGGCGAGGTCGATCTCCGTGAACGGGCTGCCGTGTTCGATCACACCCGGCGCGACCCGGGTGGACTCCACGCGGATCACGGCCGGGGCGACCCGGTCGGGGCGGTAGCGCGCGCGGAGGGCCGCCGGGTGTTCGACGCCGTTCAGGAGCGGTACGGCCAGGGCGTCGCCGAGGACCGCGGGCGGCACCCGGGTGAGGGCGGCGTCCAGGGCGGTGTGCTTGACGGTGATCAGGCAGGCGTGCACCGGCTCGCGCAGCTCGGTGTCCGCCTCGACGCGGGCGGTGAAGTCGCCGTACTGCGCGCTGCGGACCGTGATGCCGGTGCGGCGCAGGGTGGCGGCGGTGCTGTTTCCGGCCAGGCACAGCACGCGGTGGCCGGCGCGGGAGAGCAGGGCGGCGAGCAGGCCGCCGGTGCCGCCGGGGCCGAGGACGGCCACGGTGAGCGGGTGCGTCATGGAGGGGTTCCCTTCGACGGTCGGCCCCGGGGATCGGTGGCCGCCTTCGCGGGGATCATCCCAGGAAGACGGGGTGCGCGGGAGACTTGGGGCATGTGCCGGAGCATCAAGACACTGCGTCCGCCCGCCCTGCCCGGCGAGGCCACGGACGAGGAGATCCGCGCGGCCGCGCTGCAGTACGTGCGGAAGGTCTCGGGTTTCCGGGCCCCCGCCGCCCACAACCGCGAGGTCTTCGACGCGGCGGTGGACGCCGTCGCCCGCGCCACGGCGGAGCTGCTGGGCGGCCTGGAGGTGCGGGGACGTGTCGACCGTTCAGGAAGTGTTCCCTAGCGGCGCGGGCGTCCCGCCGGCCCCTGGGGGCGACACGTTATGGCCAAATGTTGAACTTGCAAGCACTCTTTAGGTTCGCCTAACCTGTGGCTCCATTCGGTACCGCCGTCCCCATGACCGGTTTTCGTACGTCCCCAGCCGGTCTGACAGACACCGAACAGGAGTCATCCTCATGTCCGCACGCCTCAATTCCGCTCAGCCGTATGCGATCGGGCTCTTCCGCATCGTCTTCGGCCTGCTCTTCGCCGTGCACGGCGCCGCCTCGCTCTTCGGCGTCCTCGGCGGCGCCGCCGGCACCAACGGCGGCACCATCGCGACCGGCACCTGGCCCGGCTGGTACGCGGCCGTGATCCAGCTCGTCGCCGGCGCCCTGGTGCTGCTCGGCCTCGGCACGCGCGGCGCCGCGCTGATCGCCTCCGGCTCGATGGCCTACGCCTACTTCGACGTGCACCAGCAGGCCGCCCTGTGGCCGATACAGAACGGCGGCGAGCTGTCGGTGCTGTTCTGCTGGGCGTTCCTGCTGCTGGTCTTCACCGGCTCCGGCGCCTTCGGCGTGGACCGGCTCCTCGGCCGGCGTCCGGCCGCCGGCGCCGCCACGGCGGAACAGACCCCGGTCGCGGTCTGACCGTCCCGCGAACCCCGCCCGGAACTCCCGTCACACCCCCGCGTACGCTGTACAGCCGTCAAACGGGGGAGTGACGGGAGTCGTGGTGTTCGAAAGCGTGGGGTCGCTCGCGGCCGGTCCATGGATCTATGCCGTGGTGGCCGTGTCGGTGCTCCTCGACGTGTTCCTGCCGGTCCTGCCGAGCGGGGTGCTCGTCATCACGGCCGGCACGGCCGCCGCGGCCGGCTCCGGCGCGGCGGGCAAGGTGCCGCACGACGTGCCGGACATCCTGGCCCTGATCCTCTCCGCCGCGACCGCCTCGGTCCTCGGCGACCTGGTCGCCTACCGGCTGGCCTGGCGCGGCGGTGCGCGGCTGGACCGGGCGATAGCCCGCTCCCGGCGGCTGACCAGCGCCCAGGAACGGCTGGGCGACGCCCTCGCCCGGGGCGGCGGCGCGCTGGTCGTCCTCGCCCGCTTCGCCCCGGCCGGCCGCTCGGTCGTCTCCTTCTGCGCGGGCGCCGCGCACCGCCGCGCCCGCGACTTCCTGCCCTGGTCCGCCCTGGCCGGCCTGTCCTGGGCCGCCTACAGCGTGGCCCTCGGCTACTACGGCGCCCAGTGGCTGGGCGCGACCTGGCTGGCGACCGGGGTGTCGGTGGCCGCGCTGTTCGCCGCCGGCGCGGCGGCGGGCTGTCTGATGCGCCGCCGCCCGGCTTCCTGAGGACCCGGCCGGGCTCAGCAGCTCGCCAGGTAGTTCGTCAGCGCGCTCTTCTCGGCGGAGTCCACCGAGAGGTCGTAGTAGTACTTCACCTGCACCCAGGCGCGTACGTACGTGCACAGGTACGCCGACTGCGACGGCACCCAGGTGGCCGGGTCCTGGTCGCCCTTGGCCTGGTTGACGTTGTCGGTCACGGCGATCAACTGCGGCCGGGTCAGGTCGTTGGCGAACGCCTGCCGCTGCGCGGTGGTCCACTTGCCCGCGCCGGAGTCCCAGGCCTCGGCCAGCGGGACGAGGTGGTCGATGTCGAGGTCGGAGGCGGCGGTCCAGGTGGCGCCGTCGTACGGGGAGTACCAGCTACCGCTGGTGGCGGCGCACGCGGAGTCGGTGACGACGTTCGTGCCGTCCCGCTTCAGGACCGTCTCGCGGGTGTTGCAGGCGCCGCTGATGGTGATCCAGTGCGGGAAGAGGTCGCGGCTGTAGCCGGTGCGGTTCTCGGTGGCCACGGTGAGCTGGGAGAGGTAGGTCCGCGCGGTGGCGGCGCTGACCGGCGTGGGCAGGGCGGCGGAGGCGCTCGGCGCGTTGAGCAGGGCGACGGAGGCGAGCAGGGCGGTGAGGGCCGCGAGGATGCCCGTCCGTCGACGCGCGTAGAATCCGGACATGCGTGAACTCCCTTGAGGGGTGGGGGTGTTGGAGTGCGGGCGAGGGAATGCTTCAGGTGCGGTGTTGCCGGAGGGTGAGCGCCCGGTGAGAATCTAGTGACGTGTTCATGTCATGACAAGGTTGACGACCGAACTTTCACATCCCGTACGATGGGGAGCGCAGAAGGGGAGTAGCTCTTCGCCGGACCGTCGACATACTGCTCAGCGAGCCTGAGCCGGCGCCCGGAGGCGGATCGCCACGCGTCGCGCGCGGCTCCGCCAGCGAGACCTTCGGCAAGCAGTGCACGCCCGTGTCCCACCGGCACGGGCGCCGAGTGCGCTGCCGTGCCGAGGTGTCATCGCGTGACGTACCGCACTCTCGGCGGGGCAGCCCGACCGATTGAGGACCCTTGATCAGCATCACCGTGACGGCGCTCGTCTTCGGCGTCATCTTCCTCGCCGAACTGCCGGACAAGACCGCGCTCGCCGGTCTCGTCCTCGGCACCCGCTACCGCGCCTCGTACGTCTTCGCGGGCGTCGCCGCCGCCTTCCTGCTGCACGTCGTGCTCGCCGTGGCCGCCGGCAGCGTGCTCACCCTGCTGCCGCAGCAGATCGTGCACGCCCTCACCGGCGTCCTCTTCCTCGGCGGGGCCGCGGTGCTCCTGCTGAAGAAGGGCGAGGAGGAGGAAGAGGTCAAGAAGCCCGCCGACCAGTCCTTCTGGAAGGTCGCGGGCACGGGCTTCATGCTCATCCTGGTCGCCGAGTTCGGCGACCTCACCCAGATCATGACCGCCAACCTCGCCGCGCGCTACGACGACCCGATCTCGGTCGGTCTCGGCGCGGTGCTCGGCCTGTGGGCCGTCGCCGGGCTCGGCATCGTCGGCGGCAAGGCGCTGATGAAGCGGGTGCCGCTGCGGCTGATCACGCAGATCGCGGCGGTGCTGATGCTGGCGCTCGGCGTGTGGAGCCTGTGGGAGGCGGTGCGCGGCTGAGTCCGCCGCGGGGGAAACGGACGGCTGCCCGGGCGAACGGCGCGTGAACCCTCGCCGGTGGTGGTGGCGGGAACCGGCCCGGTTTTGTACCGTGGAGGAACAAAGTGGCTCCGCCCGTTTACCCTGACCGGCGGGCGGAGCCGCCTTGTTCCTCCCGCCGTCGCTCCCGACCCGGGCCCTCCTCCCTGGAGCTGCCGATGCCCGCCACCGCCACGCCCACCGTCCTCACCGCCCGTGCCCTCCTGCTCGACATGGACGGCACCCTCGTCAACTCGGACGCCGTGGTCGAGCGCGTCTGGCGGCGCTGGGCCTCGCGGCACGGACTGGACGGCGACGAGGTGCTCAAGGTCATCCACGGCCGGCAGGGGCACGCGTCCATGGCCCTGCTCCTGCCCGGCCGGCCGGTGGAGCAGAACGTCGCCGAGAACGCCCGCATGCTCGCCGAGGAGACCGCCGACACCGACGGCGTGGTCGAGGTGCCCGGCGCCGGGGCGTTCCTCGCGTCCCTGGCCGGGCTGCCGCACGCGCTGGTGACCTCCGCGGACCTCGCCCTGGCGACGGTGCGCATGACCGCCGCCGGGCTGCCCCTGCCGGAGGTCCGGGTCACCGCGGAGTCGGTCGGCGCCAGCAAGCCCGACCCCGAGGGATTCCTCAAGGGCGCGGCCGAGCTGGGCGTCGACCCGGCGGACTGCGTCGTCTTCGAGGACTCCGGCGCGGGGATCGCAGCGGGACGCGCCGCGGGGATGCGCGTGGTGGGCATCGGCCCGCGAGCGGTCCCCCACGACCCGGACGCGGCGGTACGGGACCTCACGGGGGTACGGGTGGAAACGGGCACCGACGGGACACTGCGGCTGCGTATCGGGTGAGGGGTCGGGGGCCGCGGGCCGGGGGCAGGCGGACCGGTCGCTGGCCGCTGGTCGTTGGTTGCCGGGTGCGGGCCGGGTGCGGGTGGAGACGGCGTCGACGGGACGCTGCGGCTGCGTGTCGGCTGACCGGTCGCGGGCCGGCGGCAGGTGGGGACCGGTCGTTGGTCGCGGGGTGGGCGGCCGGGTGCGGGCGTCGGCGGGCTGCTGTGGTTGTGTGTCGGCTGACGGCCCGCAGGGTCGGGGGACAGGCGGAGCGGCCGCCGGTCGCCGGGCGAGCGGGCCCGCCGTCGGTCGTGCGTGCGGGGCCGGGCGCCGGGTGCGGGGTCGTTGCGGGCCCGCTGGTGGTTTCGCGGGACCGGTCAGGGCGCGGTCGTTTCCGACTCCAGGCTTTTTCTCGTCGCCGGGCCGTACTCGCCCAGGGTGTCGCCCCTGATGCCCCGGGCTAGCTGGTAGTTGCGCACGGCGTCCTCCACGGGCCGGGTGTAGGTGCCGTCGATCCGGTCGCCGTAGAGGTTCAGCTCACGCAGGCGCTGCTGGAGTTCGGTGACCTCCGGGCCGGTGTCGCCGGGGCGCAGGACCGGTGCCGCGGCGGGGGTGGGTTCCGGGGTGCCGGAGGCCGGGGCGGACGACGCGGACGGCGAGGCGGTGGGGGAGGGCGTGGGGCTGGGCGACGGGGAGGCCGCCGGGGACGACGGGTCCGGGCCGGGTGTCGCCGGGGCGGACGAGAGCGGGGCGCGCGGCGGCGCGGCGGGCGGTGCCGTCGGCGGGGGCGGTGGCGAGGAGGGGGTCCGTGTGGGCGCGTCCGGGATGCTCTCCCTGACCTCCTGGGCCGCCCGGCCCCGGTCCGGCGCGTGGTAGGAGGAGAGCGCGAGCCCGGCCGCGACGGCCAGTGCCGCGCCCAGGCCGCCGGCCGCGAGCAGCACGGTACGACGGCGGCAGCGGCGCCGGGGCCGGGGCGTCCCGGGCGCGTCCGGCGGGGGCCCGGGGCTCCGGGGAGTGACGACCGCGGCCGGGGGCGGGTACGCGGGCGGGATCGCCGGGGGCGGCTCCGCGGCCGGCGGCGCGACCACGTCGACGTACGGGCGTATCCGCAGCGGGTCGAAGTCCTCCGCCGCCGCGGCCTGGGCTGTACGCGTCTCGCGCAGCGCCTCGGCCGCCCGCTCGGTGCAGTCGCACGACGGCGTGCGGTCCGCCTCCCTGGGCGCCCCGCACTCCGGGCACGTGCTGCCCTGCCTCCCGGTCACGCGTACGGCCCCCTCCCCTCGGGAACTCCAGAGAATAGGCGGACCGGCGCCGCCCGCGCAGGGACTCGGCGCGGATCCGCAGGACTCGACAGGCCATAAGTGGTGACCCCGATCACGATGGAAGGTGCACCCGAGCCCCCGGGAGGTCTGCATGGCCCTGGACACGCACGGCACGGCACGGAAGACCGGCGGCGGCGAACACGTGCCGGGCAGCGTGCTCGTCCCGATCGGCGCGCTGCTGCTCGGGCTGCTGCTCGCCGCGCTCGACCAGACGATCGTGTCGACCGCGCTGCCCACGATCGTGAGCGACCTCGGCGGCCTGGAACACCTCTCCTGGGTCGTCACCGCCTATCTGCTGGCGTCGACCGCCGCGACGCCGCTGTGGGGCAAACTGGGCGACCAGTACGGCCGCAAGCGGCTGTTCCAGGCCGCCATCGTCCTCTTCCTGATCGGCTCCGCGCTGTGCGGCACCGCCCAGGACATGCCCCAGCTCATCGGCTTCCGGGCGTTGCAGGGACTGGGCGGCGGCGGGCTGATGGTGCTGTCCATGGCGATCGTCGGCGACCTCGTGCCGCCGCGTGAACGCGGGCGCTACCAGGGCCTGTTCGGTGCCGTGTTCGGTGCGACCAGCGTGCTCGGGCCGCTGCTCGGCGGGCTGCTCACCCAGCACCTGAGCTGGCGGTGGGTGTTCTACGTCAATCTGCCCGTGGGCCTGGTCGCGCTCGCCGTGATCGCCGTGGCACTGCGCATCCCGCACCGCACCGCCCGCCACACCATCGACTACGCGGGCACCTTCCTGATCGCCGCCGTCGCCACCTGCCTGGTGCTGGTCGCCTCGCTCGGCGGGACGACCTGGGCCTGGGACTCGGCGCGGATCATCGGACTCGCGGTGCTGGGCGTCCTGCTCGCCGTGGCGTTCGTCGCCGTGGAGCGCCGGGCCGCCGAACCGGTGCTGCCGCTGAAGCTGTTCCGCGTCCGCACCTTCACCCTGGCGTCCGTGATCAGCTTCATCGTGGGCTTCGCCATGTTCGGCGCGATGACCTATCTGCCGACCTTCCTCCAGGTCGTGCACGGCGTCTCCCCGACCCTGTCCGGCGTGTACATGCTGCCCATGGTGTTCGGTCTGCTGCTGTCGTCCACGGTGTCCGGGCAGATCGTCAGCCGCACCGGCCGCTGGAAGGTGTTCCCGGTCACCGGCACCGCCGTCACCACCCTCGGCCTGCTGCTCCTGCACCGGCTCGACGAGCACCGCTCCACCGCCGCGATGAGCGTCTACTTCTTCGTCTTCGGCCTCGGACTCGGCCTGGTCATGCAGGTCCTGGTGCTGATCGTGCAGAACGCCGTCTCCTACGAGGACCTCGGCGTCGCCACCTCGGGCGCCACCTTCTTCCGCTCCATCGGCGCCTCCTTCGGCGTGGCCGTCTTCGGCACGGTCTTCGCGAGCCGCCTCGGCGACAAGCTGGCCGACGCCTTCCGGGGCGTACGCCTGCCGCCCGGCGTCAGCGCCGGCGCGCTGGAGTCGGACCCGCGGGGCATCGCCGCCCTGCCGCCCGCGCTGCGCCCCGCGGCCCTGCACGCGTACGCGTCCGCCATCACCGACGTCTTCCTCTACGCCGCGCCCGTCGCCCTGCTCGCCTTCGTGCTGGCCTGGTTCCTGAAGGAGGACCGGCTGCGCGGCTCGGTCACCGCGCCCGACGTCTCCGAGACGATTCCGCCCAACCCGGTCGAACGCTCCTCCTACGACGAGTGCTGCCGGGCCCTGTCCCTGCTCGGCACCCGGGAGGGCCGCCGCGAGGTCTACCGGACGATCACCGAACGGGCCGGGTACGACCTGCTGCCCGCCGCCGGCTGGCTGCTGCTGCGCATCCGCCGCTACGGCTCCGTCGAACCCGGCATGCTGGCCGAGCGCAGCTCCGTCCCGCTCCAGGCGGTCATGGCCGCCGCCCGCCAGGTCGAGGAACGGCGGCTGGCCGAGCGGCGCGGCCCCGACCTTGTGCTGACCGACACCGGCCGGGAGACCGCCGAGCGGCTCGCCGCGGCCCGCGAGGAGTCCCTGGCCGAACTGCTCGGCGACTGGTGGCGGCCCGGCCGCTCCGACGACCTGGGCCGGCTGGTCCACGACCTCACCGGCGAACTGTGCGGCGCGGAACGCGAGCGCCCGCACAACGGCACGGTGGCGAAGGTCAGCTGACAACCTCCGCGCGGCCGGGCCGCCCGGCCGCGTCCGTCCCCAGCTCCTTGCGGAACCAGTGGTCGGCGTACGGGGCGGAGTTGTGCGGGGCGGTCTCGGTGTAGCCGAGGCGGGCGTACAGGGCGCGGGCCTCGGTCAGGTCGGCGCGGGTGTCCAGGACGATCCGCCGGGCACCCAGCTCGCGGGCGCGCAGCTCGGCGGCGGACACGAGCAGCGCGGCCCCGTTCCGGCCGCGCAGGCCCGGCAGCACGAACACCCGGGTCAGCTCGGCCGTGTCCGCGTCCAGCAGCCGCACGCCCGCCGTCCCGGCCGGTGCGCCGGCGTACCGGCCGACGAGCAGGCACCCGGCCGGCGGGGCGAGGTCCGCGCCCGTCGCGGCCGCGATCTCCCGCTCCAGCTCGTCCGGGTCGGTGCGGCGCCCCTCGTGCAGCAGGTACCAGCGGTCGCTGACCTCCGTGTAGTACGCCCGCCACAGTGCGGCGGCGGCCGGTGAGTCGTACGGCTCCGGGCTGATCGTCCACGTCATGCCGGCCATTGTCGGGAGCCGCCGGGTGCCGTCCGCAACCGGATATCCCGTGCCGTGCGGGCGCGGACACCGTTTGTGGGCCGGGTTCCGGGTCACCCGACAGGAGTACCGGCCGGCGGGGCCGGTCCGACCGGAAGGCAACCATGTCCACAGGGCTGATCATTCTTTTGATCGTGATCGCGGCGGTCGTGGTCCTCGGCGCGGCCACCCTCCTCGTCCTGCGCGGCCGCGGGCGGCGCGGCGGGCCCGGCCTGAAGCGCCGCTTCGGGCCCGAGTACGAGCGGACCGTGGCCTTGCACGACGGCGACACCAAGGCCGCCGAGCGGGAGCTGGCCGAGCGGGTCGAGCGCCACGGCGACCTGCGCGAACGGCCGCTGGACCGTGCCGAGCGGCAGCGCTACGCGGACCGCTGGACGGCCGTCCAGGAACGCTTCGTCGACTCCCCGCGGGAGGCGGTGGCCGAGGCCGACCGGCTGCTCGCGGAACTCGCCGCGACGCGCGGCTACCCGGACGGCGGGCGGTACGAGGAGCAGCTCGCCGCGCTGTCCGTGCACCACGCCGAGCACGTCGACGGCTACCGGCAGGTCCACCGGGCCGCCCACGGCACCGGAAGCGGCACCGAGGAACTGCGCGCGGCGCTGCTCGGCGCGCGCGCCCTCTTCGACGAGCTGACCAGCGCGGAGTCCGGCCGCCATCGCGCGCGGGGCGGCGCCGGCCGGCCCGCCGCCACCCCGGCCCGTTCCCACGGCCGCTCCCACACCCCGTGGGCGGCCCACCACGGCCGGCCGAAGGAGAGCTGAGCGTCATGCCGGACAGAACGGACGACCCGTCCCACGACCGCCGCTCGGCCCGACGAGCGGAAGGCGCCGAGGACCGGACGCAGGCCGAGTGGGCGCCTGGACCCGGGGAACGCGCCACGCGGGAGGAGCGCGGACCCGGCAGCCCGGAGCGCGGCGGCTCCCGGGACGAGTGGGCGCCGGGGGACGCGGTGCCCGGACGGCGGACGCCGGACGCGCCCCGGGCCGGCGAACGGCTGCCCGGAGAGCCCGCTCCCGGAGAACACCGGGGCCGGCCGCCCGGCTCGGCCGGGCCCGGCCGGGAGGGACTGACGGGCGACGACCGCGCCCCGCAGGACGGCACACCACCACCGCCGCCGGGACCGGCGGGCGCGGCCGGGTCCGCGCGCACGGCACCGGGCGGCGGGCAGCGGCACGGTACGGAACGACTGAGTCCTGGTACGGAAGGCCCGGGCCCGGCTGCCGACGAGGGATTCACCGGCAGTCACCGGGCGGAGCGGGCGGCGATCTCGGAGGAGGACCGGATGCCTGAGAACGGCCTGGGAGCACCGTCTCCCGGCGAAACCAGCCAGCGCGAACGGAGCACGACGGAGTCCGCGGCCCCGGACGCCTGGCCGGCGGCCCCGGGCAGCCCGCAGTCCGCGGGCGGTGCGACGGGGGCCGGCGGCGCCCCGGCCCGCGGCGCCGAGGCGGCACCCGGCGGCACCCCGGCCACCGGCGGTGCCCAGGGATACGGCGAGGGCTCCGCGTCCGGGGGCGGCTTCGGACCGGACGGCACCTCCGCGTCCGGAGGCACCGCGGCCTCCGACGCCGCGATCGCCTTCGGCGGCACCCCGGCCCCCGACCAGGCGACGGCGTCCGGCGGCAGCTACGGGCAGGGCGCCGAGGGTTCCCCGGTCTCCGGCGGCAGCTACGAGCGCGGCGAGGGTTCCCCGGTTTCCGGCGGCAGCTACGGGCAGGGCGGCGAGGGCTCCTCGGTGCCCGGCGGTACCGCGGAGGCCGGTGGCACCCCCGGCCCCGGCGTCTCCCCGGACCAGGGCCGAGCCGCCGCCCCCGCCCCGGGCGGCACCGCGGGCCCGGCGTCCGCCGAGGCCGCGCCCCTGATGGCGCGCGAGGAAGCGGAGGAGTGGGAGCAGCGGATGCGGCATGTGGTCGGCGGGTTCGTGGACGAGCCGCGGGCCGCTGTCGAGGAGGCTGACCGCGCCCTGGAGGAGATCGCCGCGCGGTTCAGCGAGGCCGTGACGCGGCGGCGCCGCACGCTGCGGATGTCCTGGGAGGGCGGCGAGGAACGCGGGACGGGTGCCGACACCGAGCAGTTGCGGCTCGCCCTGCGCGACTACCGGGAACTGGCCGGCCGGCTGCTACACGGCTGAGTCCGGCCCGCCCGCGGCACCCCCGGCGGCAGCCCTGCGCTGCCGCCACTGCCGTACGACCTCCTCGACGTCGTACGGCTTCCGGCCCAGCGGCGGGCCGGGCGGCGGCTTGAACATCATGTCCCGGATCTTGACGTTGACGTCCTCGATCAGCTTGCGGACGATCCGTTCCGAGGGTGCCGCGTACGCCGCCGCGAGCGTGTCCTCCGCCTCCTTGCGCAGCGCCAGCGCGGGGGGCAGCACGGCCAGCCCTTCCCGGGCCAGTTTCCGCTTCACCCACCACAGTTCGTCGTAGGGGGAGTAGACGTCGGCCGGCAGCGGCGCGCCCGCGCCCGGCAGCCCGTCGAACTCCCCGCGCCGCTGCGCGTCACGGATCTGCTTGTCCACGAAGGAATCGAACGGCACGCCGGGTGGCTTTCGCTCGGTCATGGACCCATTGTGCCGGACGGGACCGCGCCGGGCGTTTTATCATGCGGCGGCGGTACGGCGATCCGCCCGCCGCACCAGGACGTTCAGGGGGAGCGCTCGTGCTCGAACTCACCATGGCCGCCGTCTCCGGCGCGGACGCGGGTGCCACGGCCGGCATGTCGATGGCCGAGGTGCCCAGCGAGCCCGGTGCGGTGCTGCGGGTCGGCCGGGACGCGGCGGTGTGCCGGCTGGTCACCCCCGAGGACTGGCTGTTCGTCTCCCGCGTCCACCTGGAGTTCCGGTGCGGCCAGGACGGCACCTGGCACCTGACCTGGCGGCGCGGTTCCCAGCCCGACCCGGCCTCCGAGGTCCGCCTCGCCCACGGTCCGCAGGCCCAGCCCCTCGGCTACGGCGCGACCGTGGCGCTGCCCCGCGGCGGGTCCGGCGAGATCGTGATCCAGGACCGCACCGCGCCGCGCAGCGTCAACGTCGGCTTCTTCCACGAGGTGGGTCAGTCCACGACCCGGGCCAGCACGAATCCGTCGTAGCCCTTGCTTCCCACCGTCTGGATCGCCGTGCCGCTCAGCCGCGGGTGGGCGGCGATCAGTTCGACGGCGGCGCGGGTGCCGAGCACGTCCGGCTCGGTGCTGGCGGGGTCCGTCACCCGGCCGCCGCGCACCACGTTGTCCAGCACGATCAGGCTGCCGCCCCGGGTCAGCTTCAGCGCCCACTCGAGGTAGTGGCGGTTGTTCGCCTTGTCCGCGTCGACGAAGACCAGGTCGAACGGGGCCGGGTTCTCGTCGGCCAGCTTGGGCAGCGACTCCAGGGCCGGGCCCACGCGCACCTCCACGATCCGCTCCAGACCGGCGCGGGAGATGTTGCGGACGGCCACGTCGGCGTGTTTGGCGCTGTACTCCAGCGAGATCAGCCTGCCGTCCTCGGGCAGGGCGCGGCCCAGCCAGATCGTGCTGTAGCCGCCGAGGGTGCCGATCTCCAGGATGTGCCGGGCGCCCTGGGTCTGGGCGAGAAGCTGGAGGAGCTTGCCCTGCGGGGGCGAGACCGCGATGGCGGGGAGCCCGGCGGCCTCGCTGTCCCGCAGGGCCGCGCGCAGCGCCTCGTCGTCCGGTGTGAGGTGGCGGGTGAAGTAGTCGTCTACGTCGTCCCAGAGCCGCGACCCGTTCATAGCGCCTGCCGCCTTTCCCGAGTGTCCTGCGGAGGCTGTTCCGCCCCGCCCACTTCGATGGTCTCAGCACAGCGGAGCGGGCGGGGACCCGAGGTCCCCGCCCGCTCCGGTGTTGCCCCGAAGTTCCGTCTAGCGGCCTTCGACGGCCGGTGCGGAGCCCGGCAGCGGGCGGCCCGCCGACTCGGACATGCGCCACACCGCGAAGCCGCCCACGACGGCCGCGGCCATCATGTAGTACGCGGGCATCATCATGTTCCCGGTCGCGCCGATCAGCGCGGTCACGACCAGCGGGGTCGTGCCGCCGAACAGGGACACGGACACGTTGAACCCGATGGACAGCGAGCCGTAGCGCACGCGCGTCGGGAACAGCGCGGGCAGCGCGGCCGGCATCGCGGCCGTGAAGCAGACCAGCAGCAGGCCCAGCGCGCCCATGCCCAGCGCGACGGCGACCAGGCTGCCGTCGCGGATCAGCAGCAGGGCGGGCACCGACAGGAACAGGAAGCCCGCGCAGCCCGCCGCGATCACCGGACGGCGGCCGACGCGGTCGGTCAGCGCGCCCGCGAACGGCTGGACGATCATCATCAGGGCCATCACACCGAGCACGACCAGCAGGCCGTGGGTCTCGTCGTACTTCAGCTCACTGGTGAGGTAGCTCGGCATGTACGACAGCAGCATGTAGTCGGTGACGTTGAAGACCAGCACCAGGCCCATGCACAGCAGCAGCGCCTTCCACTGGCCCGCGACCATCTCGCGCAGCGGCACCTTGGGCCGCGCGGCCTCCGCCTTCTCGACCTCGGCCGCGAACGCCGGGGTCTCCTCCAGGCGCATCCGCAGGTACAGGCCGATGATGCCCATCGGGCCCGCGATCAGGAACGGGATGCGCCAGCCCCAGGAGAGCAGGTCGTCGGTGGACAGCAGCGCGGTCATCAGCGTGACCAGGCCGGCGCCGCCGATGTAGCCGGCGAGCGTGCCGAACTCCAGCCAGCTCCCGAGGAAGCCGCGCTTCTTGTCGGGGGCGTACTCGGCGATGAAGGTGGTCGCGCCCGCGTACTCGCCGCCGGTGGAGAAGCCCTGCACCAGCCGGGCGGCCAGCAGGAGCAGCGGCGCGCCGACGCCGATCGTCGCGTAGGAGGGGATCAGGCCGATCGCGAACGTGCCGGCCGCCATCATGATCATGGTGACGGCGAGGACCTTCTGGCGGCCCACGCGGTCGCCCAGCGGCCCGAAGACCATGCCGCCCAGCGGACGGACCAGGAAGGCCGCCGCGAAGGCACCGAACGTGGACAGCAACTGCGCGGTGGGGTTGCCGGACGGGAAGAAGACCTTGCCCAGGGTGACCGCGATGTAGCTGTAGACACCGAAGTCGAACCATTCCATCGCGTTGCCGAGCGCGGCCGCCTTGACGGCGCGCTTGACCAGCGCCGGGTCGGTGACGGTGACATCGCGGGCCGTGGCGGCCCGCCGGGTCTTCAGGTGCGGGGTGACGGCAGTGACGGACGCCAAAACGGGGCTCGCCTACCTTTCGACGGGGACAGTGACAGGCCCGAGACGGCGGCGGTGACGTGCGCCGGGCCGGAAATCGACCATAGGCGGCAGATGCCCCCTACGCCCTGTACGCGCTTACGTGCGTACAGCAGCGAAAGCACGGCTACGCAGGTACGTCTGCCCGCTCACGCGCCGCCATGCCTGCCGGCCGGTGTGATCCTTGTCGCGCTCCCGGAGTGCAACCGCAGAGGCGAGGGGCGATTTTCGGTACGGCGGGTGCGGCTCAGTACCAGCCGTTGGCCTGCCAGAAGTTCCAGGCCTGGGCCGGGCTGCCGTAGCGGGAGTTCATGTAGTCCAGGCCCCACTTGATCTGG
>NZ_JBVHSO010000008.1:0-420889 GCF_055566335.1 Streptomyces sp. NPDC027672 | reverse complement strand
GGTTGATAGGCCAGATATGGAAGCCTGGTAACGGGTGGAGTTGACTGGTACTAATAGGCCGAGGGCTTGTCCATTGATGCTCGCGTTCACTGTGTATGTTCTGAGGCAACGAACGGTTGCCGGTTCAGAGCTGAACTGTATACACAAGTAAAAAGTGTGCTTGTTCGCTCGAAACCATTAGGGTTTCGGTGGTCATAGCGTGAGGGAAACGCCCGGTTACATTTCGAACCCGGAAGCTAAGCCTCACAGCGCCGATGGTACTGCAGGGGGGACCCTGTGGGAGAGTAGGACGCCGCCGAACAATCTTTGGAGGACCCCTGGTCACCAGCGTTCAGCTGGGACCAGGGGTCCTTTTGTTTTTACAATGCTTGCAGTACCTAAGACAGGAGTCACCATGTCCACCAACTCTCCCGACGAGCGACCGGAGCGCGACCAGCGGCGACGGGACAGTGGTGACCGCGGTGACCGTGGTGACCGGGGCGGCTTCCGCCGGGACAACGACCGCCGTCCCAACGACCGTGCCGGCTACGGCCGGAGCGATGGCCGCCGGAGCGACGACCGTCGTGACGACCGTGGTGACCGTCGTGACGACCGTGGCGACCACCGTCCCCCCTTCCGTCGCGACGACGACCGCCGTGGTGGTGGTTTCCGCCGCGAGGGTGAGCGCGGTGCGCGTCCGGGCTTCCAGCGCGACGACCGCGACCGTGGTGACCGTGGCGGCTTCCGCCGCGACGACCGACGTGACGACCGTGGCGACCGCGGTGGCTTCCGCCGTGACGACCGGCGCGATGACCGTCGTGACGACCGCGGTGGCGACCGCCCCTCGTTCCGCCGCGACGACCGTGGCAGCGACCGTCCGTCCTTCCGTCGTGATGACGACCGCGGTGGTCACGGCCAGCGTGGCGGCGACCAGCGCAGTGGCGGCTTCGGACGCCGGGACGACCAGCGCGGTGGCTTCCGCCGCGACGACCGGCGTGACGACCGCCGCGATGACCGTGGCGGCGACCGCCCCTCGTTCCGCCGCGACGACCGCAGCGGCGACCGTCCCCCCTTCCGCCGCGACGACGACCGCCGTAGCGATGACCGTCGTGGTGGTGGCGGTTTCCGCCGCGACGACGACCGCGGTACGCGTCCGGGCTTCCAGCGCGACGACCGGGACCGTGGTGACCGTGGCGGCTTCCGCCGCGATGACCGTCGTGACGACCGCAGCGGCGACCGCCCCTCGTTCCGCCGTGACGACCGCAGCGGCGACCGTCCCCCGTTCCGCCGCGACGACCGTGGCAGCGACCGTCCGTCCTTCCGTCGTGATGACGACCGCGGTGGTCACGGCCAGCGTGGCGGCGACCAGCGCGGTGGCGGCTTCGGACGCCGGGACGACCAGCGCGGTGGCTTCCGCCGCGACGACCGGCGTGATGACCGCCGCGATGACCGTGGCGGCGACCGCCCCTCGTTCCGCCGCGACGACCGCAGCGGCGACCGTCCCCCCTTCCGCCGCGACGACGACCGCCGTAGCGATGACCGCCGTGGCGACGACCGCGGTGGGTTCCGTCGTGACGACAGCCGTGGTGAGCGGGGTGGCTTCCGGGGCCGGGACGACCGGGACGCCCGTGGGCCGCGCCGTGACGACCGGGGCGGACGCCCCGGCGGCTTCCGCGGCCGCGATGACCGTGACAGCCGTGACAGCCGGGACAGCCGGGACGACCGCCGTGGCGGTGGCCGGTTCCGCGACGAGCGGGACCGGGACCGGGAGCCGATCAAGCGGCTGCCCATCCCGGAGGACGTCACCGGCGACGAGATCGACAAGGACGTCCGACAAGAGCTCCAGAGCCTGCCCAAGACGCTCGCGGAGGACGTCGCCAAGAACCTGGTGATGGTCGCCCGTCTGATCGACGAGGACCCCCAGGGCGCCTACGGCTACTCCAAGGTGGCCCTGCGTCTCGCGTCCCGCGTGGCCGCCGTACGCGAGGCCGCCGGTTTCGCCGCGTACGCGAACCAGAAGTACGGCGAGGCCCTCGCCGAGTTCCGGGCGGCCCGGCGGATGACCGGCACCGTCGAGCTGTGGCCCGTGATGGCCGACTGCGAGCGCGGGCTCGGACGGCCGGAGAAGGCGCTGGACATGGCCGGCGCCCCCGAGGTGCACAAGCTGGACAAGGCCGGGCAGGTCGAGATGCGGCTCGTGGCCGCCGGTGCCCGGCGGGACATGGGCCAGTTGGACGCGGCCATCGTGACCCTGCAGAGCCCGGAGCTGGCCTCCCACTCGGTGCAGCCGTGGACCGCGCGCCTGCGGTACGCCTACGCCGACGCCCTGCTGGCCGTCGGCCGGGAGCGCGAGGCACGCGAGTGGTTCGCGAAGGCCGTCGAGGCCGACCGGGACGGCAGCACCGACGCCTCCGACCGGCTCGCCGAGCTGGACGGCGTGGAGTTCGTCGACGCCCTGGCCGAGGACGCTCCCGAGGACGCCCTCGAAGATGTCTCCGAGGATGCTTCCGACGAGACCGAGGAGCCCTCCGGCAAGTCCTCCGAGGACCACGCGGAGAACGCCGAGGTCGCGGAGAACGCCAAGGTCGCCGAGAACGCCGAGGACGCGAAGGTCGCCGAGGACGCCGAGGACGCGAAGGCCGCGGAGAACGCCGAGGACGCGAACGCCGCGCAGGACGCGGAGGACGGCGACAAGGACTGACGCCGCTCACCGGCGACGTCACCGGAGAGAAGCCGACGAGAAAAGGGCAGGCCCCCCGGGGCCTGCCCTTTTCCGTATCGCCGTTCTCTTCCCTGTGCCGTCCGCTCAGATCTCCAGGGCCCGCAGCACCAGCCCGGACGCAGGTTTCGGACCGAACGACGTGGACTTGCGGGGCATCGTCACGCCCTGCCGGGCCAGGTCGCGGACGACCTCCTCGCGGACGGGGTGCATCAGCACGGCCGTGGCACCGTCGCGTTCCGCCTTCTCGACCGTCGCGGCCGTGTCGTGGATGTAGGCGACGTGGGCCGGCGAGTCCTCGGGGATGTGCCACACGTGCTCCAGCAGCACGGTGTGCAGGACCGTGGCGTCCAGGGAGCGCCAGGCGGACG
This sequence comes from Streptomyces sp. NPDC027672, assembly GCF_055566335.1. Lineage (NCBI taxonomy): Bacteria > Bacillati > Actinomycetota > Actinomycetes > Kitasatosporales > Streptomycetaceae > Streptomyces > Streptomyces sp. NPDC027672. The sequence continues at coordinate 417,820 of NZ_JBVHSO010000008.1, read as the reverse complement.
GGCGGTCGGTGCGGATGGTGCGGGCCAGCAGGTCCGGGTCGGGCCGGTCGACCAGGTGGAAGGCGCCGTCGCCGGCCAGCAGGAAGGCGTTGCCGTCCCGGGCCGCGTCCGCGAGCGCCGCCAGGGCGTCGGGGAGGGGCTTGTCGAGGCGCCGTACCCGGAACCGGCCGTCCAGCGCCCGCAGCGCGTCCGCGACCGGCAGGCCGTGCAGCAGCCGGTGGATGGCGCGCACCCGCAGCGGGTAGCGGGCGGTGTCGACCAGCAGGACCAGGCCGTAGTCCCAGGGGCTGGGGGAGGGGTGTTCCGCGCGCAGCCGGCGGTAGGTGGCCCAGCGGTGGTGGCCGTCGGCGATCAGGGCCTGCCGGCCGGCCAGGTCGGTCCGGACCCGGGCCAGGACCTCGGCGTCGGTGAGGGACCACAGGCGGTGCCGGAAGCCGTCCTCGGTGGTCGTGGCCAGCAGCGGCGGGCGCTCGGCCGTGCGCTCGACCACCTCGGCGGCCGCGCCGTCGCCGCGGTAGGTCAGCAGCAGCGGCTCCAGGTTGGCGCGGGTGGCGCGCATCAGCGCCGCCCGGTCGGCGACCACGGGCGGCATGACGTCCTCGTGCGGCAGCACCACGCCCTCGGCGGGCTCCGTGACCCGCAGCGCGCCGATGATGCCGCGCTGGAGCAGGCCGTCGCCGTCGCGCTGCTCGTACACGTACAGGCCGGGGTCCGGGTCGGCGACGAGGATGCCCTCGGCCAGCCAGCGGCGCAGCGTGTCGGCGGCCTGGTCGGTGCGGGCGCTCGGGGAGCCGGCCTGGGGCAGGATCAGCCGGACGATGTTGTGCGGATCGGCCGACTGGAGGTGGTGCAGGCCGTCGGGCCGTACGACGACGTCGTAGGGAGGGGAGGTGACGGAGGCGAGGCTGCCGACCCGGTCAGGGTCGTAACGGAGACCTCGGAACGGGGTGAGTTCCAGGCCGCGGCGCGTCGTTGCCTCCGAGTGACCTGCTGTCTTCATCCCGGCATCGTACGTGTGCCGGTGCCATGCGGGATGATCGAGGGAAGGCGAGTCGACGAGGAGCGATACGGATATGAGCCAAGGCGTCAGGACGAGGCCCGAGGGCAGTGGGCGGCCCCTGAGCGAGACGTACGACACGGCGCTGCTCGATCTGGACGGGGTGGTGTACGCGGGGGGCAGCGCGATCGCGCACGCGGTCGACTCGCTGGCGACGGCGCGGGCGGGCGGGATGCGGCTCGCGTACGTCACCAACAACGCGCTGCGGACCCCGGACGCGGTGGCCGGGCACCTGACGGAGCTGGGCATACCGACGGGCGCGGACGACGTCATCACCTCCGCGCAGGCCGTCGCGCGGCTGATCGGCGAGCAGTTGCCGGCCGGGGCGCGGGTGCTGGCGATCGGCGGTGAGGGGCTGCGGGTGGCGCTGCGCGAGCGCGGCCTGGTGCCGGTGGAGTCGGCGGACGACGACCCGGCGGCGGTCGTGCAGGGCTACGGCGGCCCGGACCTGCCCTGGAAGCGGTTCATGGAGGCGTCGTACGCGATCCGGCGGGGACTGCCGTGGTTCGCGTCCAACACCGACCTGACGATCCCGAGCGGCCGGGGCATCGCGCCGGGCAACGGGGCCGCCGTGGAGGTGGTGCGGATCGCGACCGGTGCCGAGCCGCAGGTCGCGGGCAAGCCGCTGCCCCCGATGCACCGGGAGACGATCATCCGGACCGGGGCCCGGCACCCGCTGGTGGTGGGCGACCGGCTGGACACGGACATCGAGGGCGCGTTCAACGGCGGGGTGGACTCGCTGCTGGTGCTGACCGGCGTCACCGACGGCGCGCAACTGCTGGCCGCGCCGCCCCGGCACCGGCCGACGTATGTGGACGCGGATCTGCGCGGGCTGCTCGGCGGGCAGCCGGAGGTCACCGAGGAGGGGGACGGCTTCCGCTGCGGCGGCTGGACGGCCGCGCCCGGCGACGGACGGCTGGAGCTGACGGGCGACGGTGCGCCGCTGGACGGACTGCGGGCGCTGTGCGCGGCGGCCTGGACGGCGGCCGGCGACGGCTCCTGCGCGCTGGACGGGGAGAAGGCACTGACCCGGCTCGGTCTCTGACGGACCGGCGGGACACCGGGGATCGAGAAGCAGTGCAGGGTAGGCTAACCTAACCCCGTGTTGGTCGACAGTCCTCCGGTACCGCGCGCGGAGAACGCCCCCGCGCCCCCAACCCACCGAGCGGCCAGGGCCCTTGGGCTCCTGCTGTCCGCCGTGCTCCTGGTGCTCGTCGCGCTGGCGAGCATCGCGGTCGGGGCCAAAGGACTGTCCCCGGAGCAGGTCTGGCACGGCCTGTTCCACGACACCGGGACGTACGGCGACGTGGTCGTGGACGAACGGCTCTCGCGCACGGTGCTCGGCCTGCTGGTCGGCGCCGCGCTCGGGCTGGCGGGCGCGGTGCTCCAGGCGCTGACCCGCAATCCGCTGGCCGATCCCGGGCTGCTCGGCATCAACGCGGGCGCCTCCGCCGCCGTCGTCACGGCCATGACCTACTTCGGCGTCACCAGCCTCACCGGCTATGTGTGGTTCGCGTTCCTGGGCGCTGCGGCGGTCGGTGCGCTGGTGTGGTTCCTCGGCGGCAGCCGGGGCGCCACCCCGGTGCGGCTGGCACTCGCCGGCACGGCGATCAGCGCGGCCCTGTACGGCTATCTCCAGGCCGTGATGATCACGGACGGCGCGGCCCTGGGCAGGATGCGCTTCTGGACGGTGGGCTCCCTGGCCTCGGCGGACCGCTCGACCATCCTCCAGGTGCTGCCGTTCCTCGCGGCCGGCACCGTCCTCGCGCTCGCGCTGGCCCGGCCGCTGAACGCCGTGGAGATGGGCGACGACACCGCCCGCGCCCTCGGCGCCCACCTCGACCGCACCCGCGCGCTGGCCATGCTGGCCGCGGTGGTGCTGAGCGGCGCCGCGACGGCCGCCTGCGGCCCGATCGTCTTCGTCGGTCTGATGGTGCCGCACGTCGTGCGCTCCTTCACCGGCCCCGACCTGCGCTGGATCCTGCCGTACGGCACGCTGCTGGCGCCCGTGCTGCTGCTCGGCGCCGATGTCATCGGCCGGGTCGTGGCCCGGCCGGCCGAGCTCCAGGTCGGCATCGTCACCGCGGTCGTCGGCGGCCCGGTCTTCATCTTCCTCGTACGACGACGCAGGACGGCCCAACTGTGAAGACGTACTCCCAAAGCCGTGCCGTACGCCTCCCCGGCGGGCTCTCCCTGCGCCTGGACGCTCGCGCCCTGCTCGTCGTGGTCCTGCTGCTGGCCGCCGCCGGAGCGGCCGGTGTCGCGCTGATCGGCACCGGCGACGCCAGGATCCCGGCCGCCGACGTGCTGCGGACACTCGCCGGGCAGGGCACCGCCTACCAGGACTTCATCGTCAACGAGCTGCGGCTGCCCAGGGTCCTCGTCGGACTGCTGGTCGGGGCCTCGCTCGGGCTCGGCGGCGCGCTGTTCCAGTCCGTCTCCCGCAACCCGCTCGGCAGCCCGGACGTGCTCGGGCTGTCGCAGGGTTCGACGGCCGGCGCGCTCGTCGTGATCGTGCTGCTGTCCGGCAGCGCCGCCCAGGTGACCGTGGGCGCCCTCGCCGGCGGCCTGGCGACCGGTCTCGCGGTCTACGCGCTCGCCTGGAAGCGGGGCGTGCACGGATACCGGCTGGTGCTGGTGGGCATCGGCGTCAACGCGATCGCCACGGCGGTCAACGGCTATCTGCTCACCAAGGCCGACCTGGTCGACGCGACCCGCGCGGTGGTGTGGATGACCGGCTCGCTCAGCGGCCGGGACTGGGAGCAGGTCTGGCCGCTGCTCGGGCTGTGCGCCGTCGTCGTCCCGCTGGTCCTCGTCAACGCCCGGGGCCTGCGGATGATGGAGATGGGTGACGACACCGCGCACGCGCTCGGTGTGCGCGTCCAGCGGGTCCGGCTGCTGCTGATGGTCTCGGCCGTGCTGCTCACCGCCGCCGCCACGGCCGCCGCGGGCCCGGTCAGCTTCGTCGCGCTGACCGCGCCGCAGCTCGCCCGCCGCCTCACCCGCTCCCCGGGACCCAACCTGGTGCCCTCGCTGTGCATGGGAGCGGTGCTGCTGGTCGCCGCGGACTGGGCCTCGCAGCGCGCCTTCGGCGCCGACCAGTTGCCCGTCGGCGTCGTCACCGGCGTCCTCGGCGGCGCCTATCTGCTGTGGCTGCTGGTCGCCGAGCGCAAGGCGGGCCGGATATGAGCGCCACCCCCGAGTCCGACCGCAAGAGGAGCACCGTGAACCGCCTGTCCGCCGAGAACGTCACCCTCGCCTACGACCAGCGCGTCATCGCCGAGCAGTTGTCGGTGGAGATCCCCGACCACTCCTTCACGGTGATCGTCGGCCCGAACGCGTGCGGCAAGTCGACGCTGCTGCGGGCGCTGTCGCGGATGCTGAAGCCGAGTCAGGGCCGGGTGCTGCTGGACGGGCAGGCCATCCAGTCGCTGCCGGCGAAGAAGGTCGCGCGGACCCTCGGCCTGCTGCCGCAGTCGTCCCTCGCGCCCGACGGCATCACGGTCGCCGACCTGGTCGGCCGGGGCCGCTACCCGCACCAGGGGCTGCTGCGCCAGTGGTCGGCGCAGGACGAGCGGGTCGTGCGGGAGTCGATGCGCCAGACCGGGGTGGCGGAGCTGGCCGACCGGTACGTGGACGAGCTGTCCGGCGGGCAGCGCCAGCGCGTGTGGATCGCCATGGCGCTCGCCCAGCAGACCCCGCTGCTGCTCCTGGACGAGCCGACCACCTACCTCGACATCCAGCACCAGATCGACGTCCTCGACCTGTGCGCCGAACTCCACGAGGAGCAGGGCCGGACGCTGGTGGCGGTGCTGCACGACCTCAACCACGCCGCCCGCTACGCCACGCACCTCATCGCGCTGCGCGGCGGCAGGGTGATCGCCGAGGGCGCCCCGAACGACATCGTCACGGCCGGGCTGGTCGAGGAGGTCTTCGGGCTGCGCTGCCAGGTCATCGAGGACCCGGAGACGGGCACCCCGCTGGTGGTGCCGGCGGCCCGCAGGACCCGCGCCGGGCGGGTCACAGCAGCTTCCTGAGCCGGAACAGGTCCAGCAGGCCCGCCTCCAGCCGTACCCGGCCCGAGCCCCAGGCGGTGGCGAAGTCCAGCGCGCCGTCCACCAGGGCCACCAGGTCGTCGCCGGTCAGGGCGAGCCTGATCCGGGCCTTCTCCCGGGGCGGCCCCGGGTGGGTCGCGTCGACCTCGATCCGGCCGCCGGTCATCCGGCCCTCGAAGGTGACGTCCAGATCGGTGAGGTGGCAGCTGACCGAGCGGTCGAGCGCGGCGGCGGCGCGGGCCCGGCCCTCGGCCCCTCGCATATTGGCCGAAAACCGCCCCAGTGCGGCGCGGCACTCCTCGATCGTGGCCATCGCCCCCGACGGTACCGCAGCGGTTCGGGGTAGCGTCGGGGCATGAGCGAGTCCGTCTCCGCGGCCGAGACCGCCAGGCCGGCCGAGTACGCCACGCGGGCCGAGCACGACCACGGTCCCGACTACGACCGTGAGGCCGGGCCCGAGCAGGAACCCGTACCCGGGTCCGGGCGTGAGTCCGGACAGGAGCCCGGGTCCGGGCTCGACCCCGCCGCCCCGGCCCCGCTGGACATCCCGCGCACCCCCACCGGCGACGCCGGGATCGACGCCCACCTGGACCGGCTGGGCGACGCCGACCACCTCGCCACCGACGGACACCTCCAGGTGTACGAGGATGTACACCGGGGGCTGCGCGACGCGCTCACCGCGCTCGACGCCCGCCCGGGACCTCCGGCGCCCCCACGGCCTTACTGAAGCAGGAGCTGAACCGAACGTGGCAGGAGTCGCACGTCGCCGCCTCGACGCCGAGCTGGTCCACCGCAAGCTGGCGCGCTCGCGCGAGCACGCCAGCCAGCTCATCGCCGCCGGCCGGGTCAGCGTCGGCAAGATGGTGGCGACCAAGCCGGCCACCCAGGTGGAGACCGCCGCAGCGATCGTCGTACGGGCCGACGAGAGCGACCCGGGCTACGTCTCCCGGGGCGGCCACAAGCTGGCGGGCGCGCTGGAGGTCTTCGTGCCCGGCGGGCTCGTCGTCGAGGGCCGGCGCGCGCTGGACGCCGGCGCCTCCACCGGCGGCTTCACCGATGTCCTGCTGCGCGCGGGCGCCGCCCATGTCGTCGCCGTGGACGTCGGTTACGGACAGCTCGCCTGGTCGCTGCAGAGCGATGAACGCGTCACCGTCAAGGACCGTACGAACGTACGCGAGTTGACGCTCGACGCGATCGACGGGAAACCCGTGGACCTTGTCGTGGGCGATCTGTCCTTCATCCCGCTCGGCCTGGTGCTGCCCGCCCTGAAGCAGTGCGCGGCCCCGGACGCCGACCTGGTGATGATGGTCAAGCCGCAGTTCGAGGTGGGCAAGGACCGGCTCGGCAGCGGAGGTGTCGTCCGCAGTCCGCAACTGCGGGCGGAGACCGTGCGGCAGGTGGCCGAGCGGGCGTGGGAGCTGGGGCTCGGGGTGCGGGGCGTGACCGCCAGTCCGCTGCCCGGCCCCTCGGGCAATGTCGAGTACTTTCTCTGGCTGCGGGCGGGGGCACCCCGGGTGGACCCGGCCGACGTCGACCGTGCAGTGGCGGAGGGGCCGCGTTGACACAGAACCTGGCGCGTACTGTTTTCCTGCTCGCCCACACCGGGCGGCCCGCGGCGATCCGCAGCGCGGAACTCGTCGTCAAGGGCCTGCTGCGGCATGGCATCGGGGTGCGGGTGCTGGAGGAGGAGGCGCGCGACCTGCCGCTCCCGGACGAGGTCGCCCTGATCAAGGAGGCCACCCCGCAGTGCCTGGACGGGTGCGAGCTGCTGATCGTGCTCGGCGGCGACGGCACCCTGCTGCGCGGCGCCGAGTTCGCGCGGGCCTCCGGGGTGCCGATGCTCGGCGTCAACCTCGGGCGCGTCGGGTTCCTCGCGGAGGCCGAGCGCGACGACCTCGACCGGGTGGTGGACCGGGTGGTGTCGCGGTCGTACGAGGTCGAGGAGCGGATGACCGTCGACGTCGTCGTGCACCGCAACGGCGACATCGTGCACACCGACTGGGCGCTGAACGAGGCGGCCGTGCAGAAGGCCGGCGCCGAGAAGCTGCTGGAAGTCGTGCTGGAGATCGACGGGCGGCCGGTGACGGGGTTCGGCTGCGACGGGGTCGTCCTGTCCACGCCCACCGGGTCCACGGCGTACGCCTTCTCCGCCGGGGGACCGGTGGTCTGGCCGGAGGTGGAGGCGCTGCTGATGGTGCCGATCAGCGCGCACGCGCTGTTCGCCAAGCCGCTGGTGACCTCGCCGGACTCGGTGCTCGCGGTGGAGGTGCTGCCGCACATCCCGCCCGGCGTGCTGTGGTGCGACGGCCGGCGGACGGTCGAGCTGCCGCCCGGCGCGCGGGTGGAGGTGCGGCGCGGGGCCGTGCCCGTGCGGCTGGCCCGGCTGCACCACTCGTCGTTCACGGACCGGCTGGTGGCCAAGTTCGCGCTGCCGACCACGGGCTGGCGCGGAGCACCGCACCACTCCTCCGAGTGAGACCGCCGGGCCATGTGCGTTCCCGGCCCCGGACCTCGTATGGTCTGTTCCGTGTTGGAGGAGATGCGGATACGGTCGCTCGGGGTCATCGACGATGCCGTGGTCGAGCTGTCGCCGGGGTTCACCGCGGTCACCGGTGAGACGGGTGCGGGCAAGACCATGGTCGTCACGAGCCTGGGGCTGCTGCTCGGCGGCCGGGCGGACCCGGCGCTGGTGCGGATCGGGGCGGGCAAGGCGGTCGTGGAGGGACGGATCGCCGTGCCCGCCGGCGCCGCCGCCGTGCTGCGCGCCGAGGAGGCCGGGGCCGAGCTGGACGACGGCGCCCTGCTGATCAGCCGTACCGTCTCCGCCGAGGGCCGCTCCCGGGCGTTCCTGGGCGGGCGCAGCGTGCCCGTCGGGCTGCTCGCCGAGCTGGCCGACGACCTGGTGGCCGTGCACGGGCAGACCGACCAGCAGGGACTGCTGAAGCTGTCCCGGCAGCGGCAGGCGCTCGACCGGTACGCGGGCGACGCCGTCGCCGTGCCGCTGGCCAAGTACAGCGAGGCCTACCGGCGGCTGCGGGCCGTCTCCGCCGAGCTGGAGGAGATCACCACGCGGGCGCGTGAGCGGGCGCAGGAAGCCGACCTGCTCCGCTACGGCCTGGACGAGATCGCCGCCGTGGAACCCCGGCCAGGCGAGGACGTGGAGCTGGCCGAGGAGGCCGAGCGGCTCGGGCACGCCGAGGCGCTGGCGTCCGCCGCGACGGTCGCGCACGCCGCGCTCGCGGGCAATCCCGAGGACCCCGAGGGCATCGACGCGGCCACGCTCGTCGCGGGCGCCCACCGGGCCCTGGAGGCCGTGCGCGGCCACGACCCGGCGCTGGCCGCGCTCGCCGACCGGATCGGGGAGATCGGCATCCTGCTCGGTGATGTGGCCGGCGAGCTGGCCGGATACGCCGACGACCTGGACGCCGACCCGCTGCGGCTGGCCGCCGTGGAGGAGCGCCGGGCCGCGCTGACCGCGCTGACCCGCAAGTACGGCGAGGACGTGGACGCGGTGCTGGCCTGGGCCGAGCGCGGCGCCGCCCGGCTCACCGAGCTGGACGGCGACGACGGGCGGATCGCGGAGCTGACCGCCGAGCGGGACGCGCTGCGCACCGGTCTCGGGGCGCTCGCGCAGGCGCTGACGGACGCGCGGACGGAGGCCGCCGAGCGGTTCGCCGCGGCGGTGACCGCCGAGCTGGCCTCGCTGGCGATGCCCCACGCGCGCGTGTCCTTCGACATCCGGCAGACCGAGGACCCGGAGGGCGTCGAGGTCGACGGCCGGACGGTCGCCTACGGCCCGGCCGGCGTGGACGAGGTGGAGCTGCTGCTCGCCCCGCACCCGGGCGCCCCGGCGCGGCCCATCGCCAAGGGTGCCTCCGGTGGCGAGCTGTCCCGGGTGATGCTCGCGGTCGAGGTCGTCTTCGCGGGCACCGATCCCGTGCCGACGTACCTGTTCGACGAGGTCGACGCCGGTGTCGGCGGCAAGGCCGCGGTCGAGATCGGCCGCCGGCTGGCGAAGCTGGCCAAGACCGCGCAGGTCGTCGTGGTCACCCATCTGCCCCAGGTCGCTGCGTTCGCCGACCGCCAGCTCCTGGTGGAGAAGACCGACGACGGCTCCGTCACCCGCTCCGGCGTGAAGGTCCTGGAGGGCGAGGACCGCATCCGCGAACTGTCCCGCATGCTGGCGGGCCAGGAGGACTCGCAGACGGCCCGGGCCCACGCGGAGGAACTCCTGGCCACGGCCCGCGCGGAGGTGTGAGGGACCCGGCCCGGAGCGGGGTCCCTAGAGTGGGGCCGTGATCGACAAGCGCGCGCTCCGCTCCCTCCTGCTGGCCGCAACCCTCACCCGGACCGGCCAGACCCTGCTGCGCGCCACCGCGCCCGGCGGGCGCGGGCGGTGGGAGCGCAGGAATCACGCCGGGCGGGACGTCGGGATGTACGCCGGGCCCGCCGTGGCGATCGGGGCGGCGGTGGCCGCCGGGCGGGTGTGCCCCGCGGCCGGGATCGCGGTGCTGGGCGCCGGGGTGTGCGGGGCCTACGACGATGTCGCCGGGGATCACCGGCGGGGGTTCCGGGCGCACCTGCGCGCGCTGCGGGACGGCGAGGTCACCAGCGGGGCCGTGAAGCTGTTCGGCATAGCGGCCGCGGGGCTGGCGGCGGGCGCGCTGCTGAAGGAGCGGCCGCTCGACAAGCTGCTCGCCGGGGTCGTGATCGCCGGGACCGCCCACTTCGTGAACCTCCTCGACGTACGGCCGGGACGGGCCGCCGGCGCGGTGGCCCTGCTCGCGGCGCCGGGGCTGCTGCGGACGGGGCCCGGGACCGGGCCGGCCGCCGCCGCGCTGGGGGCCGCCGCCGCTGTGCTGCCCGACGACCTCGGGGAGCGGGTCATGCTCGGGGACACCGGGGCGCACGCCCTCGGTGCCGCGCTCGGGGCGGCCGTAGTGGCGCGGAACCAGCGCGCGGGATTGCTCGCGCACGCCGTCGCCCTGGTCGCCGCGGCCCGTCACGGGGACCGGGTGACCGCCTGGGCGCGGCGCACGGCACGCGGCTGACCTCGCCCGATGCCCGCGGGCACCGCCCCAGCGGGGTGAGCCTCGCCTCGCCCGTGCGGGTGATGTGCTCCGGCGCGTTGCCCCGGTCCGCCGTCCGCTGCGCCCGCCCGGATGTGCCCGAACGGCCCTGTGCCCTGGCATGCTTGGCGCGGAACGCGGGGCGGGCCAGGAGGCCGAACGGTCCGTGCGGGAGGCGCGCGGGATGCGTCCTTCCGCCCCCCGGAGCCCGCTACCTTCGGTACGTTTCCCCGTGACCCCTCCCCGTGAACCAGGAGCCCCGGCCCCGTGACCCCCGTGAGCCCTCTGAGCAGCACCGCACCGCACGGCCAGTCGCCGCTGCGCACCGTGCAGGTGCTCGGCGGAGGCAACACCGGCAGCAGCGCGCACGTGCGCTCCCTGGCCGAGGGACTGGTGGCGAGGGGCGTACGGGTCACCGTGTGCGCCCCCACCGAGGCCGACCGCGCCTACGACTTCACCGGCACCGGCGCCGGCCACGTGCACGTGCCGCGCAGCAGCGACCCCGTCTCGGTGGCCGCGCTCCGCACGGCCTGCGCCCACGCCGACCTGGTGCACGCGCACGGCCTGCACGCCTCCTTCCGGGCCGTCCTCGCGCTCAGCGGGCGCACCACCCCGCTGGTGGTCACCTGGCACGGCCGCGCCCACGCCGAGGGCCCGCGGGCGCACCTGCTGCGGCTGCTGGAGCGGCGGGTGGCCAGGACGGCGGCCGTGGTCCTCGGCACCAGCCCCGAACTGGTCGACCGCGCCCGGCGCAGCGGCGCGCGCGACGCCCGGCTCGCCGCCGTCGCGCTGCCCGGCCGGCACCGGCCCGGCGGCCCGTCCGGCACCCACGGCGGCACCGCCGCCGCCGACCCCGACCGGCGCCGGCCCAAGGTCCGCGCCGAACTCGGCGCCACCGGCCGCCCGGTGATCCTGGTGGCCGGCTCCCTGGACCGCCACCGCGGCTACGACGTGCTGCTCGACGCGGCCCGCTCCTGGCGGGAACTCGACCCGGCGCCGCTGGTGGTGATCGCGGGGGAGGGGCCGCTGCGGCCGGTGCTCCAGCGGCGGATCGGCGACGAGGAGCTGCCGGTACGGCTCCTCGGGCGCCGCGAGGACGTGCCCGAACTGCTCGCCGCCGCCGACCTGGCCCTCCTGACCGGCGCCCCGGAGCCGCGGCCCGTCCTCGCGCAGGAGGCGCTGCGGGCCCGCGTGCCGCTCGTCGCGCCCCGGACCGGCGGCATCCCGGACCTCGTCGGCGACGCCGCCGCCCTCGTCCCGTACGGCGATCCGGCGGCCCTCGCCGACACGGTCGTACGGCTGCTCGCCGACCCCGAGTGGTGCGCGCTGCTGCGCGAGCGCGGCACCCGGCAGGCCGCGACCTGGCCGACCGAGGAGGAGACCGTGGCGCAAGTGCTCAGCGTGTACGACGAACTGACCCAGCCGCGGCCACTGCCCTAAGCGACATGACGGCGCGCCCGCAGGGCCAGGCTGAGCGCCAGCACCGTCTGCGGGTCGTCCAGGTCGGTGCCGAGCAGCTCGCCGATGCGGGCGAGCCGGTTGTACAGCGTCTGCCGGTTGAGGTGCAGCTCGCGGGCCGTCTCCGCCTTGCGGCCGGCGTGCGCGAGATAGGTCTCCAGCGTCGGCAGCAGCGGCGGCCGGGAGCGCTGGTCGTGCGCGCGCAGCGGGCCGATCGCCCGGTCCACGAAGGCCGCCAGGTCCGGATGGTCCCGCAGCCGCCACAGCAGCAGGTCGATGTCGAGGCGCCGGGCGTCGTACCAGGGCCGGTCGGGCAGGCCCTGCGCCGCCGTCGCCGTCTCCGCCGCGTGCCGCAGCCCCGCCGAGGCCGCCGCCCAGCCGCCGGCCACCCCGACCACCACCACCGGCGGCGGCGAGCCCGGCCGCCGCATCCCGGCCCGCTCCGCCCCGGCCCGCAGCGCCGCCGCGACTCGGTCCGCCACCGCCGCCCGCTCCGGCTCCGCGCGCAGCCCCAGCAGCACCGGCACCCGGCCCTCCACCGGCCGCACCCCCAGCAGCACCGGCACGCCCACCGCCGCCAGCTCCTCCGCGACCGCCCGGGCCAGCACCGCCCAGCCCCCGCCGGCCGGGAGCGTGTCCCCGAGCCGCATCACCACCGGCAGCAGCGGGCCGTCACCGGGCCGGAAGCCGAGCACCCGGGCCTGCGCCGGCGCGTCCTGGGCCGCGATCCGGCCCTCGGCGAGATCGGTGAGGAAGTCACCGCGCCCGCGCGCCGCCAGCTCCTCCTCCTGCCGGGCCTGCATCAGCACCACCGCCAGGATGCCCGCGGTCCGTTCGGCGGCGATCCGGTGCACCGGGGCCGGCGCCGCGCACACCGGCGGCAGGACCAGCCGGGCGCGCACCGACCCCGACGTGCCGGGCCCGCCGCCGGGCACGTCCACCAGCACCGAACCGGCCGGCGGCGGGACCTCCTTGTGCGGGCCGCGCAGCCCCTCCCACACCTGGAGCGGATCGGCGCCCTCCGGCCCGGCCCCGGCGGCGTACAGCAGCCGGCCGTCGGCCGTCTCCAGGAACACCGGGTTGCCGCTGAAGTCGGCCAGGATGCCCAGCACCTGCGGCACCCCGCCACCGCTCAGCAGCGCCTCGGTACAGCGCCGGTGCACCTCCTCGGCGCGCTGGAGCAGCGCGTAGTGGCCGTTGACGATCTCCGTGTGGATCTCCTCGGTCACCGTCACGAACGGCACCTCGCGATGGAGCTGGACCAGCGGCAGGCCGGCCGTCCGGGCCGTCTCCACCAGCGCCGCCGGCAGCCGGGCGAAACGCGGGCCCAGCTCCACCACCAGGGCGGCGATCCCGCGCTCGGCCAGGGTCCGCACGAACGCCCGCTGCTCGGCCGGCCGGGTGCCGAAGCCGTAGCCGGTGGTGAGCAGCAGCTCGCCGCCCTTGAGCAGCGAGGCGATGTTCGGCACCTCGCCCGCGTGCACCCAGCGCACCGTGCGGCCGAGCCGGTCGGCACCCGCCACGATCTCCGGCAGCCCGCTGCGCAGGCCGGGCAGCTCCAGGGCCCGCCGCACGGTGATCCCGGCGCCCTGGGTGTCGAAACGGTGGTCGGTACGGCTGTCCATGCAGCGGACGCTACCTGCGCAAACGCGCCGACGACAGGTGCGCGGGCCGGCTACAGCGGGCGGATGTTGTGGTTGACGCGGAAGACGTTGTCGGGGTCGTAGCGCCGCTTCACCCGCTCCAGGCGCAGCAGGTTCCCGGCGCCCAGCCCCGCCCGCACCCGCTCGGCGCCCTCGTCGCCGACGAGGTTCAGCGGGACGGCGTCCGCGCTCCACGGTCCGAGAGCGGCCCGCGCCTCGCGCACCCAGCCGGCCGCCCGCTCGTCGTCGGCCGGGTCCGCCCACGCCGCGTACGGGTGCGCGGTCCAGGGAGCGTCCCGGCCGGACACCGGGTACCCGCGCGGGCCCGCCGCGACCGCCCCGCCTCCCGGGAACAGCGCGAGCCGGGTCCCGGCCGGCTCCGGCGCGGCGGCCGCGCGGGCGCAGAACGCCTCCACCGCCGCGTCCGGCAGCCCGGTCAGACACTGCGCCGACCAGTGGGCGCGCAGCCCGGCCGGGGCGTCGAGCAGGCGCTGCGCGCCGGCGTACGGCAGGTCGCCGGCCAGCTCCGCGTCGTACGGCAGCGCGCGCAGCGGCGCGGCGAGCGCGCGCAGTCCGGCCCAGGGCCCGGCGTAGGTCAGCAGCGCCGCGCACAGCGGCCGGCCGGCCGGCGCCCACGGCCCGCGCGGCCCGGTGACGCACAGCACCGCGCCGCCCACCTCGTCCGGGCCGGTACGGATGATCTCCCGGAAGGCGCGGACCACCCGCGGTCCGTGCCGCGGCGCGAAGGCCAGCAGGGCGAGGGAGAACTCCGGCAGCGGGTGCAGCCGCAGGGTGAGCGCGGTGGCGACGCCGAAGTTGCCGCCCGCGCCGTGCAGCGCCCAGAACAGCTCGGGATGCTCGCCGGCACTCGCCCGCACCCGCTCCGCGCCGGCGGTCACCAGCTCGGCGCCGAGGAGGTTGTCGGCGGCCAGGCCGAAGACCCGGTCCAGCCAGCCGGTGCCGCCGCCGAGGACGAAGCCGGCCACGCCGACGGCGGAGTCCCGCCCGCCGGTCGTCGCGAGCCCGTGGAGCTGGGCGGCCCGGTCCAGCCGGCCGATCGTGGCGCCGCCCTCGACCCGGGCCGTCCCGGCCGCCGGGTCGACCGTCACCCGGCGCATCCGGCGCAGGTCCACCAGGAGCGCGCCGTCCGCCGGCGCCGCGCCGGCCAGGCCGTGGCCGCCGCCGCGCACCGCGACGCGCAGGTCCAGCTCCCTGGCGAAGCGCACCGCCCGCACCACGTCGGCCGTGTCCGCGCACCGGGCGATCACGGCCGGCCGCCGTTCGGCCCGCGCGTCGAAGAGCGTACGGGCCGCGTCGTACCCCGGGTCGTCCGGGGCGAGCACCTGGCCGGCCAGCTCCGCGCGGAGCGCGGCCAGAGCCGTGTGCGCCTTGGAACGGAGAGCCATCACCCGCCCCCTGCCGGAAGGGAACTCCCTCCCAGCGTAGGCCGCGCCCCGCGGACGGCGGGGCGCGCCCGGCCGGGCGGGGCGGCTAGCCGCCGTACGCCCCCGAGGCCGTCAGCCGCAGCGCGGTGTCGATCAGCGGGACGTGGCTGAACGCCTGCGGGAAGTTGCCCACCTGGCGCTTCAGCCGCGGGTCCCACTCCTCGGCGAGCAGACCGAGGTCGTTGCGCAGCCCGAGCAGCTTCTCGAACAGCCGGCGGGCCTCGTCCACCCGGCCGATCATCGCCAGGTCGTCCGCCATCCAGAACGAGCAGGCCAGGAAGGCGCCCTCGTCACCGGGCAGGCCGTCCACGCCCGCGTGCCGGCCCTCGGTCGGGTAGCGCAGGATGAACCCGTCCGGGGTGGACAGCTCCCGCTGGATCGCCTCGATGGTGCCGATCACCCGCTTGTCGTCCGGCGGCAGGAAGCCCATCTGCGGGATGAGCAGCAGCGAGGCGTCCAGCTCCTGCGAGCCGTAGGACTGGGTGAAGGTGTTGCGCTCCTTGTCGTAGCCCTTCTCGCACACGTCCCGGTGGATGTCGTCGCGCAGCTCGCGCCACCGCTCCAGCGGGCCGTCCGCGTCCCCGGACTCGACCAGCTTGATCGTGCGGTCCACCGCGACCCAGGCCATCACCTTGGAGTGCACGAAGTGCCGGCGCGGCCCGCGCACCTCCCAGATGCCCTCGTCCGGCTCCTGCCAGTGGTCCTCCAGGTAGCGGATCAGCTTGAGCTGGAGCAGCGAGGCGTAGTCGTTGCGGGCCAGGCCCGTCATGTGGCCCAGGTGCAGGGCCTCGGTGACCTCGCCGTACACGTCGAGCTGGAGCTGGTGCGCGGCGCCGTTGCCGACCCGGACCGGGGCGGACTTCTCGTAGCCCGGCAGCCAGTCCAGCTCGGCCTCGCCCAGCTCCCGCTCGCCGGCGATGCCGTACATGATCTGGAGGTTCTCCGGGTCGCCGGCGACCGCCCGCAGCAGCCACTCGCGCCAGGCGCGGGCCTCCTCGCGGTAGCCCGTGCGCAGCAGCGAGGACAGGGTGATCGCCGCGTCCCGCAGCCAGGTGTAGCGGTAGTCCCAGTTGCGCACGCCGCCGATGTCCTCCGGCAGGGAGGTGGTGGGCGCGGCGACGATGCCGCCGGTCGGGGCGTAGGTGAGCGCCTTGAGGGTGATCAGGGAGCGGATCACCGCCTCGCGGTACGGCCCGTGGTACGTACACTGCTCGACCCACTCGCGCCAGAAGCTCTCCGTGGCCTCCAGGGACTGTTCCGGCTCGGGCAGGGCCGGGGGCTCCTTGTGCGAGGGCTCCCAGGAGATCGTGAACGCGATCCGGTCACCGGGGCCGACCGTGAAGTCGGCGTAGGTCGTCAGCGCCTTGCCGTAGGTCTCGGCCTCCGTGTCGAACCACACGGAGTCCGGCCCGGCGACGGCCACCGTGCGGCCCTCGTGCTTGTGCACCCACGGCACCACCCGGCCGTAGGAGAACCGCATCCGCAGGGCCGAGCGCATCGGCACCCGGCCGGTGACGCCCTCCACGATCCGGATCAGCTGCGGGGCGCCGTCCCGCGGGGGCATGAAATCGGTCACGCGCACGGTGCCGCGCGGGGTGTCCCACTCGGACTCCAGGATCAGCGAGTCGCCGCGGTAGCCGCGCCGGGCGGCCGTGGGCGGCGCGGCGTCGGCGGCGTGCGCCGGGCCGAGCCGCCAGAAGCCGTGCTCCTCGGTGCCCAGCAGGCCGGCGAAGATGGCGTGCGAGTCGAAGCGGGGCAGGCACAGCCAGTCCACCGTGCCGTCCCGGCAGACCAGTGCGGCGGTCTGCATGTCTCCGATGAGTGCGTAGTCTTCGATGCGCCCGGCCACGTGCAACTCCAGTCGAACGGCCACGTCACCCCCGCGCAGGGGGATATCGCTTAGTGCGGTCAAGGGGTCGTTGTTATGCGTCGTTGAGCGGTGAAGCAAAGCAGTCCGCCGAGCCTTGAGGCAACAACACGACAGTCCTTGCTCAACGAACTGCCGCGCTCTCGTTGTTCCGGTGATACAGGCGGGGGTGTGCCCGTCGTTCCGGCCGGGCGCGGCAGTGAGTGTCCGAGCAGGATACGACGCACGTAGATGATGTGTGTGCCGCTCCGGGCAACCCGTGTGAGCCGAACGGATGAGCGGCGGGTGATTACCGTGTGTCTGGGTGGTGCCCGGAGTGACACGAGTGACACCTGCGGGTCCGCAGGGTGCCCGGGCGGGTGCGGAGCGTGGCCGGAAGCCATCCCGTTCCGGCGCTGATACCCTGGTAGCCCGTGGACCGGTGGGAGAAAAACCCCCGAACCGCAGCGACGGCACCCCCGGAGATCCCCGGGCGGGAAGCCGCCCGGCATCACAGACAGCGACCACGGGAGCCCCCTCTTGGCCATGCCGCCCAAATCCTCGACGACCAAGCACATCTTCGTCACCGGGGGTGTCGCCTCCTCGCTCGGCAAGGGACTGACCGCCTCCAGCCTGGGCATGCTGCTCAAGGCCCGCGGCCTGCGTGTCGTGATGCAGAAGCTGGACCCGTACCTGAACGTCGACCCCGGCACGATGAACCCCTTCCAGCACGGTGAGGTGTTCGTCACCAACGACGGCGCCGAGACCGACCTGGACATCGGCCACTACGAGCGCTTCCTCGACCGTGACCTGGACGGCAGCGCCAACGTCACCACCGGCCAGGTCTACTCCACGGTGATCGCCAAGGAGCGCCGCGGCGAGTACCTGGGCGACACCGTCCAGGTCATCCCGCACATC
Source organism: Streptomyces sp. NPDC027672 (assembly GCF_055566335.1). Taxonomy (NCBI): domain Bacteria; kingdom Bacillati; phylum Actinomycetota; class Actinomycetes; order Kitasatosporales; family Streptomycetaceae; genus Streptomyces; species Streptomyces sp. NPDC027672. Next base: position 400,329 of record NZ_JBVHSO010000008.1, on the reverse strand, counting down.
ACCAACGAGATCAAGCACCGCATCCGCCGCATGGCCACCGACGAGGTCGACGTGGTCATCACGGAGGTCGGCGGCACGGTCGGCGACATCGAGTCCCTGCCGTTCCTGGAGACCGTCCGCCAGGTCCGCCACGAGGTCGGCCGCGACAACGTCTTCGTGGTGCACATCTCGCTGCTGCCCTACATCGGCCCGTCCGGCGAGCTGAAGACCAAGCCGACCCAGCACTCGGTGGCCGCGCTGCGCAACATCGGCATCCAGCCCGACGCGATCGTGCTGCGCTGCGACCGGGAGGTGCCCACCGCGATCAAGCGGAAGATCTCCCTGATGTGCGACGTGGACGAGGCCGCCGTGGTCGCCTGCCCCGACGCCCGCTCCATCTACGACATCCCCAAGGTCGTGCACACCGAGGGCCTGGACGCCTACGTGGTGCGCAAGCTGGACCTGCCCTTCCGGGACGTGGACTGGACCACCTGGGACGACCTGCTGGACCGGGTGCACAACCCCGACCACGAGATCACCCTGGCCCTGGTCGGCAAGTACATCGACCTGCCCGACGCCTACCTGTCGGTCACCGAGGCCCTGCGCGCCGGCGGGTTCGCCCACCGTGCCCGGGTGAAGATCAAGTGGGTCACCTCCGACGACTGCAAGACCCCGGCCGGCGCCAAGGCGCAGCTCGCCGACGTGGACGGCATCTGCATCCCCGGCGGCTTCGGCGACCGCGGTGTGCTCGGCAAGGTCGGCGCGATCCGCTACGCCCGCGAGAACCGGATCCCGCTGCTGGGCCTGTGCCTGGGCCTGCAGTGCATCGTGATCGAGGCCGCCCGGAACCTGGCCGGCATCACCGACGCCAACTCCACCGAGTTCGACCCGGCCACCGGCCACCCGGTGATCTCCACCATGGCCGAGCAGCTCGACATCGTCGCCGGCGAGGGCGACATGGGCGGCACGATGCGGCTGGGCATGTACCCGGCCAAGCTGGCCGAGGGCTCCATCGTCCGCGAGGTCTACGACGGCAAGGAGTACGTCGAGGAGCGCCACCGGCACCGCTACGAGGTGAACAACGCCTACCGCGCGGAGCTGGAGAAGAAGGCGGGCGTCCTGTTCTCCGGCACCTCCCCGGACGGCAAGCTGGTGGAGTACGTCGAGTACCCGCGTGACGTCCACCCCTACCTGGTCGCCACGCAGGCCCACCCGGAGCTGCGCTCCCGGCCGACGCGCCCGCACCCGCTCTTCGCCGGCCTGGTCAAGGCGGCGGTCGAGCGGAAGACCGCCGAGTAACACACCGGTTGTACGGTGGCCGGGGTGCGTACCCGCTCAGGGTGGGCACCCCGGTCTCTGTTCCCGGCCGGACCCGCGACGTGTCCGGCCGGCTGTGTGGGAAAGACGTGGAAGGACAGGCATGACGATCAAGGACACTCCCGCGGAGTGGGAGATCCGGGCGACGGAGACCCCCTTCACGGGCAACAAGACCTCCGTGCGCACCGACGACGTGGTCATGCCCGACGGCTCGGTGGCCCGCCGGGACTACCAGGTCCACCCCGGCTCGGTCGCCGTCCTCGCCCTGGACGAGGAGGACCGGGTCCTGCTGATCAACCAGTACCGGCACCCGGTGCGGCACAAGCTGTGGGAGATCCCGGCCGGCCTGCTGGACGTGCCCGGCGAGAACCCGCTGCACGCCGCCCAGCGGGAGCTGTACGAGGAGGCGCACGTCAAGGCCGGCGACTGGCGGGTGCTGACCGATGTGTACACCACGCCCGGCGGCTGTGACGAGGCCGTGCGGATCTTCCTCGCCCGGGACCTGTCCGACGCCGACGGGGAGCGCTTCGCGGCGGAGCACGAGGAGACCGACATGGAGCACGCGCGCGTGCCGGCCGACGAGCTGGTGCAGCGGATCCTCGCCGGTGACGTGCACAACAACTGCCTGGTGGTCGGCGTCCTCTCGCTGGTCGCCGCCCGCGGCGGGGCCGGGCTGGACGCCCTGCGCCCGGCCGACGCGCCCTGGCCGGCCCGTCCGTTCGGGAACTGACGGGCACGTCCATGGCCCGCGCCGGCCTCCGGGAGCCGGCCGGCGCGTCCTGCCCGGCGCGTCCCTTCGGCAGTCGGCCGGTCGGCGCGCGCCTTCGGTGACCGGCCGGCCCGCGCGTCCGTCCAGGGGCTGTCCGGTGCCTCCCGCCCGCCCGGACCTCCCGGCAGGCCCGCACCCGTCCGGGGGACTGGTGTGACGATCGCCTGATCCGATCGGGGGATGCGTGCGCCGCGCTCCTCCGGGCACGTCGCAGAGCGTGAACTAGGCTCTTGAACGCCCGTACCGGAAGACACCGGCGGGCTTGCGCGTGCGGTGGGACGGGAGTGTGGCCCGTGACGGATCAGGTGGTGGACACAGACGGCGCGGAGCTGCCCGCGCACCCGGCCACGAAGGACCGATTCCTGGGCCGTAGCCGGGAGTTGAAGGAACTGCGCGCCGACATCGAGCGCGCCGGACTGGACACCCTGTCCGGCCGCAAGGCGCCCCGCGCGCGCGTGCTCCTCATCGCGGGCCGCCCCGGTTCCGGCCGGACCAGCCTCGCCGGGGAACTCGTCCGGCAGATCGCCGGCCGCTACCCCGACGGCGTGCTGCGGGCCCGGCTCAGCGAGCCCGGCGGCACGCCGGTGCCCGTCGAGCAGGTGGCCCGCGACCTGCTCGGCGCGCTCGGACTGCCCGCGCCCGCGGGAGCCGCCGAGGACGACCTCACCGCGGCCCTGCGGGCGGGCCTCGCCGGCCGGCGGACGCTGCTCCTGCTGGACGACGCGGCCGGCGCCGGACAGGTCGACGCGCTGCTCCCGGACAGCCCGGACTGCCTGGTGGTCGCCGTGTCCCGGGGCCCGCTCACCGGGATCGCGGACGTCCGCCCCTGCACGCTCGGCGGTCTCGACACCAAGTCCGCGGTGGAACTGCTCACCGGCTACACCGGCGCGGTCCGCGTCACCGTCGACCCGCGCTCCGCGGAGAGCCTGGTGGAGGCCTGCCAGGGCCATCCGGCCGCGCTGGTGCTGGCCGGCGGCTGGCTCGCCGCCCGCCCCATGTCCGCCGTCTCCGACCTCGCCAAGCGGCTGCACGCGGCCACCGAGGACGGCACGGAGGGCGCCGACGGCACTCCGCTGTCGCGTGTCTTCCGGCTCGTGTACGACCAGTTGCCCGCACCGGCCGCCCGGATACTGCGCCTGCTCAGCCTCGCCCCGGCCGGGCTGGCCGACCCGCACACCGCCTCGGCCCTGGCCGGCTGCTCGGTCGACGCCGCCCGCGCCACCCTGGACGACCTCGTCGCCCTCGGCCTGCTGCGCCCGGTGCCCTCCCCGCTGCCCCAGTACGAGGTCCCCGGCTGTCTGCACCCGCTGCTGCGCGCCCTGGCCGAGAGCCAGGAGCGGCCGGCGGAGCTGCAGCTGGCCCGGGCCCGGATGCTGGAGCGGACGGTACGGCTGCTCCAGTCCTGCCGGGCGATCACCGAGACGGACAGCCCGCAGGCCCGGGAGAAGCTGAGCGGCATGCCCCGGGCGCTGCGCTTCCCGAACCCGCGGGCCGCCGCCGACTGGCTGCGCCTGCGCCGGCCCGCCCTGCTGGCGTCCGTGCGGCTCGCGGTGGCCGACGGCGAGCTGGACACCCTCGCCCGCCGGCTGATGTCCCAGTTGGTCCGGGCGCTGGCCGCGCACGAGGGGACCCAGGCCGCCGCGCCCGACCTGTACGGCGTGCACCGCCTGGTTCTGGACGTCGCCGAGCGGCGCGGGCTGCCCCGGGAGAAGGCCGCGGCCCTGCTGAACCTGGGCGATCTGGACGCGCAGACCGGCCGCACCCGGGAGGCGCTGGCCCGCTACCGGGCCGCGCTGGACGCCGGACGCGAGGCGAACGACCCGTACGCGACCGGCCGCGCGATGGAATCCGTAGGCGGTGCCTACCAGGAGCTGGGGGACCACGACCGGGCCGCCGACTGGTTCGGCCGGGCGCTGGCCGAGCGGCTGGCCCGCGGCCAGGCCCCGGAGGCCGCCCGGCTCTACGGCAGGATCGGCACCGCGCACACCTACGCCGGCCGCTACGGCGAGGCGCTGCGCAACTGGCGGGCCGCCCTCGCCGGCTACCGCAGGAGCGGCGATGTCGCCGCGAGCGCAAGGGCGTTGAGCGAGATCGCCCGGGTGCAGGAGTACGCGGGCCGGCCCGAGGAATCGCTGCGCACCTGCCAGGAGGCCGTGGAGTGGGCGCGGCGTGCCGAGGACGGCCGGCTCCAGGCCGCTCTGCAGCTTCGGCTGGCCGACACCCTGGACCGGCTCGGCGACCCGGCGGCGGCCCGCCTGCACCGCGCGGCGGCGGAGCGCATGCTGGGTGAGGAGGCACCGGAGGGCGACGCCGAGCCGGAACACGACGCTAACGCCTGCGAAATCCGTAGTGCATCCAGTGAAGATTGATGCAATGAAAGGCTAGACAGCCGGAACACCTTCATTAAACTGGCTCTGCCGCACTTTCTCCTGCGGTGTCTCCCGGTGTGCCCCCGCATGTCTGGGTACGTCTGCATTGCACCCCCATACCCTCTGAGCCAAGGACCGTGATCGACGTGAAGGTCGGCATCCCCCGCGAGGTCAAGAACAACGAGTTCCGGGTGGCCATCACCCCCGCCGGTGTGCACGAGCTGGTGCGCCACGGCCACCAGGTCGTCGTCGAGCGCGGCGCCGGCCTCGGCTCCTCGATCACGGACGAGGAGTACGTCTCCGCCGGTGCCGGCATCCTCGACACCGCCGACGAGGTGTGGGCCGCCGCCGACCTGCTGCTGAAGGTCAAGGAGCCGATCGCGGAGGAGTACCACCGGCTCCGCAAGGACCAGATCCTCTTCACCTACCTGCACCTGGCCGCGTCCAAGGAGTGCACGGACGCGCTGCTGGAGTCGGGCACCACGGCCATCGCCTACGAGACCGTCGAGCTGCCGAACCGCGCCCTGCCGCTGCTCGCCCCGATGTCCGAGGTCGCGGGCCGGCTGGCCCCGCAGGTCGGCGCCTACCACCTGATGCGCGCGGCCGGCGGCCGCGGTGTGCTGCCGGGCGGCGTCCCGGGCGTGACCCCGGCCAAGGCCGTCGTCATCGGTGGCGGCGTCTCCGGCTGGAACGCCACCCAGGTCGCCGTCGGCATGGGCTTCGACGTGACCCTGCTCGACCGCGACATCAACAAGCTGCGCGAGGCCGACAAGATCTTCGGCACCCGGGTCAAGGCGATCATGTCCAACGCCTTCGAGCTGGAGAAGGCCGTCCTCGACGCCGACCTCGTCATCGGCGCGGTCCTCATCCCGGGCGCGAAGGCCCCGAAGCTGGTCACCAACGAGCTGGTGTCCCGCATGAAGCCGGGAAGTGTCCTTGTCGACATCGCGATCGACCAGGGCGGCTGCTTCGAGGACTCGCACCCGACCACGCACGCCGAGCCGACCTTCCGGGTCCACAACTCGGTCTTCTACTGCGTCGCCAACATGCCGGGCGCGGTGCCCAACACCTCCACCAACGCGCTCACCAACGCCACGCTGCCGTACATCGTCTCGCTCGCCAACAACGGCTGGGTCGAGGCGCTGCGCCGGGACGCCGCGCTCGCCAAGGGTCTCAACACCCATGACGGCAAGGTCGTTTACAAGGAGGTCGCCGAGGCCCACGGCCTGGACCACGTCGAGCTGGAGTCGCTGCTCGGCTGAGCCCGCCAGCGGCTGACGGCCAGGTGAGCCGCCAAGTCACCGCGAGCAAAAAGGCGATTCGTCAACACGACTCGTCAACCGCACACACCCGGCCGGACCTTGCCCGACAAGGTCCGGCCGGATGTGTGTATGGTCACTTTGCGGCTCTCGGTCAACTCGCCTCGAACGTAACCCTTCGACCGATTCGCACACCGGTGAAACCTGCGGTGCGACGGCCGTACGCCCTTGACAGCGACATGTTTCATTGCCGACACATCCTGCCGGGTCCGGCGGATTGTGTTGCTGCGGACCGCCGACACGCCATAGAGTCGCCAACCGTCGGCATGGTGCCACGCTGACCTTGTCTAGAAGTTTCCTGGTCACCAAGGAGGTAAGACGACTTGTGAATGAGTCGACATTTTCTCCCGGGGGTGGTCAACCAGGAATGCCGGTCCGGGGCCAGGGCCCCGCGGGATTCGAGGCTGTCGGCTCCGTAGCTGTGCGCACCTTCGCAGCCCACCAGAGTTCCGGTCCGCAGACGGCCGGGACAGCACACCAGAGCATGGATGGCCATCACGTGAACGCCATGGCCGGCGACGGAAGTGGCGCGCCCCACAACCACTTCGCCGACTACGACGAACTGCCCGAGGGGCACTTCTACGACCCCGACGCCGAGTACGAGCCGGATCCCGAGTACGCGGCCACGCTCGCGCCCGACGCGGCCCGTCAGCGCCGTGAGCGCGTCGGCCCGACCGGACGCCCGCTGCCGTACTTCCCGATCCCGGGCCCGCTGACCGACCACGGCCCCGCGAAGATCATCGCGATGTGCAACCAGAAGGGCGGCGTCGGCAAGACCACGTCGACCATCAACCTGGGTGCCGCGCTCGCGGAGTACGGCCGGCGCGTGCTGCTCGTGGACTTCGACCCGCAGGGCGCGCTGTCGGTGGGACTCGGGGTCAACCCCATGGAGCTGGACCTCACCGTCTACAACCTGCTCATGGAGCGGGGCATGTCCGCGGACGAGGTCCTGCTGAAGACGGCGGTCCCCAACATGGACCTGCTGCCCTCCAACATCGACCTGTCGGCCGCCGAGGTCCAGCTGGTCTCCGAGGTCGCGCGCGAGTCGACGCTCCAGCGGGCCCTGAAGCCGCTGCTGCCCGACTACGACTACATCGTGATCGACTGCCAGCCCTCGCTCGGCCTGCTCACCGTCAACGCGCTGACGGCCGCTCACAAGGTGATCGTGCCGCTGGAGTGCGAGTTCTTCGCGCTGCGCGGTGTGGCCCTGCTGACCGAGACCATCGAGAAGGTCCAGGAGCGGCTCAACCCCGAACTGGAGCTGGACGGCATCCTCGCCACGATGTACGACTCGCGCACCGTGCACAGCCGTGAGGTGCTCGCGCGGGTCGTCGAGGCGTTCGACGACCACGTCTACCACACGGTCATCGGGCGCACGGTCCGCTTCCCGGAGACCACGGTCGCCGGCGAGCCGATCACCACGTACGCCTCCAACTCCGTCGGTGCCGCCGCCTACCGCCAGCTCGCCAGGGAGGTGCTCGCCCGGTGTCACGCCGAGTGAGTCTGCCCGGGGCCGACGAACTCTTCCGTACGACAGGAGGGACGGCGCTCCAGCCGTCGACTCCCCGGCGCGGCGCGGGCGGCGAGGCCCGGGTGCCGGCTCCCGCGGGGGAGAGCGACGAGACGGCCGCCGCCGAGGACGCACCGGCGTCGGTGCCCGTCCGGGGCGGGGACGGAGAGGGCGCGGAGCACGCGGCGGCGGAGGCCGAGCCGGCCGACGCCGGCGAGTCCCGCAGCCGCCCGGTGCGCCGGCAGCAGGCGCCGGACGCCGCCGCACAGCCGCGCAAGCGCGGCCGGTCGGCGTCCCGGCGGCCCAGCGGGCGCGAGCGGCACGACGAGAAGATCACCGTGTACGTCTCGGCCGAGGAGCTGATGGACCTGGAGCACGCGCGTCTCGTGCTCCGCGGTGAGCACGGGCTCGCGGTGGACCGCGGGCGGATCGTCCGCGAGGCGGTGGCCGTGGTCCTGGCCGACCTGGAGTCCCGCGGGGACGCGAGCATCCTCGTACGCCGGCTGCGCGGACGGTAGCGATAGCCTGCGGGGGCTATGACCTCGAACGGAGCCCCTGCCCCCGGCGCAGCCGCCGGCCGCCGGCGTGCGCTGGGCCGGGGCCCGGGCACCTCGCCGGCCGGGCCGGCGGAACCCCGTGAGCCCGAGGAATTCCGGGAGCCGGAGAAGCCTGGCGAGCCCGGAGAGCCGGCCGCGCCGGCGGTGCGGCCCGTCGAGCCTGCGGTACGGCCGGCCGGGGCCGGGGTACGGCGTGGCGGGCCCGAGCGGTCCGGGGAACCCGTCGAGCCCGGCGAGGCCCCGGAACAGGTCCCCGGGCCGCCCAGCGGGCCGGAGCCGCCCGAGCCGTCCGAGCCGCCCCAGGGCTCCTCCGACGGTGTCTTCACGGTCCGGCTGGCGAACTTCGAGGGCCCCTTCGACCTGCTCCTCCAGCTGATCTCCCGGCACAAGCTGGACGTCACCGAGGTCGCCCTGTCGAAGGTCACCGACGAGTTCATGGCGCACATCCGGGCCATGGGACCCGACTGGGACCTGGACCAGACCACGGAGTTCCTGGTGGTCGCGGCCACGCTGCTCGATCTGAAGGCCGCCCGGCTGCTGCCCGCCGCCGAGGTGGAGGACGAGGCCGACCTCGCGCTGCTGGAGGCCCGGGACCTGCTGTTCGCGCGGCTGCTCCAGTACCGCGCCTACAAGCAGGTCGCCGACATCTTCGGCCGGCGGCTCGACGAGGAGGCCCGGCGCCGTCCCCGTACCGTCGGACTCGAACCGCACCACGCCGAACTGCTGCCCGAGGTCGTCATCAGCATCGGCCCCGAGGGCTTCGCCCGGCTCGCGGTCAAGGCGATGCGGCCGAGGCCCCGGCCGCAGGTGTACCTCGACCACATCCACGCCCCGCTGGTCAGCGTCCGCGAACAGGCCGCGATCGTGGTGGCGCGGCTGCGCGAGCTGGGCGAGGCCAGCTTCCGGGTGCTGGCCGGGGACGCCGGTGACACGCTCACCGTCGTGGCCCGGTTCCTCGCCCTGCTGGAGCTGTACCGCGAGAAGGCCGTCGCCCTGGAGCAGGAGGCCGCGCTCGGGGAGCTGACCGTGCGCTGGACCGGCGGCGAAGCGGACCCGGCGCCACTGGTCACGGACGAGTTCGACCGGCCGCCGGAGCCGCCGAAGGAGGAGGAGAAGCCGTGAGCGAGCAGACCGCCGGGGCACAGGCCGTCGCCGGCCTCGATCTCAAGCCGGCCCTGGAGGCCGTGCTCATGGTCGTGGACGAACCCGCGACCGTGCGGCACCTGGCGAAGATCCTGGAGCGGCCCGAGCGGCTGATCGCGGACGCCCTGCGCGAGCTGGCCGACGAGTACACGGCCCAGGGCCGCGGCTTCGAGCTGCGGTACGTCGCCGGCGGCTGGCGCTTCTACACCCGCGCCGCCTACGCGCCCGCCGTCGAACGGCTGGCGCTGGACGGCCAGACCGCCCGTCTCACCCAGGCGGCACTGGAGACGCTGGCGGTGGTCGCCTACCGCCAGCCGGTCAGCCGCAGCCGGGTCTCCGCCGTACGCGGGGTCAACTGCGACGGCGTCATGCGCACCCTCCTCCAGCGCGGTCTGGTCGAGGAGGCGGGCGCGGAACCCGAAACAGGTGCGATCCTGTACAGGACGACGAACTACTTCCTGGAGCGGATGGGCCTGCGCGGCCTGGACGAACTTCCGGAACTCGCGCCCTTCCTCCCGGAGGCGGAGGCGATCGAGGCCGAGACCCAGGAGGGAGTCCCGTCGTTCGACCCGGACGCGCCCGACGCGCCCGGCGGTCAGGACGCAGACGACTAAGACGGAAAACCTTGATGCGAAGCAGCGGCAGCGGCAAGAGCGGCGGGCGCGGTAACTACCGCGGAGCCGGCAACGACAGGGACCAGAAGCAGGGGCAGGGCCGTCCCAGCAAGCCCCGCCCCGAGGAGCGCCGCTACGACGTGGGCCCGGGAGCCACCAAGGACGGCCCCAAGGCCGGACGCGGCGGTGCCGCGCGAGGCGGCGCCAAGGGCGGCCCGAAGCGGCCCCAGCCGGGCGGCCGCAGCGCCCCGGCGCGCTCGCGGGAGTACGAGACGCGGGTCGAGGAGCGCAACCGGGAGCGGTACGCCGGCAAGAAGGACGTCAAGCTGCCGAAGACCTTCCCGGGCGCCGAGCAGGAGGGCGAGCGGCTGCAGAAGGTCCTCGCGCGCGCGGGCTACGGCTCCCGGCGCTCCTGCGAGGAGCTGATCGAGCAGGCCCGGGTCGAGGTGAACGGCGAGATCGTCACCGAGCAGGGCCGCCGGGTGGACCCGGAGAAGGACGAGGTCAAGGTCGACGGCCTGACCGTGGCGACCCAGTCGTACCAGTTCTTCTCGCTGAACAAGCCGGCCGGCGTCGTCTCCACGATGGAGGACCCGGAAGGCCGGCAGTGCCTCGGTGACTACGTCACCAACCGCGAGACCCGGCTCTTCCACGTCGGCCGGCTGGACACCGAGACCGAGGGTGTCATCCTGCTCACCAACCACGGCGAGCTGGCGCACCGGCTGACCCACCCGAAGTACGGCGTGAAGAAGACCTACCTCGCGGCCATCGTCGGCCCGATCCCGCGCGACCTGGGCAAGCGCCTGAAGGACGGCATCCAGCTAGAGGACGGCTACGCGCGCGCGGACCACTTCCGGGTGGTGGAGCAGACCGGCAAGAACTACCTGGTCGAGGTGACCCTGCACGAGGGCCGCAAGCACATCGTGCGCCGCATGTTGGCGGAGGCGGGCTTCCCGGTCGAGAAGCTGGTGCGCACCGCCTTCGGCCCGATCACCCTCGGCGACCAGAAGTCGGGCTGGCTGCGCCGCCTGTCGAACACCGAGGTCGGCATGCTGATGAAGGAAGTCGACCTGTAGCAGGCCCTTGCGGTCCGCTCGTCATCCCCTTTATGGTCAAGCTGACGATAAAGGGGATGATGATCCGCATGTCCGCACGAGCCGCAACCGGCGCACTCCTCGGCCTCGCCCTCGGGGACGCCCTCGGCTACCCGGCCGAGTTCAAGACCGTCCCGCTGATCCTGTCCGAGTTCGGACCCTGGCGGGAGCGGGAACTGCCGCGGCCCGCCCGCGTCTCCGACGACACGCAGATGACCCTCGCCGTCGGGCGCGCCCTGCGGACCGCGACCGGGAACGGCGACCTCGCCCCGCAGGGCCTGGAGCGGGCCCTGCGCGAGGAGTTCGTCGCCTGGTACCGGTCGCCGGAGAACGACCGGGCCCCCGGCGCCACCTGCCTCGCGGCCTGCGACCTGCTCCAGGACGCGCGCCGGCCCTGGCAGGACGCCAGCCGGACCGGGTCCAAGGGCTGCGGCGCGAACATGCGCGTCGCCCCGATCGGCCTCGCCCCCGCGCTCAGCGGTGAACAGCGCGCCGGCGCCGCCCAGTTGCAGGCCGCGCTCACCCACGGCCACCCCACCGCGCTGGCCGCCTCCGACCTCACCGCCCACGCCGTCCACCTGCTCGCCCGGGGCGCCGACCCCGCCGGACTCGTCGGACAACTGCGCTCCTACGCCCTGGACCACCGCACCCGCTACCACCACGCCTGGCTCGGCGACCTGTGGACCCGCGCCCAGGACCCGGACCCCGAGCACTTCATCGCACGCGGCTGGGACGAGTGCCTGGCGGTCCTCGAACGGCTCCAGCGGGCCGCCCGGACCGTCTCCCCGGAGACCGACCCCTGCCTCGCCACCGGCCAGGGCTGGATCGCCGAGGAGGCGCTCGCCACCGGCCTGCTGTGCTTCCTGCTCTTCCCCGGCGAACCCCTCACCGCGCTGCGCCGGGCCGCCTGCACCGAAGGCGACTCCGACTCCCTCGCCTGCCTCACCGGAGCGTTCGCCGGTGCCTGGCTGGGCGCTAACGCCTGGCCCGCCGGCTGGACCGGCCGGATCGAGTACCGAGAGGGCCTGTCGGCGCTGGGAACGCTCTGGGACGCTTAGGCCCATGATCGACGACCTCGACATAGACCTGGCTCCGGTGGTCGCGGAACAGCCCGACCCGGTGCTGTTCGCCACCGTCTGCGGAGCCCACCTCCACGGCTTCCCCTCGCAGGACTCCGACGTCGACCTGCGAGGCGTCCATCTGCTGCCCGCCGCCGACCTCCTCGGACTGCGCGAGCCGGCGGAGACCCGCTCGCGCACCTGGGTCCGCTACGGCGTCGAGCTGGACCTCGTCACCCACGACCTGCGCAAGTTCGTCCGGCTGATGCTCCGCCGCAACGGCCATGTGCTGGAGCAACTGGTCTCGCCCCTGGTCGTGCACACCTCCGAGGCCCACCGGGAGCTGACCGCGCTGGTCCCCGGCGTCCTCACCAGCCGCCACGCCCACCACTACCGCGGCCAGGCGGTGACCCAGTGGCGGCTGTTCGAGAAGACCGGCGAACTCAAGCCGCTGCTCGGCACCTTCCGGGTGCTGCTCACCGGCGTCCACCTCATGCGCACCGGCGAGGTCCAGCCGCACCTGCCCACGCTCGTGGAACAGGCCGGCGGCCCCGCGTACCTGCCCGAGCTGATCGCCGCCGCGAAAGAGCACGGACACGGCGCCGCCGACGTCGACCGGACGCGGGCGGAGGACGACGTGGAGCGGCTGCACACCGCGCTCGACGAGGCGCAGGCCGGCTCGGCCCTGCCCGCCGCGGCCGGCGCCCGCGACGCCCTGCACGACCTGGTGGTCCGGCTCCGGCTGCACGGCTGAGGCCCTCCCCGCCCGGGAACGCGCCCAGGGCCGTACGCCCCCGCCGCTCAGGCCAGGTGGATCGCGTCCCCGTGGACCATGATCGGCGCCTCGGGCAGCGGCCGGGTCGCGGGGCCGTCGGCCACCGAGCCGTCGGTGATGCGGAACCTGCTGCCGTGGCAGGGGCAGTCGATGGTGCCGTCCGCGACCCGGTCCACCGCGCAGCCCTGGTGGGTGCAGACCGCCGAGAACGCCTTGAACTCCCCCTTCGCCGGCTGGGTCACCACGATCTTCCGGTCCGGGAAGACCTTGCCGCCGCCCTCGGGGATGTCACCGGCCGCGGCCAGCCGCGGCCCGGCGGGAGCGGCCTCCCGCGCGGCCGGTGACGTCTCCTCGGCGGCGGGGGACGCCGGGGACGCCGACGCCGTGGCGTCGCCGTCCCGGTCGCCGCCGCACCCCACGCATCCCAGGGCGAGCGCGCCGGCGCCCGTGGCGAGGAGTGTGCGCCGTGTCGCTGACTGGGTCATCGCAGACCTCCGTACAGAAGTGCATATCGGTGCATACCGGATCGCCCGCATCGTCTCAGCGGGCGGGCGGCGCACGTCCGTACCGCGCGGGCTGACTACGCTGGACGGACCAAGAACAGAACACGCACGTCAGCGAGGAGCAGCGCCGTGGCGGTACGAGCGGTCCGGGGGGCCGGCCCCCTGGTGAGGGACGGGGCCGGCCACCCGGCGCAACGGGCCGCGGAGCCGGACGCCTCCCGCGCCGGCGCCGACCGCGTCTGCCCCGCCGCCACCCCGCGCAAGGACATCGCCCAGTGAGAACCGCACTCGTCATCGGAACCGGTCTGATCGGCACCTCCGCCGCCCTGGCCCTCGTCCGGCGCGGCGTGACCGTCCACCTCGCCGACCACGACCCCGGGCAGGCCCGCACGGCCGCCGCGCTGGGCGCCGGCACCGACGAGGCGCCCGCCGGCCCGGTCGACCTGGCGCTCGTCGCCGCCCCGCCCGCCCATGTGGCCCGGGTGCTCGCCGACGCGATGCGCCGGGGCGCGGCCCGCGGCTACCTGGACGTCGCCAGCGTCAAGGGCGGCCCCCGCCGCGAACTGGAGGCGCTCGGCCTGGACCTCACGGCCTACCTCGGCACCCACCCGATGTCCGGCCGGGAGAAGTCCGGCCCGCTGGCCGCCACCGCCGACCTCTTCGAGGGCCGCCCCTGGGTGCTCACCCCGACCCGGGACACCGACACCGAGGTGCTCAACCTCGCCCTGGAACTGGTCTCGCACTGCCGGGCCGTACCGGTCGTCATGGACGCCGACGCCCACGACCGCGCCGTCGCCCTCGTCTCCCACATGCCCCACCTGGTCTCCAGCCTGGTCGCCGCGCGCCTGGAACACGCCGAGGAGGCCGCCGTACGGCTGTGCGGGCAGGGCATCCGGGACGTGACCCGGATCGCCGCCTCCGACCCGCGCATGTGGATCGACATCCTGTCCGCGAACCCGGGCCCGGTCGCCGACCTGCTCTCCGACGTCGCCGCCGACCTGGACGGGACGGTCCGGGCGCTGCGCGCCCTGCAGTCCGCCGACGAGGCCGAGCGGACCGCGGGGACCGCGGGCATCCGGGACGTGCTGCGCCGGGGGAACGCCGGCCAGGTGCGGGTACCCGGCAAGCACGGGACCGCGCCGCGGACCTACGAGACCGTGGTCGTCCTCATCGACGACCAGCCCGGCCAGCTCGCCCGGATCTTCGCCGACGCGGGCCGCGCCGGGGTGAACGTCGAGGACGTCCGCATCGAGCACGCGACCGGGCAGCAGGCCGGTCTCGTGCAGCTGATGGTGGAGCCGCAGGCGGCGGCGCCACTGAAGGAGGCGCTGCGGGAGCGGGGCTGGGCGCTGCGGCAGTAGCACCCGGCACCGGATGCCGCACGCGTCCGGACGAGTGACCCGTACCCAGTAACCTTGTGCGGGGCGCTCTCGCTCCCCGCCTCCCCGCCCGCACCGCCCAGGAAGGTGTCCCCCCGTGGAAAACGGCGCCGCCCCGACCGCCAAGCCCGTGATCGTCGCGATCGACGGTCCCTCCGGCACGGGCAAGTCGAGCACGTCGAAGGCCGTCGCCGCGCAGCTCGGCCTCAGCTACCTGGACACCGGTGCCCAGTACCGGGCGATCACCTGGTGGATGGTGACCAACGGCATCGACCTGGAGGACCCCACCGCCATCGCCGCCGTGGCCGGCAAGCCGGAGATCGTCTCCGGCACCGACCCGGCCGCGCCGGCCATCACGGTCGACGGCGTGGACGTGTCCGCCCCGATCCGCACCCAGGAGGTCACCTCCAAGGTCAGCGCGGTCAGCGCGGTGCCCGAGGTGCGCACCCGGATCACCGAACTGCAGCGCTCGCTGGCCGCCGCCGCGGAGCACGGCATCGTGGTCGAGGGCCGGGACATCGGCACGACCGTCCTCCCGGACGCCGACCTGAAGATCTTCCTCACCGCCTCCGCGGAGGCCCGCGCGGCCCGCCGCAGCGGCGAGCTGAAGGGCGCCGACGTCAACGCCACCCGCGAGGCCCTGATCAAGCGGGACGCGGCCGACTCCAGCCGCAAGACCTCGCCGCTCGCCAAGGCCGCCGACGCGGTCGAGGTGGACACCACCGAGCTGACCCTCGCCCAGGTAATCGAGTGCGTCGTCACCCTGGTCGAGGAGAAGCGAGCCGCGAAGTGAGCGGGTTGCCGGCCGTGTCGGAGCGGGGCGCCGAGGTCGGGCGGCGCATCGGCGTCGGCCTGATGTACGGGCTGTGGCGGCCGCGGGTGCTCGGCGCCTGGAAGGTGCCGGCCACCGGCCCGGTGATCCTCGCCGTGAACCACTCCCACAACATCGACGGGCCGATGGTGATGGGCGTGTCGCCCCGGCCCACCCACTTCCTGATCAAGAAGGAAGCCTTCGTCGGCCCGCTGGACCCCTTCCTGACCGGCATCGGCCAGCTGAAGGTGGACCGCACCACGGCCGACCGGGGCGCGATCACCCAGGCCCTCGGCGTGCTGGCGGCCGGGGGAGTGCTGGGCATCTTCCCGGAGGGCACCCGGGGCGAGGGCGACTTCGCCGCGCTGCGCGCCGGGCTCGCCTACTTCGCGGTCCGCGGCGGGGCGCCGATCGTCCCCGTGGCCGTGCTGGGCAGCTCCGGCCGGCCCGGCCGGCTGACCAAGGCGCTGCCTCCGCTGCGCTCCCGCGTCGACGTCGTCTTCGGCGACCCGTTCGACGCGGGCGACGGCAGCGGACGGCGCACCCGCGCGGCGCTGGACCAGGCGACCGAACGCATCCGGAAGCAGCTCACCAGCCACCTGGAAAACGCCAGGCGCCTGACCGGGCGCTAGGCGACACTTGAGTAGTGGATCAGCCCTTTTGGGGCCGGTGCACCGATCACCACCGATGAACGACGAGGTACGGACTTCATGAACGACGACATCCAGCCCGCCGGCTCGGCCGAGCACGAGTACGAGCACGGGGCTCTCGGCGACGCCGAGTACGCGCAGTTCATGGAGCTGGCCGCGGAAGAGGGCTTCGACGTCGAGGACGTCGAGGGCGCCATCGAGGCGGCGGGCCACGGCCCGCTGCCCGTGCTCGCCGTCGTCGGCCGCCCCAATGTCGGCAAGTCGACGCTGGTCAACCGGATGATCGGCCGCCGCGAGGCGGTCGTGGAGGACCGGCCGGGCGTCACCCGCGACCGCGTCACCTACGAGGCCGAGTGGGCCGGCCGCCGCTTCAAGGTCGTCGACACCGGCGGCTGGGAGCAGGACGTCCTCGGCATCGACGCCTCGGTGGCGGCCCAGGCCGAGTACGCGATCGAGGCGGCCGACGCGGTCGTCTTCGTCGTGGACGCCAAGGTCGGCGCGACCGACACCGACGAGGCGGTCGTCCGGCTGCTGCGCAAGGCCGGCAAGCCGGTGGTGCTCTGCGCCAACAAGGTCGACGGCCAGAGCGGCGAGGCCGACGCGGCCTACCTGTGGAACCTCGGCCTCGGCGAGCCGCACCCGGTCTCGGCCCTGCACGGCCGGGGCACCGGCGACATGCTCGACGCCGTCCTGGAGGTGCTGCCGGACGCACCCGAGCAGTCCTTCGGCACGGCCCTCGGCGGTCCCCGCCGCGTGGCCCTGATCGGCCGCCCGAACGTCGGCAAGTCCTCGCTGCTGAACAAGGTCGCCGGCGAGGAGCGCGTCGTCGTCAACGAGATGGCGGGCACCACCCGCGACCCGGTCGACGAGATCATCGAACTCGGCGGCAAGTCCTGGAAGTTCGTCGACACCGCCGGCATCCGCAAGCGGGTCCACCTCCAGCAGGGCGCCGACTACTACGCGTCGCTGCGCACCGCCGCCGCCGTGGAGAAGGCCGAGGTCGCCGTCGTCCTGGTCGACGGTTCGGAGTCCATCTCCGTGCAGGACCAGCGGATCATCACGATGGCGGTCGACGCGGGCCGCGCGCTGGTCGTCGCCATCAACAAGTGGGACACCCTGGACGAGGAGCGCCGCTACTACCTGGAGCGGGAGATCGAGACCGAGCTGGGCCAGGTGGCCTGGGCGCCGCGGGTGAACGTCTCGGCGCGCACCGGCCGCCACATGGAGAAGCTGGTCCCGGCGATCGAGACGGCCCTCGCGGGCTGGGAGACCCGGGTCCCCACCGGCCGGCTGAACGCCTTCCTCGGCGAGCTGGTCTCGGCCCACCCGCACCCGGTCCGGGGCGGCAAGCAGCCGCGCATCCTGTTCGGCACCCAGGCCGGCACCAAGCCGCCGCGGTTCGTGCTCTTCGCCTCCGGCTTCATCGAGGCGGGCTACCGGCGCTTCATCGAGCGCCGGCTGCGCGAGGAGTTCGGCTTCGAGGGCACCCCGATCCACATCTCGGTGCGGGTGCGCGAGAAGCGCGGCACGAAGAAGAAGTGACCCGAGCGGGTACGACATGACGGGCGGCCCCTGGTTCTCCAGGGGCCGCCCGTCTTTCGTGCGGGTCCGTCAGGCACCCCGGCGCGGTCCCGGCGGCAGCGCGGCGGCCGGGACGTACTGCGCCCCGGTGTCCTGCTGCCGTCCCAGCGTGCCGACCCGCTGCCACTGCGACTGCTGCCGGGCGCTGTAGGCCCCGGCGCTGTAGGCGCTGTACGTGCTGCCGAAGGTGCCCGCGCGGTGGTCGCCGTAGCGGCCGCTGCCGTCCGGGAACTCGCCGAACGGGCTGAACCTCAGCCCCTCCTCGCCGCTGCGGTCCCCCGGCAGGGTGCGGAAGGCCTTGACCCACTCCGTGTAAAGCGCGTCGTAGATCGGCGTGGCCGAACCGCCGCAGTGCTCCTGCGCCGACCGGGCGGCGGGCACGGAGGAGAAGGACCGGCGTGGAGAAGCGTCGTATGCGTGCACGTATGTCCAAACGACCGGGACCCCAAAGGGATGCGGTCGTACCACTCTCCGGTGCGGTCCGGTCCGCACGACGGATCCCGGCTCACGTCCCCGCGAGCGGCAGCGCCGCGGCGACCAGCCGGCCGCTCGCCGCCGCCTTGTCCAGCGCGTCGCGCAGCAGGTCCTCCCGGGGCTGGCGTCCGATGGAGCCCACCGGCGCCGCGAACAGCAGCACCTGCTGGTGCTTGTTGGCGGCGGCCCGCCAGCCGTCGGTCACCTGGAGCGGCTGGTGCGCCTGCCACCACGCCACCGGCTGTCCGCCGTTGCTCCCCGGCTGGAGCACCGCGTGCAGCCGGCCCACGGCCAGCAGGACGGACCAGCCGTGCAGCACCGGAGGCACGGAGGACAGCTCGGTCACCGGCAGGAAGCCCTGTTCGACCAGGAGGGGCAGGAAGTCGTCGCCGGGGCCGGCCGTGCCCGGGCGGACGATCGGCGAGGTGGGCTCGACGACGAGCGCGGGGTGCAGCTCGCCGTCGAGCAGGACGAGGCCGCTGGTCACGCCGAGCACCGCCTGCTCGGGCACGGTCCTGTCCGGCACACCGCCGGGCACCTGCTCGTCCGCGGCGCCGATGGACCGGACGGCGCCCTGCAACTGCTCCTCCGTGACCTGGACGACCTGCGAGGGCAGGCAGCCGGCGTGGGCGAAGGCGAGGACGGCGGTCTCGTCGCCGACGAACAGGACGGTGCTGGTGCGCTCCTGCTCGGAGTCGCCCGGGGTGCGACAGGACGTGCAGTCGTAACTGCCCGGGGCGTTCTCTCCGGCGAGCAGCCGGTCGGCTTCTTCGTCGCCGATCTCGGCGCGTACGGCGTCGCTGACGTCGAGCATGCGCGGCACGGGTGGCTCCCTCGGGATGGGGTGCTGGGGTCGGCCGGGTGGCTCCCGGCCGATGAGCCCCCGGGGTTGCGGGCTCATGAAGAAGACAACGGGCGTCCTGTGGTGGGAGTCACGCCCCGGGCCGGACCGGTTCGGACCTTCCGCCGTACGCGGTCACCTTCGGTGCGGTTTCGGCCACGGACCGTCAACTCCGGATTTCTTCAAGGAACTTGAAGAGGTGAGGTGGGTCACAGGCCGACGCGGCCGGTGGTCGAAAAATCGGGAAATCGAACCATGTAGTGGGTGACCGGAAATCGCCGCTACCTCCGGTAACGGGCAACTGGCCTGGCCGGACGGCGGGTTGGTTGATTCCCGCGGCCCGTCCTCCCTAGATTCCTCCGCCGTGTGCAACGAGCACCGCTCGGGTACGTCCGCCGGCCGGCGTCAGGCAGAGCACAGCGCCTGCACCGGTCACGACGGGCGGGGCGGGGCGCGCGGCGGCCGCGGGTCATGCGCGGCCGGGGCGTGCCGCGTCCGGGGGAGCCCGGGTTCGTGGAGAGGGAACTACATGTCCGAGTGTGCCGATACCACCCGTAGCACCGCCCGTCCCGACAGCGCCCGCAAGGGCCGCACCACGGCCGCGCTCGCCGGGGCCGCCCTGCTGGCCCCGCTCGGCCTGCTGGCCGCGACCGGCAACGCCGCCGCGGCGGACAACGGAGTGTGGGACCGCATCGCCCAGTGCGAGAGCGGCGGCAACTGGCACATCAACACCGGCAACGGCTACTACGGCGGGCTCCAGTTCTCCGCCTCGACCTGGCGCGCGTACGGCGGCACCGCCTACGCCCCGACGGCCGACCAGGCCTCCAGAAGCGCGCAGATCTCCGTCGCCACCCAGGTCCAGCAGGCCCAGGGCTGGGGCGCCTGGCCGGTCTGCTCGGCCCGCGCCGGGGCGTACGGCGCCGCCCCCGCGGCGGCCCGCACCGGCTCCGCCGGTACGCCGTCGTCCCAGGGCGGCACGACGACGAAGTCCGCACCGGCCGCCTCCGCACCCGCAGCCTCCGCCCCTGCGCGGACACCGGAGCGTCCGGCCACCGGCACCGGCCGCGCCGCCTCCAGCGGCGGCTACACCGTCCGCGAGGGCGACACGCTGAGCATCATCGCCGCCCGTCACGGGACCACCTGGGAGCGGATCTACGCCGCCAACAAGGCCGTCATCGGCGACGACCCCGACCTGATCGTGCCCGGCCAGAGCCTCGCGCTCTGAGCGCCGGCACACCGCGCGACCGCGGCCGCCGTCCCGGCACACCCGGGGCGGCGGCCGTCCGCGTCCCTCTTCCCGGCGGCCGTGCGGCCGGCGCGGACCGGGGTGGACCGGTGCGGCGGCGGCCGGGGGACCGGAGCCCGGGCCGTGCGGGATCCGCGCGCACCAGCGGTGCCGTGTCCCCGTCGGGCGGTCGGCGCGCTGCCCGCCGGGAGTCGTCGGACGGCCGTGTGCCGAATCCGTGAAAATTCCCATGGCCCGTCAGCTGCGGTACGCCCGCACGGGATTGCCCGACAATCGCGTCCCGGCCCCGCCCCGATCCCCACTGCGGCGCTTTCCGCAGGTAATTCGGCAGGCCCTTCCGGCGCGCGTAAAATGTGTTCGAATACCCCGGTAAGCCGAACGGAAACCCCCGTACGTGTGACGGTGTCCGGTAAAACGCGGAACGGGAAGCTGTGACGAAGATGTGACCGGGGGCGGACACTTCTCATACCCGGCCGTGCCCGGCTAGCGTGGCCCCATGGCACCGATCATCCCTCCGCCGGCGGAGCCCCAGGACAGTCCCGACGGTTACGTCGGCCTCGACGCGGCGCACGCCGAGCGCCTCGCCCGGCGGCGCGGCTGGCCGACGGTGCGGTCGCTGCCGCCGGGCGCGATCATCACCATGGAGTACCGGGCCGGACGGCTGAACTTCGAGGTACGGGACGGCCGGGTGGCCCGCGCCTGGAAGGGCTGACCTCCGGCGGTGACTCCCGGCGGCGCGGCCCGGCGCTCCGGACGCGGCTACGGCGAAGGCCCCGGCTCCCTCTCCGGGAGCCGGGGCCATCGTGCGGCCGGGCGTCGGCGGTGGCGCGGCGCGCGAAGCGGTGGTGCGTACCGGACTTCGCCGCCGTGGCGCTCCGTACCCGCCCTGGCGTTTCGTGCCCGCCGTCAGCCGCCGGTCAGCGGGCGGGCGGCCGGCTGGGACGTGCCGCGGGGCAGGCGGTCGGCGTGCGGCGGCCGGCGGCTGCCCGCCGGGGTGACCGGGGTGCGCTCCGAACGGGCCGTGTGCGGTCCGGGTGCCAGGTGCACCAGGCCCCGGGAGGCCCGGGTCGAGGCGACCGGCTCGCGGGCCGGCTGTTCCGCCGGGGAGCCGAGCGGCCGCAGCAGGACCGGTGCGACCGGGACGGCGGGCTCGGGCACGGTCCGGCCGCGGCGGTCGCGCCAGCGGTCGCGCAGGTCGAACAGGACCAGCTCGGCCCTGGCGATCAGCGGCTCGCACCAGGGCAGCGCCAGCAGGATCAGCAGACCGGCGGCCCAGCCCAGCAGCACGTCGCTCAGCCAGTGCGTACCGAGGTAGACGGTGGTGAGGCCGACGCCGAGCGAGGTGACCGCGGAGAGGGCCGACAGCCAGCGGCGCGCGCGCGGAGTGGAGGCCAGATAGGCGAGGATGCCCCAGGTCACGACCGCGTTGGCGGTGTGGCCGCTGGGAAATATATCGCCGCCCAGACCCATCTCGTTCGAGCCGATCACGGTCGCGTAGTGCGGGCCGAGCCGTCCCATGCCCAGCTTGGCGGCGCCGACGGTGACGTTCAGCAGCAGCAGCGAGGCGGCGAGGGTGAGCAGCGGGCGGACGGTGTGCTGCCGCCAGGAGCGCCAGCCCAGCCAGGCCGCGACCATCACGGCGGTGGGGCCGCGCTGGCCCAGCACCACGTAGTAGTCGAGGAACGCGTGGATCTGCGGCCACTGCTGGTACGGCCGGAAGAACATGACCTGCCAGTCCAGCCGGACGAGCCAGGACGTGGTGACGATGGCCCACACGATCGCGAGGTAGAAAGCCAGGGTCGCGGAGAACAGCACGACCCGGTGCCGGCTCATCCTCGGCACATCGATGTGGGCCGGTCGTTCCGGCTCACGGTCCAGTCTGGCGAACACCCGGTCCAGACGCCGGGTGAGGTTTCGTTCGGTACGCACCCAATCGACGTTACAGCGAGTGAGCTGTGTTCCCGGTCGAAACAGCGGCTTTGTGATGACGATGTGATGTGGGAAACGTCTCAAGGGCGCCCAGAATTCCCGGGATTCCGCAATCCGGGAAGCCCGGCCGGGTCAATTCCTTTGATCATGCCGGGTGTTGTTTATATGGCGCTTATGAATGCGTTAACCCGGTCCTGGCGTGGAATTCTCCCGGACGTCATCGGCCCGTCCTGTCGATCATGGCGGACCGGAACCGTTCAGCCAGAAGGCCCCGTAGACCGCCGCCAGGACCGCCAATCCCGCCGTGACCAGGGCCGAACGCGAGGTGCGCGCCCGGGCCAGGGCCCCGGCGAGCGGCAGCAGCAGCGGGAAGGCGGGTATCAGCAGCCGCGGCTTGGAGCCGAAGTAGCTCGACGCGCACAGGGCGAGGGCGAGCACGACACCCGTGTAGACCAGCAGCCCGGCCGGCTGGCGCTCGCGCACCCCGGTGACGTACAGCCAGATGAGCAGGGCCACCCCGGCGATCAGGCCGCAGCCGGCGAGGGCGGACGGGAACGACGTGAACTTGTCGGCCACGAAGCGGGCGAAGGCGTAGCCGCCGTCGAAGCCGTTGCGCCAGCCGGCCTGTACGTCCAGATAGCCCAGCGGGCCCCCGCCGGTGCGCCGGCCCACCCACAGGACGTAGCCGGCGGCCCCGAGCGGAGCGAGCAGCATGCCGAGCGCCCGGCGCGTGGCCAGGGCGCGCGGTGACGGGAGCGCGCCGGGCGGGCGGAGCGGCGTGTGCGGGGCAGGGAGTGCGCCGGTGGCGCGCTCGTCGTGGTGCGCGCCCGGCGCGTGCCGCGTGCTCCGCGCTCGCGCGAACGAGATCAGGGCCGCCGTCCACACCGCGGCGATCACCGCCACTCCCACCGGCCGGGTCAGCCCCGCCAGCGCCGCGAGCGCGCCGGCGCTCACCCACCGCCCGGTCAGCACCGCGTACAGGGACCAGGCCGCCAGCGCCGTGAACAGTGACTCGCTGTACGCCATCGACTGCACGACGCCGACCGGCAGCACCGCCCACAGCAGGACGGTGAAGAACGCCGCGCGGGGGCCGCGCACGTGCTCGGCGACCGCGAAGATCCCGGCCGCGGCGGCGAGCGAGGCCAGGACGCTCACCGTGAACCCGGCGTCCGCGTACGACAGCGGCGTGAGCGCGTGCAGCAGCCGCTCCAGCCAGGGCAGCAGCGGGTAGAACGCCAGGTTGGAGTGGACGTCCCCGTTCGGCAGCCGCACCTCGTAGCCGTAGCCCAGCTCGGCGACCCGCGTGTACCAGAGCGCGTCCCAGCGCGCGGTCAGCAAGGTGTGCGCGCTGGTGCCGCGCGCGGCGCTCCACACCGCCAGCACGGCCAGCCCCAGGGCGCGGACCGCCGCGTAGCCCAGCAGGGCCGGGGCCGCCCGGCGCGGGAGAGAGGCGCGGGGCGGGGCCGCGCGCGGGTCAGGATCGGTCACGGGCCCGATTATCGACGGCGGTCCGGACCGGACCTGCGGCCGGGTCACGGCAGGCCGGCCGCGGCGTGCTGTACGCCACACGGGTTGCCTCGCGCGGGTGAGAGGTCCGCCACGCGGCCCCGGGGCGGACTCGCGTACGCTGACGAGCCACCCGCGTGGGTTCGCGCGGGCCGGAGACGCCGCTCCGCTCCGGCCGCACGACAGGGAGTCCCCGTCCCGTCGGTCCGCCCCACGCGAGGGATCATCTGGGAGGTACGTACATGTCCGGGACGACCACGGCTGCCGTCCGGCAGCGCGGTCGGGCGGCCGGAGCCGGTGCCCACCGGTGGGTCGTCCTCGTCGTCCTCTGCGCCAGCCTGCTGCTCGTCGCCCTGGACGCGACCGTGCTGCACGTGGCGGTCCCCGCCGTCACCGAGGACCTCAGGCCCGGCGCCGTGGAACTGCTCTGGATCGTCGACGTCTATCCGCTGGTCTGCGCCTCGCTGCTGATCCTCTTCGGCACCCTCGGCGACCGGATCGGCCGCAGACGGGTGCTGCTGCTCGGCTACGGCCTGTTCGGCGTCGCCTCCGCCCTGGCCGCGTGGGCGGGGAGCGCGGAGCTGCTGATCCTGGCCCGCGCGCTGCTCGGCGCCGGCGGCGCGATGATCATGCCCGCGACGCTGTCGATCCTCCGCGAGGTCTTCCCGGACCGGCGCGAGCGGGCCGTGGCCATCGGCGTGTGGAGCGCGGTGGCGGCGGTCGGCGCGGCGGTCGGACCGCTGCTCGGCGGCTTCCTGCTGGAGCACTTCTGGTGGGGCTCGGTCTTCCTGGTCAACATCCCGCTCATGCTGATCAGCATTCCGGCGGGCCGGCTGCTGCTGCCGGAGTCCCGGGGCGCGGGCGACGGCCCGTGGGACGTGACCGGCGCGCTGCTGGCGGCGGCCGGGCTCTTCGGGGCCGTCCTCGGGGTGAAGCGGCTCGGCGGGGGAGAGGCGGCCGGCCTGTTCACCGTGGTGCCGCCGGCGGCCGGCTGCGCCCTCCTCCTGCTCTTCGTACGGCGGCAGCGCCGCCACCCGTACCCGCTGGTGGACCTGCGGATGTTCCGCCGGCCCGCGTTCGGCACCGCGGTGGGCTGCATCGTGCTGGCCATGCTTGCGCTGGTCGGCCTGGAGCTGATCGCCGCCCAGTACCTGCAACTGGTGCTCGGCCTGTCCCCGCTGGAGACGGGCCTCAGACTGCTGCCGCTGACCGTCGCGGCCATGGCGGCGGGCCTGGCGGGCGCGCGCGTCCTGCGCCGCTTCGGGCCGCGCCGGACGGTGTGCGCCGGCTTCTGCCTGACCGCCGTCGCGGTGCTGACCCTGACGGCGATGGGCGGCACCGACGACCCGCCGCTGCTGCTGACCGGCTTCGTGCTGCTGGGTCTCGGCCTGGAGACCACGCTCTTCGGCGCCTACGAGTCGATGCTGAGCGAGGTCCCGGCCGATCGGTCCGGCGGGGCGGCGGCGATCGGCGAGACGTCGTACCAGCTCGGCGCCGGCCTGGGCATCGCGCTGCTGGGCAGTGTGATGAACGCGGCCTACGCGCCGGGGCTGCGCGCGGTGCCGGGTGTGCCGCGGCGCGCGTCGGCCGCGGCGGGCCACTCGCTCGGCGAGGCCTACGAGGTCGCCGGCCGGCTCGGCGGGCCCGCCGGGGCCGCGCTGCGCCGGGCGGCGCGGGAGTCGTTCGTGCACGGGCTGCATGTGACGCTGCTGGTCAGCGCGGTCCTGCTGCTGCTGGGTGCGGTGCTGGCGCTGCGGCTGCCGCGGCTGATGCAGTGTGGTGCGGAGCCGGCCGGTGACGGGGTGGGACTGCCGGCGCCCCGGGAGGCGGAAGGCGGCGGCCCCGGCGCCGCGGGTCCCCGGCCGGCCTCCTCTGGACGTGCGGGACACCGCACCGTAACGTCGGCCGGAGAGCCGTAACTAGCGCTGCTAGTTTTGTCGAGTCTTCCTCCCGGAGGGTGTCTCATGTCCGCGTCCGCGAAGCTGCCCCCGTTCGACGCCGCCGACCCGCTCGGCATCGACGACCTGCTGGAGCCGGAGGACCTGGCCGTCCGGGACACCGTCCGCGCCTGGGCCGCCGACCGCGTGCTGCCGTACGTCGCCGACTGGTACGAGCGGGGCGAGCTGCCCGGCATCCGCGACCTCGCCCGGGAACTGGGTTCGCTCGGCGCGCTCGGCATGTCGCTCACCGGCTACGGCTGCGCGGGCGCGAGCGCCGTGCAGTACGGCCTGGCCTGTCTGGAACTGGAGGCGGCCGACTCGGGCATCCGGTCGCTGGTCTCCGTGCAGGGCTCCCTCGCGATGTACGCCATCCACCGGTTCGGCAGCGAGGAGCAGAAGCAGCAGTGGCTGCCGCGCATGGCCGCCGGCGAGGTGATCGGCTGCTTCGGGCTGACCGAGCCCGACCACGGCTCCGACCCCGCCGCGATGCGCACCCACGCCAAGCGCGACGGCGACGACTGGGTCCTCAGCGGCCGCAAGATGTGGATCACCAACGGCTCGGTCGCCGGGGTCGCCGTCGTCTGGGCGCAGACCGAGGAGGGCATCCGCGGCTTCCTCGTGCCCGCCGGCAGCCCCGGCTTCTCGGCACCGGAGATCAAGCACAAGTGGTCTCTGCGCGCCTCCGTGACCAGCGAACTGGTCCTGGACGAGGTCCGGCTGCCCGGTACGGCCGTGCTGCCGGAGGCCGTCGGGCTGCGCGGCCCGCTGAGCTGTCTCTCGCACGCCCGGTACGGCATCGTTTGGGGCGCGATGGGCGCCGCGCGCAGCAGCTTCGAGACCGCCCTCGACTACGCCAGGTCACGAGAGCAGTTCGGGCGGCCCATCGGCGGCTTCCAGCTCACCCAGGCCAAGCTGGCCGACATGGCGGTGGAACTGCACAAGGGGATTCTGCTCGCCCACCATCTGGGGCGGCGGATGGACGCCGGCCGCCTGCGTCCCGAGCAGGTCAGCTTCGGCAAGCTCAACAACGTCCGCGAGGCCATCGAGATCTGCCGTACGGCGCGGACGATCCTCGGTGCCAACGGGATCTCCCTGGAGTACCCGGTGATGCGGCACGCGACCAACCTGGAGTCGGTGCTCACCTACGAGGGCACCGTCGAGATGCACCAGCTCGTGCTGGGCAAGGCGCTCACCGGGCTCGACGCCTTCCGGTGAGCCCCGTCGACAGGCAGGGCCGGTGAACGGCCCTGCCTCAGCTCTGGTTGAAGAAGCCGTCGGAGCGGTGCGCGGACGCCTCACCGCTGATGATCTCCGTGTCGGCGGGGGTGAGCAGGAACACCCGGTTGGACACCCGGTCGATGGAGCCGCGCAGCCCGAAGATCAGCCCGGCCGCGAAGTCCACGACCCGCTTGGCGTCGCCGGGCTCCATGTTGGTGAGGTTCATGATGACCGGGACACCGTCCCGGAACAGTTCGCCGATGGCGCGGGCGTCCCGGAAGCTGTCCGGGGTCACCGTGCCGATCCTGCGGCCCTTGTCCTCGGCCGTGTCCGTGGCCACCTTCACCCGCGGGTCGGTGACCCAGGCGTCCCCGGACTCGGTGCCCTCGGAGTAGTCGTCGTCGTAATAGCGCTCGTCATCGTTGTCGTCGACGAGGCCGAGCCATGCACTCGCCTTGCGTACCGATCCCATGGACGCCTCCTCTCACAGCGTTCTCTCTTGCTTTCCGCACCCCTATGGTCATCCATGATGCGGACGGCGTGCCAAGTGGATAGACGCCGCGCGGGGGGTTTGTGACGGTACTGGTGCACAGCGGATCCGTCGAGAGTCCTTGTGCCCCAAGGGCCGAGACTCATACGGCTGCTGACTGAGAGTGAAATATGATTGTTCGCGGCGGACGGGTGACGGGCGGTGCGTCCGGGTGAACGCCGGACTCGTCACACAAACGCGGCGTGCGGGTCCCCGGCCGGGAACCCGCACGCCGCGCTGCCGTGCCGGACGGTGTCGCTGTCAGTTCGTCAGCTCCGGCGGGCTGATGCGGGATTCCTTGATCGCCGAACCCGTCGTGCCCCACTTCTTGAGGATTTTCTCGTAGGAGCCGTCGGACAGCAGCTTGTTGACGGCCGCCTGGAAGGCCGGCGTCAGCGCCGAGCCCTTCTTGAAGGCGAAGCCGACGTCCAGGCGGTGGTACTCGTTGAGGAACTTCAGTCCCTCCTGGTGCGCGACGGCGTAGCGCAGGCCGTTGATCGTGGACATCACCACGTCGCTGCGGCCCTGCTGGACCGAGGACCAGATCGCGCTCGGCTCGGCGTACGTCTGGATCTGGTACGCCTTCTTGCCCGCGTCGGCGCACACGTGCTTGTTCTGCTCCAGCGTGGCCTCGAACGTGGTGCCGGCGCCGGTCGCGATGTTCAGACCGCAGAGCTGCCTGAGGTCGGTGATCTTCGACAGCTTGCTGTCCTTGCGGGTGGCGAAGCCCTGCCCGTCGTTGACGTAGGTGACGAAGTCGATCGTCTTGCGGCGCTCGTCGGTGACGCCGAAGTTGCTCGCGCCGAAGTCGTACTTGCCGCTGTCCAGGGCGGGCAGGATCGCCTCGAAGCCGGCCTGCTCCACCTTCAGCTTGATGCCGAGCACCCGGGCGACCGCCTCGGTGAAGTCGACGTCCTGGCCGGTCAGGGTCTTGCCGTCGGAGAGGTAGGCGGTGCCGGGCGGGGTGCCCCCGACGCTGACCGCGACGGTGAGCTTCGTGGTGCCGGCGGGCAGCAGCTTCGCCGCGGCCGGGTCCTTGCGCACGCCGGAGACGACGTCCGTGGTGGGCACCTCGGCGTTCTTGGCCGCCACTCCGGAGGCGTCCGCGCCGCCCGGGCCGCCGGATCCGGAGCCGCAGGCGGTGAGCAGCAGGGCGGCCGAGGTGATCAGGGCGAAGGGCATGGCGTGCCGGTAAAGGGACGTACGCATCGGGTAGCGGTCTCCTGAAGCAGAAGGGTGTGCGGAAGCGCGAGGGGAGGGGAGCGCGTGTGAAGGCGGCAACGCGGAGAGAACGCGAGAAGGTCCGCCGCGAGGGGCGGACGCGCGCAGGGGGTCAGCTCAACAGGAAGAGGACCACACGCGACCGAAGTCGATGTGGGAGCGGGTGACCAGCCACTGCTGTGGATGCATGGGCCAAGTGGAACAGGCATCCGGTTCCGCGTCAACTGACTTGAGATGTACGGCTCACAGTATGGACAGCCTTGACAGTGCACCGAAACGCCCACGTACTCTCGACGCACGGTCCTGCTGAGGGGCTCGGCCGTATCCGCGCCGCGCGGCGCGCTCGTGTGAAGGCATCACCCGTTCCGACGATCCCACGCGTCACGGAGCCTTCCCATGTCATCCGACACCCTCGCCAAACTTCCCACCGCCTCGGACACACCCGAGCCCGCGGACGCCCCGCGGATCGTCCCGCAGCGCCGCTACGGCCAGTGGACGGCGGCCGCCGCCGTCCTCGTGCTGCTGGGGTTCGCCGTCAACTCCGTCCTGCGCAACAAGGCGTTCCAGTGGGACGTCGTCGCCGACTACTTCACCTCCGACTCGATCCTGCGCGGACTGTGGCTCACGCTGTGGCTGACCGCCGTCGTGATGGTCCTCGGCTTCGCCCTCGGCACCCTGCTCGCCGGGTTCCGGCTGTCCGCCAACCCCGTGCTGCGCGCGGTCAGCTGGGGTTACGTGTGGCTGTTCCGGTCCATCCCGATCCTGGTGCAGCTGCTGCTGTGGTTCAACATCGGGGCGCTGTACCCGCAGGTGCTCGGCGTGAAGACCGTCAACCTGCTCAGCCCGGTCGCCGTCGCGGTCGTCGGCCTCACCCTGCACGAGGCCGCCTACGCCGCCGAGGTCGTCCGCGGCGGCATCCTCTCCGTCGACCGCGGGCAGATCGAGGCCGCCCAGGCGCTCGGCCTCGGCCGGCTGCGGCGCTGGTGGCGGATCGTGCTGCCGCAGGCGATGCGCTCCATCGTGCCGCCCGCCGCCAACATGCTGATCGGCACCCTCAAGGGCACCTCGATCGTCAGCATCATCGCCGTCAACGACCTGCTGTTCTCCGCCCAGTTGGTCTACCACCGCACCTATCAGGTGATCCCGCTGCTGATGGTCGCCACCCTCTGGTACACCGTGGTCACCTCGCTGCTCGGCATCGGCCAGTACTACGTCGAGAAGCGCTACGCGCGCGGCACGGTGAACGCCCGATGAGGCGGCAGCTGGTGATCGTCGGAGCCGGGCCGCGGGGGACCGGCATCCTCGAACGCCTGGCCGCCAACGCGCCCGAGCTGTACGAGGGGGCGGGCCTGGACATCCATCTGGTCGACCCGCACCCGCCGGGCGGCGGACGCATATGGCGGCAGGCGCAGTCCCCGCTGCTGTGGATGAACTCGCAGGCCGAGGACGTCACCATGTTCACCGACGACACGGTGGTCATGGACGGCCCGGTCCGCGAGGGCCCCACCCTGCACGAGTGGGCCGGGCTGGCGGGCCGCACCTTCCCCGACCGCCGGCTCCAGGGCCGCTATCTGCGCTGGGTGTACGAACGGGCCCGGGACGCCCTGCCCCCGGACGTCACCGTCCACCACCATCCGCACCGCGCCCTGCGGGTCGACGGGCCGCGCGAGGGCCGGCAGCGGGTGTGGCTGGAGGGCCGCCCGCACCCGCTCCTCGCCGACCTGGTGATCCTCGCCCTGGGCCACCTGGACGCCGAACCCGACGGCGAACAGGCCGCACTGGCCGCCTACGCCCGGGAACACGGCCTGACCCACCTGCCGCCCGACTTCACCGCCGACAGCGACCTCTCCGCGCTCAAGCCCGGCGAACCCGTCCTCGTCCGCGGCTTCGGGCTGGCCTTCGTCGATCTGATGGTGCTGCTCACCGAGGGACGCGGCGGACGGTACGAGGGCGAAACGTATCTGCCCTCGGGGCGGGAGCCGGTGCTGTACGTCGGCTCCCGGCGCGGGGTGCCGTACCACTCCAAGATCGGCTACGACTGGACCGGCGACCGGCCGCCGCTGCCCCGCTTCTTCGGGCCCGCCGAGGCGGAGGAACTGCTGGCCCGGCCCGGTGGGTTCGACTTCCGGCGCGATGTGTGGCCGCTGGTCGAGAAGGAGCTGGGCTTCGCCCACTACCACCGGCTCTTCACCGCCCACCCCGGGCGCACCGCGATGGCCTGGGCCGACTTCGAGGAGAAGTACGCGGCGGCCGACGGCCCCGCCGAGACCCGGGCCCTGGTCGCCGCCGCCGTGCCCGACCCGGCCGACCGGCTCGACCTCGCCGCGCTCGACCACCCGCTGGACGGCGTGCGCTACGCCTCCCACGACGCCTTCCAGGACGGGCTGCGCGACTACATCGACGCCGACCTGCGCCGCCGGCACGACCCGGCGCACAGCCCCGACCTGGCCGTCTTCCTCGGACTGCTCTCCGTCTACGGGCAGCTGGTGCGGCTCGGGGACATCGGTCCCTGGTGGCACGGGTTCTTCAGCTACCTGGCGTCCGGGCCGCCCGCGCCCCGGCTGCGGCAGATGCTCGCGCTGTCCCGGGCCGGGCTGCTCCGGTTCGTCGGGGCCGGGATGACCGTCACCGCCGAGGACGGCGTGTTCCGGGCCGCCGGCGCCACCGTGCCCGGCTTCTCCGTCGAGGCCCGCGCGCTGGTGGAGGCCCGGCTGCCCGACCCCGCCGTCGGACGGGTCCGCGACGGCCTGCTGCGCGGCCTGCGCGCCGACGCCGCCGAGACCCCCGACGGACTGCTCCGGGTCGACCCCGTCGACGGCCGCGTCCTGGACACCGCCGGGCGCCCGCACCCGAGGCGGTTCGCGCTCGGCCCGTACACCGACACCCGCACCCCCGGCGTGTTCACCCGCCCGCGCACCGGTGGTCCCGCGTTCCGGCAGAACGACGCGACCGCCCGGGCGGTGCTGTCCTTCCTCCGCGCCCCACGAACAAAGGAACTCGCGCGATGAGCGTCATGGTCGACATCCGGTCGGTGCACAAGAGCTTCGGCTCGCTCGACGTGCTCAGGGGCATCGACCTCCAGGTGCGCGCCGGTGAGGTCACCGTCGTGCTGGGCCCGTCCGGCTCCGGCAAGTCCACCCTGCTGCGCACCATCAACCACCTGGAGAAGGTGGACCGGGGCGAGATCAGCGTGGACGGCGCGCTGATGGGCTACCGGCGGTCCGGGGACAAGCTGTACGAGCTGCCCGAACGCGAGGTCCTGCGGCAGCGCACCCGGATCGGGTTCGTCTTCCAGAACTTCAACCTCTTCCCCCACCTCACCGTCCTGGAGAACGTCGTCGAGGCGCCGGTGTCCGCGCTGAAGCGGCCCCGCAAGACGGCCGTGGAGAACGCGCGCCGGCTGCTGGAGCGGGTCGGGCTCGGGGACAAGGCCGACGCCTACCCGCGCCAGCTTTCCGGCGGGCAGCAGCAGCGGGTGGCCATCGCGCGGGCGCTCGCGCTGGAACCGAAGCTGCTGCTGTTCGACGAGCCGACCTCGGCGCTCGACCCCGAACTGGTCGGCGAGGTGCTGGACGTGATCCGGGACCTGGCGGCCCAGGGCACGACGATGATCGTCGTCACGCACGAGATCGCCTTCGCCCGGGAGGTCGCCGACACGGTGGTGTTCATGGCCGACGGCCGGATCGTGGAACAGGGGCCGCCGGCCGCGGTGCTGGGCGCTCCGCGGGAGGAGCGCACCCGGGCGTTCCTGGCGAAGGTGCTGTGAAGGTGGGGGACATGGGGCCGGGGTACGGCACCGCACGGCCGGGGCGGCAGGGACGTACGCCCGCGCGGCGGGCACGGGGGTGCCGGGGATGAACGGGCTGCTGCATCTGGCCGCCGCCCTCGACCAGCCGGACGCCGCCGGCCGGCCCGGTGTGCTCGACGGCGGGGCCTGCGCCGAGCTGGCCCGGCTCGCCGAACGCGGCGGGCTGGACTTCGTGACGCTGGACGACTCCTTCGCCCGGCCCGGACCCGACGCGCTCGGCGTGCTGTGCCGGGTGGCGCCCACGACCCGGCGGATCGGACTGGTGCCGACGGTCACCACCACCCACACCGAGCCCGTCCAGGTGCAGGCCGCCGTGGCCACCCTGGACTGGATCAGCCGGGGCCGGGCCGGCTGGCGGATCGACGTGTCCGCCACCGAGGGGGAGGCCCGGCTGTTCGGCCGCCGGCACGCGGCACCCGCCGACGCCCTGTGGCAGGAG
This sequence comes from Streptomyces sp. NPDC027672, assembly GCF_055566335.1. NCBI lineage: Bacteria > Bacillati > Actinomycetota > Actinomycetes > Kitasatosporales > Streptomycetaceae > Streptomyces > Streptomyces sp. NPDC027672. The sequence continues at coordinate 367,750 of NZ_JBVHSO010000008.1, read as the reverse complement.
GCCGGCGAGGTCGCCGACGTGGCCGCGCGGTTATGGGACAGCTGGGAGGACGGCGCGGAGATCCGGGACGTGGCCGCCGGCCGCTTCCTCGACGGCGACCGGGTGCACCGCGTCGACTTCACCGGCACCGCCTTCTCGGTCCGGGGCCCGTCGACCGTGCCCCGGCCGCCGCAGGGCCACCCGGTCCGCGTGGTCGACGCCACGGACGGCCCCGCCCGCGCGGTCGCCGCCCGGTACGCGGACGTGGCCCTGGTCCGGGCCGCCACACCCGCCCGGGCCGCCGAGGCCCGTGCCGCGCTGCGGGAGGCCGCGGCCGCCTGCGGACGCGGCCCGGACGTGCCGCGGGTCCTGGTGAGCCTGCTGGTGGACCTCGGCGACGGCGAGCACGCGGCCGAGCCGGGGCACGGCGGCGGCGGTCCGCGGATCACCGCGCAGGGCCCGCTGTACCGGGGCGGCCCGGTCGACCTCGCGGAGCTGGTGGCCGGCTGGCACGCCGAGGGCGTCACGGACGGCTTCCACTTCGTCCCGGTCGCACCGCGCCGCGATCTGGAGCGGCTGGTCAACGGCACGGTGGCACTGCTCCAGCACCGCGGTCTGTTCCGCACCTTCTACCCGGGCGGCACCCTGCGCGAGCACCTGGGCCTGGCCCGGCCCGCGGGCCGGTACGCCCTGACCGGGGGAGCCTCGTGACCGTACGCCACCAGGTGCATCTGGCGGCCCTGGCGCCGGGGGCCGGCCGGGACGGCGACGCGGCCGGCCGGTCGGTGTGGGCCGGCACCCGCGCCGGCTCACGGCTCGCGTTCGCCACCTACGAACGGCTCGCCGGCACCGCCGAGCGCGGTCTGTTCGACTTCCTCCTGCTCGACGAGGAACCGCCGCTGCCCGAGCACCGCGGCCGGCTGCACGAGCTGGACCCGGTGGGCGGGCCCGAGCCGGTCGCCGTGCTGAACGCGCTCGCCGGGATCACCACCCGGCTCGGACTGGCCGCCACCGTGAACGCCGTCTTCGGGGAGCCGTACGAACTCGCCCGCAGGCTGGCGACCCTGGACCACCTCAGCGCGGGCCGGGCGGGCTGGCGGGTGACGGCGCCGGCGGATGTCCGCCGGGGCCCGGACCACCGCTTCGAAGGGCCCTTCGACCCCTGTGGCCGGGCCGCCGAACTCGTCCTGGCGGCCCGGCGGCTGTGGGATTCGTGGGGCCCCGGCGGGGAGCCCCGGCCGTTCGTCCACCGCGGCCGGTACTTCGACATCGCGGGCGAGTTCGGGCTGCCCCGCTCGCCGCAGGGGCAGCCGGTGGTGATCCAGTCCGGGGAGACCGAGCGGGCCCGGGAGCTGGCCGCGGCCTCGGCCGACGTGCTCCTGGTCCGGCACGCCCCGCCGGGCCCGGCCCGGGCCCGGTACGCCGACGTCAAACGGCGGCTCGCGGCGTACGGCCGTGCCCCGCGCGACCTGCGGATCATGCCCCGGATCACCGTCGTCCTCGGGGACACCGCGGCCGAGGCGCAGGAGCGGGCCGCCGGGATCAGACGGCACCTGGTCACCCCGCGGTACGCGCTGTACGCGCTGGAGCGGGTCTGGGGAACGGACCTGTCCGGATACGACCCGGACGGCCCGCTGCCCGACAGCGAGCCGGAGACCCGGGACCCCCGCCTGCGCGCGCTCGCCGCCCGCTGGCGGGCGCTGGCCGAGGAGAAGGGGCTGTCCGTCCGGGAGACGGTGATCGAGGCGAGCGGCCGGCAGTCCTTCGTCGGCACGCCCGACACGGTCGCCGCCGACCTGCACCACTACGCCGGGCAGGGGGCCGCCGACGGGTTCGTCCTGGTGCCGCAGCTCCCGGCCGGCGGGCTGGAGGAGTTCGTGGACCGGGTGGTGCCGCTGCTCCAGGAACGCGCCGCGTTCCGCACGGAATACCGGGGCGACACGCTCCGCTCCCATCTCGGGGTGCCGGGAGGGATCACCGATGAAAGGAACCTGAGATGACGACCGATGCGTCCGACGCCTGGAAGCAGTGGCACGAGCAGCGGGTGGAGAGCGTCTCGGCGCCCTACGGACCGCTCGCGCTGACCGCGACACACTGGATCGAGGACTATCCGGAGGGTCGACTTCCGGACATTCCCGGGAACTGGGTGGCGGACGGCGACGCCGTGGTCCTCACCGCCGCCGCGGCCGACGGCCTGACCGTGTCCGGACGGCCCTTCGCGGGCGAGGTCCGGCTGGCCGCCGACCAGGGCCCGGAGGCCGAGTCGCAGGTCGCGCTGGGTGCGCGGCGGCTGGTCGTCCTGGTGCGCGAGGGCGTGTGGGGCGTGCGGGTGTACGACCCCGAGTCCGCCGCCCGGCGGACCTTCCCGGGCATCGAGGCCACTCCCTACGACCCCCGCTGGGTGGTGCCGGGCCGGTTCACGCCGTACGAGAGCACGCGCACGATCCGGGTCGGCAACGCCGACGGCCGTGAACGCGGCTTCGCCCTCGCCGGCGAGCTGACGTTCCCGCTGGCCGGCCGGGAGCGGACGCTGAAGGTCGCGCAACTGCCGGACGGGCGGCTGTGGGCGGTGTTCGCCGACGCCACCAGTGGGAGCACCAGCTTCCGGTTCCGCTTCCTGTATCCGCAGGCACCGGACGCCGAGGGGCGCACGAGCGTCGACTTCAACCGGGCCCAGCTCCCGCCGTGCGCCCTCGCCGACCACTTCATCTGCCCCTTCCCGGCCCCCGGCAACACGCTGGACGCGGCCGTCGAGGCGGGTGAGCGCCGCGTGGGCTAGGGGTCCGGTGGTGGGGAGCGTGGTCCGACGGCCGAAAGGCACTCTTGTGCCGACCGGCCGTTCGGCCGAATACTCCCCACCAGCGCTTGTCAGGGGCATGCATATGCCGAATCCGGCCGGGTCCCTGGCTGCGCCTCACGGGCCCCGACCCCACGCGGGCCCCCGACTTCCCTTGGAGGGAACGAAACGTGAGGATCAAGCGCACCACTCCCCGCGCCGGCACCACAAGACGCACCCGGCTGACCGCCGTGGCCGCCGGCTTCCTCGCCGCCGCCGCGTTCGCCGCCCCCACCGCCAACGCCGGTGACGCCCACACGTTCAGCGCCGCCCAGCTCACCCAGGTGAGCGACTCCGTCCTCAAGGCCGACGTCCCCGGCACGGCCTGGGCGGTGGACGCCCGGACCCACCGCGTCGTGGTCACCGCCGACAGCACGGTGACCCAGGCCGGGATCGCCAAGATCAAGAAGCAGGCCGGCGCGGCCGCGGACGCCCTGGTCGTCAAGCGCACGCCGGGCAAGTTCAACAAGCTGATCTCCGGCGGCGACGCCATCTACGCGAGCAGCTGGCGCTGCTCGCTGGGCTTCAACGTCCAGGACTCCAGCGGCGCCTACTACTTCCTGACCGCCGGGCACTGCACCGACGGCGCGGGCACCTGGTGGTCGGACTCCTCCCACTCCACCACGCTCGGCACCACGGCCGGCTCCAGCTTCCCCGGCAACGACTACGGCATCGTGCGCTACACCAACAGCTCGGTCGCCAAGTCGGGTTCCGTGGGCAGCCAGGACATCACCAGCGCGGCCACGCCCTCCGTGGGCACGACCGTCTACCGGCGCGGCTCCACGACCGGCACGCACAGCGGCCGGGTCACCGCGCTCAACGCGACGGTCAACTACGGCGGCGGCGACGTCGTCTCCGGTCTGATCCAGACCACCGTCTGCGCCGAGCCCGGCGACTCCGGCGGCCCGCTGTACGGCGGCACCACGGCCTACGGCCTGACCTCGGGCGGCAGCGGCGACTGCACCTCCGGCGGTACGACGTTCTTCCAGCCGGTCACCGAGGCGCTGAGCGCCTATGGAGTGCACGTCTTCTGACCGGCCCCGCACCGGTCCGGCCCCCGCGCGCCCCAGGGCACGCGGGGGCTTCGTCATGCGGTCGCGCAGATGTTTGCGCAGGTCGGAGGGGGTGCTCCGATAAGTCGTACACATGTTCGGAATGGAGGTAGGGTGGGGAGAGAAGTAGGGAACTAGTGTTCGAGAGTCGTTCGGGACTCCATGTGTGCGGGAGGTGGCTGTGCCGGGCTTCGCGCATCTGCACACCGTCTCCGGGTTCTCCCTGAGGTACGGGGCGTCCCACCCGGAGCGGCTGGCCGAGCGCGCCGCGGAACGGGGCATGGACGCCCTCGCCCTGACCGACCGCGACACCCTCGCCGGCACCGTGCGCTTCGCCAAGGCGTGCGCCGGGGCGGGCGTCCGGCCGCTGTTCGGAGTGGACCTGGCGGTGGCGGCGCGGCGGACCGCGCCGCGGGAGCGGCGGCGCACCCCGGTGCGCGGCGGCGCCTTCGTGGACGAGTCGGCGCCCCGGGTGACCTTCCTCGCCCGGGACGGCGCCCGGGGCTGGGCCGGCCTGTGCCGGCTGGTCACGGCGGCGCACGCCGGGGGAGGGACCCCGCTGCTGCCGTGGACCGCCCACCGGGACGACGGACTGCTGGTGCTGCTCGGACCGGAGTCGGACGTCGGACGGGCACTCGCCGCCGGGCGGCCCGACCGGGCGGCGGAGCTGCTGGCCCCGTGGCGCGAGGTCTACGGCGACGCGCTGCGGCTGGAGGCCGTCTGGCACGGGCGGACGGGCACGGGGACCGGTTCCCTGCGGCTGGCGGCCCGTACCGTCGGGTTCGCCGCCGAGCACGGGGTGCGGCCGGTGCTCAGCAACGCCGTCCGGTACGCCGATCCCGGGCAGGGACCGGTCGCCGACGTGCTGGACGCCGCGCGCCGTCTGATGCCGGTCGACCCGCGGGGCGGGCTGGACTCGGGCGAGGCGTGGCTGAAGGACGGGCGGGCCATGCTGGACGCCGCCGAGCGGGTCGTGGAGGCCGCCGGGTTCCGGCGGGAGGCCGCCGGCCGGCTGCTGGAGCAGACCCGGGCCGCCGCCGCCGAGTGCCGGGTCGACCCCCGGGACGACCTGGGCCTGGGCAGCGTGCACTTTCCCGAGCCGCACCTCGTCGGCGCCGGCCGGCGCACCGCGCAGCGGGCGCTCGCCTCCCGGGCGGCGGCGGGCATGCTGCGGCTCGGCTACGGCGGCCGGCGCGCGTACTGGGAGCGGATGCACGACGAGCTGGACATCATCGCCCACCACGGCTTCGCCTCGTACTTCCTGACGGTCGCCCAGGTCGTGGACGACGTCCGGGAGATGGGCATCCGGGTGGCCGCCCGCGGCTCCGGCGCCGGGTCGCTCGTCAACCACCTGCTGGGGATCGCGCACGCCGATCCGGTCGAGCACGGACTGCTGATGGAGCGCTTCCTGTCCAGGGAGCGGGTGGTGCTGCCCGACATCGACATCGACGTGGAGTCCGCGCGGCGGCTGGAGGTCTACCGGGCGGTCATCGGCAGGTTCGGGGGCGAGCGGGTCGCGACCGTCGCCATGCCGGAGACCTACCGGGTCCGGCACGCCATCCGGGACGTGGGCGCCGCGCTGTCCATGGACCCGGCCGAGATCGACCGGGTCGCCAAGTCCTTCCCGCACATCCGGGCCCGGGACGCCCGGGCCGCCCTGGAGGAGCTGCCCGAGCTGAGGCGGCTGGCGGCGCGGAAGGAGGAGTACGGCAGGCTGTGGGAGCTGGTGGAGGCGCTCGACGCGCTGCCGCGCGGGATCGCCATGCACCCGTGCGGGGTGCTCCTGTCCGACGCCTCCCTGCTCGCCCGTACGCCGGTGGTGCCGACCAGCGGCGAGGGGCTGCCCATGGCGCAGTTCGACAAGGAGGACGTGGAGGACCTGGGGCTGCTCAAACTGGATGTGCTGGGCGTGCGGATGCAGTCGGCGATGGCGCACGCGGTCGCCGAGGTGGAGCGGGCGGCCGGGCGGCGGATCGACCTGGACGCGGTGCCGCCCGGGGACCCGGAGACGTACCGGCTGATCCGCTCGGCCGAGACGCTGGGCTGCTTCCAGATCGAGTCGCCCGGCCAGCGGGACCTGGTGGGACGGCTTCAGCCGAGCACCTTCCACGACCTGGTCGTCGACATCTCGCTGTTCCGGCCCGGGCCCGTCGCCGCCGACATGGTGCGGCCCTTCATCGAGGCCCGGCACGGCCGGGCGCCGGCGCGCTATCCGCACCCGGACCTGGAGGAGGCGCTGGCGGGGACGTACGGGGTCGTCGTCTTCCACGAGCAGGTCATCGACATCGTCGCCACCCTGACCGGCTGCGGACGGGGCGAGGCCGACCGGGTGCGGCGCGGACTGTCCGACCCGGAGTCGCAGGGGCGGATCAGGGTGTGGTTCGCGCAGCGGGCGGCGCTGCGCGGGTACGACGCGGAGACGATCCGGCGCACCTGGGAGATCGTGGAGGCGTTCGGGTCGTACGGCTTCTGCAAGGCGCACGCCGTCGCCTTCGCCGTGCCCACCTACCAGTCGGCGTGGCTGAAGGCCCACCACCCGGCCGCCTTCTACGCCGGACTGCTCACCCACGACCCCGGGATGTACCCGAAGCGGCTGCTGCTGGCCGACGCCCGGCGGCGCGGGGTGCCGGTCCTGCCGCTGGACGTGAACGTCTCCGGGGCCGCCCATCGGATCGAACTGGTGTCCGAATCACCGGAGGTGTGGGGACTGCGGCTCGCCCTCTGCGACGTCCACGGCATCAGCGAGGCCGAGGCGCGGCGGATCGAGGACGGACAGCCGTACGCCTCCCTGCTGGACTTCTGGGAACGGGCCCGGCCCAGCAGACCGCTGGCCGGACGGCTCGCCCAGGTGGGCGCGCTGGACGCCTTCGGCGCCAACCGGCGCGATCTGCAACTGCACCTGACCGAGCTGCACCGGGGCGCCCGGGGCGGCGGCGGTGGCCAGCTCCCGCTGGCCGGGGGCCGGCGGACCGCGCCGGCCGGGCTGCCGGACCTGACCCCGGCGGAACGGCTCAGCGCCGAGCTGGGCGTGCTGTCCATGGACACCTCGCGCCATCTCATGGACGACCACCAGGAGTTCCTGGCGGAGCTGGGCGTGGTCTCCGCGCGCCGGCTGCGCGAGGTCCGGCACGGGGAGACCGTGCTGGTCGCGGGCGCCAAGGCGGCCACCCAGACGCCGCCGGTCCGGTCCGGCAAGCGGGTCATCTTCTCCACCCTGGACGACGGCACCGGCCTGGTCGACCTCGCGTTCTTCGACGACTCCCACGACGCCTGCGCCCACACCGTCTTCCACTCCTGGCTGCTGCTGGTGCGCGGAGTGGTGCAGCGGCGCGGACCGCGCAGCTTCAGCGTGGTGGGCTCCGCCGCCTGGAACCTCGCCGACCTGGTGGAGGTGCGGCACGCGGAGGGCCTCGACGGGGTCGCGGCCCGGCTGGCCGGACCGTCCGGGACCACGGCGGAGGACGGCGGCGGGGACGGTCCGCTCCGGGCCCGGCTCGCCGGTTCCGACGGACGGCCGGCGCCGGCCGGCTCCGCCGCCCCGGGCGCGGGGACGGGCCGGACGATCCGCATGCCCACGGGCTACGAGATGCACCCCTGGGCCGATCTGCGGCCCGCGGGTCAGGACGCCGCGCAAGCACCCGCGGCGATACGGAAGTTGTGGCACCAGAGTCCGGGGAGTGCGGGATGACCATCCTCTGCGTACGTTTCCAGCTGCCGCCGGCGTCCGAGGCGGCCCTGCCCGGACTGCTCGGGCTGCTGGAGGAGTTCACCCCGGTCGTGGAGGCGCTGCCGCCGGACGGGGCGCTGGCCGATCTGCGCGGCGCCGAGCGGTACTTCGGGCGCGACGCGGTGGAACTGGCCTCGGTGATCCGGGTGCGGGCCCTCGCGCGGTACGGCGTCGACTGCGTGATCGGCGCCGGTCCGGGCCCGATGCTGGCCCGCGTGGCGCTGCGCGACGCCCGGCCCGGGACGACCCGCGCGGTGCCCGCGGACGCCGTCGCCGGGTTCCTCGCGGACAAGCCCGTCACCGCGCTGCCCGGCGTCGGCCCGGCGACCGCCCGCGTCCTGGGCGAGTACGGCCTGGACACCCTGGGCCGGGTCGCCGCCGCGCCGCTGTCCACGCTCCAGCGGCTGATCGGCGCGCGGGCGGGCCGGGAGCTGCGGGAGAAGGCGGGCGGCGTCGACCGCGGCCGGGTCGTCCCGAACGGCGTCGCGCGGTCGCTGATGACGGAACGGGCCTTCGGCATCGACGAACTGGACCCGGACCGGCACCGCAAGGCACTGCTGTCGGCCACCGAGGAGATCGGCGCCCGGCTGCGCGCGGTGGAGAAGGTCTGCCGCACCCTGACCCTGACCGTGCGCTACGCCGACCGCTCCGCGACCACCCGCAGCCGCGCCCTGACCGAGCCGACCGCGCACTCGGCGGCCCTGACGAAGGCGGCCTACGGCATGTACGAGGCGCTCGGGCTCCAGCGCGCCCGGGTCCGCGCGCTCGCCCTGCGCGCCGAAGACCTGACCTCCGCCGACCGGGCCGCCCACCAGCTCACCTTCGACCCCGTGGACGAGAAGGCCCGCCGCATCGAGGAGGTCGCGGACCGGGCCCGGGCGAAGTTCGGCCCCCACGCGATCCGTCCGGGCACGCTGGCGGCCTGACCGGCGGGGCCGCTCCCGGGCCCGGCGGGCGCCGGGTCCGGTGAGCACCGGAAGTTTTTACCGACGCGTAACTTCACGCGTGCGCTACTCGCCCGTAACTTGACGGATGAACAGCATCCCGTGATCCGGATCACAGGGTCAGGCCCGTGCACCCCCCTTGAGCCGCAAGGAGATCACACGATGCTGCCCTGGAAGAGAGCGCTCAGACCGCTCGCCGCGCTGCTCCTCGGCGTCGCCGCCGCCCTCGTGCCGGCCGCCGCCGCAAGCGCCTCCGGCACCGCCGCCGCCCCCAGCCGGGGCTGGAACGACTACACCTGCAAGCCGTCCGCCGCGCACCCCCGCCCCGTCGTCCTCGTGCACGGCACCTTCGGCAACTCGGTCGACAACTGGCTCGGTCTCGCCCCGTACCTCACGGACCGCGGCTACTGCGTCTACTCGCTCGACTACGGCCGGCTCCCCGGCGTCCCCGTCTTCCACGGCCTCGGACCCATCGCCGAGTCCGCCGGGCAGCTGTCCGCCTTCGTCGACCGGGTGCTCGCCGCGACCGGAGCCGCCAAGGCCGACCTGGTCGGCCACTCCCAGGGCGGCATGATGCCCCGCCACTACCTGAAGTTCCTCGGCGGCGCCGCCAAGGTGAACGCCCTCGTCGGCCTCGCCCCCGACAACCACGGCACCGACCTGGACGGCCTCACCCGCCTGCTGCCGTACTTCCCCGGCGCCGCGGACCTGCTCGAAGCCGCCACTCCCGGCCTCACCGACCAGATCACCGGCTCCGACTTCGTCACCCGGCTCAACGCGGGCGGCGACACCGTCCCCGGAGTGCGCTACACCGTCATCGCCACCCGGTACGACGAGGTGGTCACCCCCTGGCGCACCCAGTACCTGAGCGGCCCCGGCGTCCACAACGTCCTGCTCCAGGACCTGTGCCCGCTGGACCTGTCCGAGCACCTCGCGATCGGCCTGACCGACCGGATCGCCTTCCACGAGGTGGCCAACGCCCTCGACCCGGCCCACGCCACCCCCACCACCTGCGCCTCGGCCCTCTGAGGCCCGTCGGGGCCTGTCCGGCCTGAGCCGCCGGACAGGCCCCGGCACCTCACCACCGGTGACGGCGCACCGGGCGCGATCCCGTGGGTGATCCGAAGCTAGCCCGGGGACGGCGGGAAGTCGCCGGCCGCGGCGATCCTTATGGTCCGCTTAAGGCTGCGCTCAGCCCCCGCTCAGACGGAGGCGTCGGCCGACGGCGTCAGCCGTCGGGCCACCAGACGCGTGCGATGTCCTTGCGCACCTCCGGGCGGTCCGCCGGGCGCTCTCGCGCCTCCTCGCGGATCCGCCGGCTGTCGGTCCTCTTCGGGAGCTTCCGCAGGGTCACACGGCGCATGGCTGCCTCCTCCAGTGCCCGCCGGGCTCCGCTGTGCGCGGAGGCGGACGTTTGTGGCGAGAGTTCCTCGGGTGCCGGTATGTCAGTGGCGGCTGTCACGACCGCACTGTCAGTGGCGTGTGTCACCCTCTGGGCATGACGAGCGAGAACACGTCCAGCGTTGCGGCTGCCCAGGAAACGGACTGGGATGCGCGGGCCGCCGGGTTCGACGACGAACCGGACCACGGGCTGCGCGATCCCGAGGTCCGCGCGGCCTGGGCCGGCCGCCTGCGCGCCTGGCTCCCCGCGCCTCCCGCCCACGTCCTCGACCTCGGCTGCGGCACCGGCAGCCTGGCACTCCTCGCCGCCGAACAGGGCCACCGCGTGACGGCCGTCGACCGCTCCCCGGCGATGACCGAGCGCGCCCGGGCCAAGCTGGCCGGGCACCCGGCGCAGGTCCTGCGCGGGGACGCCGGGGCCCCGCCGGTGGGCGGGCGGCGCTTCGACACGGTCCTGGTCCGGCATGTGCTGTGGGCCCTGCCGGACCCGGCCGGCGCGCTGCGGCACTGGCGGGAGCTGCTGCGGCCCGGCGGCCGGTTCGTGCTCGTGGAGGGCGTCTGGGGAACCCTCGCCCCGGTCGGCATACCCGCCGATCGGCTCACCGCCCTGCTGGAGCCGCTGGTCCGGGAGGCGCGCGTGGAGCGGCTCTCCGGGGACTCGGCGCTGTGGGGCAAGGAGGTCGACGACGAGCGGTACGCGGTGGTGGCCATGGTGTGACCCGGCGACCCGGTGCCGCCCGGCCCGGTCAGGCCAGCAGCGCGGTGAAGCCGCCGTCGCGGACCGCCAGCGCCTCCAGCGTGTCGAGCGCGGCCACCGCGGCGGCCGCGGCCCCGGGGTCCGCCGCCGCGAGCCCGCCGGCGGCGAACTCGTCCTCGTCCAGGCGCCGCACGTCCCGCCCGTCGGCCGACCGCCACAGGTCCAGGTCGAGGTCCTCCACGACCAGCTCCGCGCCCGAGCGCACCGCGGGGCGTGTGACGTCGCAGTACCAGCCCTTGACGGAGCCGTCCGCGGTGCGGACCTCCTTCACCGCGTACCACCGGTCCCGCCAGTAGTACTCGGTGAACACATCGCCCGGCTCGAACCGCACGAACCCGAAGTCGCGGACCCCGGCACCCGCCCACGGCGCGCGCACGGCGATCCGGGTGCCGTCGTCCTGGAGCAGCTCCGCCGGGTAACGGATCTTCGTCCGGCCCGCCTTGCGCAGGACGACCTCCAGCCGGCCCGCCGGCTCAGCAGAGTTCGCGGACAGGGCGCACCTCCGGGTTCGGATTCCGTACGAGCACGGTCATGAGCAGGCACCGTACGGGCCGGGAGACCGGACCGCCTCTGATTTTCCGGCGGATGCGGGACAATCGCCCCTGTGAGCCTGAAGATCCGCATCGATGACAGCGCGCCCCCGTACGAGCAGGTGCGGGCGCAGATCTCCGAGCAGGCGCGGTCCGGGGCGCTCCCGGTGGGGTACCGGCTGCCGACCGTGCGCGGGCTGGCCGAGTCCCTGGGGCTCGCGGTGAACACCGTGGCCAAGGCGTACCGGGCGCTGGAGGGCGACGGGGTGATCGAGACGCGGGGCCGCAACGGCACCTTCGTGGCCGCCGCCGGCTCGGCCGCGGAGCGCGAGGCGTCCCTCGCCGCCCAGGCGTACGCCGAGCGGGCCAGGCGGCTGGGGCTGGGCGAGCCGGAGGCCCTGGCCGCCGTACGCGACGCCCTGCGGGCGGCCTACGGGGAGTAGGGGACCCACCGCCCCAGGCCGGGGCCCGGCAGCCCCGGGCCGGCCCCGGCACATCGCGCCGTACCGGTCGGAGAGGACAAGCCGACCGGGCCGCCGCTCGCCTCTTGCCCGCCCGTGGCGGGAGGTCGCGTGTGCCTCGCCCGCCCGTGGCGGGAGGTCACGTGCGTCTCGCCGGTTCCGGTGCGCGGCTGGTCGGCAGGCCCGCTCGCCTCGCCGTCCGGGCGAACGCCACCGCGTCCGCCACCGCCGCTCCGCCCGGATCGTTGTTGAAGTACGCGTACACGTCCTCCCCGTCCGGCCAGGTGGTCGCGATCCGGTCCGCCCAGGTCTCCAGGCTGCGCCGGCCGTAGCGCGGCCAGGGACGGGCCCGGCCCTGGTGGAAGCGGACGTAGCCCCAGCCGGCGGTGCGCCACAGCGGAGTGACCGGGCGGGCCAGGACGTCCGCCCAGCACAGGGCCGCGCCCCGGGACGACAGCACCTCGCGCACCTCGGCCGTCCACCAGGAGTCGTGCCGGGGCTCCACCGCGACCCTCGTGCCGGGCGGGAAACAGGCCAGGCAGGCGTCCAGCAGGGCCGGGTCCGCGCGCAGGGTGGGCGGGAGCTGGAGGAGGACGGGGCCGAGCCGGTCGCCGAGGCCCGCCGCGTGCGTCAGCAGCCGGTGCACCGGCTCCCCGGGCTCCTTCAGCCGCTTGACGTGGGTGAGGAACCGGCTGGCCTTGACCGCGACCACGAAGTCCGGCGGCACCCGGCCGCGCCAGGCGGCGAAGGTGTCGTAGGACGGCAGCCGGTAGAACGCGTTGTTGATCTCCACGGTGGCGAAGAGCCGCGTGTACTCCTCCAGCCACAGCCGCGCCGGCACCCCGGCCGGGTAGACGAGGTCCCGCCAGTCCTTGTACTGCCACCCCGACGTGCCGACATACAGGGTCATACCCTCATGAAAGCACTCAGAGGTACAGCCCCGCGTCCGCTCCCTCCCGCGCTCCCGGCACCGAGGTCGGCGAGGTGCCCCGGCGCAGCGCGTACAGCTCGGCCAGGGTCGCGCCGTCCCGGCCGACGCCCTGCTCGGTGCCGAGCCAGTCCACCGCCTCCCGGCGGGTCAGCGGGCCGACCTCGATACGGGCCAGGCAGCGGCCGGGCCGGACCACGGCCGGGTGCAGCCGCTCCAGGTCCTCGTTGGTGGTGACCCCGACCAGCACGTTGCGCCCCTGGCCGAGCAGGCCGTCGGTGAGGTTCAGCAGCCGGGACAGGGCCTGGCCCGCCGTGTGCCGGGCCTCGCCGCGGATCAGCTCGTCGCAGTCCTCCAGCAGCAGCAGCCGCCAGCGGCCCTTGCCCGCGCCGTCGTCCTCGCCGATCGCGATGTCCATCAGATAGCCGACGTCGGAGAAGAGCCGCTCGGGGTCCAGGACGCAGTCGACCTGGCACCAGTCCCGCCAGGAGCGGGCCAGCGTGCGCAGCGCGGAGGTCTTGCCGGTGCCCGGCGGGCCGTGGAGCAGCAGCAGCCGGCCGGCGATGTCGTCGGGAGTGGTCCGCATCAGACGGTCCATGGCGTCCGCCACCGGTGCCGTGTAGTTGCCCCGGACCTCGTCCCAGGTGCCGGCGGAGATCTGCCGGGTGGTGCGGTGCGGGCCGCGCCGGGGCGAGACGTACCAGAAGCCCATCGTCACGTTCTCGGGCTGTGGTTCCGGCTCGTCGGTGGCGCCGTCCGTGGCCTGGTCGAGGATGCCCTTGGCCAGTTCGGCGCTGGTCGCGGTGACCGTCACGTCCGCGCCCCGGTTCCAGCGGGAGACCAGCAGGGTCCAGCCCTCCCCCTCGGCGAGGGTGGCGCTGCGGTCGTCGTCGCGGGCCACCCGCAGCACCCGGGCGCCGTCGGGCAGCAGGGTCGCTCCGGAGCGCACGCGGTCGATGTTCAGCGCGTGGGAGAACGGCTGCTCGCCCGTCGCGAAGCGGCCGAGGAACAGCGCGTCGACGACGTCGGACGGCGAGTCGGAGTCGTCGACGTGGAGCCGGATCGGCAGAGCGTCCTGTGGGTTCGCGGCCATGCCGCCCATGATCCGGCACGGACGGGCTCCGCGCACGGTATTTCCCTCCTGACGTTCCGTCGGGAGCGGTTCGGCCTGCTGTGGACGGAAGTTGACGGATGATCGGTCAATCTGACATGTCCACGCAATAACTGAGCGGTGAACGACATGGGGCGAATCTGTTGAGAGGGCAAAAGTTTTGGCATGGACACTTCCCGTCAACGCGCGTAGTTGCTACGAAAGTTACGGCAGAGATCCTGCTAAAGGAGGTTCCATGAGACGTTCCCGTTTCACCGGATTCGTGACCTCGCTCCTCCTCGCCGCCGGCCTCGGTCTCACCGGGGCCGCTTCGGCGCAGGCGTCCCCGACAGCGGCGGCCGGCGGCTATGTGGCGCTCGGCGACTCCTACTCCTCCGGGGTGGGCGCCGGCAGCTACATCAGTTCGAGCGGCAACTGCGACCGCAGCACCAAGGCGTTCCCGTACCTGTGGAACGCCGCCCACAGCCCCTCCTCGTTCGCCTTCAACGCCTGCTCGGGCGCGACGACGGACGACGTACTCGCCGGCCAGCTCGGCTCCCTGAACTCCTCCACCTCACTGGTGTCCCTCACGGTCGGCGGCAACGACGCGGGCTTCTCCGACGTCATGACGACCTGTGTGCTCCAGTCCGACAGCACCTGCCTGTCCCGGATCAACACCGCCAAGGCGTACGTCGCCAACACGCTCCCCGCCAAGCTGGACGCCGTCTACAACGCGATCACGGCCAAGGCCCCGTCCGCCCGGGTGGTCGTCATCGGCTACCCCCGCTTCTACCTGCTCGGCCAGACCTGCCTCGGCCTCTCCGAGACCAAGCGGTCCGCGATCAACGAGGCCGCCGACTACATGGACACCGTCATCAAGACCCGTGCCACCGCCCACCGCTTCGCCTTCGGCGACGTCCGCACCACGTTCACCGGCCACGAGATCTGCTCCGGCGACTCCTGGCTGCACAGCGTCGACTGGCTCGACATCGGCGAGTCGTACCACCCGACCGCGGCCGGCCACTCCGGTGGCTATCTGCCGGTGTTCACCAACGCGGCATGACCGTACGGGCTCGCCCGTCCGGGTGAAAACTCCGGCCCCCCACCGGGCCGGGCACGTGAGATCGCCCACGTTCCGTCCGCTCCCGGCCGTCTACACGGACGGCCGGGAGCGCGGTACCGGAGTGATCGCTTCCGTGTCCGCGCGCGAGGCCGCCGTCAGCCTCGCCGGACCCGGCGGCCCGCCCGCCGGGCTCGGCCCCTCCCCGGCGTCACCCGCCGTAACCACCGGGCCGGACGCCGGACCGGCTCGCCCCGCCGGCCTGCCGATTGTCCAACTCACCCTGAAATCGGTCGGATTCGGAGAGTAGTCACCGAGGGATGGTCAACCCCCTTACAGGGAAGGTGAATCCTGTGCCCGAGATACCCGTGTGCTCCACCGGGGCGATAGGGTTAGCCTGCCCGGGCCGGGTGACTCGTACGGGTGGGGAGTGACATGGAACAGATAACAGTACGCAGCAGGGCCAGGGTCCCTGCGATCACCTGCGGGAGCAGCGCGACCAGTTCGCGCCTCGACCGCCATCTGTCGGTGCTGGCGGGACCCGCCATACCGCAGCGGGAGACGGTCGAGGCGACCTCGCTCATGCGTGAGCTGACGGCACGTGCTCCGGTACACGCGCGCAGCGACCGGGGCGCGCGGGTCAGCCGCGTCTCCCTCTTCGCGCCGCTGCGCCGGCTGCGCCGCTCGCTGTTCGGCGGTCACTGACCGCGCCGCGGGTCCCCCCACCCGAGCAGGGGGGCCGCGCTCAGGCCGCCACACCGTCCCGGCGCAGCGCTGCCACCTCGTCGTCCGTCATCCCCACGGCACGCAGCAGCGCTTCGGTGTGCTGCCCGAGCGCGGGCACGTCACCCATCCGCAGCTCGTCTCCGCCCGGCAGCGTGAGGGGCGGCAGCAGCGCCTGAAGCGGCCCGGCCGGCGTTCCCACCCGGCGCCACCGCCCCCGGGCCGCGAGCTGCGGATGCTCCGCCAGTCCGCGCAGATCCCGAAGCCGGGCGCAGGCGATGCCCGCCCTCTCCAGCCTGGCCACCGCCTCCTCGGTGTCCAGCACCCGCAGCGCCCCGGCGACCAGCGCGTCGGTCCGCTCCCGGTGCGCGACCCGCGCGGCGTTCGTCGCGTACGCCGGGTCCGCGGCCAGCTCCGGGCGGCCGATCACCTGTCCGGCCAGCCGCCGCCACTCGCGGTCGTTCTGCACGGACAGCAGCACCCGCCCGCCGTCCGCCGTCGGATAGGCGTCGTACGGCGCGATCACGGCGTGCGCGAGCCCGGTGCGGACGGGCGGCTCCCCGCCGTGCATCGTGTGGTGCAGCGGATGCCCCAGCCACTCCGCGAGCGCCTCCAGCATGGACACCTCCACCGGCCCGCCCCGCCCGGTCGTCCCGCGCCGCACCAGCGCGGCGAGCACACCGGAGAACGCGTACATGGCCGCCGCGATGTCCGCCGCCGGGATGCCCGCCTTCACCGGCTGCTCGGGCGTCCCGGTCACCGACACCAGCCCCGACTCGCACTGCACGAGCATGTCGTAGGCCCGCTTGTCCGCGTACGGCCCCGAGCCGCCGTAGCCGGAGATGTCCACCGCGATCAGCCGCGGGTGGGCGGCGCACAGCGTGGCCGCGTCCAGGCCGAGCCGGGCCGCCGCGCCGTGCGCGAGGTTCTGCACGAACACGTCCGCGTCCGCCACCAGCCGCCGTACGACGTCCAGGCCGCGCGGGTCCTTCAGGTCCAGCGCGAGGGACTCCTTGCCGCGGTTGCACCACACGAAGTGCGAGGCGAGACCGCCGGCCGCGGTGTCGTACCCGCGCGCGAAGTCGCCGCCGTCGACCCGCTCCACCTTGATGACCCGGGCGCCCAGATCGGCGAGCTGCCGGGTGGCGAACGGCGCGGACACGGCCTGCTCGACGGCGACGACGGTGATGCCCTCCAGGGGCAGGGGGAGTTGCTCCATGGGGTGGATGATCTCCCCTGGCCTCCGCTGCTGTCAGCAGCGCGGGGTCATCCGGCCCGTGCGTACCGGCGCACCGCGAGCGGCAGGAACAGCGCGGTCAGCGCCAGACTCCAGACGAGCGCCCCGGCGACCGGGTGCGCCACCGGCCAGGCGGCGCCCTCCGGGACGGGAGCGTTGCCGAAGAGGTCCCGCAGGGCGGTCGTCACCGCGCTGATCGGGTTCCACTCGGCGAGCGTGCGCAGCCAGCCGGGCAGGTGGTCCGTGGGGATGTACGCGTCCGACAGCAGCGGCAGCACGAAGGAGGCGGCGCCGAGCTGCCCGGCGGCCTCCTCGCTGCGGGTCAGCAGACCCAGGAACACCCCGGCGCAGGTGCAGGCGAACCGGAAGAGCAGCAGCAGCGCCACGGCCCCGGCCGCCCCGGCCGCGGACCCCTCGATCCGCCAGCCCACGGCCAGCGCCACCAGCAGCAGCGGCACGGTCCCGACGGCCGTGACGACGAGGTCCGCGACGGCCTGCCCGAGCGGTACGGCGGCCCGGCTCACCGGCATCGTGCGCAGCCGGTCCGCCACGCCCCGGTGGACGTCCTGCGCGGCCTGGAACATACCCGTCATCACCCCGCCGGCGGCCGTCGCGACGAGCAGTCCGGGTACCAGGAAGGAGCGGTACTCGCGGCCGGGCATGGCCAGGGCGCTGCCGAACACATAGCCGAAGAACAGCAGCATGTTGACCGGCATCATCAGCGTCAGGACCGTCAGCCCCGGGTTGTTGCGGACCCGGCGCAGCTGGCGGCCCGTCATCGCCAGTCCGTCGTACGCCCATGCGCTCACGCGGCACTCTCCTCGTTGGGGGCGGACTCTCCGGTGAGCCGCAGGAAGACGTCGTCGAGGGTGGGCGGCCGGATGCCGGCGTCCAGCAACGGCACGCCGGCCGCGTCCAGCTCGCGCACCAGGCGGGGCAGGGTCAGCGTGGGGTCGGTGGTGACCGCGCCGACCGCGTTCCGCTCCCGGTCGAACACGGGCTCCCGGCCGGTCAGCCGGTCCAGCACGGCCGCGGCCCGCGCCAGCGCGCCGGCGTCGGCGACGACGGCCTCCACGGACGACCCGATGAGCGCCTTGAGCGCGGCGGGGGAGCCGGAGTGGGCGACCCGGCCCCGGTCCACCAGGGCGATGTCGTCGGCGAGCAGGTCGGCCTCCTCCAGGTACTGCGTGGTGAGCAGCACGGTCGTGCCCTCCTCCTTCAGTTCGCGCACGGTCTGCCGGATGCGGGCGCGGCTGGCCGGGTCGAGTCCGGTGGTCGGCTCGTCCAGGAAGAGCACGTCGGGCCGGCGGACCAGGCTCGCGGCGAGATCCAGGCGGCGGCGCATGCCGCCCGAGTACGTCGACGCCTTCCGGCCGGCCGCCTCGGTCAGCCCCAGGCGCTCCAGCAGTGCGTCCGCGCGGGCGGCCGGCCCGCGCACCCGGTGCAGCCGGGCGAACAGCCGCAGGTTCTCCCGGCCGGTGAGGTCCCCGTCCACCGTGGCGTACTGCCCGGTGACCCCGATCCGGCGGCGCACGGCCGCCGCCTCCCGCACCAGGTCGTGTCCGGCGATCCGCGCCGAGCCCGCGTCCGGGCGCAGCAGCGTGGTCAGCAGCCGCACCGCCGTCGTCTTCCCCGCCCCGTTCGGCCCCAGCAGCCCGCAGACCGTGCCCTCGGCGACGGCCAGGTCCAGCCCGCGCAGGGCCCGCACAGCGCCGAAGCGCTTCTCCAGACCTTCACTAAGTACAGCGTACGTAGTAGCCATGCCCGGACCATACCGCACTACGTACGGTGTACGTAACTACGATGGTGGCCGAGGTGATGATCCATGGCAGTCCGAGGGGCCGTCCCCGAGGTGATCTGGGCGCGCCCCGAGCGCACCGGCCGGGGGCCGAAACCGGCGTACACGCGCGACGACATCGCCGCCGCGGCCGTCCGGATCGCCGATGCGCGGGGGCTCGACGCCGTGTCGATGCGGCACGTCGCGGCCGAGCTGGGCTGCGGCACCATGTCGCTGTACAACTACGTCCCCCGCAAGGAGGACCTGTACGAGCTGATGGTGGACGCGGCCGGCGCGGAGCACGAGGCGTGGGAGCCGAGCGGCGACTGGCGGGCCGACATGCGCCGGGTCGCCCGGCAGACCCGCGAGCTGATGCGCCGGCACCCGTGGCTGCCGCGCCTGATGTCACCCGTCTACGGCTTCAGCCCGAACGCCCTGCGCTACCTGGAGCACTGCCTGGCCTGCCTGGACCCGCTGGAGGCGGCGTACGGCACCAAGCTGGAGTGCATCGCGATGCTGAACGGCATGGTCACGACGTACGTCCGCAACGAACTCGACACCGCCGAGCGGGTGCGCGCTTTGCCCTGGTCGCAGGAGCAGGAGAACGCGGTCCGCATCGCCTACCTGGGCGGCCGGATCGCCAGCGGCGCCTATCCGAGGATGGCGGCGGCCTTCATGGCGGACGCGGGACCGATCGACCTCGAGGCGGTGTTCGAGCGGATGGTGGAACGGGTCATCGATTCCTTCGACCCGGAACGGGGGAGCCGGTGAGAGGGCGGCGGCCCGGAACGGGGGCCGTGCGTCGGTGACGACGCGGAGCGCGGGGGCCGTGAGTCGGTGGCGGTCCGGAGCGGGCGAGCCGTGAACCGGTGGCGGTCCGGAGCCGGGGAGCCGGTGAACCGGCGGCGGCCCCGAGCGGGGGCCGTGTGTCGGTGGGGTGTCCGGTGGTGCCCCGGCTGACGGTCGCGCCGGGCCGGTGCGCCGGCGGTCAGAGCAGGGCGAACTGGCCGTCCGGGCCCTCCTCCTGGTGGTCCAGGACCGAGGCGGGGCGCCGGGAGCGCTCCGGAACCGGCAGGACGCCCGCCTCCCGCAGCTCGGCCGCCGTGACCGGGGACGTCACCTCCAGTCCGTCCCGCAGGGTCCGCACCTCCGCCAGCAGCGCCAGGACCGTGATCAGCTCCAGCAGCTCCGACGTCCACTCCTGCGGCCAGGACGCCGGGCGGATCGCGGCGAGCGTGCCCGGCCCGGCCGGGGCGGTGCGGGCCGAGAACCAGGACGGGAGCACCGGGACCCCGGCCACCTCGAACTCCCAGACCCCGGGCGGGACCGGGGAGATACGGCCCTCCTCCAGGTACAGGGCCTCCTCGTCGGGGTCGTAGCGCAGCGCGAGCGGGCGGGGAGGCAGGGGCGCGCGGACGTACGGCCGGCGCCCGCCCGGCAGCCGGGGGCGCTCGCCGTCCCGCCGCATCAGCCACAGCGCCCGGCGGCCCAGCTCCACGCCGGCGGTCCACAGGTCCGGGTCCGCGGTGAGCGGGACGGTCAGGTCCGGGCGGACCGCCGCCACGATCCAGGCCAGCAGGTCCGGTGCCGGGACACGGACGCCCAGCCGGGCCGACAGCAGGTCCGGCAGGCCGGGGGCGAGATTCGGTTCGGCGGTGCCGGGGCGGCGGTAGAGCGGGCGGATCCGGCCGGTGCGCAGGGCGGGCAGCAGCCCGGTCGCCAGCAGCGGCAGGCCCGCGTCGCCCGACTCCACCGTGAACACCTGTCCCGCGTCCGCCACCCGCCACAGCTCCGGGCGGGCCGCGTCGATCAGCCGGTGGTCCGGGATCAGCCACTGCTCGTCGAAGGGGGCGGCGAGCACCCGCACCGGCTCCGCGCAGGGCCCCTCGGCGCGCGCGAGCCGCCGCGTCCCCGTGGACTGACCGGGAAGCTGGCCCACCGCCGAGGTGAGCGCCCGCGCGCGGGTCGGCTCGAACAGGGCCTCCCGGTCCGGGCCTTCGGCCTTGAGCAGGGCGTCCCAGCGGGCCCGCAGCGAGGCCGCGTCCGGTGCCGCCGGCCAGGCGCGGCCCAGCCGCAGCGGTGCGACGGACCACGGCATGAGGTCCGCCAGCGGCGGCGCGTCGTCGTGCGTCACGCTGGGCATGGTACGGCCTGACCCGCCCCGCGATCAGGTGGCGTCGAGCGTGACGGTGAACGAGAACCGGTCACCCCGGTAGTGGATGACCGCCACGTCCAGCACCCGGCCCGCGGAGTCGTACGTCACCCCCGTGTAGTGCAGGATCGGGCTGAGCAGCGGCACGTCGAGCAGCCGGGCCGTCTCCGGGTCGGCGAGCCGGGCCTCCACGGTGTCCGTGATCCGGCTGATGTCCGCCTTCACCACGTCCCGCAGCACCTTGGTCATCGGCCAGCGGACCAGGTCCCGCGGGTCGATCCGCTCCGCCAGGTCGGGACGGATGTGGTTCACGGCGTGGTTGGTCGGCTCGCCGGTCTTCTCGTCGCTGCGCAGCCGGTGGTACGACGCCACCTCCGCCAGGTCCGGGAAGTACTCGGCGAGTCCGGCCGGCACCGGCACCCGGCCGTGGTCCAGCAGCTCGGTCGTCATCCCGGACTGCTGGGCCACGATCGCGTCCACCGAGCCCAGCAGCCGCACCGGCGTCCCGCGCCGCGCCCCGGGCTCGATGAACGTGCCGCGCCGCCGGTGCCGGCTGATCAGCCCCTCGTCCTCCAGCTCCTTCAGCGCCTGCCGCATGGTCAGCACACTCACGCCGTAGTGCTCGGCCAGCCGTTCCTCGGTGGGCAGGCGCAGCGGGTCGGCGGGGGAGCGGCCCAGTATGGAGGCGCGCAGCGACTGCGACACCTGGTACCACAGCGGCAGCTTGCGGTTCAGGACGATCGAATCCGGAGCGAAGGAGGTCACGCGGCTATCCGTACCCGGCGGGGAACGTCCGGCGCAATGGCGCCGGTCATCCCCGGAAGTGGCGTTCCAGTCCGCGCCACACGTCGTCGTAGCGCTGCTGGAGGTGGTCGGCCCCGGCCGCCCGCGCGGTGAGCGTCACCGGCCAGCGGGTCTCGAACATGAAGGCCAGCCCGTCGTCGATCTTCTGCGGCCGCAGCTCGGCCGCGCTCGCCCGGTCGAACGTCTCCCGGTCCGGGCCATGGGCCGACATCATGTTGTGCAGCGAGCCGCCGCCCGGCACGAAACCCTCCGCCTTGGCGTCGTACGCGCCCTCGATCAGGCCCATGTACTCGCTCATCACGTTCCGGTGGAAGTACGGCGGCCGGAACGTGTCCTCGCCCACCAGCCAGCGCGGCGCGAAGACCACGAAGTCCACACCGGCCAGGCCAGGCGTGTCCGACGGAGAGGTCAGGACCGTGAAGACCGACGGGTCCGGGTGGTCGTAGGAGATGGTGCCGATCACATTGAACCGGCGCAGGTCATAGACGTACGGCACATGGTTGCCGTGCCAGGCGACCACATCCAGGGGACTGTGGTCGTAGGTGGCCGTCCACAGGGAGCCGCAGAACTTGTTCACCACCTCCACCGGGCCTTCGACGTCCTCGTACGCGGCGACCGGCGCCCGGAAGTCCCGCGGGTTCGCCAGGCCGTTGGCGCCGATCGGACCGAGGTCGGGCAGCCGGAACGGCGACCCATAGTTCTCGCACACATAACCGCGCGCGGACTCGTCCGTCAGCTCCACACGGAAGCGCACTCCACGCGGGATCAGCGCGACCTGGGCCGGCTCCACATGCATTCGGCCGAACTCGGTGTGCAGCAGCAGTCCGCCGCGCTCGGGCACGATCAGCAGCTCACCGTCGGCGTCCGAGAAGACCCGCTCCATCGAGGCGTTGGCGTGGTACAGGTGCACCGCCATGCCCGTGCGCTGGGTCGCGTCGCCGTTGCCGCCCAGCGTCCACAGGCCGCCGAGGAAGTCCGTGCCGGCCGGCGGCTCGGGCAGCGGGTTCCAGCGCAGCCGGTTGGGGTCGGGCACGGTCTCGGTGAACGGCGCCGTGCGCAGCGCGCCCTCGCCGGTGCGGGTGAACGCCGGGTGCGCGGCCGAGGGACGGATGCGGTACAGCCAGGAGCGCCGGTTGTGAGCCCGCGGCTCGGTGAACGCCGTACCGCTCAGTTGCTCGGCATACAGGCCGAGCGGCGCGCGCTGGGGCGAGTTGCGGCCCTCGGGCAGGGCGCCCGGCACCGCCTCCGAGGCGTGTTCGTTGCCGAATCCGGTCAGATACGACAGCCCCTCGGCGGTCTTCCGTGCGTCCCCGCTCATGATCGCTCCTCGCGTCCCGATTCCTATGCAACACCGTAGGAATGAGTGCGGGCCCGCGCAAGAGCATTCCCGGGTCCTCCCTCCGGGGTATGGCCGGAACCCGACTCGAGGGGGATCCGGGGCGGCGGGGCGCTGTTCTACGCTCCGGATCATGTCGTGGACGAAGTGGACGCGTGGACGGCTCGTCGCGCTCGCGGTGTGCGTCCTGCTGCCGTGGGGGGCGGCGGCCTGCGCGGCCGGCGAGGCGCACGGGGACGGGGTCTCGCCCTCGCCGGTGGGAAAGGTGCTGGACGGCACCGACGAGACCGGGCGCAACCTGCGCGAGGTGCCCCCGCAGGGCGCGCCCGAGGTCGCCGTCGAGGTCGCCCCGGACCCGGCCGGCGGCTGGGACGTCCGGCTGGCCCTGCGCCGCTTCCGCTGCTCGGAGCCCGGCACGCGCCCGGTCGCGGTCCTCGGCCGCGGACTCGTCCACCTCTTCGTGGACGGCCGCCGGGTCGCCCGGCTGCGGTCCCGGACCCATCATTTGCCCGCCGGCCTCGTCCCGCACGGCACCCACCAGATCACCGCCCGTCTCTACGCCGACGACGGCACGGTGTGGGCGGTGCACGGCAAGCCGGTCCAGAGCACCGCCGACATCACGGTGTCCGACCCGGAACCGCCCCCGGCAGGGCGGACCCCGCGCACCCCGGGTACGCCGGGTACGTCGCGCACCCCGGGCACGCCGAGTACGCCGGGTACGCCGGAGGGCTGAGCCCGGTCGGCGTGCCGGCCGGATGACGGCTCACCGGAGGCCCGCCGGGCGCCCGGCCACCGCCCGGACCGGCCCGGCAAGGCCACTGCTCACAGCCCTGCCCCCGGCGGGTGAGTGGACCGCCCGCCCGTCTCCGTACTCTGGGGCGAGCTTCACCGGACCACGGCGGAAAGGCATCATGAAGCCCGTGCCCCACGCGACATCGCTCCGCCGCGCGCCCGTCCAGCGGCGCAGCGCCGAACGGCTGACCAGAATCCTGGACGCCTGCGCCGACCTGCTCGACGAGGTCGGCTACGACGCCCTGAGCACCCGCGCCGTCGCCCAGCGCGCCGGCGTCCCCATCGGCTCGGTCTACCGCTTCTTCGGCAACAAGCGGGAGATGGCCGACGCCCTCGCCCAGCGCAACCTGGAGCGGTACGTCGAGCGCGTCACCGAGCGGCTGGCGGAGAGCCGCACCGGGGGCTGGCGGGCCGCCATGGACGCCGTCCTGGACGAGTACCTGGCCATGAAGC
This sequence comes from Streptomyces sp. NPDC027672, assembly GCF_055566335.1. Classification (NCBI taxonomy): domain Bacteria; kingdom Bacillati; phylum Actinomycetota; class Actinomycetes; order Kitasatosporales; family Streptomycetaceae; genus Streptomyces; species Streptomyces sp. NPDC027672. The sequence goes on along the minus strand of NZ_JBVHSO010000008.1, from coordinate 343,711 downwards.
GCACCGCGCCCGGCTTCTCCCTGGTCGACTTCGGCAACCAGATCCCGGTCGGCTCCCGCCACGGCGAGCCCAACACCCGGGTCGCCGACCGGCTGACCGAGCTGCTGGCCGGCCATCTCGCCCGCACCCCGGACGCCGGCCTGCGGCGGGTGTTCCTGGTCGCCGTGGAGGCCGCCGACACCCTCGTGCAACTGGCATTCCGGGTCGACCCGCAGGGGGACGAGGCGGTCATCGCCGAGACCCGGGACCTGCTGCGGGCCTACCTGGGCCGCGTACTCGACTGAGACCGGCCACCCCGGTCACACCGGACCGGTTCCGCGCCGGGACCGCCGCCCGCGCTGCCCGACGCCGTACCCGCCGTCCGGCTCGCACTGCCGTGACCTGGACTTTCGCGCTTATTGCTCGCGCCTCACCATCTTGTTAACGCCGAGTGAACGGACCTAACGTCATCGCACCGCCGGCCCCCAGGTGGGATGTTCAAGGGCGAACGTTAGGTAACCATTCATGCTCACCATCCTCGGCTTCGCCATGATCGCGACCTTCCTGGTCCTGATCATGCTGAAGAAGATGTCGCCGATCGCGGCGCTCGTGCTCATCCCCGCGCTGTTCTGCGTGGGCGTGGGCAAGGGCGCCAAGCTGGGCGACTACGTCATCGACGGCGTCACCGGCCTCGCGCCCACCGCGGCGATGCTCATGTTCGCGATCGTCTACTTCGGCGTGATGATCGACGTCGGTCTCTTCGACCCGGTCGTGCGGGGCATCCTGCGGTTCTGCAAGGCCGACCCGCTGCGGATCGTGGTCGGCACGGCGGTCCTCGCCGCGATCGTCTCCCTGGACGGCGACGGCTCCACCACCTTCATGATCACCGTCTCGGCGATGTACCCGCTGTACAAGCGCCTGAAGATGTCCCTGGTCGTGATGACCGGTGTCGCCGCCATGGCCAACGGCGTGATGAACACCCTGCCCTGGGGCGGCCCCACCGCCCGCGCCGCCACCGCGCTGAAGCTGGACGCGAGCGACATCTTCGTACCGATGATCCCGGCCCTCGCCACCGGCCTGCTGTTCGTCCTCGTCCTCTCCTACGTCCTCGGCCGCCGCGAGCGCAGCCGGCTCGGCGTGCTCATGCTGGACGAGGTGCTGGTGGAGGAGAGCGAGACGGTGCTGGTCGGCGCCGGCGCCGGGAGCGGGCCCGCGGCCGGCGCCGCCGCCGGGGCCGCGGACGACGCGCCCGAGGATGACGGCTTCCAGGGCCTGGACCCGGACCGCCCCACCCTGCGCCCGCGGCTGTACTGGTTCAACGCGCTGCTCACCGTCGTCCTGCTCACCGCCATGATCATGGAGTGGCTGCCGATCCCGGTGCTGTTCCTGCTCGGCGCGGCCCTCGCCCTGACCGTCAACTTCCCGCACATGCCGGACCAGAAGGCCCGGATCGCCGCCCACGCCGAGAACGTGCTCAACGTCTCCGGCATGGTGTTCGCCGCCGCCGTCTTCACCGGCGTCCTCCAGGGCACCGGCATGGTCGACCACATGGCCACCTGGCTGGTGGACAATATCCCCGCCGGCATGGGCCCGCACATGGGCCTGGTCACCGGCGTGCTGAGCATCCCGCTCACCTACTTCATGTCCAACGACGGCTTCTACTTCGGCGTCCTGCCGGTGCTCGCCGAGGCGGGCCAGGCGCACGGCGTCTCCGCGGCGGAGATCGCCCGCGCCTCCATCGTCGGCCAGCCGCTGCACATGTCCAGCCCGCTCGTCCCGGCCGTCTACGTCCTGGTCGGCATGGCCAGGGTGGAGTTCGGCGACCACACCCGGTTCGTGGTCAAGTGGGCCGTGCTCACCTCCCTGGTGGTGCTCGGCGCGGGCCTGCTGTACGGCATCATCTGAGCACGCAGGAAAGGGACTTCGCCCATGGCGCCCGGTGGCGACCGCGGCTGGCTGCTCCGTCTCGTCATCGCCTTCGGCTGCGCGCAGGGCGCCGTGTCGATGGCCCGGCCCGCCGTCTCCTACCGGGCCCTCGCGCTCGGCGCCGACGAACGGGCGGTCGGTGTCATCGCCGGGGTGTACGCCCTGCTGCCGCTGTTCGCCGCCGTACCGCTCGGCCGTCGCACCGACCACGGCCGCTGCGCCCCGCTGCTGTCCGTCGGCGTGGTCCTCATCGCGGGCGGCTGCGCGCTCAGCGGCCTCGCCGGCTCGCTGGGGGCGATGGCCCTGTGGAGCGGCGTCATGGGGCTGGGGCACCTGTGCTTCGTGATCGGCGCCCAGTCGCTGGTGGCCCGGCAGTCCGCGCCGCACGAACAGGACCGCGACTTCGGGTACTTCACCATCGGCGCCTCGCTCGGCCAGCTCGCCGGGCCCCTCGCCGCGGGCGCCCTCGTCGGCGGCGAGGGGCCCGGCGGGCTGGCCCGCAGCAGCGCGCTCGCCCTCGTCACGGCGGGCGCGGGCGCCGCGGCCGCGTTCGCCTCGCTGTGGCGGATCGAGGACCGCACGGCCGCCGGCCCACGCCCGCCGCGTGCCGGGCGGGTGCCGGTCGCCGGCATCCTGCGGACCCGGGGCGTGCCCGCGGGCATCCTGATCAGCCTCTCGGTGCTGTCCGCGACCGACATCCTCACCGCCTACCTGCCGGTGGTCGGCGAGCACCGGGGCATCGCACCGTCGGTCGTCGGCGTCCTGCTCGGCCTCCGGGCCGCCGCCAGCATCGCCTGCCGGCTCGTCCTCACCCCGCTGCTGCGGCTGCTCGGCCGGCCCGTGCTGCTCACCGCGACCTGCCTGCCGGCGGCCCTGCTGTGCGCGGCGGTCGCGCTGCCGGTGCCGGTGTGGGCGCTCGGCGCGATGCTCACGGCCCTCGGCTTCTGTCTGGGCGTGGGCCAGCCGCTGTCGATGACGACGGTGGTGCGGGCCGCGCCCGAGGAGGCCCGTTCCACCGCGCTGGCGCTGCGGCTGACCGGCAACCGGCTCGGCCAGGTCGCCGCCCCGGCCGCCGCGGGCCTGGTGGCCGGTCTGGCCGGCGTGGCTGCGCCGTTCGTGCTGCTCGGGGTCCTGCTGCTGGTGTCGTCGGGCGTGGCGCTGCGGACGCCGGAGCCGCGCCGGGAGACGGCCGGACGGGTGGCGGGGGAGCGGCGGCGCGGCTCGCGGTTGCGCCGCACGAGCGATATCTGACGGCGCGCCGGGCGTCGCTGCCGGGGGTCGCGCGGGGGATGGAGCAGAGTCCAGACGAAAGAGCGATTTGTATGAAAATCATCTGAACTCGGAGGAATGCGCATGCTCACCCTGACACTCCCCCGTGCCGTCGGTTCCCGCGCGGGCGCCACAGTCGTCCTCACCGCCCTCGCCGCGGCGGGTGCTTCATGGGTGGCGGCGCCGAACGCGGCGGCCCAGGGGGAGAACGGCGACATCCGGATCCACAACGCGCGCTCGACCAATCCGCCGTCGTTCGTCGGCTCGGCCAAGGACGACCCGGTGGTCTGCAAGTTCTTCCTGGAGGCCCTCAACTTCGACACCCTGACCAGCATCGCGTACACGATCACGCCCCAGCCCCCGCTGCCCACCGCCGCCACCGTGACGGGCATCATCCAGCTCGCGGGCGGTGCCGGGCACACCGATGTGCTGGGACTGGCGGACGGACAGTACAAGATCAGCTGGACCGTGGGCACGCCCCCGGCCCTGAAGGAGAAGGTCTTCCGCGTCAACTGCCACGACGGCCGGGCGGAAGGGGCGCCCGGCGGGCAGATCGAGGACCACCAGCAGAACAACGGGTCCTGGGGACAGAGCGACCACGACGGCCCGAAGGGCGGTGTGCACGCGGGCGGCGGCGGCCTCATCGACAGGGCCGCCGCGTACGCGCCGGTGGCCGGGGCGGCGGCCGTGGGCCTGTTCGCCGTCTGCGGTGTCGTGTACCTCCGGGTGATCCGCCGCCGGCCCCATGGCGCCGCGTAGGCGCCGACGCAGGCCCTGGTACCGGACCCGCGCCTACCGCCTCGCCAGGACGGCCGTGCTGGCGACCGTCCTGGCCACGGTGGTGTCGCACTGCGGGCCGGACGGCAGGCGGGGCGGCCCGTCCATGGCGGCGGCCCAGGACTCCCGTGCCCACGCGGCCCGGCCCGCCCCGGCCGCGCCGCCGCCCCGCCCGCTGCCCCGGTCCCGGCCGACGGCCTTCCGGGTGCCCTCGCTGGGCATCGACGCCCCGGTCGTCCCGCTGCGGCTGGACGCCGGCCGGGAGCTGGAGACACCGCCGGTGGACCGGCCGGAACTGGTCGGCTGGTACCAGGGCGGAGCCACCCCCGGCGAGACCGGCACCGCGATCGCCGTCGGGCACCGCGACACCCGGTCCGGGCCCGCCGTGTTCGCCGGCCTCGCCCACATCGGGCCCGGCCGGACGGTCGAGGCGCGGCGCGCGGACGGCCGTACCGCCGTCTACTCCGTGGACCGGGTGAAGGTGTACGACAAGGCCGGCTTCCCCGACCGGGAGGTCTATGGCTCGACCGGGCGCCCGGAGCTGCGGATCATCACCTGCGGCGGCCTGTTCAGCCGGCGGACCGGCTACACCAGCAACGTGGTGGTCTTCGCGCACTTCAGCGCGGTGAGGTGACGCGGCCCGGCCGGCGCGGACGTGCGGGTCCGGGCCGGCCGGGGTCCGTCCGCGACGGTGCCCCGGCACGGGCAGGGCCCGGGAAAGTCTGGCGCAGCAAAACTATCATCGCTAGTTTGTGTGCCGGACGACGCGGACCCGCCGGGAGGACACACCATGAAGGCACATGACGCGCTGTACATCGACGGCGCCTGGCGCCCCGCCGCGGACCGGGACGTGATCGAGGTCGTCAACCCCGCCGACGAGCAGGTCATCGGCCGGGTGCCGGCGGGCGGCGCGCTGGACGTCGACACCGCCGTACGGGCCGCGCGCGCCGCCCTGCCCGGCTGGGCCGCCACGCCACCGGCCGAACGCGCCGCGCGCCTCACCGCCCTGCACGGCGCCCTCGTGGCCCGCAAGGACGAGATCGCCGGGACGGTCACCGCCGAGCTGGGCTCACCGCTGAAGTTCTCCGAGGCGGTGCACACCTCCATGCCGATCGCGGTCGCCGCCTCCTACGCCGAGCTGGCCGCGACCCACGCCTTCGAGGAGAAGGTCGGCAACTCCACCGTCCTGCACGAGCCGGTCGGCGTGGTCGGCGCCATCACGCCGTGGAACTACCCGCTGCACCAGATCGTCGCCAAGGCCGCCCCGGCCCTCGCCGCCGGCTGCACGATCGTCCTCAAGCCCGCCGAGGACACCCCGCTCACCGCCCAGCTATTCGCCGAGGCGGTGCACGAAGCCGGCGTGCCCGCGGGCGTGTTCAACCTGGTCACCGGACTCGGCCCGGTCGCCGGACAGGCCCTCGCCGAGCACCCCGGCGTGGACCTGGTCTCCTTCACCGGCTCCACCGCGGTCGGCCGGCAGATCGGCGCGGTGGCCGGCGCGGCCGTGAAGAAGGTCGCCCTGGAACTCGGCGGCAAGTCCGCCAACGTCATCCTGCCGGGCGCCGACCTCGCCCGGGCGGTGAACGTCGGCGTCGCCAACGTCATGGCCAACTCCGGCCAGACGTGCAGCGCCTGGACCCGCATGCTGGTCCACCGTGACCAGTACGCCGAGGCCGTCGAGCTGGCCGCGACCGCCGCCGCCAAGTACGCCGACCGCATCGGCCCGCTGGTCAGCGCCAGGCAGCAGGAGCGGGTGCGCGGTTACATCGACAAGGGCGTCGCGGAGGGCGCCCGGCTGGTCGCGGGCGGCCCCGGAACCCCGCACGAGCGCGGCTACTTCGTCAGCCCCACCGTCTTCGCCGACGTCACCCCGGACATGACGATCGCCCAGGAGGAGATCTTCGGCCCGGTCCTCACGATCCTGCGCTACGAGGACGAGGCGGACGCCCTGCGCATCGCCAACGGCACGGTGTACGGGCTCGCGGGCGCGGTCTGGGCCGCCGGCGAGGAGGAGGCGGTAGCCTTCGCGCGCCGCATGGACACCGGCCAGGTCGACATCAACGGCGGCCGGTTCAACCCGCTCGCGCCCTTCGGCGGTTACAAGCAGTCCGGCGTCGGCCGGGAACTCGGCAGCCACGGCCTCGCCGAGTACCTGCAGACCAAGTCCCTCCAGTTCTAAGGGAGTACGAGACCCATGGCCGTACGAGCCGCCGTCCTGCCCGCCATCGGCGCACCGCTGGAGATCACCGGGATCGAGCTGCCCGAACCGGGCCCCGGACAGGTCCGGGTCCGCCTCGCCGCCGCCGGCGTCTGCCACTCCGACCTGTCCCTGGCCAACGGCACCATGCGGGTGCCGGTCCCGGCCGTCCTCGGCCACGAGGGCGCCGGCACGGTCGTCGCCGTGGGGGAGGGCGTCACCCAGGTCGCGCCGGGCGCCGCCGTCGTGCTCAACTGGGCGCCCTCCTGCGGCACCTGCCACGCCTGCGGGCTCGGCGAGGTCTGGCTGTGCGCCAACGCGCTGAACGGCGCCGCCGAGGTGTACGCCCGCACCACCGGCGGCACACGGCTGCACCCCGGCCTGAACGTGGCCGCGTTCGCCGAGGAGACGGTGGTCCCCGTGTCCTGCGTGCTGCCGGTGCCGGACGGGGTGGAGCCGGTGGACGCCGCCCTCCTGGGCTGCGCGGTGCTCACCGGCTACGGCGCCGTCCACTACTCGGCGCGGGTCCGCGCCGGGGAGAGCGTCGCCGTGTTCGGCGCCGGCGGGGTGGGCCTCGCCGCCGTCCAGGCGGCCCGGATCGCGGGCGCGTCGCGGATCATCGCCGTCGACGTCTCGCCCGCGAAGGAGGAACTCGCGCGGGCGGCCGGCGCCACGGACTACGTCCTCGCCTCCGACACCACGCCCCGCGGGATCCGCGCCCTGACCGGCGGGCAGGGCGTCGACGTCGCCGTGGAGTGCGCGGGCCGCGCGGTCTCCATCCGCGCCGCCTGGGAGTCCACCCGCCGGGGCGGCCGGACGACGGTCGTCGGCATCGGCGGCAAGGACCAGCAGGTCACCTTCAACGCCCTGGAACTCTTCCACTGGGGCCGCACCCTGGCGGGCTGCGTCTACGGCAACTCGGACCCGGCCCGGGACCTGCCGATCCTCGCCGAACACGTCCGCGAGGGCCGCCTTGACCTGTCCGTCCTGGTCACGGAACGCATCGGCCTGGAGGGCATCCCGGCAGCCTTCGACAACATGCTGGCAGGCAAGGGCGGCCGGGCACTGGTGGTCTTCTGAGCGATTCGGAGACGCCCGGCGAGAGCCGGGCGGGAAACCGCCCGGCCGACCACGGCGAACCCGCCCGCCCGGTCACGGCGGCCCCGCCCGCCGGTCACCGGCCCCGCCCCTCGGCCGCTGCGCTCAGCGCGCCGCGCCGGGCGCGCCTGCCCGGCTGGTCACGGCGTCCCGCCCCCTTGGCCGCCGGGCTTACCGCGCTGCGCCGGGCGGGTCCACTCGGCTGGTCGCGGCGCCCCGTCCCCGGGCCGCCCTGCTTACCGCGCTGCGTCGGGCGGACCCGCCCGCCTGGTTACCGTGCCCCCTCGCCCGCCGCGCCGCACCGGGTGGACCTGCCCGGCCGGTCACTGCGCCCCCTCGCCCGCCTCGCTCACCGCGCCGCGCCGGGCGGACCCGTTCGGCCGTCACGGCGTCCCGCCCCTCGGCGCCGCGCTGAGCGCGCCGCGCCGGGCGCACTTGCGCGGCCGGTCACGGCGAACCCGTCCGCCCGGCCCCGCCCCCGTCCCCGGTCCGCCGCGCTCACCGCGCTGCGCCGGACGCGTCTGCCCGGCTGGTCCCGGCGTCCCCCCGGCCGCCGTGTTTACCGCGCCGCACCGTGCGGACCCGCCCGCCCGGCCCCCGCGCCCGCCGTGCTCACCGCGCCGCACTGTGCGGACGGACCCGCCCCGCCCGTCCTCGGGCCGCCGTGCTTACCGCGCTGCGCCGGGCGGCCCGCCCGCCCAGCCCCTCGGCCGCCGCGCTCAGCGTGCCGCGGTGGGCCGGGCGGTGCCCGTTTTCCCGAGGTGGTGATCCGGACGGACTGCCCGGGTGCGGGCGGCGAGTGGGCCGCACGGTGTGGCCGGGGTCCCCGGACCGGGGCCCCCGGCAAGGGGCGGTGGAGTGTCAGAGCCGTACCTGCTCGTACTGTTGCGCCAGTCCGTCCAGCAGTGCGCCGAGTCCCGTTTCGAACGCCCGCTCGTCGATCTTCTCCTGCTGCTCGGCGAGCAGGTGGGCCTGGCCGAGGTGGGGGTAGTCGGCCGGGTCGTAGGCGCTCGCGTCGTCCACGAAGCCGCCGGCGAACGAACCGAGCGCCGAGCCCATGATGAAGTACCGCATCAGCGCGCCGATGGAGGTGGCCTGCGCGGGCGGCCAGCCCGCGTCGACCATCGCGCCGTAGACCGCGTCGGCCAGGCGCAGCGCGGCGGGACGGCGGCCGGGGCCGCGGGCGAGGACCGGGACGATGTTCGGGTGGTCGCGCAGGGCGGCCCGGTAGGAGACGGCCCAGTCGTGCAGCGCGGTCCGCCAGGGCCGGCCGTCCTCGAACATCGACAGGTCGACCAGCGCGCTGACCGAGTCCGCGACGGCCTCCAGGATCTCGTCCTTGGTGCGGAAGTGGTTGTAGAGCGAGGGCCCGCTCACGCCCAGTTCGGCCGCGAGCCGGCGGGTGGAGACGGCCGCCAGCCCCTCGCGGTCCACGAGGTCCCGGGCCGTCGCGACGATCCGGTCGGTGCTGAGGAGGGGCTTGCGCGGTCGGGCCATGGCGCACATAGTAGGGCTGCGGCCGTAAACTAGCAGTGCTAATTTAAATGTACGGCTTTCAAGATCCATCGGTGTCGGTCTGGTGTGGGGTGATCTCGTGGTGAACCTGGGGCTCAGCGAGGAGCAGGCGGCCGTACGGCGGCTCGCCCGGGACTTCGTGGAGCGCGAGATCGCCCCGCACGTGGTCGCCTGGGACCGCGCCGAGGAGGTCGACCGGGCCATCGTCGGGAAGCTGGGCGACATCGGCTTCCTGGGGCTGACCATCGACGAGGAGTACGGCGGCTCGGGCGGCGACCACCTCGCGTACTGCCTGGTCACCGAGGAGCTGGGCCGCGGTGATTCCTCCGTCCGCGGCATCGTCTCCGTCTCCCTCGGCCTGGTCGCCAAGACGATCGCCGCCTGGGGGGACGAGGAGCAGAAGCGGCGCTGGCTGCCCGGACTCACCGCGGGCCGGTACATCGGCTGCTTCGGCCTCACCGAGCCCGGCACCGGCTCCGACGCGGGCAGCCTCACCACCCGCGCCGTGCGCGACGGCGACGCGTACGTCCTCAACGGCACCAAGATGTTCATCACCAACGGCACCTGGGCCGACGTCGTCCTGCTCTTCGCCCGTTCCACCGACGCGCCCGGCCACAAGGGCGTGTCCGCCTTCCTGGTCCCCGCGGACACGCCCGGCCTGACCCGCCGCACCGTCCACGGCAAGCTGGGCCTGCGCGGCCAGGCCACCGCCGAACTGGTGCTGGAGGACGTGCGCGTGCCCGCCTCGGCCCTGCTCGGCCCCGAGGGCAAGGGCTTCTCCGTCGCCATGTCCGCGCTGGCCAAGGGGCGGATGTCCGTGGCCGCCGGCTGCGTCGGGATAGCCCAGGCCGCGCTGGACGCGGCCGTCCGGTACGCCGGTGAGCGCGAGCAGTTCGGCAAGCCCATCGCCCGCCACCAACTGGTGCAGGAGCTGATCAGCGACATCGCGGTGGACGTGGACGCGGCCCGGCTGCTGACCTGGCGGGTCGCCGACCTGATCGACCGCGGCGAGCCGTTCGCCGTCGAGTCCTCCAAGGCCAAGCTGTTCGCCTCGGAGGCCGCCGTCCGCGCCGCAAGCAACGCCCTCCAGGTCTTCGGCGGCTACGGCTACATCGACGAGTACCCGGCCGGCAAACTCCTGCGTGACGCCCGCGTGATGACCCTCTACGAAGGCACCAGCCAGATCCAGAAGCTGCTCATCGGACGCGCCCTGACCGGGGTCTCGGCGTTCTGAGTACGCGCCTGAGTATCCCGGCGGATGTGCCGCGGGCCCCGGCCGCCGATGCTGGGGCCATGAGCGACACACCGGTCAAGCAGCAGAACACGGCCGCCTTCTACGGCCAGGCCGTGGCCTCCTTCGCCGTCGCCATGGCGGCCACCGGCATCGGCATCCTCCGGCTGGACGCGAGTGCCTGGGTGCGCGGCTTCCTGGCCGTCGCGGTCCTGTACCTCGTCACCTCCGCGTTCACCCTCGCCAAGGTGGTCCGGGACCGGCAGGAGGCCGGGCAGATCGTCAGCCGCGTCGACCAGGCCCGCCTGGAGAAGCTGCTCGCCGAGCACGACCCCTTCGAAAAGCTCTGACCGGCCGCTCTAAGCGCCCGCTCACCGTCGGCGGTATGGTGGTGCTCCTGTCACCGAGAGGGGCGAGCGAGCGATGAGTACGGCGCGGGAGACGACCGGCGGCGAAGTGGAGCCGTGGGAAGAGGTCACCCCTGACGCGGCCCGGCGGCTGCTCGTCGCCGCCGTGGAGGCCTTCGCCGAGCGCGGCTACCACGCGACGACGACCCGGGACATCGCGGGCCGCGCCGGCATGAGCCCGGCCGCGCTCTACATCCACTACAAGACGAAGGAAGAGCTGCTCCACCGGATCAGCCGGATCGGCCACGACAAGGCCCTCGACATCCTGCGCACCGCGGCCCGCCGCGAGGGCGGCGCAGCGGAGCGCCTGGCCGACGCGGTCGGCTCCTTCGTCCGCTGGCACGCGGGCCGGCGCACCACCGCGCGCGTCGTGCAGTACGAACTGGACGCCCTCGGCCCCGAGGCCCGCGCGGAGATCGTCGCGCTGCGCCGCCAGGTGGACGCGGAGGTGCGCGGCATCATCGAGGACGGCGTGGCCGCGGGGGAGTTCGACGTCCCGGACGTCCAGGGCACCACGCTCGCCGTGCTCTCGCTGTGCATCGACGTGGCCCGCTGGTTCAACGTGGCCGGTCCGCGCACCCCCGAGGAGGTCGGCGCGCTCTACGCCGACCTCGTGCTGCGCATGGTCGGGGCCCGCTAGACCCGCTCGTCTGGATCATGCCGGGCTCGCGGGCCCCGGTCCCGCGGGCTACAGGTAGTACCGGGCCACCGACTCCGCGACGCACACCGGCTTGTCGCCGCCCTCGCGCTCCACGGTGAACGCGACCGTCACCTGCACCCCGCCGGTGACGTCCTCCACGCCGGTGACCGTCGCCGTCGCGCGCAGCCGGGACCCGACGGGGACGGGCGAGGGGAAGCGGACCTTGTTCGTGCCGTAGTTGACGCCCATCTTCACGCCCTCCACCCGCAGGAGCTGCGGCCCGAAGAGCGGGAGCAGCGACAGGGTGAGGTAGCCGTGGGCGATCGTGGTCTTGAACGGCCCGGCGGCGGCCTTCTCCGGGTCCACGTGGATCCACTGGTGGTCCCCGGTCGCCTCGGCGAACAGGTCGATCCGCTGCTGGTCGATCTCCACCCAGTCGGTGTATCCCAGCTGCTCGCCCACCGCCGCCTTCAGCTCGTCGGGGGAGGTGAAGGTCCTCGGTTCTGCCATGTTCCCGGCCTCTCGCTCGCGTCTCTAAGCAACTGCTTAGCATGGTCGGGTCGCGGGAGGATGTCAACGGACGCGAGGCCGCCGGACCAGGCGCTCTCTGTAGGCTCTGAGGAGTGCCCCAGATTCCCGAGAAGATCCACGAACTGACCGTGGGCCAGTTGTCCGCGCGCAGCGGAGCCGCGGTGTCCGCCCTGCACTTCTACGAGTCCAAGGGCCTCATCTCCAGCCGGCGCACCTCCGGCAACCAGCGCCGGTACAGCCGCGACACGCTGCGCCGGGTCGCCTTCGTCCGCGCGGCCCAGCGGGTCGGCATCCCGCTGGCCACGATCCGGGAGGCCCTGGCCGAACTCCCCGAGGAGCGCACACCGACCAGGCAGGACTGGGCGCGGCTGTCGGAGAAGTGGCGCTCGGAACTGGAGGAGCGGATCCGGCAGCTGAACCGGCTGCGCGACCATCTCGCCGACTGCATCGGGTGCGGGTGCCTGTCCCTGGAGACCTGTGTGCTGTCCAACCCGGACGACGTGTTCGGCGAGCGGCTGACGGGATCGCGGCTGCTGTCCGAGGGCCGCTGAGCGGCCCCGCCGGGGTAGGCCGGGCATCTCGTGCCGGGTGCCGGGTGTCGTTTTCCGGGTGCGGGTCCGGGGTGGTTGTGCGCGCCGTTCCCCGCGCCCCTAGGGGACGGACGGGGGCGGGGGCAGGTGGGTCAGGGCCTCGGTCACCAGGTGGGCGTTGGACCCGGCCGGGCGGCCGTCGGGCAGCAGCAGGGTGTCCTCCAGGCCGATCCGGGCGGCCAGACCCAGGCGGCCCGCCAGCCGCAGCACCGGCCAGGCGCCGCCCTCCTCGCCGTGCAGCAGCACCGGACGGCCGTGTCCCGGGGGCAGCTCCGCCAGCAGCGCCCGCGCCGACGCCTCGGCGGTCGCCGGGTCCGGGTCCGTCACCTCGGCCAGCACCCGCAGCACCTCCGGCGCGAGCGCGGAGGCCGCGAACCGGCGCGCTCCTGCGGTGCCGGACCAGATGCCCGCCTCCACGGCCACGCCCCTGCCGAGCAGTTCCCCGGCGACCTCCTCGGCCCCGGACTCGTGCCAGTTGACCGAGGCGAAGTCGGGCAGCACCGGCCAGGAGCGCACCCGGGCGAGCCGGGCCGCCGGGTCCGGCTCCGCCCAGGCACCGGTGGTCACCCCGACCGGCACCGGCACCCGCGCGCGTATCGCCTCCAGCGCCGGGCCGAGGACGTCCGGCGCGAGGCTGTCCCGCCCGCACGGCGTCTTCGGATGGACGTGCACCGAGGTGGCGCCGGCCGCCACCGCCTCGGCCGCCGAAAGCGCCAGCTCCTCCGGGGACACCGGAATCCTCGCGCCGTCGGCCGCCGACCGGCTCCCGTTGAGACACACCTGCACCATGACCCCCATCGTGCCGGACACCACCGACGGCCGGACCCGCTCAGCGGCCCCCGCCGGGCTCCCCGCGCAAGGGGCACGGCATCCCCGGCGCGCCCCCGCGCCCGCCCGCTCGCGGTGTCAGGCCGACATCAGTAGCTGTCCCAGCTTGGCGTCCTGAAGGGCCCGGGAGCTGAGCACCGGCAGCGGCACCAGGATGCCGCAGTCCACACAGACCGGACCGGACGACGGCTCGTGGTCCAGGCCGCGCCGCCACACCAGCCGCTCGCCGGCGCAGACCGGGCACGTCGAACCCGGCTCCCGCTCCAGGGCGGCGATCAGCCGGCGCAGCACCTGGGCGAGCGGCGCCTCGGGGTGCACCCGCGGGTCGTCGCACCATGCGACCCCGAAGCCGCCCCAGGTCCTGCGGTGCCAGTCGTCCACGCTGCCCGGCCGGCGCAGCCCGTCGTGCTTCTCCTTCCTGCGCCGCTCGGTGAAGTCCGTCTCGTAGCGGAGCCAGACGTCACGTGCCTCCTCCAGCTCCTCCAGCGCGGCCACCAGCCGCGCCGGATCGGGGGAGCGGTCCTCGGGGCCGAAACCCGCCCGGGAGCACAGATGGTCCCAGGTCGCCCGATGCCCGTAAGGGGCGAACTTCTCCAGGCACTTGCGCAGTGAATACCGCCGCAGCGCCAGATCACAGCGTGGGTCGCGTACCTGTCTTGCCAGACTCCGGAAACCGGCCATCGCCCTGCACCTCCGTCACACCTGCACCTGTACTTCGGTCACTTCGGCGTCGTCGCACGGACGTCGCCGAATAGACGTATCGACAGGCGATTCGGCTCCATCTCTGCTCCCGTTCTCCTTGCGGACTCCGGAAAGTGACGCATGTTCACCTTTAATCGTGGGGATACCGGCGGTAACGTTCGGCCACCCCAGTCGCTAGGAGCTGCCATGCCACGGCGAATCCCACGGAACGCCCCTGACAGACTGAGAACGTCCCGTCGACTCCCCGGGTTCCTGAAGACCGCGTCCGTATGCGTCCTCGTCGCCGGTCTCCTCGTCCCCTTCACACACACCGCGGCGGCGGCGCCCGGCGTCACGGCCGCCAACGACTACTGCGGCGGCCGGTGTTCGGACATCCTGCCGCCCGGCGAGAACGGCACCGCGACCCTCGCGCAGATCCTGCTCAACCAGGCGTTCGGCACCCAGCCGGCGCACGCCGAGGACCAGCTCGGCCCGTACGCCGCCCTGGCCACCGGCTATCCCGCCGTCACCGACGCCAAGATCAACAGCTTCTTCAACGACGCCTCCTTCGGCGTCCCCGCCGACCAGGTCGCCTCCACCGAGAAGCCGGCCGGCCGCGGCGACGTGACGATCGTCCGGGACAAGAAGACCGGGGTGCCGCACATCACGGGCACCACCCGGTACGGCACCGAGTTCGGCGCCGGGTACGCGGCGGGCGAGGACCGGCTGTGGCTGATGGACGTGTTCCGGCACGTCGGCCGCGGCCAGTTGACCTCCTTCGCCGGCGGAGCACCCGCCAACCAGGGCCTGGAGCAGCAGTTCTACCGCAACGCGCCCTACACCGAGGCCGACCTCCAGGCGCAGATCGACCACGCGACCACGCAGAACGGCGCCCGCGGCCAGCAGGCCCTCGCCGACGTCAAGGCGTACCTCGACGGCATCAACGCCTACATCGACGCCTCCGACAGCGGCCGCTACTTCCCCGGCGAGTACGTCCTGACCGGCCACAAGGACTCGATCACCAACGCCGGCACCATAGAGCACTTCAAACTCACCGACCTGGTCGCACTGGCCTCCGTGGTCGGCTCGCTGTTCGGCTCCGGCGGCGGCGGGGAGGTGAACAACGCCCTGTCCCTGCTCGCCGCCCAGGCCAAGTACGGCGTGGCGGAGGGCACCCGGATCTGGGAGTCCTTCCGGGAACGCGACGACCCCGAGGCCGTCCTCACCGTCCACGACGGCAAGACCTTCCCCTACGGCGTCAAGCCCGCCGACCCGCAGGGCCAGGCCCTGCCCGACACCGGCACGGTCACCCAGGAACCGCTCGTGTACGACCGTACGGGCAGCGCCTCGGCCGCGGCCGCGAAGAACACCTCCGCGACCGCCGCCCGGACCGCCCTCGGCTCCGCCCGGCGCGGTATGTCCAACGCCCTCGTGGTGAGCGGCGAACACACCGCGAGCGGCCACCCGGTCGCCGTCTTCGGCCCGCAGACCGGCTACTTCGCCCCGCAGCTGCTCCTGCTCCAGGAGATCCAGGGCCCCGGCATCAGCGCCCGCGGCGCCTCCTTCGCGGGCCTGAGCATGTACGTCGAACTCGGCCGCGGCCAGGACTACTCCTGGAGCGCCACCACCTCCGGCCAGGACATCATCGACACCTACGCGGTCGAGCTGTGCCAGGACGACTACCACTACCTCTACCACGGCACCTGCACGGCCATGGAGAAGGCCGAGCAGAAGAACGCCTGGAAGCCGACCGTGGCCGACGGCACCGCCGCCGGGTCGTACACCATGCGCGTGTGGCGGACCGAGTACGGCCCCGTGGCGTACCGGGCCACCGTCGGCGGCAAGAAGGTCGCCTACACCACGCTGCGCTCCTCCTACCTGCACGAGGCCGACTCCATCATCGGCTTCCAGATGCTCAACGACCCCGACTACGTCAAGGGCCCGGAGGGCTTCCAGAGCGCGGCCCAGCACATCAACTACACGTTCAACTGGTTCTACGCCGACTCCCGGCACACCGCCTACTACAACAGCGGTGACAACCCGGTCCGGGCGAGCGGCGTCGACGGCGAGTTCCCGGTGTGGGCCCGGCCCGCCTACGAGTGGCGGAACTGGGACGCGGCCGCCAACACCGCCGACTACACCCCGGCCTCCGCCCACCCCCACTCCGTCGACCAGGACTACTACATCTCCTGGAACAACAAGCAGGCCGACCAGTACGCGGCGGCCTCCTGGGGCGACGGCTCGGTGCACCGCGGCAACCTGCTGGACGACCGGGTGAAGAAGCTGGTCGCGGCCGGCGGAGTGACCCGAGGCCAACTGGTGGCCGCCATGGCCGACGCGGGCCTCGCCGACCTGCGCGCCGAGGACGTGCTGCCCAGGCTGCTCAAGGTGGTCACCTCCGCGCCGGTCACCGACCCCACGGCCGCCGCGGCGGTCGACAGGCTCCGGGCGTGGGTGAGCGCCGGCGCCCGGCGCACCGAGACGTCGGCCGGTGCGAAGAAGTACGCCGACGCCGACGCGATCCGGATCCTGGACGCCTGGTGGCCGCTGCTGGTCAAGGCGGAGTTCGAGCCGGGACTCGGCAGCGACCTGTACAGCGCGATCACCGGCAGCCTGCCGGTCGACGAGGCCCCGTCCGCCGGCCACGGCCCGACCGGCGCGCACGCCGGCAGCGCCTTCCAGTACGGCTGGTGGTCCTATGTCGACAAGGACATCCGGGCCGTGCTCGGCGAGCCGGTGCGGGGCGGACTGGGCCGGACGTACTGCGGCGACGGCAGCCTCGGCGCCTGCCGGGACCTGCTGACCGGCACGCTGAAGCAGGCGGCCGCGATGACCGCCGCCCAGGTCTACCCGGGCGACGACCAGTGCTCGGCGGGCGACCAGTGGTGCGCCGACTCGATCGTCCAGCGCACCCTGGGCGGCATCAAGCACGGCCGGATCGGCTGGCAGAACCGGCCCACCTACCAGCAGGTCGTGGAGTACACCTCGCACCGCTGAACCCCGGCCGGCACACCCCGGGCGGCGGACCGGCCCACCCCGCCGCCCGGGACACCGGGGACCCGCACGACCACGGCCCGTGCCGGTCCGCTGCGTCGTGTGCCGTGGGTCAGGTGATGCGGCCCGCCGCCAGTACCAGGCGGGCCAGTTCGGGGTGGACGATGTCGCAGTGCGCGCCGGCCGGCGCGCCGCCGCGCCGGACCACGGCCGCCGCGTCCACGTTGACACAGCCCGACGCCGGCAGCCGGCCGCCGAGCGCCGCCGCCAGGTCCAGGCGGGCGGTGCCCGGCACCGCCTGCACCCCGTCGTGCCCGAGGGCGCCCCAGCGCGGGCCCAGCACGGCCGCGATCTCGCCGCCCGCGCAGGCGCGGTCGTCGCCGGCGAGCCGCGCGGCCAGCGGATAGAACGTGCCGAGGGCCGCGTCGTACCGCGAGTGGCAGCACACCACCGGCCCGTCGACGCGCCGCTGGAGGTCCCGGAGCGCGCCCGACCGGTCCGGCGCGTGCGGCAGCCGGGCCGCGAACGCGTAGTGCGAGAAGGCGCCTTGCAGCAGGGTCACCGAGGCCACCACGCGCACGTCCGCGGGCAGCGCGCGCAGCGCGAATGCCACCAGCCGGCCGCCGAAGCTGTGCCCGACCAGATGCACCCGCACGCCGGGCGCCGCGCCCGCCAGCCGCCCGAGCAGCGGCCCCAGGCCCCGCTCGCCGACCGTCCCGGCCCGCCGCTTCATCCGGTAGTACGCCGCCTGCCGCAGCAACTCCTTCGCGCCGTCCCACGGGTTGGGGAGGGCGAACGGGGCGCCGGGCGGGCCGAGCGCGGCCAGCGCCCCGGCGAGCTGGTCGCAGGCGGCGACCGGATCCCCGCCGAACAGGACCGGTTCACCGTCCTCGTCGGTGTCGGCCACCGCCTGCCGTCCGTCCGCGTCCGGCAGCATCCGCACCAGCCGCCCGAACTCGGCGAGCCCCGCGCTGCCGGCCGGCCGTTCGTCCAGCAGCCGGGCCAGCCGGTCCAGTACGGCCGCCTGGCCCGGGAAGGTCTCCAGCAGCGCGCGCCGGGTCTCCTCGTCCAGCGCCGGGCGCGGCCCGGCCTGGGCCGCCACGGCCGCCACGGCCGCCGGGAAGTCCGGGATCGGCTCGTCGCTGAACCGCATCGACGGCCAGAGCACGCCGACGTACCCGAGCCGGGCCCTCGGCGCCAGCTTCGGCAGCGGCGCGAAGAATCGCCGGTACAGCGCGGTGGCGCCCGAGCGGTCGCTGTTCCAGCCGTGCGAGAAGACGATCAGGTCGCGGACGCCGTGATCGGCGACCTGGGCCAGCAGCCGGTCGCGTTCCGCGCCGTCCACGTCCCCGTCCGCGTCGAAGGTCAGCTCCCAGTAGGGAGTCACGCTCATCCCAGGATCCGCCACGCCGGGCTCCCTCGCCGTCCCGCACCAGGTCCCCCCCGCGCGTCATCGTCCTGCCGGAAAGCGGAGTTGGCCAGCTCCCGCGGGCTACTTGTAGAGGAGATACTCCTTCCGCACCCGCCGGAACGCGGCCAGCTCCTCCTGCCAGGCGCCCGTCACCTCGTCGGTGTCCGCTCCCGCGTCGATCATCGTGCGCACCCGGGCGGAACCGGTCAGCTTGTCGATCCAGCCGTCGGACCGCCAGGCGAAGCCGTCCCACACCTTCCGGGCCGTCACCAGCAGCGCGATCCCGGTGCGCACCGGGTCGTAGGCGGCCCGGTCGGTCACGTGGATCTGCACCCCGCCGACGGTCCTGCCCTGGAACTTGGAGAACGTCGGCGTGAAGTACGCCTCCCGGAACCGGACGCCCGGCAGCTCCAGGCCGTTCACGGCGGCGGCCCAGCGCCCGTCCAGGCCCTCGGCGCCCAGGAGTTCGAACGGCCGGGTCGTGCCGCGTCCCTCGGAGAGGTTGGTTCCCTCGAACAGACAGGTGCCGGAGTACACCAGCGCCGTGTCCGGCGTCGGCATGTTGGGGCTCGGCGGCACCCAGGGCAGGCCCCAGGCGTCGTAGAACGCGCCGCGTCGCCAGCCCGACATGCGGACGGTCTCCAAGGACACCGGCGTGGTCAGGAACTCGCCGTTGAACAGCAGCGCCAGCTCCGCGACGGTCATCCCGTGCGCCTGCGCGATCGGCTGCCGGCCGACGAACGTGGCGAACTCCCGGTGCAGCACCGGCCCCCGGGCGTCGCGTCCGGTCACCGGGTTCGGGCGGTCCAGGACGACGAACCGCTTCCCGGCGAGCGCGGCCGCCTCCATGCAGTCGTACAGCGTCCAGATGTACGTGTAGAAGCGGGCGCCCACGTCCTGGATGTCGAAGACGACCGTGTCCACGCCGGAGGCGGTGAAGACGTCGGCGAGCGCCCGGCCGCTCTTGAGGTACGTGTCGTACACCGGCAGCCCGGTCGCCGGGTCGTCGTAGCGGCCCTCGGAGCCGCCCGCCTGCGCGGTGCCCCGGAAGCCGTGTTCGGGGCCGAAGACCGCCGTCAGCCCGGCCCGCGGGTCCGCGTGCATCACGTCGACGATGTGCGCGGTGTCGCGGGTGACGCCGGTCGGGTTGGTGACGACACCCGTCCTGCGGCCGGCCAGGACCGCGTAGCCGTCGGCCGCCAGCCGCTCGAAGCCGGTGCGCAGCCGCGCCGGGCGCGGGGCGCGCGCCGGCAGGGCCGTCGTCGTCGCCGAGGCGAGCAGAGTACGTCGGGACAGGTGCATGGGTTCCTCCCGGTCCGTGGGCGGCTGCCGGCGCGCGCCTCCCTCTGAGGGTGTGGCAGTCGCCCTTTCCTTTACACATACCGACTGGTTAGTCTGGCGTGGCTCGAGTCGCGCGTGTCGAAGGAGACCGATGGTGGAAGCCCTGCGGGATGCGGGAGTGATCGTCACGGGAGCGGGCGGAGGAATCGGGGCCGCGCTGGCCCGCCGGTTCGCCGCCGCGGGCGCCCGGGTCGTGGTGAACGACCTCGATGCCGGGAAGGCGGAGGCGGTGGCCGCGGAGATCGGCGCGACCGCCGTGCCCGGCGACGCCTCCGCGATCGTCGCCGACGCCCGCGACGCGCTCGGCGGCACGGTGGACGTCTACTGCGCCAACGCGGGCGTCGCCTTCGAGGACGGCGACCTCGGCGCGGCCCTGGACGAGCGCACCTGGGCGACCTCCTGGGACGTCAACCTGATGGCCCACGTCCGCGCCGCCCACACCCTGCTGCCCGACTGGCTGGAGCGGGGCGGCGGGCGGTTCGTCGCCACCGTCTCCGCCGCCGGACTGCTGACGATGGTCGGGGCGCCCTCCTACAGCGTGACCAAGCACGGCGCCTACGCCTTCGCCGAGTGGCTGTCCCTCACCTATCGCCACCGGGGCGTCAAGGTCCACGCCATCTGTCCGCAGGGCGTCCGCACCGACATGCTCGCCGCCACCGGCAGCGCGGGCCACCTGGTGCTCCAGGCCGACGCGGTCACCCCGGAGGCCGTGGTCGACGCGCTCTTCGAGGGCATCGCGCAGGACCGCTTCCTGATCCTGCCGCACCCCGAAGTCGCCGGTTTCTACCAGGGGCGGGCCGCTGAGCCCGAACGCTGGCTCGCCGGCATGAACCGCATCCAGCAGAAGTGGGAGGCCGCCCGGTGACCGCCTCCCCGTACGCCGCCCGCCCCTGGCTCGCGCTCCTCCACAGCGCCCAGCGCGCCCCCGTCGACCCGGCCGACTCCCTGGTGCACGCCCTCCGCGACGCCGTCGCCGCGGCCCCCGACCGGACCTTCCTGACCTACTTCGACGCCCGGCTGAGCTACCGCGAGACGGACGAGCTGAGCGACGCCGTCGCCGCCCACCTCGTCGCGCGCGGCCTGGAGCGCGGCGACCGGGTGGCCGTCCTGCTCCAGAACTCGCCGCACTTCGCGCTGGCCGTCCTCGGCGCCTGGAAGGCGGGCGCGACCGTCGTCCCGGTCAACCCCATGTACAAGTCGGGCGAGGTCGCGCACGTCCTGCGCGACGCCGAGGCGGTCGCGCTGGTCTGCGCCGACCGGGCCTGGGAGACCTATCTGCGGCAGACGGCCGCCGGCTCGCCGGTGCGGATCGTGCTCACCGCCTGCGAGCGCGACCTCCAGACCCGCGACGACCCGCGTGTGCTGGCCTTCGAACGGCTCCCGGCGGCCCCGGACGCCGACGACCTGCTGGCCGTCGCCCGGCAGGGCGGCCGGGCCCCCGCGGACCGCCTGCCGCGCCCCGGCGACACCGCGCTGATCAGCTACACCTCGGGCACCAGCGGCACCCCCAAGGGCGCCACCAACACCCACGCCAACATCATGTACAACGCCGAGCGGCAGGCCACCGGACTCGGCCTGCCCGAGGCGCCCGTCTACCACGCGCTCGCGCCCCTGTTCCACATCACCGGCATGGTGTGCCAGTTCGGCGCCTGCCTGGCCGGCGCGGGCACCCTGGTGCTCACCTACCGCTTCGAACCCGGCGTCGTCCTGGACGCCTTCACCGAGCACCGCCCGCACTACACCGTCGGCCCCGCCACCGCCTACATGGCGCTCGCCGCCCACCCGGACGTCACCCGGGAGCACTTCGCCTCCTTCGCCTACATGTCGTCGGGCGGCGCCCCGGTGCCGCCCGCCCTGGTGGAGCGGTTCCGGGAGCGCTTCGGGCCGTACCTCCGCGTCGGCTACGGCCTCACCGAGTGCACCGCCCCCTGCGCCTCCGTGCCGCCGCACCTGGAGGCGCCGGTGGACCCGGTCTCCGGCACCCTGTCCGTGGGCCTGCCCGGCGCCGACACGGTCGTGCGCATCCTGGACGAGCAGGGCGCCGAGGTGCCCCTCGGGGAGCAGGGCGAGATCGCCGTACGCGGCCCGCAGGTCGTGCCCGGCTACTGGCGGCGCCCCGACGCCACCGCCGAGACCTTCCCGGACGGCGAGCTGCTGACCGGCGACATCGGGTTCATGGACCGGCAGGGCTGGCTCTACGTCGTGGACCGCAAGAAGGACATGATCAACGCCTCCGGCTTCAAGGTGTGGCCGCGCGAGGTCGAGGACGTGCTCTACACCCACCCGGCGGTGCGGGAGGCGGCCGTCGTCGGGGTGCCCGACGGGTACCGTGGCGAGACCGTCAAGGCCTACATCAGCCTCCGGCCGGGCGCCGGGACGGCCCCCGGGGAACTCGCGGCGTACTGCAAGGAGAGACTGGCCGCCTACAAGTATCCGCGTCAGGTGGAGATCCTGCCCGAGCTGCCCAAGACGGCGAGTGGCAAGATCCTCCGTCGGGAACTGCGTTCCCGCACCGACCAGGACTAGCAGCAGAACGGAAAGGCGGGTGGCGGAAGTGCCCAGGACGACGGACGGAGACGGGACGCCCGTCCCGCAGCGGCTGCTGGCCGCCGCCACCCGGCTCTTCGCCGAGCAGGGCTACGACCGCACCTCCGTGCAGGAGATCGTGGAGGCGGCCGGCGTCACCAAGGGAGCGCTGTACCACTACTTCGGCTCCAAGGACGACCTGCTGCACGAGGTGTACGCCCGGGTGCTGCGCCTCCAGCAGGAGCGGCTGGACACCTTCGCGCACGCCGACGAGCCGGTGGAGAAGCGGCTCAGGGACGCGGCGGCCGACGTGGTCGTCACGACGATCGAGAACCTCGACGACGCGATGATCTTCTTCCGCTCCATGCACCACCTCGGCCCGGAGAAGAACAAGCAGGTACGCGCCGAGCGCCGGCGCTACCACGAGCAGTTCCGCGCGCTGGTCGAGGAGGGCCAGAAGGAGGGCGTCTTCTCCACGGCGACCCCGGCCGACCTGGTGGTGGACTACCACTTCGGCTCCGTCCACCATCTGTCGACGTGGTACCGGCCCGACGGCCCGCTCACCCCGCAGCAGGTCGCCGACCACCTCGCCGACCTGCTGCTGCGCGCCCTGCGACCCTGAGCGACGGGCCCGCGCGCCCGACGGGTCCGAGGTGAGAGGCCGGGGTCGGCGTCTAGTCGATGATCTCCTTGAAGAACAGGACCGCGGAGGCGCCGCTCGCGGCCCCCGCGCTCACCGCGACCGGCCACGCGTTGCCGGCCAGTGCCGCCAGGACCGCGGCCCCGGCGCCGGCCAGCGCGGCCAGCAGGAACACGATGGCGGCGCGCTGGGTCAGGAGCGGCCCGTCCCCGCCGGGCCGCCCGGGATCGGCCCGGGACACCGTGCCACCCCTCACCGGGCCCGGCCGGCCGGGGCACCCGCCGGCGCCGGGAGCGGCTCGCCCACGCCGTCCCGGTCCGTCAGCAGCCACGGGTCCTGGGCGGCCCGGACGAGCGTGAACTCCACCCGGCCGGCCGCGTCCGTCCGCACCCCGTGCACGGCGGGCTCGGGCAGGCTGTTGTAGTGGAACGGCGTGGAGAAGTAGTACGCGCCGGTGTCCGGGACCACCACGAGGTCGCCCGGCGCGAGCGGCGGCAGCGCGCGGTCGCGGGCCAGCAGGTCGCCGGCGAAG
Organism: Streptomyces sp. NPDC027672; assembly: GCF_055566335.1. Lineage (NCBI taxonomy): Bacteria > Bacillati > Actinomycetota > Actinomycetes > Kitasatosporales > Streptomycetaceae > Streptomyces > Streptomyces sp. NPDC027672. Next base: position 320,598 of record NZ_JBVHSO010000008.1, on the reverse strand, counting down.
CAGGCCGGGCCGGCGATGTCCTGCCGGACGGTCCGGCCCTCCTTGGCCGTGCCGTGCGGGCCGTACGCCTCGATCCGCAGCGGCCAGGCGTCCGGGCTGAACACGGTCCGGGTGGCGACCTGCGCACCGGCGTGGGTCACGGCGATCGGCCTGCCCCCGGCGCTCTTGGTGTACTCGACGTAGGCGGCCATGAAGCCGTTCTTGGCGAGCACCGAGCGGCCGAACTCGGTCACCACCCGGTACCGGCCCGCGAACAGCTCCGGGGCGTGGGCCCGCAACTGCCCGACGTAGTCGGCGAACGTCGGAGTCACCTCGTCGTCGGCGAAGTTGACGGGCAGTCCGCCGCCGATGTCGATGCCCTCGACCCGGCCCTCGCCGAACGCCGCCGTCACCTGGCCGGCGAACTCCACCGCCTGCGCCACCCCGCGGGCCATGAGGTCGAGCGGGCAGCCCTGCGACCCGGTGTGCGTGTGCACCCAGGTCAGCCACGGGTAGGCGGCGAACGCCCGCAGCAGCCGCTCCCGGTTGCCGGGGTCCGCCAGCGGCACACCGAACTTCGAGGTGTTCGTGGCGGTGCTCATCGCGGCGATGGAGCCGCCGCCGACCTGGCAGTTGAGCCGTACGCCGATCCGTGACGCGGAGGGGCGCACGGCCAGCAGCGCGGCGATCCGCTCCAGTTCCTGGAAGCTGTCCGCGTTGACGGTCACGCCCAGGGACAGCGCCCGCTCCAGCTCGGCGCGGGTCTTGGCCGGGGAGTCGAAGACGATCCGGCCGGCCGGGAAACCGGCCGCCAGCGCCCGGGCCAGCTCGCCCGCCGTGGCGACCTCGCAGCCCATGCCCCGGCGCTCCAGCTCCCGCAGCACGGGTCCGAGGCAGTTGGCCTTCGCGGCGAACGTGTGGGTGACGCCGGGCAGTTCGGGGGCGCCGGGAAAGGCGTCGTGCAGCGCCCGGACCGTGGCGGCGACGCCGTCGAAGTCCACGAAGGCGGCCAGCGGGGACTGTTCCGGGTCCAGCAGGCCCTGCCGCACGGCTTCCTTCAGAATGTGCTCGCGGCGGGCGGCGGCGTGGGGCACAGCGGTCATGGTGCACCTTCCGGTGGGTCGGGGCGGCGGCCCGGGACCGATTCCCGGGGCGCGTTCCCAGACTGCGCGCCGCGCCGGCGGGCCGTCTTCGTCGGTTCGGCAGAGACACCCGCCCCGCGGCGGGGCCCGGACCGGGTATCCGCGGGGTCCGGGGCCACGCCTTCGGCCGCGGCGACGAAGCCGGGGCCCCGCGTTGGTGCGGACGCACGAACGGCGACCGGGTACGCCCGGTGCAGACCCCGTGCCCTGGCGTCCGGCTCACGCCCTGTGTCCGGCTTACACCCCGTGCCTCGGCACGCGGCTCACGCCCTGTGCCCGGCTCACGCCCCGTGCCCCGGCGCTCGGCCCACGCGCCGGGCCTCGGCTCGCGCTCCGTGCCCCGGCTCGCGTCCCGGGCCTCGGCTCACGCCCCGCTGCCCGGTTCCCGTGCCGGTTCCTCCGGAGCGAGGCGCAGTTGCAGGTGGGCCAGCAGCCGGGAGTCCGGGCTGTCGAGGTCCAGGTCCGAGACCGCGGTGATCCGGCCCAGCCGGTACCGCAGGCTGTTGGGGTGCAGCGAGAGGCTGCGCGCGGCGGCCGGCACATCGCCGAAGTGGTCCAGATAGGCCCGCAGCGACTCCACGAGCCGGCTGCCGGAGTGCGCGGCGTCGAACGCGGCCAGCCGCGCCACCGAGGTCCCCGGCGGCAGCTCCACGTTCCGCAGCGCCTCCAGCACCTGGAGCACGCCGATCGTGTCGGCCACGTCCTCGACCCGCGCGACCGTGCGCGCGCCGCCGGTCCGGACGAGGGCCTTCAGCGCCTGCTCGGCGCTGCGGCGCGACCGCGCGGCCGCCGCCAGCGCCGGGACCACCTCGCCCAGCCCGGCCCGTACCGGTGTGCCGGTGGCCGCCGACAGCCGGACGGTCAGCGAGGTGCCGAGCGCCGTGACCTGCTCGCGGGCCCGGTCGGGGTCCCGCTCCAGCGCGCTGACCAGCAGCAGGGCCCGGCCGCCCGCCGGCACCACCACGATCCGGTGAGCGAGGGCCGCGCAGTGCAGGGCGAGCAGGGCGTACAGCCGGGACGGGTCGCCGGACGCGTCCGGCCCGGGGCCGCCGGTGCCCACCGCCAGGACGGCGCACGGCTCGCGCGCCGGCAGCGCGGCCCGTTCGGCCAGCACCTCGGCGGAGCCGCGCTCCTCCAGCAGGGCGCGCGCCGCGTCCTCCACCAGCCGGCTGTCCGCGCCGCGCGTGCGGTGGTGCAGCAGGTGCGGTGCGGCGGCCCGGGAGGCCGCGCGCAGGGCCTCCGCCGCGTTCGGCGCCAGCGGGCGGCCCGCGACCGCGGCCACCCAGACCGACCCGAGCACCTCACCGCCCGCGCGGACGGCGCACACCAGGCGCTCGGGATCCTCGCCCTGGGCGCGCCGGTGCAGCACGTCGTCCGTCATCCACAGGGCGCGGAAGAACCCGGCGTCGCGCATGGCGGCCACCCGCCAGGCGGGCACCCGCCGGCCGAGGATGGTCAGCCGGCGCATCTCGTCCACGTTCTCCTCGGTGGAGGAGTACGCCAGCACCCGCGACTCGGTGTCCTCGATGGTGACCGAGCCGCCGACCAGGGCGGCCACCGCGTCGGCCAGCCCGTCGAGGTCGCCCAGGACCAGGCCCCGGGCCTCGGGTAACGGCGGCAGGCCCGCCGCGGCGAGCCCGGCCCGCAGCACCGCGACCAGTTCCTCCCACCGGTACCAGGTGCGGAAGAGCACTGCCGTACCGGCCTCCCGGGCGGCGGCCCGCAGCGCGCCGGCGGCACCCTCGGGGCGGTCCGGGCCGAAGACCACACCGGCGGCCCCGGCGGCCCCGGCCCGGCGCACCACGTCCACCGCCTGCGCCGACCCGGCCGCGACCCCGACCGCGAGCACCAGCTCCCGCGGCCGGATCTCCGGGGCCAGCACGTCCAGCACGGTGACGCCGCCGACGGCCACGGCCAGACCGCCGGGCGCCGTGTCCGGTTCCAGGGCGCCCGGGCCCACCACCGACAGCAGCCGCTCCAGGCTCACCCCGGACCCGGACGCCGTGTTCCACTCCGCGTGGTCCCGCAGCTCGGACACGCTTCCCCCTCGCCCCCCGGCGGCCGCCCCCCGGCCGCTTCCGGCAGGGGTACGACACCACACACCGGGCGTGCGCTCAATGGGTTCCGCGGACACGTACCCGGGCGGCCGGACGCCCGGGTACGGAGGAGTCACCGGTCCGGGTGCCAAGGCCCCACGGGGACAGGTGCCATGAGGTCACCGGAACCGGTGTGATGACGTCACATGTACTTCTTCAGCTCCCGGCGGGCCAGCGACCGCTGGTGCACCTCGTCCGGGCCGTCGGCCAGCATCAGCGTGCGGGCGCTCGCGTACAGCTCGGCCAGCGGGAAGTCCTGGCTGACCCCGCCCGCGCCGTGCAACTGGATCGCGCGGTCCAGGATGCCGACCACCGCGCGCGGAGTGGCGATCTTGATGGCCTGGATCTCCGTGTGGGCGCCCTTGTTGCCGACGGTGTCCATCAGCCAGGCCGTCTTCAGCACCAGCAGCCGCAACTGCTCGACGGTGACCCGGGCGTCGGCGATCCAGTTCTGGACGACGCCCTGCCGGGCCAGCTCCTTGCCGAACGCCGTACGGGACACCGCCCGCCGGCACATCAGCTCGATCGCGCGCTCGGCCATGCCGATCAGCCGCATGCAGTGGTGGATGCGGCCGGGACCGAGCCGGGCCTGGGCGATGGCGAAGCCGCCGCCCTCCTCGCCGACGAGGTGGGTCACCGGCACGCGCGCGTGGTCGAAGACGACCTCGGCGTGGCCGCCGTGCGCGTGGTCCTCGTACCCGAAGACCTGCATCGCCCGCGTGACCGTGACGCCCGGGGTGTCCCGCGGGACCAGCACCATGGACTGCTGGCGGCGGATGTCGGCGCCGTCCGGGTCCGTCTTGCCCATCACGATGAAGATCTCGCAGTCCGGGTTCATCGCGCCGGAGATGTACCACTTGCGGCCGGTGACGACGTACTCGTCGCCGTCCCGCTCGATGCGCGTGGTGATGTTCGTGGCGTCCGAGGAGGCCACCTCGGGCTCGGTCATCGCGAACGCCGAGCGGATCTCGCCGGCCAGCAGCGGTTCCAGCCAGCGCTTCTTCTGCTCCTCGGTGCCGAACTGGGCCAGCACCTCCATGTTCCCGGTGTCGGGCGCCGCGCAGTTGGTCGCGGTGGGCGCGAGGTGCGGGGAGCGGCCGGTGATCTCGGCGAGCGGCGCGTACTGGAGGTTGGTCAGCCCGGCGCCGTAGGCGGTGTCCGGCAGGAAGAGGTTCCACAGGCCCCGGCGGCGTGCCTCGGCCTTCAGCTCCCCGACCACGGCCGGGGTGTCCCAGGGCGAGGCGAGCGCGGCCCGCTGCTCCTCGGCGACCGTCTCGGCCGGGTAGACGTGCTCGTCCATGAAGGCGAGCAGCCGGGCGCGCAGTTCCTCCGTGCGCGCGTCGAACGCGAAGTCCATGTGCGGTCAGCCTTCCTGGAGAGTGGTCAGTCCGTGGCGGATGAAGACGGGGACGAGGTCGCCGATGCGGTCGAAGCCGCGGCCGACGGTCTGGCCGAGCGTGTAGCGGTAGTGGATGCCCTCCAGGATCACGGCCAGCTTGAACCAGGCGAACGCCGTGTACCAGGAGACGGCCGACACGTCCCGCCCCGAGCGCGCGGCGTACCGTTCGATCAGCTCGCGCGGGTCGGGGTGCCCCGGCGCCTCGGCGGTGGTGGAGACGGGCGAGTCGGGCATGCCGAGCGGCCGGCTGTACATGACCAGCAGGCCGAGGTCGGTCAGCGGGTCGCCGAGCGTGGACATCTCCCAGTCGAGGATGGCCGTGATCCGGTCGTCGTCGCCGATCAGGACGTTGTCCAGGCGGTAGTCGCCGTGGACGACGGCCGGGGCCGGCGAGGCGGGCAGGGCCCGGCCGAGCGCCGCGTGCAGCTCGTCGATGCCCGGCAGGTCGCGGTTGCGGGAGGCGTCCAGCTGCTTGCCCCAGCGGCGCAACTGCCGGTCCAGGAAGCCGTCCGGCCGGCCGAAGCCGGCGAGCCCCACCTCGGCGGGGTCCACGGCGTGCAGCTCGACCAGCGTGTCCACCAGCGCCAGCACCGCGTTGCGGGTGCGCTCCGGACCGAGCGGGGCGATCTGCCCGGCGGTGCGGTACGGGGTGCCCTCGACGAACTCCATCACGTAGAACGGCGCCCCGAGCACCTCCTCGTCCTCGCACAGGAGCACCGGGCGCGGGACCGGCACCCGGGTCGGGTGCAGGGCGCTGATGACCCGGTGCTCGCGCTTCATGTCGTGCGCGGTGGCCAGCACATGGCCGAGCGGCGGGCGGCGGACGACCCACTTCGAGGTGCCGTCGGAGAGCGCGTAGGTGAGGTTCGACCGCCCGCCCTCGATCAGCCGTCCGGTGAGGGGGCCGTTCACCAGACCGGGGCGCTCGCGGTCGAGCAGGACGCGCAGCCGGTCCAGGTCGAGCCCGGGCGGGTGGTCGGCGCTCATACATCACTCCTAGGGGCGGGTGGACACATCCCGACTCATGATGCCGACCGGTCGGTATGCCGTCCAGTGCGAAGAGCGAAGATCCCCCCGGACGTGACCGGCACCACGCCCGCCGCCGACCCGGGCCGCCCGCCGGCGCCACTTCGCGCCGCCACGCTGGGCACGCCGCCGCCGGCACCGTCACACCGCCCACGCGGGCGGCCCGCGCCGCCCGCGCTGCCGCGCGTGCCGTCCGTACGCGCCGCTCCGGGCCCACCGTCCCCGCCCGCTCGACTCCGTGCCGCCGCGCCGTGCGGGTCGCCCGCTCCACGCCGCCGCCCGCGCCGTCGCACCAGCCGTGCGGGCCGCGCGCTCCTCGCCGGCGTGCCGCCACCCGCTACGCGCCGCCCGCGCCGTCCGTGCGCGCCGTGCCCGCTGTCCCTCCCTTACCGCGCCACCGCGCCACCGCGCCGTGGCCGCCGCCCTCGACCGCTCCGCGCCGCCGCCCTCGACCGCTCCGCCGCGCCGCCGCTCCGCCGCGCCGTGCGGCCGTCCGCGCGTGCCGCCCGCTCCGGGGCCGCCGCCCCCGACCGCTGGACTCCGCGCCGCCGTCCGCGCGCTCCGCGCCGCTGCCCGTGCGAGCCGCCCGCTCCGCGCCGTCGACCGTCGCGCCGTCGCACCGCCGCGCCGTGCGTGCGCGCCGCGCCGTACCCGCCGTCCCCGACCGCTCGACTCCGTGCCGCCGCTCCACGCCCGCCGTCCTCGACCGCTCCACTCCCTGCCGCCGAGCCGCCCGCTCCGCGCCGCACGTGCGCGCCGCTCCCGGCCCGCCCTCCCCGATCGCTCCACTCCGTGCTGCCGCACCGCTCGCGCCGCGCCGGGCCACCGCTCCGCGCGCTCCACTCCGCGCGCGCCGCCCAGATCCGCCGTCCCGGCACGCCCCGCCGCCCCCTCCGCCGTCCGCGCGCCACCCGGACCCGCCGCCCCGACCCGAAACACCCCACCCGGCACCCGGCCGCCCGCCCCACCCGAAACGCCCGGCCCGTCACGCCCCACCGGAAACGCCCGGCCCGCAACACCCCACCAGGAACACCCGGTCCGCAACACCCCACCCGAAACCCCGGCGCGTCGCGAAAGTAGTTCACCGGGTCGCGTCGCGGGACCCCGTGCATCCGGTCGGGGGTCCGCGGTGGCCATGGGGTGCGTCTCCACGGGTACCGGGTGGTGACGGAAGACAGGCCGTCGGGCCGGCCCCGCACGCCGGGGCGGCCCGGTCGCGCGGCGTACGAGTACCCCGGAGGTCGAGGACGTGAAGGGCATCAGCTACCGCTGCTACGGCGGACCCGAGGTGCTGGAGTACGGCGAACTGCGCGACCCCAAGGTGGGCCCGGACCAGGTGCTGGTCCAGGTGCGCGCGACGGCCGTCAACCCGGTCGACTGGAAGTGCCGCGAGGGCTACCTCGACCCCGTCCTGGACGCCGTCTTCCCGGTGGTCCCCGGCTGGGACGTCAGCGGGGTGGTCGTCCGGCCCGGCGCCGCGGTCACCGAGTTCTCCGCCGGCGACGAGGTCATCGGCTACGTCCGCGAGGACTTCCTCTCCCGGGGCACCTGCGCCGAGTACGTCGCCGCGCCCGTGCGCACGCTGGCCCGCAAGCCGCGCAACCTGTCCTTCGAGGAGGCCGCCGGACTCCCGCTGGCCGGACTCACCGCCTACCAGGTGCTGGTCAAGGCCCTGGAGGTCCAGCGGGGCGAGACCGTCCTGGTGCACGCGGCGGCCGGCGGGGTCGGCTCGCTCGCCGTCCAGCTCGCCACCCACCTCGGCGCCCGGGTCATCGGCACGGCCGGCGAGTCCCACCACGACTACATCCGGGCCCTGGGCGGCGAGCCGGTGGCCTACGGCGACGGTCTGACCGGACGGGTGCGCGGGCTCGCCCCCGAGGGCGTGGACGCGGTCTTCGACACCGTCGGCGGCGACACGCTGAAGGTCTCCGCCGGTCTCCTCGCCCCCCGGGGCCGGCTGGCGTCGATCGCCGACCCGGAGGTGCTGGAGCACGGCGGCCGGTACGCCTTCGTCCGCCCGGACGCCGAGGACCTCGCGCACCTGGCGGACCTGGCGGAGCGGGGCGTCGTCTCCGTCCACGTCCAGCGGACGTTCCCGCTGGAGCGCACCGCGGACGCGCACCGGCTGAACCAGGAGGGCCACACCCGCGGCAAGATCGTGATCACCGTCGGCGAGGAGACCTCCTAGCCGGTCACCAGCACCGCCGCGCACACCGCCAGCGCCACCGCGTACAGCACCGCGGCCGTCGCCTGGCGGGGCGCGAGCGCGGGCGGCCGGGGCGACGCGGCCAGGGCGCGGACGCGGTGGTGGGCCACCCGCAGGAAGCCCAGCCACAGCGCGCACGTCACCGCGCACGCCAGCACCCCGGCGGCCGTCGGCCCGCCGCGCAGCGCCGTCCGCACCGCCAGCACGGCGGCCACGGCGGCCGACAGCGTCGTACGCCGCCAGGCCAGCCGGGTGCGCTCCGGCTGGAGCCCCGGGTCCCGGCGCGCCGACCCGGGCGTCACCCCTCCCACCCGACCAGCACCACCACGATCATCGCGACCGCCACCACCGCCACCACCAGACTCAGCACCGCCGGGAACCGGGACGCGGGCAGGTCCTCGCCGCGCCGCATCGCCCGCTCGCAGCGCACCCAGTGGTTCACCGCGCGCAGGGAGCACAGCACACCGGCGGCGAGCAGCGCGAGCGCGAGCCCGGCCCGCCACGCCCAGCGCAGGTCGGGCAGGAACTGGTCCACCGCGAAGCCGCCGCCGATCAGCGCCAGCGCGGTGCGCAGCCAGGCGAGGAAGGTGCGTTCGTTCGCCAGGGAGAACCGGTAGTCGGGCGTGCGGCCCTCCTGCCGCACCCGTTCCGGCGCGAACCACAACCGGAGGTTCCGTACGAATGCGCTCACCGGGCCGACCCTACCCGGCGGTCACCGGCCCGCCCGGAACGCCCGCAGCCGCTCGTACGCCGCCAGCCCGTCCGGCACCCACTGCCACGCGCCGAGCCGCCCCGCGACCTCCTCCTCGGGCAGGAAGGCGTGCCACTCGACCTCCTCCGGCTGCGGGCGCACGGGCAGGTCGCAGCGCACCTCGTACACCGCCGACCACCAGCTGTGCCCGGCGCCGTCGTCGTACAGGAACGTGAACAGGTGGTCCGGCCGGGGCAGCCCGGTGACGCCCAGTTCCTCCTCGGCCTCCCGCAGCGCCGCCTCGTCGTAGGACTCGCCCGCGCCGACGACCCCGCCGACGAACATGTCGTACCGGGAGGGGAAGACCAGCTTGGTCGCCGTGCGCCGGTGGACGAACAGCCGGCCGGCCGCGTCCCGGGCCTGGACGAACACACAGCGGTGGCGCAGTCCGCGCGCGTACGCCTCGCCGCGCGGGCACCGGTCGACGACCCGGTCGTGCTCGTCGACGATGTCGATGATCTCGTCAGCAGGGTTCATGACCGGTATCCAAGCAGGGCGCGCGCGGCTACCGGCGCTGGAGGTTGCGGACCGGCCGCCCCACCTCCTGCGGGCCGCACGGCATCGCCGGATGCAGCCCGAGCAGCACGATGCCGCCCACCACGGCAGCGAGCCCGGCCGCCTCCCAGGCCAGCTCCCCGGCGCCGGTGCGCAGCCGGTCGCCGAGGAAGCCCACCCCGCACAGGATCCCGGCGAGCGGTTCGGCCGCGGTGAGCGCGGGCAGCGACATGCGCAGCGGGGCCGTCTCGAACGCGCTCTGCACCAGCACCAGACCGGTGACGCCGCAGGCCACCACGCCGTACGGCTGCCAGCCGGTGAGCAGTCCGGAGAAGCCGCCGGCGGCGAACAGGGTGCCGCTGACCCGGGTCAGCGCGTCCTGCACGCCGTACAGCAGCCCGGCCGCCAGGGCCAGCAGCACCGGGCCCCAGCTCAGCCGGGAGCGTTTGGCGCACGCCGTGAGGACCAGGGCCGCGCCCACCACCAGGCCGATGATCAGCCAGTGCCGCAGCGGGTCGGCGACGGCCGTGCCGCCGCGCGGCTCGCCCGCCATGATGAACGCGCTGACCCCGCCCGCGAGCGCCAGCAGACCGGCCCAGCCCTGCCGGCCCAGCGGCTGTCCGGTCTGGTACCGGGAGAGGGCGAGGGCGAACAGCAGGTTGGTCGCGAGCAGGGGTTCCACCAGCGAGATCTCGCCCTTGCCGAGGGCGACCGCGCCCAGCACCATCCCGGCCACCATCAGCCCGAGGCCGCCGAGCCAGCGTGGCATCCGCATCAGGTCGAGCAGCAGCCGGAAGGAGAGGAAGTCGCCGAGCGGCGCCTTCTGCGCCGCGTTCTGCTGGAGGACGAAGCCGAGGCCGAGACAGCAGGCCGCGCTCACGCCGAGAAGGAGAACCAGAACGGACACGCTGTGTACCTCGATCATCCGGCCGGACCACCCACGTGCAGGGGGCCGACTGTAGCGCCACAGGGACGGCAATTTCCCCGGAAGTACCCGGAACCGGGCGGTTGACTCGCCATGGTCCGCGACCGGCGGGCGGGGCGCCATGGCGTACGCCACAGAAAGCCGGGGCGTCCGGCCCGGTACGGCATGGCATACGCCACAGGAAATTCCCCGGATGTCACCCGAACGTCATCCGGCCCACCTGCGCCGGAAGGCGCATGGCCCGCTGGTGGCGCGGTAGTTGAAGGCAGTACCTGCGATGTCCCGCTTGACGTGATCCTTGGCTGGGGGTTTGCTGTGCGTGATCGGTCGATGGCAGCCCGAGAAACAGGAAGCTCCGCGGTGCCCCCTTCCCCGCCTCTGCTCGGCGTTCGCCGGGCCGCAACGGACCCGTCCGGCGAGACCGCCCACGACGACTCCGGTGCCTTCGACGCCACCCTCGGCGACATCCCGCTGCGCGCCGCCCGCGCCGCCCTGGCCCAGGGCCGCCGCCAGGCCGCCCGTGCCCTGCTGGCGCGCACCGGCGACGACTGGGACCGCCGCGGCCACCGGCTGACCGTGCTCGCCCGGGACCCGTACGCCGCGGCCTGGGCGAGCGACTGGCTGGCCGCCGAGCCCGGCTCCGCGGACGCCGCCACGCTCTTCGCGCTGGCCCTGGTCCACCGGGCGCTGCGCGGCAAGGAGGAGGCCGGTCCGGCCCGCGCCGCCTGCGCCACGGCCGCGGCGCTGGCCCCGGCCGACCCCACGCCCTGGCTCGGCCTGCTCCTGCTGGCCCGTGCCTTCGGCCCGCGGAGCGTGCTGTTCGACACCTTCGCCGAGCTGCGCCGCCGCCATCCCGAGCACCACCAGGGCCACCACGTGCTGATCGCGTGCCTCGCCGAACGGCCCGGGGGCGGCCGGGCCGAGTGCCACGAGGCGTACGACGTCGCCGAGCTGGCCGCCGCCCGGGCGCCCGCCGACTCGCCGCTGGCCGTCCTGCCGGTGGTCGCGTACGCCGAGCGGTACCGGGTCCTGGCCGCGGCCGGCCTGGCCCCCGCCGACCCGGCCGCCTCCCGGCACTGGTCCGGCCCCCGGGCCCGGCGCCTGCTGCGCGCCTCCTTCGACTGGTGGCTGGAGTGGGAGCACGACGAACACCCGCGCCGCCTCGTCGACCTCAACCACCTGGCGTTCGCCCTGTCCTGCGCCGGCCGCCCGGCCGAGGCCGCGGCCCTCTTCCAGCGCATCGGCGACCACGCCACCCCGGCGCCCTGGTCCTACGCCCACCGCGACCCCCGCGCCGCCTTCCGCGCGGCACGCGCCCGCGCGCTCGGACCGTCCGGCCCCCGGGACACGGCGGGGAGCGACGCGCGGCCGGGAGCGGCGCCTGACCGGACGTGACGCTGGGCCGGACGTGAGGCGTGGCCGGGGCTGACGCTGGGCCGGACGTGAGGCGTGGCCGGACGTGACGCTCGGCCGGGGGTGACGCACGGCCGGAACGGACGCGTGGCCGGGGCTGACGCGCGGCGGTCGTAACGCGCGGCCGGAACTGACACTCGGCCGGTCCTAACGCGTGGCCGGGGCTGAGGAACGGCCGGTCGTAAACGTGTGGCCGGAACTGACACGCGGCCGGAGCTGACACTCGCCCGCAACTGGTGACGGAAGTCTGACGCCTGCCCCGAGCACCTGGCCCCGCGCGGTCCCGAGTGCTCGAATGGCTGTGTGAACCCTGAACGATCCCGGGAACCGGACCCCGAACGGGACGGCCGGCCCCTAGGCCGCCGGGTCTTCCTCGGCACCCTCGGCCTGGGCGCCCTCGGCGTGGTCGCGGCGCCCGCGCTCCAGCGCGGCCTGGAAGGCTTCCTCGGCGGCGTCGCCGGCCAGGACCCCACCGGCCTGACCGGTCTGCTGCCCAACGGCGGCGGCTTCCGCTACTACTCCGTCGCCGCCTCCGTCCCGCACCGGACCGCCGCCGACTACCGCCTCGCCGTCGACGGCCTGGTCCGCCACCCGCGCCGCTACACCCTCGCCGAGCTGCGCGCCCTGCCCCAGACCCGGCTGGTCAGGGACGTCCAGTGCGTCACCGGCTGGCGGGTGCCGGGCACGTCCTTCGAAGGCGTACGCCTGTCCCGCCTGCTGGACGCGGCGGGCGTAAGCCCCTCGGCCAAGGCCGTCCGCTTCACCTGCTTCGACGGCACCTACTCCGAGAGCCTCACCCTGGACCAGGCCCGCCGCCCGGACGTCCTGGTCGCGCTGCGCATGCGGGACGAGGACATCGGCCACGACCACGGCGGCCCGGCCCGCCTCTACGTCGCCCCGATGTACTTCTACAAGTCGGCGAAGTGGCTCTCCGGCATCACGGTCACCGACCGGGTGCGGCCGGGCTACTGGGAGGAGCTCGGCTACGACGTCGACGCCTGGGTCGGCCGCTCGAACGGACGCGGCGATGCGCCCACCGGCTGACGGCCCACCCGCGCCCGGCGCCCGCGTCCGGCGCTTCACCCGCGCCGGACGCCTGGTGCACCGCGGCACGGCCGCGCTGATGGGCGTGTGCGTGGTGAGCGCCGCCGTCCTGTACGTCCCGCAGCTCGCGGTCCTGGCGGGCCGGCGCGAGCTGGTGGTCCGGGTCCACGAGTGGGCGGGACTCCTGCTGCCGGTGCCGCTCCTGCTGGGCCTGGCCTCCCGCGCCGTCCGCGGCGACCTGCGCCTGCTCGACCGCTTCGGCCCGCACGACCGGGTCTGGCTGCGCGCCGCCCTGCGCCGCGACCGCCGCCCCGGCTCCCGGCCCGCCGGCAAGTTCAACGCCGGCCAGAAGGTGTACGCCGCCTGGATCGCCGGCGCCACCCTGGTCATGCTCGGCACGGGCCTGATGATGTGGTTCACCCACCTCACCCCGCTGCGCTGGCGCACCTCGGCCACCTTCGTGCACGACTGGCTCGCGCTGACGGCCGGTGTGGTCCTGGCGGGCCACATCGGCATGGCGCTCGGGGACCCGGAGGCGCGCAGGGGGCTGCGGACGGGCACGGTGAGCGAGGAGTGGGCCCGCCGGGAACACCCGCTGTGGCGCCCCTGACGGACCCGCCCGCCCCCCGGGGCCTCGACGACCCGGGTGACCAGGACGAAGGGGCCCGTGCGGGGAGCGGGCGGGGCGGCCGTCGCAGCGCCGCCGGAGGACATGAGTGCCCCCGGAGGACTCCGTAGCGCCGCTAGATGAGGAGGGACAGCAGCAGGACCAGGCCGCCCGCCACCACCGAGATGATCGTCTCCATCAGCGACCAGGTCTTGACGGTCTGCCCGACGCTCAGCCCGAAGTACTCCTTCACCAGCCAGAAACCGGCGTCGTTGACATGGCTGAAGAAGAGCGAGCCCGCGCCGATGGCCAGGACCAGCAGGGCCGTGTGCGTGGTCGACATGTCGGCCGCCAGCGGGGCGACCAGGCCGGCCGCCGAGACCGTGGCCACCGTCGCCGAGCCGGTCGCCAGCCGGATCGCCACCGCGATCAGCCAGGCCAGCAGCAGCGCCGGGATCGACCAGTCCTTGGAGACGTCCAGGATCATCTGGCCCACACCGGAGTCGATCAGCGTCTGCTTGAAGCCGCCGCCCGCGCCGACGATCAGCAGGATGCCGGCGATGGGCATCAGGCCCTTCTCGACGGTCTGCTGGAGCCGGTCCCGGGTGAACCCGGCGGCCCGGCCCAGCGTGAAGAAACCGACGATCACGGCGGCGAGCAGGGCGATCAGCGGGGAGCCGGCGACGTCGAAGACGCGCTGGGTCCGGTCCGCGGGATCGTCGACGACGATGTCCACCAGCGCCTTGGCCAGCATCAGCACCACCGGCAGCAGCATGGTGGCGAGCGTCGCGCCGAAGCCCGGACGGCGTTCGAGCTGCTCGGAGGCGCGCTGCGGCAGCATCCGGTCGGGCGCCGGCACGTCCACCCAGCGGGCCGCGACCTTGGAGAACAGCGGGCCGGCGATGATCACCGTCGGGATGGCGACCAGGATGCCCAGCGCCAGGGTCACGCCCAGGTTGGCCTTGACCGCGTCGATGGCGACCAGCGGGCCGGGGTGCGGCGGGATCAGGCCGTGCATCACGGACAGACCGGCCAGCGCCGGGATGCCGATGCGCATCAGGGAGTAGTTGCCGCGCTTGGCGACCATCAGCACGACCGGGATCAGCAGCACGATGCCGACCTCGAAGAACAGCGGCAGGCCGATCACGGAGGCGATCAGCACCATCGCCCACGGCATGGCCCGCCCGCCGGCCTTGGCGAGGATCGTGTCGACGATCTGGTCGGCACCGCCGGAGTCGGCGAGCAGCTTGCCCAGGACCGCCCCGAGCGCGATCAGGACGCCGACGCCCGCCACCGTGCTGCCGAGCCCGGTGGTGAAGCTGGTGATGGCCTTGTCGAGCGGCGCCCCGGCGACCGCCCCGAGCGCCAGCGACCCGATGGTCAGCGCCAGGAAGGCATGGAGCTTGAACTTGGTGATGAGCAGGACGATGACGGCGATGCCCACCAGGACGGCGATGCCCAGCTGGGTGTGTCCGGCGGAGGTGATCGGCGGAGGGGCGTCCGCTGCCAGCATCTCGACGCTGAGTCTGGTCACGGGGGTTCCTTGCGGTTACGGGGGATTCTGTCGGGGAGCCGGCGTCGGCTGCCCGTGGTCGGGGAGCCGGGGGCCCGCCCGTGGTGCCGGGAGCTAGCGGGAGCTGCCCGTGGTGCGGGGAAGCGCCGCGAGGGCCTGTACGGCGCGCTCGGTGATCTCCTGCGGGCTGCCGCCGACGTCCACGCCGACTCCGGCCTCGTCCGGCTCCAGCGGCTGGAGCGTGGCGAACTGGGAGTCCAGCAGCGCGGTCGGCATGAAGTGCCCCTGCCGCTGCGTCATCCGCTCCTCGATCAACTGCCGGTCGCCCGTGAGGTGCAGGAACACGATCCCGGGCGCCACGCCGCGGAGCCGGTCGCGGTACGACCGCTTCAGCGCCGAGCTGCTGACCACCCCGCCCAGCCCGGCCCGGCCGTGCGCCCAGTGCCCGATGGCGTCCAGCCACGGCCACCGGTCGGCGTCCTCGAGCGGGATCCCGGCCGACATCTTGTCGATGTTGGCCTGCGGGTGGAAGTCGTCGCCCTCGGCGTACGGGACGCCAAGCCGCGCGGCGAGCAGGGGACCGATCGTGGTCTTGCCCGTCCCCGCGACGCCCATTACGACGACGACCTGGGGGGTTCGCATGACTGCCTCGCTGTCTTCCTCGACATCCGACGCCACTGCGGCGTCGCCACACTGAAACCCATTAGGTAGGACGAATTCAAGAGAGTGTGATGTATAAGTCTGACTTTTTATCTCTGTGATCCAGGTCGTACGCTGAGTGCATGAGCACACGGGGCCGAGGGCTGCACGGCCATGTACTGGACACCCTCGGTCCCGCGATCACGGCGGGCGAGTACCCGCCGGGCAGTGTGCTGCGCACCGACGAACTGGCCCAGCACTTCGAGGTCTCCCGCTCCGTGATGCGCGAGGCGGTCCGCGTGCTCGAGTCCATGCACCTGGTCGAGTCCCGCCGCCGGGTGGGCGTCACCGTCCGCCCCAGAGCCGAGTGGAACGTCTACGACCCGCAGGTCATCCGCTGGCGGCTGGCCGGCGCCGACCGCCCGCACCAGCTCCGCTCGCTCACCGTGCTGCGCTCCGCGGTCGAACCCGTCGCGGCGGGCCTGGCCGCGCAGCACGCCACGGCCGAGCAGTGCGCCGAACTCACCGAGTGCGCGCTCGGCATGGTGGCCAACTCCCGCGGCCACCGGCTGGACCGGTACCTCGTCCACGACGTCGCCTTCCACCGGGCCGTCCTCAACGCCTCCGGCAACGAGATGTTCGCCCGCCTCGGGGACGTCGTCGCCGAGGTGCTGACCGGCCGCACCCAGCACGAGGTCATGTTCGAGGACCCCGACCCGGCCGCCGTCACCCTGCACGTCCGGGTGGCCGAGGCCGTCCGCGCGCGCGACGCCGTCCGCGCCGAGGAACTGACCCGGCAGATCACCGTGGGCGCGCTCCAGGAACTCGACATCCTCGCGCCCTGAGCCGGGCTAGCCGTCCAGGAAGTCGCCGTCCACGTACACCCACGCCCCGGCCACCCGCTCGAACCGGCTCCGCTCGTGCAGCGCACCGCCCCGGTAGGACGCGCGGAACGTCACCGTCCCCGTGCCGTGGAACGCCGACCCGTCCGTGGTGGCGAGGATCTCCAGCCCCGTCCACCGCGTCCGCGGGTCGAGGTCCAGCCGCTCCGGCCGGGTCCGCGGGTGCCAGGTGCGCAGCAGATACCCCGCGTCCCCCTTGGCGAACGCGCTGTACCGGGACCGCATCAGCAGCTCCGCGGTGGGCGCGGCCGCCGCGCCCGTGTGGAAACGGCCGCAGCAGGCGTCGTAGGGCTCGGGGAGTCCGCAGGGGCAGGCACGCGAGGTCATGACCCCATTCTGCCCGGGGCAGCCAAGGCGCCCGCCGCGGGCCGGGTGCACAGTGCCCCCGGGGCAGCGGAGGCGCCCGCCGACGGCCGGGTGCACAGTGGAAGGGCTGGACCGCACCACCGGCACAGGGAGGAGAGGGCGAGGATGACCGGACCCGCGAGCAGCCGGCCTCCCGCCGTCAAGGAGTGGCGGCTGAACCTGTACCTGTCCGAGCACGATCCGGACACCACGGCCCGGATCATCCTGGACACCGGGGACAACGTCCTGGAGAGCCACGCGGAGGCCCGCCGCAACCCCTACGACCCGGCGATGCCGGAGATCGGCGACGAACTCGCCGCCGGGCGCGCGCTCATCGCCATGGGGCGCCGGCTGCTGCGCGCCGCCGACGGCGACATGAAGGCGACCGGAGCGGCCGGCACGGACGGCCCGGCGCCGCTCTGGCTGCCCCGCGAGTGAAGGAGCCCGCCGTGCACTTCGGCGACCGCGCGGAAGCGGGCCGGCGGCTGGGCGCCCGCCTGGAGTTCCTCAAGGACCGGGACGTGGTGGTGCTCGGGCTGCCGCGCGGCGGAGTGCCGGTCGCCGCGGCGGTCGCCGAGGCACTCGACGCGCCCCTGGACGTCTGCCTGGTACGGAAACTGGGCGTGCCCTACCAGCCCGAGCTGGGCATGGGAGCGATCGGCGAGGACGGCGTACGCGTGATCAACCAGGAGGTGCTGCGCGCCACCGGCGTCTCGGCGGCCGGCCTCGCCGCGGTCGAGGAACGCGAACGCCGGGTCCTCGCCGAGCGCGGCGCCCGCTACCGCGGTGCGAGCCCTCCGGTCCCCGTCGCCGGCCGGACCGCCGTCGTGGTGGACGACGGCGTGGCCACCGGCTCCACCGCGCGGGCCGCCTGCCGCATCGCCCGGGCCCGGGGCGCGGCCCGCGTCGTACTGGCCGTCCCGGTCGCCCCGCGCGACGTCGCCCGGCGGTTCGGCGACGACGCCGACGAACTGGTCTGCCTGCACACGCCCGGGGACTTCACCGCCGTCGGCCAGTTCTACGACGACTTCACCCAGACCGAGGACGAGGAGGTCACCGCCTGCCTGCGGCAGGCCGCGGGCCGCCACCCGCGCCGCCCGGGCGCCGCCGGCACCGACCGGGAGGTGACGGTGCCGGCCGGCAGCGTACGGCTGGGCGGACGGCTCACCCTGCCGGACGGCGCGGGCGGTGTCGTGCTCTTCGCCCACGGCAGCGGCAGCAGCCGGCACAGCCCGCGCAACCGGTTCGTGGCCCAGGGACTGCACCGGGCCGGACTCGGCACCCTGCTGTTCGACCTGCTCACGGACGCGGAAGAGGCCGACCGGGACAACGTGTTCGACATCGGGCTGCTGGCCGGCCGGCTGCTGGACGCCACCCGCTGGCTGCGCGCCGAACCCGGCACCGAAGGACTCGCCCTCGGCTACTTCGGCGCCAGCACCGGCGCGGCCGCCGCCCTGTGGGCCGCCGCCGAGCCCGCCGCCCGGCCCGCCGCCGTCGTCTCCCGCGGCGGCCGCCCCGACCTCGCCGGGCCCCGGCTGCCCCAGGTGACGGCACCCACCCTGCTCGTCGTCGGCGGCGCCGACCCGCAGGTGCTCGACCTCAACCGGGACGCCCGGGCACGGCTGCGCTGCGAGAACCGGCTGGAGGTCGTCCCGCACGCCACCCACCTCTTCGCGGAGCCCGGCGCCCTGGAGCAGGTGACCGCTCTGGCGTGCGCCTGGTTCACCGGCCACATGGCGCCGGCGCACGTGTAGGCCGCGATCATGCCCGGCGGGCCCGTCACCCTGTTCCTCGGCGGGGACGTCATGCTCGGCCGGGGCGTCGACCAGATCCTCCCGCACCCGGGCGACCCGGCCCTGCGGGAGGAGTACGTCCACGACGCCCGGGACTACGTCGCCCTCGCGGAGGCCGCGAACGGCCCGGTGCCCCGGCCCGCGGACCCCGCCTGGCCCTGGGGCGAGGCGCTGGCCGTGCTGGAACGGGCCGCGCCGGACGCCCGGATCGTCAACCTGGAGACCGCCGTCACCACGAGCGGCGCCTTCGCACCGGGCAAGGGCGTGCACTACCGCATGCACCCGGCCAACCTGCCCTGCCTCGCCGCCGCCCGCCCCGACGTCTGCGCCCTCGCCAACAACCACGTGCTCGACTTCGGTCCGGCCGGCCTCGCCGAGACGCTGGACCGCCTCGCCGCGGCCGGGCTGCGCACCGCCGGGGCGGGCCGGGACGCGGACGCCGCGTGGCGGCCCGCGGCCGTCCCGCTGCGCACCGGCGGACGCGTCCTGGTCTTCTCCTTCGGCATGCCCTCCAGCGGCATCCCGCGCGGCTGGGCCGCCACCGCCGACCGGCCCGGCGTCGCCTTCGCCGCCGCGCCGACCCCGGCCGCCGCGGCCGACTTCGCCGCCCGGCTGCGGCGCACCGGACGGCCCGGCGACCTCGTCGTCGCCTCCGTCCACTGGGGCCCCAACTGGGGCTACGCCGTCCCGCGCGACGAGATCCGCTTCGCCCACGCGCTCGTCGACGCGGGCACCGACGTCGTCCACGGCCACTCCTCGCACCACCCGCGCCCGCCGGAGATCTACCGCGACCGGCTCGTCCTGTACGGCTGCGGCGACCTCGTCGACGACTACGAGGGCATCGGCGGCTACGAGCGCTACCGCGACGACCTGCGCCTGCTGTACCTGGCCTCGCTCGACCCCGGCACCGGCCGGCTGACCGCCGTGCGGATGGTCCCGCTGCGCTCCCGCCGCATGCGCCTGGAACACGCCACGCCCGCCGACACCGCCTGGCTGCGCACCACCCTGGACACCCACGCCCGCGCCCTCGGCACCCGAGTCGACCCCACCCCGGACCACACCCTCACAGCCCGCCCCGGGAACCGACTCACGGCCCGCCCCGGGAACTGACCCCGCACCCGCCCACCCGGAAACCGGCCGGCATCACCCCTCACACCCCGGGTGCGGCACTCCTCGACCAGCCCCGCGCCTCACCCTCGTCGATGAGGCGCCGCCCGGCCTTCCACAGGGAGGAGGACGCCTCCCCGATCACCGCCTTCCGGGCCCGGACATCGTCGGCGGTGACGCCCGGCGTGCGCCACGTACCGCCCCGGGCCATCCAGTTGAGGACAAGCGGCTGCAGCCGGTCCATGGCCTTGGCGAAGCGGGCCTCGGGAGTGCGGCGTTCCTCGAACTCGTCCCACAGCGCCCGCATGCGCTCTGCCTGGTCCGCCGGAAGCAGGCCGAAGAGTTCGTCGGCCGCGGCGACTTCCCGCTCCCGCTGACCGATCCCCGCCGCACCGTCGTAGAGAGGGGTGTCACCGGCGTAGATCTCCACGAGATCGTGCACCAGGACGAGCTGGATCGTGTGCCCCACGTCGATGGGCTCGTCGGAGTGCTCGGCGAGGACCGCGACCATCATCGCCAGATGCCACGAGTGCTCGGCGTCGTTCTCCCGGCGGTCCGCCGCGGCGAGGGGCGACTGACGCAGCACGGTCTTGAGCTGGTCCACCTCCACGAGGAACGTCAGCTGGGCGCGCAGTCTCTGGTCGAGATCGTCGGGAAAGGGCGTCTTCTCCGCGAGCAAGCTCCGCCGGTCATCGCTCATACACCCATGGTGACACGCACGGTCCCGGCCCGGGGAGGACTTCGGGACCGGCACTCCGGCCGCCCGCCTGTGCCCCGGGAAACAGAAAAACCCCAGGTGACCTGGGGTTTTTCTCTGGTGTCCGAGGGGGGACTTGAACCCCCACGCCCGATAAAGGGCACTAGCACCTCAAGCTAGCGCGTCTGCCATTCCGCCACCCGGACAAGGTGCCTGCCGCTGCGGGGCTTCCCCTTCGGCGGGGGTTTCCCTCGCGGCGACGAAGGAAACATTACCAGGCTTTCGAGGGTGGCCGATCACCCCCCGGCCCCGTCGCCGGCCGCACGTGAACGGGGTGTCACAGGCCGGGCCCCGTCTTGGGCCCGGAGCGGGACCGGGGAGAGGATGGGGGAACCACCAGCAGTGACAGCGGGAGGAAGCAGCGTGAGCGAGACGGACACGGCCAGGAACGTCACCGGCGAGGACGAGGTCGTGGACCTCTGCCGCGAGCTGATCCGGTTCGACACCAGCAACTACGGCGACCACTCCGGACCGGGCGAGCGCAAGGCCGCCGAATGGGTCGCCGAGAAGCTGGCCGAGGTCGGACTGGAGCCGAAGGTCTACGAGTCGCACCCCGGCCGCGCCTCCACGGTGGCCCGCATCGAGGGCGAGGACCCGTCCCGGCCCGCGCTGCTCATCCACGGCCACCTGGACGTCGTACCGGCCAACGCCGTCGACTGGACCCACGACCCGTTCTCCGGTGAGGTCGCCGACGGGTGCGTGTGGGGGCGCGGGGCCGTCGACATGAAGGACATGGACGCCATGACGCTCGCGGTCGTCCGGGACCGGCTGCGCAGCGGACGCCGGCCGCCGCGGGACATCGTGGTCGCCTTCCTCGCCGACGAGGAGGCGGGCGGCACCTACGGCGCCCGCCACCTGGTCGACCACCACCCCGAGCTGTTCGAGGGCGTCACCGAGGCGATCAGCGAGGTCGGCGGCTTCTCCTTCACCGTGAACGACCAGCGGCGGCTCTACCTCATCCAGACGGCCGAGAAGGGCATGCACTGGATGAAGCTGACGGTGGCCGGCACCGCCGGACACGGGTCGATGATCCACCGCGACAACGCCATCACCGAGCTGTCGGAGGCGGTCGCCCGGGTCGGCCGGCACAAGTTCCCGGTGCGCGTGACCAAGACCACCCGGGCCTTCCTCGACGAGCTGGGCGACGCGCTCGGCACCGAGCTGGACCCGGAGGACATGGAGGCCACCATCGCCAAGCTGGGCGGCATCGCCAAGCTGATCGGCGCGACCCTCTCCAACACCGCCAACCCCACCCAGCTCAACGCCGGCTACAAGGTCAACGTCATCCCGGGCGAGGCCACCGCCCACATCGACGGACGGTTCCTGCCCGGCCACGAGGAGGAGTTCCTCGCCGACCTCGACCGGCTGCTCGGCCCGCACGTGCGCCGCGAGGACGTGCACACCGACAAGGCGCTGGAGACCGACTTCGACGGCGACCTGGTGGCGGCCATGCAGTCCGCGCTGCTCGCCGAGGACCCGACCGCCAAGGCGATCCCGTACATGCTCTCCGGCGGCACCGACGCCAAGTCCTTCGACGACCTCGGCATCCGCGGCTTCGGCTTCGCCCCGCTGAAGCTGCCGCCGGAGCTGGACTTCGCCGGCATGTTCCACGGCGTGGACGAGCGGGTGCCGGTCGACGGGCTCCAGTTCGGCGTGCGGGTGCTCGACCGCTTCATCGACGCGTCCTGAGACCGCCCCCGGCCGTCGCACCGGGGGATTCGGGCAGCCGTACGAGCCGCACTGAGAAGGGTGAATGCGACGATCAGTTCGTAGCTTCATTAGTTCCTCCTCGTTGCATCTGATGTGACCCCGCGCCTTGGGGTCGCACTGTCAACTAGGAGGAAGAATGATCAAGAAGGTCGTCGCTGCCGCGGTCGCCACCGGTGGTCTCGTTCTCGCGGGCGCGGGTCTCGCCGTCGCCGACTCCGGTGCCCAGGGTGCCGCCGTGGGTTCCCCGGGTGTCGTGTCCGGCAATGTCATCCAGGTGCCCGTGCACGTCCCGGTGAACGTGTGCGGCAACACGATCAACGTGATCGGGCTCCTGAACCCCGCCTTCGGCAACACTTGCGTCAACGACTGACACCGGCTCCCTGAGGGGCGTTTCTTTGACGAGCCGTCGGCCCCGGAGCGCGCGCCGCGCGCTCCGGGGCCGACCGGCTTTCCGAGAACGAGGCACTGGTCTTTCCGGAACGGAAAGCAAGGAAGGCAGGGGGGAAACCAGCATGCGACAGAGCACGCGCAAGGGCCTGATGACCATGGCCGCCGCGACCGGCGTGATCGCCGCCGCGAGCGGGTACGCACACGCCGACTCGGGTGCCGCGGGCGCCGCCGGCGGCTCACCGGGCGTACTGTCCGGCAACACGGTGCAGGTGCCGGTGCACGCGCCGGTGAACATCTGCGGCAACACCGTGAACGTCGTCGGGCTGCTCAACCCGGCGGTGGGCAACACATGCGTCCAGCACGGCGGCGCCCCGGCCGGCCCGCACGCCGGCTCCGGCGGCTCGCACGCGGACGGCGACACCGGCGGCTCGCCGGGCGTCGGCTCCGGCAACACCGTGCAGGTGCCGGTCGACATCCCGGTGAACGTGTGCGGCAACAGCGTCGACGTGATCGGCGCCGGGAACACCACGGCGGGCAACGACTGCGCCGACGACGGCGGACACGGCACCCCGGGCCAGCCGGGACACCCGGACCACCCCGGCCGGCCGGGGCACCCCGGGAAGCCGGGCCACCCCGGACACCCGGACAAGCCCGGTACGCCCGCTCACCCGGGCAGGCCCGGCGGGTCCGGTACGGGCGCCCACCCGGGCACGCAGGGTGCCCACCCGGGCACCGGAGGTTCCACGGTCCACGGCGCCACGCAGGTCACGGCGCGGACGGCTCGCCCCGCCCGGCCCGAGGCCGGCGGCTGGCTCGCGCACACGGGCAGCGAGATCCCGCTCGGCATCGCGCTGCCGGCCGGCGCGGGCGCGGTGCTCGCGGGCGCGGTCCTCTACCGCAAGGCCCGGGCCGCGGTGTGACCGGAGGAATCCGGCCCGGAGCCGTGATCCGGGGCACTGGGCCGCGAGAACCGTGATCCGACAACCGTGACCGGACGACGGAGCGGGCCCTGCCATGCCGGCGGGGCCCGCTTTCCGTAGTGTCCGGTCACCTCCGCGGTGACGTTCCCGGAGTCACCAGGTGGCACGCACCTGGCGGATGATCCGCCGGCGCAACCGCACCTTGCGACTCCCGTCGCGCAACAGACTCAGTCGGTCCAACTCCCAGTGTCCGTACTCGGCATGATCCGTCAGCAGACGCGTCGCCTCCTTGCGGGACACCCCGCGCGGCACGTACACGTCGACAAATTCGTATTCCGGCATCGCATCTATTGTGCGGGGTGGTGCCCAGTACGGATAGCGTCTGCACTATGTCTGATGCTGCCCAGCCCACCGCTGCCGAGGTACGCGCCGCCGCCGAGGCGGTCAAGACCGCGCTCGACCGTCATCTCGCCGCGGTCGAACGCAGGTCGGGGGAGGACGATCCGGCCGTCTCGGAGGCGTTCAACCAGCTGGCCGCTGCCGCCGAGGCGTACGACGAACTGCTCTACGACCGTTACGACGAGGTCACGCCCTTCGAGATCCCCGGCGCCGAGGAGACGCTGCCGCCGTACGCCGGGCCCGGCGAACCGAACGCGATCAGCGTGCTGATCCGCCGCGACTACACCGTGGCGGAACCCCAGCGGCTGCTCGCCCAGGCCCAGCGGGTCGAGGCGGCGGAGTACGACGAGGGACCGGACGACGAGGCCGCCGGGTCCGTCCCCGGGGCGCTGGGCATCCTGTTCGGCGAGTTCGAACCCGACGAGATCGCCTCCCGGCACAAGGAGTTCGGTCTGGAGGAGGGCGACTCCACGCTCTGGGTCACGGCGGCGGAGGAACCACCCGAGGCCGGCGAGTGGCTGGCGGCGCCGTTCGACCACATCGACGCACAGGCGGTCGTGTGCCGGTTCGACGTGAGCGCGGTGTTCGACGACGAGGTCTCCCACGACGAGGACGACATCGACTTCGTCGACGAGGACGCCGACGAGGATGAGGACGGCGAGGACGGCGAGGAGCTGGAGCCGCTCGACACCGGCAAGTGAGCGGGCGGCGGTGCCGTAGGGCCTGGTACGGCCACGGCACCGCCGCCCGCCGCTCTGCGGCGCGCGAGTCCCGCGGGACCTCAGACGGCCTGCGCCCGCAGCAGGGTCTGCAGCCGGGTCGTACGAGGCTTGGCCGGCACCTCCGCGACCGCTCTCGGCAGGGCCTGCTCCACGCCGTGGACCACGGACAGATGCCGCTCGGCCCGGCCGAACGCCGTGTACACCCAGGGACGGCTGAGCGCCTGCGCGGCGTCGCCGGGCAGCACCACCACCGCCGCCGGCCAGCGGGTGCCGGCCGCCTGGTGCGCGGTCAGCGCCCAGCCGTGCCGGACACTGCCCTCCACCCGCTCCGGGGGTACGACGACGGGGCCGCCGGCGCACGTCAGGTGCAGCCCGTCGGCGTCCGCCTTCGCCACCACGCCCGGCAGCGTGCGGCCCGGCGCGGGGGAGTAGGCGATCCGGTCCCCGGGATCGAAGCCGCCGAACCGGCCCGGGCCCGGGTTGAGGCGCTCCTTCAGCGCGGAGTTCAGGGCACGGGTGCCCGCGGCGCCGCCGTGGCCCGGGGTGATCACCACGGTCTGGTCGGCCGGGACGCCGATGGCCCGTGGCACCGAGTCCGCGACTAGCTGCACCGTCCGGTGCACCGCCTCGCCCGCGTCCCGCACCGGCACGATGACGATCTCCTTGCCGGGCGCGGCGACCTGGTTCAGCTCGCCCGCGCCGATGCCGGAGACCAGCTCGCCGAGCGGACCGGGGTCGGGGACACGGGAGGCGATCTGCGGGCAGGTCCGGGCCGCGAGCAGGTCGGCGAAGACCCGGCCCGGACCGGCCGACCACAGCACCGCGGGGTCGCCGCTGAGCACCAGCCGGGCCCCGTCCGGCAGCGACTCCACCAGCATGGCCGCGCCCTCCACGTCGAGCTGGGGCGCGTCCAGCACGATCAACAGATCGAGTGCCAGGGCACCGTCCGCGTCCCGGCCCGGACCCTCGGCACCGGACAGCAGCCCGGCCACCGTGCCCACGCCCGGCTCGTCGGGACCGCCGCCGGACACACCCGGGCCCCTGCCCGGCTCGTCACGGTCGCCGCCCAGCTCGGGACGGTTCCCGCCCGGTTCGGCACGGTCACCGCCGCGCGGCGCGGGTGCTCCGCCCGGGTGCGCGGCCAGCCGCCGGTGTCCGTCCGGGGTGTGGCAGGCGGCGAAGGCCCGCAGACCCGCGGCGCGGGCGGCGCCGAGCAGCGCGGCCGGTTCCGCGCGGGCCGCCTCCCCGCCGGTGTGCAGCACCAGACCGTGCCCGGCGACCGCGCGGGCCAGCTCGGCGGCACCGCCGGACAGCCCGGCCGCGATCTCCTCCCAGGCCTGACCGGCCTCCGCGGCCAGGGAGTTGACCAGCCGGGCCAGACCGTCCGCGAGGCTCTCCTCGGCCAGCGCGTACCGCTCCAGACCGACCAGCACCCGGACCGGCCGCTCCTCCTCCTCGTCGTCCGGCTCCTCGTCGGCGCCGGTGTGCTGGGGTGCGGGGGCGCCGGGCTCCTCCAGGGCGTCCTGGAACGCCAGCGCCTCACCCTCGGCGAGGGCGTCCTGCAGCGCCCCGTCCGGGTCGGGCACGCTCTGCCGGCCCAGCGCCGCGGTGAGCGCGGGCAGTTCCAGGGCGGTGTGCCCGGCCACGGCCGCCTGCTCCAGCAGCCAGACGGTCAGCGCCCGGCCCCGCCGCTCGTCGCCCGGACCGCACGCGGCACCCAGCAGCGCCCGGGCGAAGCCGTCGGCCTGTTCCGGCCGCACCCCGCCGACCCGGAGCAACTGCCAGGGGTCCTCGCGGAGCACGGTGCCGGCGCCCTCGCCGAGGACCGCCGCGACCTGGGGAGCCAGGCTGTCGGGCGCGCCGCCCTCGGTCAGCACGGCGCGCACGGCGTCGACGGTCTCCGGCGCGGGTCCGGCGGGCGCGGCCGGGACCGGGACCGGCTGGGGCCTGCGCGCCGGTTCCGGGGCGGGGCGGCGCGGTGCCGGCGCGGGCCCGGCGAACGCCGTGGCCACCGGCTTCTCGCCGCTCTCCACGGCCCGGACCGCCGCGAGCAGGTCGGCCGCCGTGCCGCTGAGCTTGGCACCGCTGGCGATCCGGTCCCGCTCGGCCTTGCGCCGCTCGATCCGCTCGCGCTCGATCCGCTGCGCGGCCAGCTCGGCCGCAGCCTCGGACAGCCCGGCCGCGCCGGCCCCGCCCTCGGCGGCACCTCCCGTGCCCTCGGCGGCACCTTCCGTGCCCTCGGCGGCACCTTCCGTGCCCTCGGCGGTGTCTCCCTCGCCCTCAGCGGCACCTCCCGTGCCCTCGGCGGCGGCCTGCGCCTCCTGCCCGCCTTCCCCGGCCCCCACGGCGCCGGTGTCGTCCACAGCGCCGGTGTCCTCCAGGACGCCGCTGTCCTGCGCCCCGGAGGAACCCTCGGACGCGCCGTCGGCCGCCTCCGTACCCTCCGTACCCCCGGGACCCTCGGGCGCGTCCTCGGCCGCCTCCGCGCTCTCGGCCGCGACGCCTCCGTCCGTGCCCTGGTCCGGGGTCTCACGGGTGTCCGGCGTCCCCGGCCCGGCTTCCTCCGTGGTCTCCGGCTCCGTGCTCACAGCGTGCTCCAGTCGTGATCGGGGTAGCGGTGCACGGGCGCCGACACATCGTCCAGCGCCCGGCAGATCTCGTCAGGAAGACTAAGGGCCTCCACTGACAACGCCGCCGTGAGCTGCTGCGCGGTGCGCGCGCCGACGATCGGCGCGGTCACCCCGGGCCGGTCCCGCACCCAGGCCAGGGCCACCTGGAGCGGGCTGACCGCGAGCCCGTCCGCCGCCGTCGTCACCGCGTCCACGATGCGGGTCGCCGTGTCGTCCAGGTACGGCTCGACGAACGGCGCCAGGTGCTCGGAGGCGCCGCGCGAGTCCGCGGGAGTGGTGTGCCGGTACTTGCCGGTGAGCACGCCCCGGCCGAGCGGGGAGGAGGGCAGCAGGCCGATCCCGAGGTCGCGCGCGGCCGGCAGCACCTCGCGCTCCACACCGCGCTGGAGCAGCGAGTACTCCATCTGCGTGCTGGCCAGCCGGGTGCGGGTGCCCGGCGCCGCGAGCTGCCAGGTGGCCGCCTTGGCCAGTTGCCAGCCGCAGAAGTTGGACACGCCCGCGTACCGCGCCCGGCCGCTGCTCACCGCGAGGTCGAGGGCCTGGAGCGTCTCCTCCAGCGGGGTGTCCGGGTCGTAGGCGTGGATGTGCCACACGTCGACGTACTCCGTGCCGAGCCGGGCCAGCGAGGCGTCGAGGGCGGCGAGCAGGTGGCCGCGGGAGCCGTCGAAGCGGCGGTCGGGGTCGGGCACGCTGCCGGCCTTGGTGGAGACGACCAGGTCCCGGCGCGGCACCAGGCCGTCCATGAGCCGTCCGAGCAGGTACTCCGCCTCTCCGTCGCCGTACACGTCCGCGGTGTCGACGAGGCTCCCGCCGGCCTCCCAGAACGCTTTCAGCATGTCCGCGGCGTCGTGCTCGTCGGTGTCCCGTCCCCAGGTGAGGGTGCCGAGCCCGATCCGGGACACGCGCAGGCCGGTACGGCCCAGATGCCTCTGCTCCATGCGGGCGAGATTACTGGCCGGAACCGGTGCGGTGGGTGGCCTGTGGACAACCGGTCCGGCCGCGCTCCGCACCGCGTGGTGGCCTGTGGACAACCGCCGCCCACCGCGCGCTAAGGTCACGGTCAAGGGACGTTACTCACCGGTAAGGGGAAGCGCGTATGCAGCTCGGGATCAACCTGGGGTATTGGGGTGCCGGAATGGACGGCGACAACCTGGCCGTCGCGCAGGAGGCCGACCGGCTGGGCTACGCGGTGTGCTGGGCCGCCGAGGCCTACGGCTCCGACGCGGCCACCGTGCTCAGCTGGGTCGCCGCGCGCACCGAACGCATCGACGTCGGCTCGGCCATCTTCCAGATCCCGGCCCGCCAGCCCGCGATGACCGCGATGACCGCCGCCACGCTCGACTCGCTCTCCGGCGGCCGGTTCCGGCTCGGCCTCGGCGTCTCCGGGCCGCAGGTCTCCGAGGGCTGGTACGGCGTCACGTTCGACAAGCCGCTCGCCCGCACCCGCGAGTACGTGGAGATCGTCCGCAGGGCGCTGACCCGGGAGCGGCTGTCCTACGACGGCGAGCACTGGACGCTGCCGCTGCCCGGCGGCCCGGGCAAGCCGCTCAAGCTGACCGTGCACCCGCAGCGCGAGCACATCCCGCTCTACATCGCCGCGATCGGTCCGAAGAACCTGGAGCAGACCGGCGAGATCGCCGACGGCGCGCTGCTCATCTTCCCCTCCGCCGAGCACCTGGAGGAGACCACGATCGGGTACCTGCGCGCGGGCCGGGAGAAGGCGGGCCTGACGCTGGACGGGTTCGACGTGTGCCCGACCCTGCCGATCGCCGTCGGCGAGGACCGGGACGTGGCCCGGCTCGCGGACGCCTTCCGCCCGTACACCGCGCTGTACGTGGGCGGCATGGGCAGCGCCAAGCAGAACTTCTACAACCGGCTCGCCCAGCGCATGGGCTACGAGGAGGCGGCCGCCGAGATCCAGCGCGCCTACCTGTCGGGGGACAAGGACGGTGCCGCCGCCGCGGTCCCGCAGGACCTCATCGACCAGACCACGCTGCTGGGCTCCGTCGACCGGATCGCCGACCGGATGCAGGCCTACGCCGCCGCCGGCGTCACCACCCTCAGCCTCTCCCCGGCCGGCTTCACGCTGGAGGAGCGGATCGCCTCGCTGCGGGCCGGCAGTGAGGCCCTGGAGCGCGCCGGGCTGGCCTGACGGAGTCTTCCCCGGCCGTGGTGGGGGCTCGGGGGGCTTCCCCGCCACGGCCGTCACGGAGAACAACGCGCCCGGCACCGCCCGGTTACGACCTCCGGCCCCTTCTTTCCCGCCACGATCACCACCGGCCCGCCCCGCCCCGGGTCACCACCGCCCCGTGCCGCCTCCGTCACGCGTCACCACCGCCCCGCCCCAGGTGACCGTGGCGCCCCCGCCCCGGACCGCGCGCTCGGCCGGCCGGCTCCGCTCACAGCCAGCCGCGCCGCTTGAACAGCCCGTACAGCAGCACCTCCAGCGCGGCCATCACCACGATCACCGCCGGGTACGACCACACCCAGTGCAGCTCGGGCATGTGGTCGAAGTTCATGCCGTAGATGCCCGCGATCATGGTGGGGACCGCGGCCATCGCCGCCCACGCGGAGATCTTGCGCATGTCGTCGTTCTGCCGGACGCTCATCTGCGCCAGATGCGCCGACAGGATGTCCGAAACCAGCCGGTCCAGGGCCTCCACGCTCTCCGACACGCGTGTGAGGTGGTCGTTCACGTCCCGGAAGAAGGGCCGCGACTCGTCGTGCACGAACGGCACCGACGTGCCGAGCGGACCGCTGCCGGCCAGCCGGGCCAGCGGCAGCGCGAGCGGCCCGGTCGCCCGGCGGAACTCCAGGACCTGCCGCTTGAAGGTGTAGATCCGGGACGCGGTGTTGCGGGAACCGCCGACTTCCGGCCGGAACACCTCCGCCTCCAGCTCGTCGAGGTCGGTCTGCAGCTCCGTCGCCACCTCCAGATAGTGGTCGACGGTGGCGTCGGCGATCGCGTACAGCACGGCGGTCGGCCCCTTGTCGAGCATGTCCGGCTCCTTCTCCAGCCGGTGCCGCACGGCCGCCAGCGGCGCACCGTCGCCGTGGCGGACCGTGACCACGAAGTTCTCGCCGACGAAGACCATCACCTCGCCGGCCGAGACCGTGTCGCTCTCGGGCTCGTAGACGACCGGTTTCAGCACCATGAACAACGAGTCGTCGTACACCTCCAGTTTGGGCCGCTGATGTGCCTTGAGCGCGTCCTCCACGGCCAGCGGGTGCAGTCCGAACTCCTGGGTGACCAGGTCGAACTCCCTCTCCGAGGGCTCGTGCAGGCCGATCCACACGAAGCCGCCCGCCGCCCGCGCCGCGTCCAGCGCGTCGGACAGGTCCCCGGAACCCTCGGTGCGGTGCCCGTGCCGGTACACGGCGCAGTCCATGATCACGGAGCGCATTCTCCCTTCGCCCGGTCAACGGCGCACTTCCCGATGCGCCTACCCTTGCCGCATGCCCACGCTGATCCTCGTAAGGCACGGACGTTCCACCGCCAACACCTCGGGCCTGCTCGCCGGGCGGACACCCGGCGTCGCACTGGACGAGCGCGGCGCCGCCCAGGCGGCCGCGCTGCCCGCGCGGCTGGCCGGCCTGCCGGTCCACGAGGTGGTCACCAGCCCGCTCCAGCGCTGCCGGGAGACCGTGCAGCCGCTGCTGGAGGCGCGCCCCGGCCTGAGCGCCCACGCCGAGGAGCGCATCTCGGAGTGCGACTACGGCGACTGGTCCGGCCGCAAGCTGGCCGAGCTGAACGACGAGCCGCTGATGCAGGTCGTGCAGGCCCATCCGTCCGCCGCCGCCTTCCCGGGCGGCGAGTCCATGCGGGCCATGCAGACCCGCGCCGCCGAGGCCGTCCGCGAGTGGAACGCCCGCGTGGAGCGCGACCACGGCGCCGACGCCGTCTACCTGATGTGCTCCCACGGCGACATCATCAAGTCCCTCGTCGCCGACGCCCTCGGTCTGCACCTCGACCTCTTCCAGCGGATCTCCGTGGAGCCGTGCTCCGTCACCGTGATCCGCTACACCCGGCTCCGGCCGTTCCTGGTGCGCCTCGGCGACACCGGCGACTTCGCCTCCCTGGTCCCGCGCGAGGAACCCGGCGAGGGCGACGCACCGGTCGGGGGCGGTGCGGGCGCACCGTGATCGTCGGTCGCAGTAGGGTGAAGCGATCCACCCCGTCGCTTACCCGCACGGCCAGCACCGCCGAACCTTACGAAACCACGACATCAATGGAGACAGGACGTGTCCCGTCAGGTGTTCCTCTACGACCAGCCGGACCGCTTCGTGGCCGGCACGGTCGGACTGCCCGGGCGCCGTACGTTCTTCCTCCAGGCCACCGCAGGCTCCCGGGTGACCAGCGTGGCCCTGGAGAAGACCCAGGTCGCCGCGCTCGCCGAGCGCATGGACGAACTGCTGGACGAGGTCGTACGGCGTAGTGGCGGCAGCGCCGCCGTCCCCGCCGTGGTGCCCACCGAGGTTGCCGACAGCGCCCCGCTCGACACTCCCATCGAGGAGGAGTTCCGCGTCGGCACCATGGCCCTGGCCTGGGACGGCGAGGACCAGCGCATGATCGTCGAGGCGCAGGCCCTGGTCGAGCTGGACGCCGACACGGACGAGGACCTCGCCGAGGCCGAGGAGCGCCTGCTCCAGGACGAGGAGAACGGGCCCCCGATGCTGCGGGTCCGGCTGACCGGCGCGCAGGCCCGGGCCTTCGCCAAGCGCGCCCTCGACGTCGTCAACGCCGGGCGGCCGCCGTGCCCGCTGTGCAGCCTCCCGCTCGACCCGGAAGGACACGTATGTCCGCGCCAGAACGGATACCGCCGGGGAGCGTGACGGCCGGTCCCGACCCCGCCGGACTGCTCGCGCGGGGTGAACTGACCGTGCGCGGACGGATCCGCGAGGCGTCCAACGCGGCGCTGCTGTGCACGGTCGCCCTGGACGGCCACACCGCCTCCTGCGTGTACAAGCCGGTGGCCGGGGAGCGCCCGCTGTGGGATTTCCCCGACGGCACCCTGGCGGGCCGCGAGGTGGCCGCCTACGAGGTCTCCGAGGCCACCGGCTGGGGCCTGGTGCCGCCGACCGTGCTGCGCGACGGGCCGTACGGCGAGGGCATGTGCCAGCTATGGATCGACGTGCACGCCGAGGCGGAACTGCTCGCCCTGGTCGACGCCGGGGAACCGGAGCCGGGCTGGAAGGCGATCGGCCTCGCCGAGGTCGGCGAGGGCCGCACCGCGCTGCTGGTGCACGCCGACGACGAGCGGCTGCGCCGGCTCGCCGTCCTGGACGCGGTGATCAACAACGCCGACCGCAAGGGCGGCCACCTGCTGCCCACCGCCGACGGCCGGCTCTACGGCATCGACCACGGCGTCACCTTCAACGTCGACAACAAGCTGCGCACCCTGCTGTGGGGCTGGGCCGGGGAACCGCTCACCCCGGAAGCCGTCGACGTGCTCAAGCGGCTCCGGGACGCCCTGGACGGCCCGCTCGGCGAGCGGCTGACGGGGCTGATCACGGCGGCCGAGACCGACGCCACACGCGCGCGGGTCGAGGCGCTGCTCGCCTCGGGCCTGCACCCGGAACCCAGCGGAGAGTGGCCCGCCATCCCCTGGCCGCCCGTGTGAGCACACCCGGCGCCGAGGTACAAGACCGCGAAACCGGCCATCAGGCCCGATCCCGTTCGTATCCGCAGCTCGGCGCCGGTTAGGCTCATGTACATGCATGCCTGGCCCGCTTCCGAGGTCCCCGCCCTGCCTGGTCAGGGCCGCGACCTGAGGATCCACGACACCGCGACCGGCGGCCTGGTCTCCCTCGACCCCGGTCCCGTCGCCCGCATCTACGTCTGCGGCATCACGCCGTACGACGCGACCCACATGGGTCACGCGGCGACCTACAACGCGTTCGACCTGGTGCAGCGCGTGTGGCTCGACACCAAGCGGCAGGTTCACTACGTCCAGAACGTCACCGACGTCGACGATCCGCTGCTGGAGCGGGCCGAGCGGGACGGCGTCGACTGGACCGGCCTCGCCGAGAAGGAGACGGCCCTCTTCCGCGAGGACATGACCGCCCTGCGGATGCTCCCGCCGCGGCACTACATCGGTGCCGTCGAGGCGATACCGGGCATCGTCCCGCTCGTGGAGCGGCTGCGCGACCTCGGCGCGGCTTACGAGCTGGAAGGCGACGTCTACTTCTCCGTCGAGTCCGACCCGCACTTCGGGACGGTGTCACACCTGGACGCCGCCGCGATGCGGCTGCTGTCCGCCGAGCGCGGCGGCGACCCGGACCGCCCGGGCAAGAAGAACCCGCTGGACCCGATGCTGTGGATGGCGGCCCGCGAGGGCGAGCCGAGCTGGGACGGCGGCTCGCTCGGCCGGGGCCGCCCCGGCTGGCACATCGAGTGCGTGGCCATCGCCCTGGACCACCTGGGCATGGGCTTCGACGTCCAGGGCGGCGGCTCGGACCTCGCCTTCCCGCACCACGAGATGGGCGCCTCGCACGCTCAGGTGCTCACCGGCGAGTTCCCGATGGCCAAGGCGTACGTCCACGCCGGCATGGTCGCCCTGGACGGCGAGAAGATGTCCAAGTCCAAGGGCAACCTCGTCTTCGTCTCCCGGCTGCGCCGCGACGGCGTCGACCCCGCCGCCATCCGGCTGGCCCTGCTGGCCCACCACTACCGGGCCGACTGGGAGTGGACCGACCAGGTCCTCCAGGACGCCGTGGCCCGCCTCGGCCGCTGGCGCGCGGCCGTCTCCCGGCCCGACGGCCCGTCCGCCGACGCCCTGGTGGAGGAGATCCGCGAGGCCCTGGCCCACGACCTGGACGCCCCGTCCGCCCTCGCCGCGGTCGACCGCTGGGCGGCCGGCCAGGAAGCCGGGGGCGGTTCCGACCCCGCGGCCCCGGGCCTGGTGACCAGGGCGGTGGACGCACTGCTGGGCGTGGCCCTCTAGCCACGGTCGCGGACACACGAGAAGGGGCGGTTCCCGCACGGGAACCGCCCCTTCTCACGTGTCCTCAGTCCTCCGAGGTGTCCTCGTCGTCCTTGGCACCGCCCGAGGACGGCCGGGGCTTGCCGCCCGGCGGGCTGACGTCCCGCCGCCGCAGATACCGCTCGAACTCGCGGGCGATGGCCTCACCCGACGCCTCCGGCAGCTCGGCGGTGTCCCGGGCCTCCTCCAGCGTCTGCACGTACTCGGCGACCTCGCTGTCCTCGGCCGCGAGCTGGTCCACGCCCACCTGCCAGGCCCGCGCGTCCTCGGGCAGCTCGCCCTGCGGGATCCGCAGGTCCAGCAGGTCCTCCAGCCGGTTGAGCAGCGCCAGCGTGGCCTTCGGGTTCGGCGGCTGGGAGACGTAGTGCGGTACGGCCGCCCACAGCGAGACCGCCGGGACGCCCGCGTGCGTGCACGCCTCCTGGAGGACGCCGACGATGCCCGTCGGGCCCTCGTACTTGGTCTCCTCCAGGTCCATGCGGCGAGCCAGGTCCGGGTCGGACGTGACGCCGCTGACCGGCACCGGACGCGTGTGCGGGGTGTCCCCGAGCAGGGCGCCCAGGATCACCACCAGCTCCACGCCGAGTTCGTGCGCGAAACCGAGCAGCTCGTTGCAGAACGAGCGCCACCGCATGGACGGCTCGATACCGCGGACCAGCACCAGGTCGCGCGGCTTGTCGCCGCCGACCCGCACCACCGACAACCGGGTCGTCGGCCACGTGATCTTGCGCACACCGCCGTCCATGAACACCGTGGGGCGGTTCACCTGGAAGTCGTAGTAGTCCTCGGCGTCCAGCGCCGCGAACACCTCGCCCTTCCATTCGCGGTCCAGGTGCGCGACCGCCGTGGAGGCGGCGTCGCCGGCATCGTTCCAGCCCTCGAACGCGGCCACCATGACTGGGTCGATCAGCTCGGGAACCCCCTCCAGCTCGATCACCCAGTGCCTCCTTCCGACGTGCCCTCGCCTGACTCACCAACCTTACGGCGTCCGGCGGGGGCGCCCGCAGTCCCCTTGCACGGGGGTGTGAACGGATCACTGCCCCGTTCCCCGGCACGGAACACCCCGCGATCACCGACTCCCAGCGTGCCGCGCCGCGTCCTCTCCGGGCCCGCTCCCGCCCGGGACCGGCCGGCGGCCCCGGACGGCCCGTCGCGCGGCCGGCACGGCACCGGCACCACCACCGGCACCGGCACCGCCACCGGCACCGGCACCGCGCACGGACGTCGGCACAGCACCGCGCACGGGCGCCGGGCCCCGGGCACGCGCGAGGGCGGCCTCCCCGCTCGCGGTGGGGGCCGCCCTCGCGCCTGCCGGCTACTTCTTGTCCAGCACGTCCCGGACCTTGGCGCGGATCTCGTCCGTGGCCAGGCCGCGGATGGTCAGCGTGGTCCGGCGGCGCAGCACGTCGTCCGGCGTCTCGGCCCACTCGTGGTCGCGGGCCCAGACCACCTGCGCCCAGATCTCGGGGGCCTCGGGGTGGACGCGCTCGGCCAGCTCCGGGTTCTCGTTCGCCAGGCGGGCGATGTCGAACGCCAGCGAGCCGTAGTGGGTGGCCAGGTGCCTGGCGGTGTCGGCGGCCATGCGCGGGCCGGGCGCCGGGTGGTCCACCAGCAGCCGGTGGGCGACCGCGCGCGGGTTGGCGACACCGGGCAGCGGCATCTTCTTCGGCAGCGAGGAGACCGGCTCGAAGTCGTCGCCGAGCGGGTGGCCCGGCAGCGCCTCCAGCTTCTTCATGATCGTCCGGCCGATGTGCCGGAACGTCGTCCACTTGCCGCCCGCGACGGACAGCATCCCGCCCCTGCCCTCGGTCACCACGGTCTCGCGCTTGGCCTTGGCGGTGTCGCCGGGGCCGCCCGGCAGCACCCGCAGGCCGGCGAACGCGTAGGTGATCAGATCCCGCTGGAGCTGCTGGTCCCGCACGGAGAACGCGGCCTCGTCCAGGATCTGGGCTATGTCCTGCTCGGTGACGGACACCTCCGCCGGGTCGCCCTCGTACTCCTCGTCGGTGGTGCCGAGCAGCAGCATGTCCTCCCACGGGAGGGCGAAGGTGATGCGGTACTTGTCGATGGGCGTGGCGAGCGCGGCCTTCCAGGGCGAGGTGCGCTTCAGGACCAGGTGCGCGCCCTTGGACAGCCGGATGGACGGCGCCGCGTCCGGGTCCTCCATCCTGCGCAGGTGGTCGACCCAGGGGCCGGTCGCGTTCAGCACCAGGCGGGCGTTGACGCCGAACTCCTCGCCGGACAGCCGGTCCCTGAGGTCGGCGCCGGTGACCCGGCCCCGGGTGAAGCGCAGCCCGGCGACCTCGGCGTGGTTGAGCACGACCGCGCCCGCCTCGACGGCCGCGCGGACCGTCATCAGCGCCATGCGCGCGTCGTTCATCTGGTCGTCGCCGTACACGGCCACGGCCTTGAGGTTCTCCGTGCGCAGCTCGGGCACGTCCTGCGCCGCCTTGGCGGGGGAGAGCAGGTGGCCGACGCCGTCGCCGAACGCGGAGAGCGCCGAGTAGGCGAAGACGCCCGCGCCCAGCTTCGCCGCGCCGTGCGGGCCGCCCTTGTACACGGGGAGGTAGAAGGTGAGCGGGTTCGCCAGGTGGGGGGCCACCTGGCGGGAGACCGCACGGCGCTCGAAGTGGTTCTCCGCCACCAGCTTCACCGCGCCGGTCTGCAGGTAGCGCAGACCGCCGTGGAGCAGCTTGGAGGAGGCGGAGGAGGTGGCACCGGCGAAGTCGCCGGCGTCGACCAGCGCCACCCTGAGACCGGACTGGGCGGCGTGCCAGGCGGTGGAGATGCCCAGGATGCCGCCGCCGATCACAAGAAGGTCGTACGACGCCTTGGCGAGCTGCTCCCTGGTCTCGGCGCGGCTCGGGTTGGAGCCGGAGGCCGGGTGCGTCCCCAGGGCGGGCACGGACTGCAGGGTGGACTGACTGGTCATGTCGGGTACTTACTCCTCGTCAGAGATGTCTGAGCCGTCTTGGCCCGCTCAGCTCTCGTCCTCGATCCAGCCCATGGTCCGCTCGACGGCCTTGAGCCAGTTCTTGTACTCACGGTCGCGGGTCTCCGCGTCCATGCGGGGGGTCCACTCGGCGGCCCGGCGCCAGTTGGCGCGCAGCTCGTCGGTGCTGGACCAGAAGCCGACGGCGAGGCCGGCGGCGTAGGCGGCGCCGAGGCAGGTGGTCTCGGCGACCATCGGGCGCACCACGGGCGCGTCCAGGACGTCGGCCAGGGTCTGCATCAGCAGGTTGTTGGCGGTCATGCCGCCGTCGACCTTGAGGGTCACCAGCTCGTCGCCGGAGTCCTTGACCATGGCGTCGGCGATCTCCCGGGTCTGCCAGGCGGTGGCCTCCAGGACGGCGCGCGCGAGGTGCGCCTTGGTGACGTACCGGGTCAGACCGGCGATCACACCGCGGGCGTCGGAGCGCCAGTGCGGGGCGAACAGGCCGGAGAAGGCCGGCACGAAGTAGGCGCCGCCGTTGTCCTCGACCGAGAGCGCCAGCGTCTCGATCTCGGCGGCGGTGGAGATCAGGCCCATCTGGTCGCGCATCCACTGCACCAGCGAGCCGGTGACGGCGATCGAGCCCTCCAGGGCGTACACCGTCGGCTGCTCGCCGATCTTGTAGCCGACGGTGGTCAGCAGACCGGCGTAGGAGTTGATGATCTTGTCACCGGTGTTCATCACCATGAAGGTGCCGGTGCCGTAGGTCGACTTGGTCTCGCCCTCGGAGAAACAGGTCTGGCCGAACAGGGCCGCCTGCTGGTCGCCGAGCGCGGAGGCGACCGGGATGCCGCCGAGCAGCTCGCCGAGCCGGCCGCCGGTGACCTCGCCGTAGACCTCGGCGGAGGAGCGGATCTCGGGCAGGATCTGCAGCGGCACGCCGATCGACTCGGCGATCCGCTCGTCCCACCGCATCGTGTGCAGGTTCATCAGCATGGTGCGGGAGGCGTTGGTGACGTCGGTGACGTGCCGGCCGCCGTCGACACCGCCGGTCAGGTTCCAGATGACCCAGGTGTCCATGGTGCCGAAGAGGATGTCGCCCGCCTCGGCGCGCTCGCGCAGGCCCTCGACGTTGTCGAGCAGCCAGCGGGCCTTGGGGCCGGCGAAGTACGACGCGAGCGGCAGACCGGTCTCCCGGCGGAAGCGGTCCTGGCCGACGTTGCGGCCCAGCTCCCGGCAGAGGGCGTCGGTGCGGGTGTCCTGCCAGACGATGGCGTTGTGGACGGGCTCACCGGTGTTCTTGTCCCACAGCACGGTGGTCTCGCGCTGGTTGGTGATGCCGATGGCCTTGATGTCGTCCCGGGTGATGCCGGCCTTGGCGATGGCACCGGCGACGACCTCCTGGACGTTGGTCCAGATCTCGTCGGCGTCGTGTTCGACCCAGCCCGGCTTGGGGAAGATCTGCTCGTGTTCCTTCTGGTCGACGGAGACGATCCGGCCGTCCCGGTCGAAGACGATGCAGCGCGAGGAGGTCGTGCCCTGGTCGATCGCCGCGATGAAGGGGCCTGCGGTGTGGGCGTCGGTCACTGTGTGCTCCTGAAAGTCCGTGGTGAGGGGGTGCGTACGGCGCGTGCGCGAAGACTCGCGGTGGTCCGCGGCTTCCTACGCGAAGGCGACGTTGTAGATGCCCGCCGCGATCGCGCCGCCGACCAGCGGACCGACCACCGGGACCCAGGCGTAGCTCCAGTCGGAACCGCCCTTGTTGGGCAGGGGCAGCAGGGCGTGCACGATGCGCGGGCCCAGGTCGCGGGCCGGGTTGATCGCGTAACCCGTCGGACCGCCCAGCGACAGACCGATCGACACCACCACGAGCGCCGTGATCAGACCGCCGAGGACACCGAGGCCGTTGCCCTGGTCGTTCAGGCCCTGGGTGAGGACGGCGAGGATCAGCACGGCGGTGCCGACGATCTCGGTGGCGAGGTTCTGCGCCACGTTCCGGATCTCCGGGCCGGTGGAGAAGATGCCGAGGACCGGGCCGGCGCCCTGTTCCTGCGCCTCGACGGCCTTGGCCGAGGTGGCCTGCGCGCCCGGGCCGCCGACGATCTCCTTGTCGGTCAGGTGGGCCTGGAACTGGCCGTAGTAGACGACCCACACCAGGGTCGCGCCGATCATCGCGCCGAGCAGCTGGCCGGCGAGGTAGGTCGGGACGTTGCTCCAGGCGCCGTCCTTGATGGCCAGGGCGACGGTGAGGGCCGGGTTGAGGTGCGCACCGGACAGCGGTCCGGAGATGTACGCGGCCGTCATGACGGCGAAGCCCCACCCGAAGGCGATGGCGAGCCAACCGGCGTTGCGGGCCTTGGAGGCCTTCAACGTGACGGCGGCGCAGACGCCGCCGCCGAGCAGGATGAGTATGGCGGTACCGATGGTCTCGCCGATGAAGATGTCGGAGCTGGACACCCGCGACTCCTTTGTCCTTCGTCCAGGGATAGCCGAACCCCGGGTCCCTCCGGGGGTTCTGGCGCCCTCGGGGATGAGAGCGATACCGGCCCTTGGCGTTGTCACACTCTAGCGCGTATTGCCGGTAGGTGTTCGACAATGCCGACCGATGGACGGGAGTCTTGTTCGGCGCTACGCGTGCGTCAAGAGTTCTGTTATCGGAAACAGGATCGTTATTGATCGCTGCGGGTTATCGGCCTTCGGGGGCGGACGTGCGGTTTAGCGCGTTTTGTCCATATCAGGGTAGATCGACAGCCGGAACACCGCCCGGCACCCCGGCCGTTCGCCACCCGTGTCGCGACCTCCGCGGGCCGCAGCCGCTACGGCGCCCGTCCTGAGCCGTCCGGCGTCCGTCCGGGGCCTCTCCGGCCCCGACCCGCAGCTGTCCGGCGTCCTGGTCGTCAGCGTTCGGCGCCCGTCCGCAGGGGCTACGGCGCTGCGCCGCAGCCGTCGGGCGTCCCGGTCGGGAGCGCTCGGCGCCCGGGCACGGTTGACCGGCGCCGGTCCGGGGCTGCTACGGCGCTGGCCCGCAGCCGTCCGGCGTCCGGTCGGAAGCGTTCGGTGCCCGGTCGCAGTCGGCCGGCGTCCGTCCGGAGCCATTACGGTGCTGGGCCGCAGCCGTTCGGCGTCCCGGCCAGAAGCGCTCGGTGCCCATCCGGAGCCGCTACGGCGCTCGTCTATAGCCGCTACGGCGCCCTGGTCAGGAGTGTTCGGCGCCCAGGTGCGGTCGACCGGCGCCCGTGCGGGGGCCTCTCCGGCACCGGCCCGCAGCCGTCCGGCGTCCCGGTCAGAAGCGTTCGGCGCCCGGCCGTAGCCGACCGGCGCCTGACCGAAGCTGCCACGGCGCTCCGGTCAGGAGTGTTCGGCCGCGGTCGTAGTCGACCGGCGCCAGGCCGTACCCGTCCGGCGCCAGGCCGTACCCGTCCGGCGCCCGGCTGTAGCCGACCGGCGCCCCGCCGTACCCGGCCGGCGCTCGGTCAGAAGCGGCCGGCGCCCAGGTCGCGGGAGACCGCGCGGGCGCAGTCCCGTACCGCCGCGATCAGCTCCGGGCGCAGCTCGCCCTCCCGGCACAGCCGCTCCACGGCCCCGGTGATGCCGACCGCGCCCACGGGCATCCGGCGCCGGTCGTGGATCGGCGCCGCGATCGACGCGACGCCCTCCCAGGTCTCCTCCACGTCCGCCGCGTATCCCCGCGCGCGTGTGATGTCGAGGAGGTGCTCGAAGTCGCGGGCGTCGCACACGGTGCGGTCGGTGAAGGGCTTGCGGTCCGCCTCCAGCGCCTCGCTGTGCGCCACCGGGTCGTACGCCGAGAGCACCTTGCCGAGCGCCGTGGAGTGCAGCGGCTGCATGGCGCCGATCTCCAGCACCTGCCGGCTGTCGTCGGGCCGGAAGACGTGGTGCACGATCAGCACGCCCTGCTGGTGCAGGACGCCGAGGTGCACGCTCTCCCCGCTGGACCGGGCCAGGTCGTCGGTCCACACCAGCGCCCGCGCGCGCAGTTCGTGCACGTCCAGGTAGGTGGTGCCGAGCCGCAGCAGCTCCGCGCCCAGCTGGTAGCGGCCGGAGGCGTCGTCCTGCTCCACGAACCCCTCCTGCTGGAGGGTGCGCAGGATGCCGTGCGCGGTGCCCTTGGCGAGTCCCAGCGACGAGGCGATGTCCGACAGGCCCAGCCGCCGCTCGCCGCCCGCGAGCAGCCGCAGCATCGCCGCCGCCCGTTCGAGCGACTGGATGTTCCGTGCCATCGCCGTCCTGCCTCCGTCCCCTTCGACTGCCCAATGGTGCTGTCACCGTTCGGCAATGCCGAACACTACCGGTCCATGCCGACCTCCCGCTAATGGTCGGACAGCACCTGTTACATCACGGGTGGCTTCCGCGTGACTTCGGGGTCACCCGCGTCCGTCTCGTGGACGCAGGTGCCCATCCAAGCCGACTCCCGGCTACTCTGACGCCGTGCGGCAAGCCCCGCCCCGCCGGGGAAGCCGCATAGCCGACAGCCGTCGCATCTCAGGGAGCCCTTACATGGCCTCGTCGCCAACGTCCCCTTCCGCCGACAGCCGGGCCCGTGTGTCCGCGCTCCGCGAGGCGCTCGCCACCCGAGTGGTGGTCGCCGACGGAGCCATGGGCACGATGCTCCAGGCCCAGGAGCCCACTCTCGAGGACTTCCAGCAGCTGGAAGGCTGCAACGAGGTCCTGAACGTCACCCGCCCGGACATCGTCCGCTCCGTCCACCAGGCGTACTTCGACGCCGGCGTGGACTGCGTGGAGACCAACACGTTCGGGGCGAACCACTCCGCGCTGGGTGAGTACGACATCTCCGACCGGGTCTACGAGCTGTCCGAGGCGGGCGCGCGGGTGGCCAGGGAGAGCGCGCAGGAGTTCACCGCGCGCGACGGCCGGCCGCGCTGGGTGCTGGGCTCGATGGGCCCGGGCACCAAACTGCCCACCCTCGGCCACACCACCTTCGGGGTGATCCGGGACGCCTACGAGGCCAACGCCGAGGGACTCCTCGCGGGCGGCGCGGACGCGCTGCTGGTGGAGACCACGCAGGACCTGCTCCAGACCAAGGCGGCCGTCCTGGGCGCCCGGCGCGCGATGCGGACGGCCGGGTACGACGTCCCGGTGATCGTGTCGGTGACGGTGGAGACGACCGGGACGATGCTGCTGGGCTCGGAGATCGGCGCGGCGCTGACCGCGCTGGAGCCCCTCGGCATCGACATGATCGGCCTGAACTGCGCCACCGGTCCGGCCGAGATGAGCGAACACCTGCGCTACCTGGCCCGGCACGCCCGGGTCCCGCTGTCCTGCATGCCCAACGCGGGACTGCCCGTCCTGGGCAAGGACGGCGCGCACTACCCGCTGGGCGCGCCCGAGCTGGCCGACGCCCAGGAGACCTTCGTCCGCGAGTACGGACTGTCGCTGGTCGGCGGCTGCTGCGGCACGACGCCGGAGCACCTGCGGCAGGTCGTGGAACGGGTACGGGGCGTGACGCCGCCGGTGCGCGATCCGCGCCCCGAGCCGGGCGCGGCCTCGCTGTACCAGTCGGTGCCGTTCCGGCAGGACACCGCCTACCTGGCGATCGGCGAGCGGACCAACGCCAACGGGTCGAAGAAGTTCCGGGAGGCGATGCTCGAAGGCCGCTGGGACGACTGTGTGGAGATCGCCCGGGAGCAGATCCGCGAGGGCGCGCACCTGCTGGACCTGTGCGTGGACTACGTCGGCCGCGACGGCGTGGCGGACATGAAGGAGCTGGCGGGCCGCTTCGCGACCGCCTCCACCCTGCCGGTCGTGCTGGACTCCACCGAGGTGGAGGTGATCCGGGCGGGCCTGGAGAAGCTGGGCGGCCGCGCGGTGATCAACTCGGTGAACTACGAGGACGGCGACGGCCCCGACTCCCGGTTCGCGAAGGTCACCCGGCTCGCCCGGGAGCACGGAGCGGCGCTGATCGCGCTCACGATCGACGAGGAGGGCCAGGCCCGTACCCCGGAGAAGAAGGTCGAGATCGCCGAGCGGCTGATCACGGACCTGACGGGGAACTGGGGCATCCGTGAGGAGGACATCCTCATCGACACCCTGACCTTCACCATCTGCACCGGCCAGGAGGAGTCCCGCAAGGACGGCGTCGCCACCATCGAGGCCATCCGCGAACTCAAGCGCCGCCACCCGGCGGTGCAGACAACGCTGGGCCTGTCGAACATCTCCTTCGGCCTGAACCCGGCCGCGCGCATCCTGCTGAACTCGGTCTTCCTGGACGAGTGCGTCAAGGCGGGCCTGGACTCCGCGATCGTGCACGCCTCGAAGATCCTGCCGATCGCCCGCTTCGACGAGGAACAGGTCGGCACCGCCCTGGACCTGATCTACGACCGGCGGCGCGAGGGCTACGACCCCCTCCAGAAGCTCATGCAGCTGTTCGAGGGCGCCACGGCGAAGTCGCTGAAGGCGGGCAAGGCCGAGGAGCTGGCCGCGCTGCCGCTGGAGGAGCGGCTGAAGCGGCGGATCATCGACGGCGAGCGCAACGGCCTGGAAGCCGACCTGGAGACCGCCCTCGCCGACCGGCCCGCCCTCGACATCGTCAACGAGACGCTGCTGGACGGGATGAAGGTCGTCGGCGAGCTGTTCGGCTCCGGGCAGATGCAGCTACCGTTCGTGCTCCAGTCCGCCGAGGTCATGAAGGCCGCGGTGGCGTACCTGGAACCGCACATGGAGAAGACGGACACCGAGGGCAAGGGCACGATCGTGCTGGCCACGGTCCGCGGCGACGTGCACGACATCGGCAAGAACCTGGTCGACATCATCCTGTCCAACAACGGCTACACCGTGGTCAACCTCGGCATCAAGCAGCCGGTCTCCGCGATCCTGGAGGCCGCCGAGGAACACCGGGCCGATGTGATCGGCATGTCCGGACTGCTGGTGAAGTCCACCGTGATCATGAAGGAGAACCTGGAGGAGCTGAACCAGCGCGGCCTGGCCGCCCGCTTCCCGGTCATCCTCGGCGGTGCCGCCCTCACCCGCGCCTACGTCGAACAGGACCTGCACGAGGTCTACGACGGCGAGGTCCGCTACGCCCGGGACGCCTTCGAGGGCCTGCGCCTGATGGACGCCCTGATCGGCGTCAAGCGGGGCGTGCCCGGCGCGAAGCTGCCCGAGCTGCGCCAGCGCCGGGTCCGCGCCACGGCCACGGTCGAGGCGGAGGAGCAGCCGCAGCCGGGCCGCTCCGACGTGGCCACGGACAATCCGGTGCCCGCC
Source organism: Streptomyces sp. NPDC027672 (assembly GCF_055566335.1). Taxonomy (NCBI): domain Bacteria; kingdom Bacillati; phylum Actinomycetota; class Actinomycetes; order Kitasatosporales; family Streptomycetaceae; genus Streptomyces; species Streptomyces sp. NPDC027672. The sequence goes on along the minus strand of NZ_JBVHSO010000008.1, from coordinate 276,534 downwards.
CCGCCGTTCTGGGGGACCCGGGTCGTCAAGGGCATCCAGCTCAAGGAGTACGCGAGCTGGCTGGACGAGGGCGCGCTGTTCAAGGGCCAGTGGGGACTGAAGCAGGCCCGCACCGGCGAGGGCCCGTCGTACGAGGAGCTGGTGGAGAGCGAGGGCCGGCCCCGGCTGCGCGGCCTGCTGGACCGGCTCCAGACCGACAACCTCCTCGAAGCGGCCGTGGTCTACGGCTACTTCCCGTGCGTGTCCAAGGACGACGACCTGATCCTCCTGGACGAACACGGCAACGAGCGCACCCGCTTCACCTTCCCGCGCCAGCGCCGCGGCCGGCGGCTGTGCCTGGCGGACTTCTTCCGCCCCCAGGAGTCCGGCGAGACCGATGTCGTCGGGTTCCAGGTCGTCACCGTCGGCTCGCGCATCGGCGAGGAGACCGCGAAGCTGTTCGAGGCCAACGCCTACCGCGACTACCTCGAACTGCACGGCCTGTCGGTGCAGTTGGCCGAGGCGCTCGCCGAGTACTGGCACGCGCGCGTGCGCGCCGAACTCGGCTTCGACGGCGAGGACCCGGCCGGCATCGAGGACATGTTCGCGCTGAAGTACCGCGGCGCGCGCTTCTCGCTCGGTTACGGCGCCTGCCCGGACCTGGAGGACCGCGCCAAGATCGCGGAACTGCTGCGGCCCGAGCGGATCGGCGTCCACCTGTCCGAGGAGTTCCAGCTCCACCCCGAACAGTCCACCGACGCCATCGTGATCCACCACCCGGAAGCCAAGTACTTCAACGCACGGTGACGCGCGTCTCACTGGGCACATTGATCGGACAGGCCGTACACTGGTCGGTCCACCGCAGGCCGGTTCCCCACCGGGGAGCCGGCCTGGCCGTCCCGTCAAGGAGGTGCCCCGGATGACCAGCACGGTCCCCGCGCTAGGAACCCGTACGGCCGAAGGCTCCGCCCTGCAAGCGGTCCTCCTGGACATGGACGGCACCCTGGTGGACACCGAAGGCTTCTGGTGGGACGTCGAGGTGGAGGTCTTCGCCGCGCTCGGCCACACCCTGGACGAGACCTGGCGCCATGTCGTGGTCGGCGGCCCGATGACCCGCAGCGCCGGCTTCCTCATCGAGGCGACCGGCGCCGACATCGGCCTCGACGAACTCACCGTGCTGCTCAACGAGGGCTTCGAGAGCCGGATCGGCCGGTCGCTGCCGCTGATGCCGGGCGCCGCCCGGCTGCTCGCCGAGCTGTCCGAGCAGCAGATCCCCACCGCCCTGGTCTCCGCCTCCCACCGGCGCATCATCGACCGCGTGCTGTCCGTGCTCGGCCCGCACCACTTCGCCCTGTCCGTGGCCGGTGACGAGGTCTCCCGCACCAAGCCCTTCCCGGACCCGTATCTGCTCGCCGCGGCGGGCCTCGGCGCCGAGCCGGCCCGGTGCGCCGTGGTCGAGGACACCGCGACCGGGGTCGCCGCGGCCGAGGCCGCCGGCTGCCGGGTGGTCGCCGTCCCGTCCGTCGCGCCCATCGGCCCGGCCGCGGGACGCACGGTCGTCGGCTCGCTGGAACAGGTCGACCTCACATTCCTGCGGGGTCTGATGACGCCCACGCACTAGCCGTTCCCACCCGGTGCCCCGGCTTCCGAAGCGCGCCGCGGAAGCCCATTGACCGCGCCGGACATATTTACGAGGACGTACACCCGGAGGTAATTCACCGGCGTTCGACCGGCCGAATTCCACTGACCGGTGGCACAGTTGGGAGTGTGACGTTCCCCACGCCCGGTGGCCTCGACAACGTTGGCCGAGTGTGCAGAACGGCACCGATCGGATGGTGCGGACGGGTCCTTGTGTCCCGATTGGTGGGATGCTGCACTAATCATGCCGCTGTCGGGTTTTCGGTGTGTCCGCGACCGGTTCCACTGCGTGATGAGGGGTCAGCTCACGCGGCCGTGAACCCCGCTGCGGGCGCGGACTAATCTCATCGCCGAGAACATCGCCGAGAACCCCTGTGATCCGCCGCACCACCCCTGCATGCCGGATACACGGACCCGAACAGCTCTGGAGAAACTCCCGCATGAACCGCAAGACTTTGGTGCTGCCGGCGGTGGCCGGCCTGCTCACCCCGGTTCTCGCCGCGTGCGGCGGATCCGGCAGCGGGGGCAAGAGCGGTGACGCCATCGTCGTCGGTACGACGGACCAGTTCACGGCCACCAAGGACGCCCCGGCGCCCCTCGACCCGGCCTTCGCCTACGACGTCGGCACCTGGAACATCTTGCGCCAGTCCGTGCAGACCCTGATGGCGCAGCCCAAGGGCGAGGGCGAGCCCGTCCCGGACGCCGCCGAGAGCTGCTCCTTCACCGACAGCGGCAGCGAGCGCTACGCCTGCAAGCTGCGCGAGGGGCTGAAGTTCGCCGATGGCGACGCGGTGACCGCCGAGGACGTCAAGTACTCCATCGAGCGGGTGCTGCGCATCAACGCGGACAGCGGTGTCTCCGCCCTGCTGAACACCATCGACACCATCGAGACGCAGGGCGACCGCGACGTCGTCTTCCACCTGAAGACGGCCGACGCCACCTTCCCGTACAAGCTGTCCACGCCGGTCGCGGGCATCATCAACCCGAAGGACTACCCGAAGGACAAGCTGCGCGACGGGTTCGCGGTCGACGGATCCGGCCCGTACACCTTCTCGGCCGACGTCAAGAACGACGCGATCACCACCATCACCTTCACCAAGAACGCCTCCTACCAGGGCAACGTCACGGTGAAGAACGACAAGGTCCAGCTGCGCTCCTTCGCCGACGCCGACGCCATGGGCGCGGCGATCGACAAGGGCGACATCGACGTGATGACCCGCACCATGTCGCCGGCGCAGATCCAGAAGCTGGACGCCGGCGACGACGCGAACGTCGACCTGGTGGACATGTCGGGCCTGGAGATCCGTTACCTGGCCTTCAACACCGACGCCCCCAGCGTCAAGTCCAAGGCCGTACGCCAGGCCATGGCCCAGGTCATCAACCGCGGCGAACTGGTCTCCAAGGTCTACGGCACCCAGGCCGAGCCGCTGTACTCGCTGGTCCCGGCCACCGTCACCGGCCACTCCAACGCGTTCTTCAACAGGTACGGCAACCCCAGCGTCGACAAGGCCAAGCTGCTGCTGTCCAAGGCCGGCATCACCACTCCGGTGAAGCTGACCCTGCACTACACCACCGACCACTACGGCTCGGCCACCCGGCAGGAGTTCGAGGTCCTGAAGAAGCAGCTCGACGACAGCGGGCTGTTCGACGTCTCCATCGAGGGCCACCCGTGGTCGTCCTTCCGGCCCGCCGAGCAGAAGGGCCAGTACGACGTCTACGGCATGGGCTGGTTCCCCGACTTCCCGGACGCCGACAACTTCCTCGCGCCCTTCCTGGACAAGGACAACTTCCTCGGCTCGCCGTACGACAACACCACCATCCAGCGCTCGCTGATCCCGCAGTCCCGCCGCGAGGCCGACCGCCTCGGCGCCACCAAGAGCCTGACCGAGATCCAGAACACCGTCGCCGAGGACGTCCCGGTGCTGCCGCTGTGGCAGGGCAAGCAGTACGTCGCCGCGCGGGACGACATCACGGGCGTGGCCTACACCCTCAACTCCTCCTCGACGCTTCAGCTCTGGGAGCTGGGCCGCGGTGTGAGCGGCTGACGGCTCCTTGCAGCCGGGGCCCGGCACGGTGTGGCCCCGGCGCCCGGTTCCAGGGACGGCCGGAGCCGGGCTGACGAACCGACGACAAGGCATTCCGAGTGAACATGCGCAACCAGTGGCCGGTCCTGCCCCTCGTGGCGGGGCTGGCCTCCGGCCTGCTGACCGGCTGCGGGACCGAGACCGGTGACTCCGGGGACACCGGCTCCTCCGTGGTGATGGGGATGTCCGACGACATCCTCACCACGGACCCGGCATCCGGCTACGACCCCGGCTCCTGGCTGTTGTTCAACAACGTCTTCCAGTCGCTGCTCGGCTTCCCCAAGGGCGCGACCGAACCCCAGCCCGAACTGGCGGAGCGGTGCGGCTTCACCGACGCCCGGGCCATGGTCTACCAGTGCAAGCTGAAGGACGGCCTGAAGTTCAGCAACGGTGACGCCCTCACCTCCGAGGACGTGAAGTTCTCCTTCGACCGCATGCTGAAGATCGCCGACCCCGCAGGTCCCGCGATCATGTTCCCGATGCTCGACAAGGTCGAGACACCGGACGCCAGCACGGCCGTCTTCCACCTGAAGGTGCCCGACGCCACCTTCCCCAGCAAGATCGCCTCCGGTGCCGGCTCCATCGTGGACCACCGCCAGTACGACGCGAACGGTCTGCGCACCGACCACCAGGCGGTCGGCTCCGGCCCGTACAAGCTGGACTCCTTCGACAAGGACCAGGCCGTCTTCTCCGTCAACGGCAACTACCGGGGCACCGCCGAGGTCAACAACTCGGGCGTCACCGTGAAGTTCTTCCACGGCGACCGCACCGCCCTGAAGAAGGCCCTCCTCGACGGCGGCATCGACCTCGCCTACCGCGGTCTGACCGCCTCCGACATCGCCCAGCTGGACGAGCAGAACGACAGCAAGGGCGTCGACGTCATCGAGGGCACCAGCGCCGAGGTGCAGCATCTGGTCTTCAACATGAAGGACCCGGTGGCCGGCAAGCTGGGCGTCCGCAAGGCCATCGCCTACCTCCTGGACCGGGACGCCCTGATCAAGGACGTGTACCAGGACACCGCCACCCCGCTGTACTCGATCATCCCGGCGGGCATCGTGGGCCACAACACCGCCTTCTTCGACACCTACGGCGCCCGGCCCTCCCAGGCCAAGGCCGCCGACGCGCTGCGCGCCGACGGCATCACCGGCAAGGTCAAGCTCACCCTGTGGTCCACGCCGTCCCGCTACGGCCCCGCCACCGACGAGGAGCTGAAGGCCATCGCCGGCCAGCTCAACGCCAGCGGGCTGTTCGACGCCGACGTCCAGTCCGTCGCCTTCGACCAGTACGAGAAGGACATCGCCGCCGGCAAGTACGGCGTGTACGTGAAGGGCTGGGTGCCGGACTACCCGGACGCCGACAACTTCACCGCCCCGTTCTTCGGCAAGGGCAACGTGCTGGACAGCAACTACAGCAACCGCACGATCACCGGGACGCTCCTGCCCGGCACCGCCGCGCAGAGCGACCGCGCGGCGACCGACAAGGACTTCGGCAAGCTGCAGGACATAGTCGCCGACGAACTGCCCGTCCTGCCGGTCTGGCAGGCCAAGCAGTACGCGGTCGTCCGCGACGGCGTGTACGGCCTGGAGTACTGCCTGGACGCCTCCACGGTGTTCCGGTTCTGGGAACTCAGCAAGAGCGGCTGACACCGGACACGGCGAAGGGCGCCCGCTCCCCACGGGGAGCGGGCGCCCTTCGCCGTCTGCTTACTGGGCGCCGGGGCGCACCAGACCGCTCTCGTAGGCGTACACCGCCGCCTGCACCCGGTCCCTGAGCCGCAGCTTCGTCAGCACATGACCCACGTGCGTCTTCACCGTCGTCTCGCTGACGAACAGATCGGCCGCGATCTCCGCGTTGGACAGCCCGCGCGCCACCAGCTTCAGCACCTCCACCTCACGGTCGGTGAGGGTGTGCAGGGTGTCCGGCACCGGATCCTCGCCGGACGGCAGATGCGTGGCGTACTTGTCCAGCAGCCGCCGGGTGATGCTCGGCGCCAGCATGGCCTCGCCGGCCGCCACCACCCGGATCGCCTGCACCAGTTCGTTGGCGGGCGCGTCCTTCAGCAGGAAGCCGCTCGCGCCGGCCCGCAGCGCCTCCACCACGTACTCGTCCAGGTCGAAGGTGGTCAGCACCAGCACCTTGGCCGGGCCGTCCCGCTCCGGACCGGTGATCTGCCGGGTGGCCTCCACCCCGTCCATCCGCGGCATCCGGATGTCCATGAGCACCACATCCGGTTGCAGGGCGCGCACCTGGTCGAGGGCCTGCAGACCGTCACCGGCCTCGCCGACGACGGCGATGTCCTGCTCGGCCTCCAGGATCATCCGGAAACCGGTACGCAGCAGGGGCTGGTCGTCGACCAGTAGGACGCGGATGGCCACGTGACACTCCTTCGCTAGTCCGGCCCCATTCTGCCCTGCCCCCGTCCACCGCCTCACCCGGTCCCGGGCGCCCCGACCGGCAGCGGGTAGGGCGGGGGAGTGCCGCCGAACTCCGGGCAGTGCGCCTGGTGGTCGCACCAGCCGCACAGCTTGGTCGGCCGGGGCCGCCAGTTCCCGGTCTCCGTGGCCTGCCTGATGGCCTCCCACAGCGCGTGCAGCTTGCGCTCCACCCGCTCCAGGTCGGCGAGGACCGGGTCGTACGTCAGCACGTCCCCGCTGCCGAGGTAGACGAGCTGGAGCCGGCGCGGCACGACCCGCTTCAGCCGCCAGACGACCAGGGCGTAGAACTTCATCTGGAACAGCGCGCCCTCGGCGTACTCCGGGCGCGGGGCCTTGCCCGTCTTGTAGTCGACGATCCTGACCTCGCCGGTCGGCGCCACGTCCACCCGGTCGATGATCCCGCGCAGCCGCAGCCCCGACTCCAGCTCGGCCTCCACGAACAGCTCCCGCTCGGCCGGCTCCAGCCGAGTGGGGTCCTCCAGCGTGAACCAGCGCTCCACGAGCCGCTCCGCCTCGGCGAGCCATCCGGCCAGCCGCTCGCCCTCCGGATCGTCGGCGAACAGCTCGGTCACCTCCGGGCGGCTCTCCCGCAGCCGGTCCCACTGGCCCGGGATCAGCGCCTTCGCCCGGGGTGCCGTCCGCTCCCCGGCCGGCGCGTCGAACAGCCGCTCCAGCACCGCGTGCACCAGCGTGCCCCGCGTCGCCGCCGCGCTGGGCTTCTCCGGCAGCCGGTCGATCACCCGGAACCGGTACAGCAACGGGCACTGCATGAAGTCACTGGCCCGAGAGGGCGACAACGAACGCGGCGCGAGCGCACCACGCCCTCCACCAACTCCCCGAGGGCCACCACCGACACCGGATTCCCCACCGGCAACGGCTCCGCGGCCGCTGGAGGAGGCAGCGCTGGCGGTGGCACCGGCCGCATCGCCGGATACGGCACGCGAGCCGGGTCCCTCGCTGGCGGCGGGTTCCTCACCGGCGAGCGGTTCCCTCCCGGTGACGACTCCTTGGCCGCCGGGGGAGGCAGCGCTGGCGGCACCGGCCCCACCACCGGATACGGCGCCCGCGCCGGGTCCCTCACCGGCGACGGGTCCGTGGCCACCGGGGGAAGCAGCGCTGGCAATGGCACCGGCCCCACCACCGGATACGGCGCCCGCGCCGGGTCCCTCACCGGCGGCGGCTTCGTGGCCGCCGGGGGAGGCAACGCTGGCGGCACCGGCCTCATCGCCGGATACGGCACGCGCGTCGGGTCCCGCACTGGCAAGGAGTTCCTCACCGGCGGGCGGATTCTGAGCGGCGGCGGCTCCGTGGCCGCCGGGGGAGGCAGCGCTGGCGGTGGCACCGGGCCCATCGCTGGATGCGGCAGCCGCGTCGAGTCCCGCACTGGCGGGGGGTTCCTCACCGGCGGGCGGTTCCCCGCCGGCGGCGGGTCCGTGGTCACCGGGTGAGGCAGCCTCGACGGTGACACCGGCCTTACCGCCGGATGCGGCAGCCGCGTCGGGTCCCGCGCTGGCGGTGGCTTCGTCACCGGCGGCGGGCGTATCGCCGCCGGGCACGGCACTCGCACCGGGCTCGGCGTGCGCCGTGGCCCCGGCGTCCGTCTCGGCTTCGCCGACCGGTCCGGACGCGCCGACCGGTCCGGACGCGCCGGCCGGTCCGGTGGCGCCGGCGGCCCCGGACGCGTCAGCGGGCCCCGGTTCGGGAACGACCGGTTCCGCTCCGGTTACTGGTCGTGCGTCGGCGGCCGTACCCACGGACGCGGCCGGGTTCGCCTCGGCGGCCGGTTCCGTGGCCGCGACCGGCTCCGCGTCGGCGGCCGGTCCGGACGCGCCGGCCGGTCCGGGGCCGGCACCGACCGGTCCCGCTCCGGTCACTGGTCGCGCTTCGGCAGTCGGCCCCGTGGGCGCGGCCGGCTGCGCCTCCGCTGCCGGCGCCGCTGGTTCCGCCTCGGTGGCCGCTGCCGTGGCCGCGGACGACTCCGCCTCGGCGGTCCGTTCCGTCGCCGTGGGCATCGCGGGGCCCGGCGTCCGGGGCGGTGTGGCCGGTGGCGTCTGGGCGGCGCCGCCCGGCGGGGCCGCTGCCTCGTCGATGCTGCTTTCCATGCCCCCGACCTTACGGCCCGCCACTGACAGTGACCCATTCGCCGGCCGCGTTCACCCCGGCGTCCTCGGGGCAAACACAAAGGGTGCCGGGGCGGAACACGCCACCAAGGCCGCATACCATCGACCAGAGACCTTCCGTCCGGCAGGCGCGGAAGACGCTTCGAACGAGGGGACACCGTGGACGTGAGCGGCGGGAGCGGGCAGCCGCGGTCCGGCAACGACGAGCCGGCCGGACACTCCGCGGAGCCTACGGCCCCGGCGACCGGACCCACCGACCCCTCCCGCCCCGAGCCCACGGCACGTAACCGGCCGGACGCGTCGTCCCCGGAAGACGACCCGTCGTCCCCGGAAGGCGGCGAGGACGGACCCGGCACGAGCGCGGACGACACCGGGAGCGCTCCCGCGGGCAAGCGCGAAGACGACGGCACCACCACCCCGGCCCCGGCGGACGACGGCGCGCGGACGCCCGCCGGCCCCGGCCCGGACCCCGCCCCCGACCACCGTTCCCTCGCCCACTCCGGCATCGCCAAGGGCCGGCCGCCCGGACCGCGGCCGAAGGAGCCCGGCCCCGGCGGCGGCATCCTCATGGGCCGTCCCTTCGGCGTGCCCGTCTACGTCGCGCCGAGCTGGTTCCTCGTCGCCGCCCTGATCACCTGGGTCTTCGGCGGCCAGCTCGACCGCGTGCTGCCCGAGCTGGGCGCCGCCCGCTATCTGGTCTCCCTGTTCTTCGCGGTCGCCTTCTACGCCTCCGTCCTGGTCCACGAGCTGGCCCACACGGTCGCCGCGATCCGCTTCAAGCTGCCGGTCCGCCGCATCCAGCTCCAGTTCTTCGGCGGTGTCTCGGAGATCGAGAAGGAGGCGGAGACCCCGGGCCGCGAGTTCGTGCTGGCCTTCGTCGGCCCGCTGCTCTCCCTGGTCCTGGCCGGCCTGTTCTACCTCGCCCTGAAGCCCGTGGAGCCCGGCACCGTACCGGGAGTCCTGCTGGCCGGACTGATGGTCTCCAACCTCATCGTGGCGATCTTCAACTTCCTCCCGGGCCTGCCCCTCGACGGCGGCCGCATGCTCCGCGCCGTCGTCTGGAAGATCACCGGCAAGCCGATGAGCGGGACCGTCGCCGCCGCCTGGGTGGGCCGCGCCCTCGCCGTCGCCGTCCTGATCGGCCTGCCGCTGCTCAACTCCTCCGGTGCCCTCGGCGGCGGCGGAGAGGACGCGGGCGGCATGGACACCGTCACCGACGCCCTGCTCGCCGCCATCCTCGCCGCGATCATCTGGACCGGCGCCGGCAACAGCCTGCGCATGGCCCGGCTGCGCGAACACCTCCCCGAGCTGCGCGCCCGCACCCTCACCCGGCGGGCCGTGCCGGTCGAGAGCGACACCCCGCTCTCCGAGGCGCTGCGCCGCGCCAACGCCGCCGGGGCCCGCGCCCTGGTCGTGGTCGACGGCGACGGCACCCCGCTGTCCCTGGTCCGCGAGGCCGCCATCGTCGGCGTACCCGAACACCGCCGTCCCTGGGTGGCGGTCGGCGGGCTCGCCCAGGACCTCACCGACGGCATGCGGGTCTCCGCCGAGCTGGCCGGCGAGGAGCTGCTGGACGTGCTGCGCGCCACCCCGGCCACCGAGTACCTGGTGGTCGAGGAGACCGGCGAGATCTATGGCGTCCTCTCCGCCGCCGACGTGGAACGCGCCTTCGTCCGGGCGATGGCGCGGCCCGCCTGACCCGCCGTACACCGGTCGCACGCCCGCGGCGCCGGCCCGGACGCCCGCCGCGGGCCGGGACCCCCGTGGGGAACCGGTAGGCTGGTCACATGTCCGAACCGACCGGTGCCGCCCGCAGGCGCGGGCCCTTCAAGGTCGGGGACCAGGTACAGCTGACCGACCCCAAGGGTCGCCACTACACGTTCACGCTCGAAGCCGGGAAGAACTTCCACACCCACAAGGGTTCCTTCCCGCACGACGAACTGATCGGCGCTCCCGAGGGCAGCGTTGTCCGGACCACCGGCAACGTGGCCTACCTCGCGCTGCGCCCCCTGCTCCCCGACTACGTCCTGTCCATGCCCCGCGGGGCAGCCGTCGTCTACCCGAAGGACGCGGGGCAGATCCTCGCCTTCGCCGACATCTTCCCCGGCGCCCGCGTCGTGGAGGCCGGTGTGGGCTCCGGCTCGCTCAGCAGCTTCCTGCTGCGGGCCATCGGCGACCAGGGCATGCTCCACTCCTACGAGCGCCGCGAGGACTTCGCCGAGATCGCCCGGCAGAACGTCGAGCGCTACTTCGGCGGCCCGCACCCCGCCTGGCAGCTCACCGTGGGCGACCTCCAGGACAACCTGTCCGACGCCGACGTGGACCGCGTCATCCTGGACATGCTCGCTCCCTGGGAGTGCCTGGAGGCCGTCTCCAAGGCGCTCGTCCCGGGCGGCATCCTGTGCTGCTACGTGGCCACCACCACCCAGCTCGCCCGGACCGTGGAGTCCATCCGGGAGATCGGCTGCTTCAACGAGCCGACCGCCTGGGAGAGCATGATCCGCAACTGGCACATCGAGGGCCTGGCCGTCCGCCCGGACCACCGGATGATCGGCCACACCGGCTTCCTGCTCACCGCCCGCCGCCTCGCGGACGGCGTCGAGCCGCCCATGCGCCGCCGCCGCCCCGCCAAGGGCGCGTACGGCGAGGACTACGCCGGACCGAACGCCGACGGCGGCTCCGGCCGCTGACCGCCATGCGCGCGCGACCGCCGACCGGTCCGCGCGCCCCAGCCACCCGCCCGCGCGGCGGCCGCCGACCGGCCGCCCCGCGCGCACAACGTGAGGGCGCCGTGGCCGAGTTTCCCGCCGACGAACAGGAACCAACCCCGGCCCCCCCACTCTGCCCCAACGTGCAATCTCGCACCACGCCCACCCCCCCACAGAAACCCACCCCCCCTCCTGCCGCCCTCCGCCCGTCCCCCCCTTGACCACACCGGGGGGTCCCCGTGACAGGTTTCCCCACGGACGACGGGAACTCGGCCACGGCGCCCTCACGTTGACCCGGCGCCCGCTCCCGCGCACGGACCCGCCGGCCAGGGCAAATCCCGGACCCGCCGTTCCGCCGCACTGTGACGTGTGGCACCATGCAGGCCATCCCACCGGCACAGCCCTCACAGGAGACGCTCCTCGTGCAGCAATCCGCCGTTCCGGAGCTGGCGCACACCCGGACCCGGCCCATCCACTGGGTCGCCACCGCCACGGCCCTCGCGGGCGTCGTGGCCCTCTCCGCCGTAATCCGGCCCGGCTCGGCCACGGCCGCCCAGCCCGCCCCCGGCTCCGGGGCGAAGCCCCTCCCCGCGGCCGTCGCCCCGCCGGACCCGGCCGGTGTGGACTTCCCGCTGGAGTGCGGACCGGTGAAGGCGGTGGTCGTCAAGAAGGCCACCGGGGACCTGGACGGCGACGGCAGGCCGGAAACCGTCGCGGTGGTCCACTGCGACGCCCCCATGGGCACCCCGCCCGACGGGCTCTACGTCCTCACCCGCGCCGCCGACGGCAAGCCGCGTCTGGTGGCCACCCTGGTCGCGCCGCGGGAACGGCTCACGGTCACCGGCTTCGGCATCCGCGCGGGCACGGTCTCCGCCACGCTGCTCGGCTACTCCTCGGACGCCGTGCCCAGTTGCTGTCCCGACACGCGGACCCCGGCGGGCTGGCGGTGGAACGGCAAGGCCTTCCTCCGCTCCACGCCGGCCGGGGCCCACCGCGTCTGAACCGGACTCACCCCGCGTCGGGGCCGTACACCTCGGCCTTGTCCGAGACCCGGCGGACGTGGATGCACTCGCCGGGACACTCCTTCACCGAGTCCACCACGTCCGTCAGCAGCGGCAACGGCACCGGCGTGGTGGCGCCCGGCTGCGTGAGCAGCTCCTCGTCCGCGCCCTTCACATAGGCCAGCCCGTCGATGTCCAGCTCGAACACCTCCGGGGCGTACTGGGCGCAGATCCCGTCGCCGGTACACAGGTCCTGGTCGATCCAGACCTCCAGTGCCTCGCCGCCCGGGGCCTCCTGCTGCACGGTCATCTCTCCTGCCGTCGGTGCGCCGGGCGGGCCGGACGCCACGGGGGCCGGCCGGGTCCGCTCCAGCGGTGGGGGAACACCCCCGACCCTACCTCCGCCCGGCGCGCGCCCGCGGGGCACCGGGCAGAGGGTTTCCGGCACCGCCCGGTCGGGTACCAGCGCCGGACCGGGAGAGGGAGGCCCGGCGGCCGGGGCCGATCGTTTCCGGCCGCCACACGGTGACACCGTCCGTTCGTACCGTCGCTCTGCGTGAGGAACGCGCGAGCGCCATGAGGGCTGCCCGCAACCGGGCCGATCGGTCCCCGGCGGACAACTCCGGTCAGCCACGGAGGGATTCGAGCACGCCATGCAAGGAACAAGCTGCTTTCCCCTCACGTTGAGTGGGTATCCCCTCCGTGCGAGGGAGTGTGCAGCGGGTGACCGACGACACACCTTGACAGTCTTTGTGATCTAGGGGTTTCAATCGACACCCACCCAGGTAGGGTCTGGAAGCGTCCAGCTCCCCTTGGAGGAGGTGAGGACCGTGGCAGCCCACGACGACGACATGAACCGCGGCATCCGCCCGGGACGCGGGTCCGAGGACCCGGACGGGCAGATTGCCTATCTTGAGCAGGAGATCGCCGTCCTGCGCCGCAAGCTCGCCGACTCTCCGCGCCACACGAGGATTCTCGAAGAGCGGATCGTCGAGCTGCAGACCAACCTGGCCGGCGTGTCCGCCCAGAACGAGCGGCTGGCCAACACCCTGCGCGAGGCCCGCGACCAGATCGTGGCCCTCAAGGAGGAGGTCGACCGGCTCGCCCAGCCGCCGGCCGGCTTCGGTGTCTTCCTGCAGGCGAACGAGGACGGCACCGCCGACATCTTCACCGGCGGCCGCAAGCTCCGGGTGAACGTCAGCCCCAGCGTCGAACTCGACGACCTGCGGCGCGGCCAGGAGGTCATGCTCAACGAGGCGCTCAACGTGGTCGAGGCCATGGAGTTCGAGAGCGTCGGTGACATCGTCACCCTCAAGGAGATCCTGGAGGACGGCGAGCGCGCCCTCGTACTGGGGCACACCGACGAGGAGAGGGTGGTGCGGCTCGCCGAGCCGCTGCGCGGCATCACGATCCGCGCCGGTGACGCCCTCCTGCTCGAACCCCGCTCCGGCTACGTCTACGAGGTCGTGCCCAAGAGCGAGGTCGAGGAACTGGTCCTCGAAGAGGTCCCCGACATCGGGTACGAGCAGATCGGCGGCCTCGGCAACCAGATCGAGGCCATCCGCGACGCGGTGGAGCTGCCGTACCTCTACCCGGACCTGTTCAAGGAGCACGAGCTGCGCCCGCCCAAGGGCGTCCTGCTCTACGGCCCGCCCGGCTGCGGCAAGACGCTCATCGCCAAGGCCGTCGCGAACTCGCTGGCCAAGAAGGTCGCCGAGGTCACCGGCCAGGCCGCCGGCAAGAGCTTCTTCCTGAACATCAAGGGTCCCGAGCTGCTCAACAAGTACGTCGGCGAGACCGAGCGGCAGATCCGCCTGGTCTTCCAGCGTGCGCGGGAGAAGGCCAGCGAGGGCACCCCCGTCATCGTCTTCTTCGACGAGATGGAGTCCCTCTTCCGCACCCGCGGCTCCGGTGTCAGCTCGGACGTGGAGAACACCATCGTCCCGCAGCTCCTCGCCGAGATCGACGGTGTGGAGGGCCTGCAGAACGTGGTCGTGATCGGCGCCTCCAACCGCGAGGACATGATCGACCCCGCCATCCTGCGGCCCGGCCGGCTCGACGTGAAGATCAAGATCGAGCGTCCGGACGCCGAGGCGGCGAAGGACATCTTCGGCAAGTACCTCACCGAGCGTCTGCCGCTGCACGCGGACGACCTCACGGAGCACGGCGGCGACCGGGGCGCCACGGTCCAGGGCATGATCCAGACCGCGGTCGAGCACATGTACGCCGAATCCGAGGAGAACCGCTTCCTGGAGGTCACCTACGCCAACGGCGACAAGGAAGTCCTGTACTTCAAGGACTTCAACTCCGGCGCCATGATCGAGAACATCGTGGGCCGCGCCAAGAAGATGGCGATCAAGGACTTCCTGGAGAAGACCCAGAAGGGCCTCCGCGTCTCCCACCTGCTCCAGGCCTGTGTGGACGAGTTCAAGGAGAACGAGGACCTGCCCAACACCACCAACCCGGACGACTGGGCCCGGATCTCCGGAAAGAAGGGCGAGCGGATCGTGTACATCCGTACGCTCATCACCGGAAAGCAGGGCGCGGACACCGGACGCTCCATCGACACGGTGGCGAACACCGGTCAGTACCTGTAACGGCAGGGCGGCTGCGGGTGCCCTCGGCGGGTACCCGCAGCCGACTGTTTTCCGGGCCACGACCGGAGCAGCCAATGACGCAAATGATCTCCCCACCAGCGCAAAGGCGTTCTAGGCTCGTTTCTGCCGCCGAGTCGCGCCGTGCGGGGACGGGCACCGCACAGGCACCGGAGCGCCGGCGGTACTTGAGCGGCGCCCACGACCGAGGGCGCCGCCGGGCAAGGAGGGCCGCATGACCGTACGGCGAGTAATGGGCATCGAGACGGAGTACGGGATCTCCGTCCCCGGCCACCCGAACGCCAATGCCATGCTCACCTCGTCCCAGATCGTCAACGCCTACGCGGCGGCGATGCACCGGGCCCGCCGGGCCCGCTGGGACTTCGAGGAGGAGAATCCGCTGCGGGACGCGCGAGGCTTCGACCTCGCCCGGGAAGCCGCCGACTCCAGCCAGCTCACCGACGAGGACATCGGCCTGGCCAATGTGATCCTCACCAACGGCGCGCGCCTGTACGTCGACCACGCCCATCCCGAATACAGCGCTCCGGAGGTCACCAACCCCCGCGACGCCGTCCTGTGGGACAAGGCCGGCGAGCGGATCATGGCCGAGGCCGCCGAGCGGGCCGCGCAGTTGCCCGGCGCTCAGCCGATCCACCTGTACAAGAACAACACCGACAACAAGGGCGCCTCCTACGGCACGCACGAGAACTACCTGATGAAGCGGGAGACGCCCTTCTCGGACATCGTGCGCCATCTGACGCCCTTCTTCGTCTCCCGGCAGGTCTTCGCCGGCGCCGGCCGGGTCGGCGTCGGCCAGGACGGGCACGAGCACGGCTTCCAGCTCAGCCAGCGCGCCGACTACTTCGAGGTCGAGGTCGGCCTGGAGACCACGCTCAAGCGGCCCATCATCAACACCCGCGACGAACCGCACGCGGACGCCGAGAAGTACCGCCGGCTGCACGTGATCATCGGCGACGCCAACCTCTCGGAGATCTCCACCTACCTCAAACTGGGCACGACCGCCCTGGTCCTGTCCATGATCGAGGACGGCTTCATCGCCGTGGACCTGGCCGTCGAGCAGCCGGTGCGCACCCTGCACCAGGTCTCGCACGACCCGTCCCTTAAGCGCCTGGTCACGCTGCGCAGCGGGCGCACCCTCACCGCGGTCCAGTTGCAGATGGAGTACTTCGAGCTGGCCCGCAAGTACGTCGAGGAGCGCTTCGGCGCCGACGCCGACGACCAGACCAAGGACGTCCTCAGCCGCTGGGAGGACACCCTCACCCGGCTGGAGAACGACCCCATGAGCCTGGCCGGCGAGCTGGACTGGGTCGCCAAGCGGGAGCTGATGGAGGGCTACCGCCGCCGCGACGGCCTCGACTGGGACGCCCCCCGGCTGCACCTGGTCGACCTCCAGTACGCCGACGTACGGGCCGAGAAGGGCCTCTACAACCGTCTGGCGGCCCGTGGGCGCATGAAACGGCTGCTGGACGAGTCCGAGGTCGACCGGGCCCGTACGAAGCCGCCGGAGGACACCCGGGCGTACTTCCGCGGCCGGTGTCTGGAGCAGTACGCCGACGACGTCGCCGCGGCCTCCTGGGACTCGGTCATCTTCGACCTGCCGGGCCGCGACTCCCTCCAGCGGGTCCCAACCCTGGAACCGCTACGCGGAACGCGAAATCACGTCAAGGAGCTGCTGGACCGCTGTCGCACGGCGGAAGACCTGGTCAGGGTCCTGTCGGGCAACTGAGCGCGGCCCGCGGGTACCCGTACCGCCCCGGGCGGGCGGGGTGGAAACCCCACCGCCCGGGAATCATCGAGGTGGCCCCCGCACGTTGTGGAAAGTGCGGGGCCGATGTCGGACCCGGCTTGTAGGGTCTGATCATCACCGATCGGCAGGCGAACTGAGCGGGGTGAGGGTTATGGCGACCAAGGACACGGGCGGCGGCCAGCAGAAGGCCACGCGCTCCACCGAGGAGGTCGAGGAGCAGGCGCAGGACGCGCAGGCGTCGGAGGACCTCAAGGAGCGGCAGGAGAAGCTGTCCGACGACGTGGACTCCGTCCTGGACGAGATCGACGACGTCCTGGAGGAGAACGCGGAGGACTTCGTGCGTTCCTTCGTGCAGAAGGGCGGGCAGTAGGCCGCCCGCGCCTTCGGATCGGGGGTTCGAGGGCGGGCGCGCCGTGAGGGGCCGGTGAGCGGACGACGAAGCACTGCTCGCGGCCGGAGGAGTCCGGGCCGCGGGCGGTCTTTGCCGCCCGGGACGGCTCCCACAGGGCATGTGGATCACCGCCACCAGCCGGGTAAGGTCCGTGGCATACCGTGCTTCAACCGCAATTCGGCCATCGGCAAGCGGGGAGAGACGCCCTGGACTTGCCGGCCGGACTGCCGCTATGTGGAAGGAAACTCGTGGGAGCCAATACCCGTGGCACCGGGCGTCTACCAGCTGCCTTCCTGACGCCAGGATCCTCTTCGTTCATGGATTTCCTCGCCGAGCACCAGCCCGAGCTGCTGCCCGGCAGCCGGCAGCTGCCGCCCGTCCAGGGCGTGCTCGAGGCGCCGCACGGCACGACCATCGTGGCCGTGACGTTCGCCGGAGGGGTCGTGCTCGCGGGTGACCGCCGGGCCACGATGGGCAACGTGATCGCCCAGCGGGACATCGAGAAGGTCTTCCCCGCCGACGAGTACTCGGCCGTCGGCATCGCCGGCACGGCCGGCCTGGCCGTCGAGATGGTCAAGCTGTTCCAGCTCGAGCTGGAGCACTTCGAGAAGGTCGAGGGCGCCCAGCTTTCCCTGGAGGGCAAGGCGAACCGCCTGTCGACCATGATCCGTTCCAACCTCGGCATGGCCATGCAGGGCCTGGCCGTGGTGCCCCTCTTCGCCGGGTACGACCTGGACCGCGGGCGGGGACGCATCTTCTCCTACGACGTCACGGGCGGCCGCTCCGAGGAGCACCACTTCGCGGCGACCGGCTCCGGCTCGATCTTCGCGCGCGGCGCGCTGAAGAAGCTGTTCCGCGGCGACCTGACCGAGGAGCAGGCCACCACGCTGGTGGTGCAGGCCCTGTACGACGCGGCTGACGACGACTCGGCGACCGGTGGTCCCGATGTCGCCCGCCGGATCTACCCGATCATCACCGTGATCACCGAGGACGGCTTCCGCCGGCTCACCGAGGACGAGGGAGCCGAACTCGCCCGCGCGGTGCTCCAGCGGCGCCTGGAGGAGCCGGACGGCCCCAAGGCCGCCCTGCTCTGAGCGCGGGCCCGGTTCTTTTATCCAAGGTGATCCAGTGACCATGACAGAAAGGGACGGATAACCGGTGTCGACGCCGTTCTATGTCTCACCCCAGCAGGCCATGGCCGACCGCGCGGAGTACGCCCGCAAGGGCATCGCCCGCGGCCGCAGCCTGGTCGTGCTGCAGTACGCCGACGGCATCGTGTTCGTCGGCGAGAACCCGTCCCGCGCGCTGCACAAGTTCAGCGAGATCTACGACCGGATCGGCTTCGCGGCGGCCGGGAAGTACAACGAGTACGAGAACCTGCGCATCGGCGGCGTCCGCTACGCCGACCTGCGCGGCTACACCTACGACCGGGACGACGTCACCGCCCGCGGCCTGGCCAACGTCTACGCCCAGACGCTGGGCACGATCTTCTCCTCGGCGGCCGAGAAGCCGTACGAGGTGGAACTGGTGGTCGCCGAGGTCGGGGAGACCCCCGAGGGCGACCAGATCTACCGGCTGCCGCACGACGGCTCCATCGTGGACGAGCACGGCTCGGTCGCGGTGGGCGGCAACGCCGAGCAGATCAGCAGCTTCCTGGACCAGCGCCACCGCGACGGGATGAGCCTCGCCGAAGCCCTGAAGCTGGCCGTGCAGGCGCTGTCCCGGGACACCAACGGCAGCGAGCGGGAGATCCCCGCCGAGCGCCTGGAGGTGGCCGTACTCGACCGCACGCGCCCGCAGAAGCGCAAGTTCAAGCGCATCGTCGGCCGCCAGCTCGACCGTCTGCTGGAGACGGGCGGCGCGAGCACGGAGGCGGAGAGTTCCGCGGAGGAGAACTCCGAGCAGGAGTGACCCGCCCGCGCTCACCGGGCCCAGCGGTGCCCCGGCCGGTTCCCGGCCGGGGCACCGGCTTATCCGCTCACGCGCGGCGGGGCCGTGGAGCCCCGGACGACGAGGTGGACCGGGATGTCCCCGCTCTCCGGCTCCCGGCCCTCCAGGACCGCCAGCAGGGCCCGCATACCGCGCTCGCCGAACAGCTCGGCGTCCAGCCGCACGGTCGTCAGCTCGGGGTCGAGCGCCGTGGCCAGGGCCAGGTCGTCCAGGCCGGTGACCGAGACGTCGTCCGGCACGCGCAGGCCGAGCCGGCGCAGCGCCTTGTAGGCGCCGGCGGCCAGCTTGTCGTCGTCGCAGACCACCGCCGTCGGCCGGGGGCCGGGCGCGGTCAGCGCGGCCTCGGTGGCGGCCAGCGCCCCCTCGATGGAGATCGGGGCCCGGGCCGTGCGGATCTCCGTGCCGGGCACGGCGGCCAGCCGCGCGGCCAGCTCGGCCGCGCGGATCTCGAAGGTCCAGGACGGCACGTCCGCGGCCAGATGCAGGATCCGGCGGTGGCCGAGGCCCAGCAGGTGCCCGGCGACCTGGCGGACGCCGTCGGCGATGTCCAGGTTCACGGTCGCGGCGCCCAGGCTGCCGGCCGGGTCGCTGTCGAGCATGACCAGCGGCAGCGCCTCGCCGCGGATCGCGGTGAGGGCGTCGGCGGCCATGGAGGAGGCGATGACGCCGTCCAGGGCGGCCTGCGCGGAGGCGAAGGGGTCCCGGGCCGGGCCGACGCCCTCGGGTGAGGGGTAGAGCACCATGCCGAAGCCGTGCTCGGCGGCCACACGGGCGGCGCCGGTGTAGACGCCGGCGAAGAACTCCGTGGTCAGCGCGGGCACCACGAGCAGCACCGTGCGGGTGCGGCCCAGCCGGAGGTTGCGGGCGGCGAGGTTCGGCCGGTAGCCCAGCTCGCGCGCGGCCTCGCGCACCCGCTCGGCGGTGGCCTGCGACACCCGGCCGCGCCACTTGTCGCCCAGCACGAGGGAGACGGCGGCCTGGGAGACCCCGGCCGCGTGGGCGACGTCCCGGCTGGTCGGGCGCGTGCTGCTGCGTGCCACCGTGGGCCTGCTCCTTCATGTGGACGGGTGAACAGCGCACATGGTACGTATGGAGCGCGACGTTATACGTAAAACTTGGAGGCTGGGCATGGCCACGGGATACCTGGAGATCCTGAAGGCGAGGCATGCGCTACGGCTGCTCGCCGGCACCCTGGTGGGCCGGCTGCCGAACGCGACCGCGGCCATCGCCCTGGTGCTCTTCGTCCGCGCCGAGGGCGGCACGTACAGCCTCGCCGGCGCGCTCGCGGCCGTGTACGGCGTCGCCAATGCCATCGGCCAGCCGGTCCTGGGCCGGCTCGTGGACCTGTACGGGCAGCCGCGCGTCCAGTTGCCCGCCGCGGTCCTCGCCGCCCTCGCCATGACCCTGTTCGCGTTCCGCGGCACCGATCCGCTGCCGCTCGCCTACGCTGCGGTCGCGGCGGCCGGCCTGTTCACCCCGCCCCTGGAGGGCGGCCTGCGCGCGCTGTGGCCCTCCGTGCTGCGCCGCGAGGAGCAGGTGCACACCGCGTACGCCATGGACGCCATCGCGCAGGAGGTCATGTTCACCGCCGGCCCGCTGCTGGTGACCCTCTGCGTCACCCTGTGGGACGAGCGCGCCGCCCTGCTCGTGCTGAACGTCCTGGGCGTGCTCGGCGCCCTCTCCGTGGTCCTCTCGCCGCCCTCGCGCGCCTGGCGCTCGGCTCCCCGCGAGGCCCACTGGCTGGGCGCCCTGCGCTCGCCCGGCCTGCTCGTCCTGCTCGCCGCCTTCCTGTTCGTCGGCATCGCGTTGGGCTCCATCACGGTCGCCGCGGTGTCGTACGCCGACGCCCACGGCGGCGACGCGGTCTACGGCTGGCTGATGGCCGGCCTCGGCCTGGGCGCCCTGGCCGGCGGCTCCGTCTACGGCGCCCGCCGGTGGGCCGGTGCGCCCGAGCGGCGGCTGAGGGTCCTCGTGGCCCTGCTGGCGGTGTGCTACCTGCCGCTCACGCTGATGCCGGGCACCGTCCCCATGGTGCTGCTCAGCGTGGTCTCCGGGGTCTTCCTGGCGCCCTGCATCGCGTGCGCCTTCATCATCGTGGACCGGCACGCGCCGAGGGGCACGGTCACCGAGGCGTTCTCCTGGCTCGTGACCACGTTCACCGTGGGCGCCTCGGTCGGAACGGGCCTGGCCGGACCGGTGGTCCAGACCGGCGGCACGCTGTGGGGCTTCGCCCTGCCGAGCGTGGCCGGAGCCGTGTCGTTGCTGGTCCTGCTGGCCACCGGAGGGGTCCTCGCAGCTCCCGCGCACGGCGGGGTCGTTGCGGCTTCATCGGAAAATGATCCAAATCGTGCCGTCGAACCCCGTTTCAGCTCGGGGGATCGGGCGTAATGTTCCCTCATGGACCGCCGCATTTTCGGGCTGGAGAACGAGTACGGCGTCACGTGCACGTTCAGGGGACAGCGCCGCCTGTCTCCTGACGAGGTGGCGCGGTACCTCTTCCGCCGTGTCGTGTCATGGGGCCGCAGCAGCAACGTCTTTCTGCGAAACGGCGCCCGGCTCTATCTCGACGTGGGCTCACATCCGGAATACGCGACCCCCGAATGTGACAACGTGACCGAACTGGTCACCCACGACAAGGCCGGCGAGCGCATTCTCGAAGGACTCCTGGTGGACGCGGAACGACGCCTGCACGAGGAGGGAATCGCGGGCGACGTCTACCTCTTCAAGAACAACACCGACTCGGCGGGCAACTCCTACGGCTGCCACGAGAACTACCTGGTGGCGCGGCACGGGGAGTTCTCCCGGCTCGCGGACATCCTCATCCCCTTCCTGGTCACCCGGCAGCTGCTGTGCGGCGCCGGCAAGGTACTGCAGACCCCGCGCGGCGCCGTCTACTGCGTCAGCCAGCGCGCGGAGCACATCTGGGAGGGCGTCTCCTCGGCGACGACCCGTTCCCGGCCCATCATCAACACCCGCGACGAACCCCACGCGGACGCCGAGCGCTACCGCCGGCTGCACGTCATCGTCGGCGATTCGAACATGTCCGAGACGACGATGCTGCTCAAGGTCGGCGCCACCGACCTGGTGCTGCGCATGATCGAGGCCGGCACCGTGATGCGCGACCTCACCCTGGAGAACCCGATCCGGGCGATCCGCGAGGTCAGCCACGACATCACCGGCCGGCGCAAGGTGCGCCTGGCCAGCGGCCGGGAGGCCTCCGCGCTGGAGGTGCAGCGCGAGTACTTCGACAAGGCCGTGGACTTCTGCGACCGCCGGGGCATCCGCACCGGCACGGTCGCGCAGGTCCTGGAGCTGTGGGGCCGTACGCTCGAAGCGATCGAGAACGAGGAACTGGACCGCATCGAGACCGAGATCGACTGGGTCATGAAGTACAAGCTCATCGAGCGGTACCGGGCCAAGCACAACATGACGATGTCGCACCCGCGGGTCGCCCAGATAGACCTCGCCTACCACGACATCCACCGCCGCCGTGGGCTGTACTACCTGCTGGAGAAGAAGGGCCAAGCCGCCCGGATCTGCAACGACTTGAAGATCTTCGAGGGCAAGTCGGTCCCGCCGCAGACCACTCGGGCCCGGCTGCGCGGCGACTTCATCCGGCGGGCCCAGGAACAGCGCCGGGACTTCACGGTCGACTGGGTGCACCTCAAGCTCAACGACCAGGCCCAGCGCACCGTCCTGTGCAAGGACCCGTTCCGTTCGGTGGACGACCGGGTGGAGAAGCTGATCGCCGGAATGTGACCGGAACCGGGCGGCCCGCGAGCCCGGTCACCGGCAGAACCGGAACGCCACACGGGCGCCGTACGTTTTCCGTACGGCGCCCGTATCAGGTCGTAGAGTTGCGCGCACGCCACCCGCAGGACCGACCGATTACGAGGCTTTTCCCGTGCGCCGACGCTCACTCCTCCTCGCCGCCGTACCCGCAGGACTGGTCACGCTCGCCGGATGCGGTGACGACTCGTCCGACGCCCGCACCTCCGGCGCCTCGCCGTCGGCCTCGGCGTCCTCCCCGCCCCCGCCCAAGATCGTGGACGGACCGCTGCCGGCGGTCACGGCGGGCACGAAGTTCGGCCAGAAACCGACCGTCGCCAAGGGGCAGGGCGATCCGTCGAAGAACCTCGCCGTCAAGACGCTGATCGCGGGCGGCGGCCGGACGGTCGCGGAGAACGACTTCATCCGGGCCGACTACCTCGGCCAGATCTGGGACACCGGCAAGGTCTTCGACAACTCCTTCGACCGCGGGCGCCCGCTGGTCATGCAGCTCGCCCAGGGCAGCATCATCGACGGCTGGCGCTACGCCCTCCAGGGCAAGAAGACCGGCAGCCGCATCGAGATCGCCGTCCCGCCCACCTGGGGGTACGGCAAGGGCGGCAACCCGCAGGCGGGCATCAAGGGCACCGACACCCTGGTCTTCGTCATCGACCTCATCGAGTCCTACAACTCCAAGAGCTCCGCCAAGGGCACCAAGGTCCCGCAGAGCGACGCGGCCCTGCCGACGGTCGGCACCAACACCGACGGCGAGGTGCCCGAGGTCACCGTGCCCAAGACGGACCCGCCGAAGAAGCTGGTGGCGCAGTACGTCCTGGAGGGTGACGGCCCCGAGCTGAAGTCCGACCAGACCATCCTGTGCCAGTTCCAGGGCCTGGTCTGGGACGGCGGCAAGACCTTCCAGCGCACCTACGGCTCCGGCCGGCTCAGCCAGTTCTCGCTGGAGCAGATGCAGCAGGCCGTCAAGGGCCTCGCCCAGGGCCTGACCGGCAAGAAGGTGGGCAGCAGGGTCCTGCTCGTCATCCCGCCGGAGCTGGGCTACGGCGACCGCCCGCCGAGCGGCGGCGCCGTCAAGAAGGGCTCCACACTGGTGTTCACGGTGGACATCCTCGCGGCGATGTAGTCCCGCACCCGGCGGGTGGGAGCGCCGCGGAGATGAAAGACTGTCCGCGATTCGTGTCGTACACAAGCAGGAGCTTTTGACGTGAGCATCGAGAAGCCCGAGATCGACTTCCCTGAGGGCAACCCCCCGGCGGACCTTGAGATCAAGGACATCTGGGAGGGCGACGGACCGGTCGCGCAGGCGGGCCAGACGGTCACCGTCCACTACGTGGGCGTCGCCTTCAGCACCGGCGAGGAGTTCGACGCCAGCTGGAACCGCGGCACCCCGTTCCGCTTCCCGCTGGGCGAGGGCCGGGTCATCCAGGGCTGGGACCGGGGCGTGCAGGGCATGAAGGTCGGCGGCCGCCGCCAGCTGACCATCCCCGCCCACCTCGCCTACGGCGACCAGAGCCCGACCCCGGCGATCAAGCCCGGCGAGACCCTCATCTTCGTGGTGGACCTCCTCGGCGTCTGATCCGCCCGAGCCGCGGTCCGGCCGCACCCGGCCACCCGCCGGGTCCGGCCGGACCCGGTCATCCGGGGCCCATGCCCGTGCGGGCATGGGCCCTCGGCTTTTGCCACCGGCCCGCGGAGCGGTACGGTCATCGGTCGGAAGCACCATAGGGAAGGCGAAGGGCGTCGATGGCCATTGCCAAGGCCGAGCGGCTGATGAACCTCGCGCTGTGTCTGCTCGGCGCGCGCCGGCCGCTCAGCAAGCGCGAGCTGCGCGAGTCCATCGAGGCCTACCTGGAAGCGGGCTCCGACGACTCCTTCAACCGCATGTTCGAGCGGGACAAGGACGACCTGCGCGAGCTGGGCCTGGTCATCGCGACCGTGGAGAACCTCGACGGCGAGATCGGCTACCTCGCCCGCCGCGACAGCAACCGGCTGCCCCCCATCACCCTGGACGCCGAGGAGGCCGCCGCCCTCGGCCTCGCCGCCAAGGTCTGGCAGCAGGCCAGGCTGGCCGGGGCCGCCAGCGGCGCCCTGCAGAAGCTGCGCGCCGCCGGCCTGCCCGAGGACGTCGACCCGTACGAGGCGCACGGCGCCCTGGAGCCGCGCATCCCGGTGCACGAGGCCGCCTTCGAACCGCTGATGCTGGCCTGCCGCGACCGCCGCCCGGTCCTCTTCGACTACCGCAAGGCCAACGCCGCCCGCCCCGAGCCCCGGCACGTCGAGCCGTGGGCGCTGGAGTGCTGGCGCGGCCACTGGTACCTGGCCGGCTTCGACCGCGACCGGGGTGCCGAACGCGTCTTCCGGCTGTCCCGGATCACCGGCAAGGTCCGCTCCCGGGGCACCGGCTTCACCGCGCCCGTGCCCGACGTCGTCACCGTGCGCGAGACCGTCGCGGGCTGGGCCGGAGAGATCGCCGACCGCTCGGCGCTGATCCGGCTGCGGTCCGGCTCCGGTTACCCCCTTCGGGCGAAGGCCGCCAAGGTCCGGGAACTCGGCGACGGCTGGGACGAGTTGGAGATCCCGTACGGGCACGGCCTGGACGCCTGGCTGGTGGAGTTCGGACCGGACGTGGTGGTCGTGGAGCCGGCCGAGCTGCGGGCCGACGTGGTGGACCGGCTGCGCGCCGTGGCCAAGGGCTGAGGGGGAGCGGACTGTGGCAGGCAAACCGGCCAGGACCGTCAACGCGATCGACCAGACCCGGCGGATGCTCTCCCTGGTGACCTATCTCCGCGAGCGCCCCGGCGCCCGGATCGCCGACGTCGCGCGCGCCTTCGGCATCAGCGAGGACGAACTCGTCGCCGACCTCGATCTGCTGCCCATGTGCGGCACCAGCTTCCGCGGCGGCGACCTGCTCGACATCGACACCGACGGCGAGCGCATCTGGTGGCACAACCCGGCCGCGCTCGGCGAGGAGGCGGCCGAACCGCTGCGGCTCGCCGCCGACGAGGCCACCGCCCTGCTGGTCGCCGCCCGCGCGGTGGCCACGCTGCCCGGCCTGCGGGAGAGCGACCGCCAGGCCCTGCTGCGGGCCACCGCCAAGGTGGAGACCGCGGCCGGCGAGGCCGCCGGCGCCAGCGCCCGGCTGTCGGTGACCTTCGAGTCCGAGGGCGGTGTCTTCGCCGACGTCGACCGGGCCATCTCCGAGCGCCGCCGGCTGTGGATCCGGTACTACTCCCCGGCCCGCGACGAGGTCACCGAGCGCGAGATCGACCCCATCCGCCTGGTCAGCGTGGGCCACACCTATGTGGAGGCGTGGTGCCGCCGCTCCGAGGCCCGGCGCACCTTCCGGCTCGACCGGGTCGCCGAGATCAAGGTCCTCGACGCGCCCTCCGCACCGCCCGAGCTGGAACTGCGCGACCTCTCCGAGGCCCTGGTGCAGCCGGCCGCGGAGGACCCGGAGGTCGTGGTCGAGGTCGGCCCCGGCGGCCGCTGGGTCGCCGAGTACTACCCGCACGACAGCGCCGAGGAGCTTGCCGACGGCGGGCTGCGCATCACGCTGCGCACGCCCGACCCGACTTCGCTGCGCCGGCTGGCGCTGCGGCTCGGCGGCGACGGCCGGATCGTCTCGCCGCCCGAGCTGGCCGACAGCGCCCGCCGCGCGGCCCGCGCGGCCCTCGCGGCGTACGGCGAGGGCCCCGGCGCCCCGGCCGGCGCGGTGCCCGCAGTCCCGGGCGACCGGGGTGAGGGGTCCGCGTGAGGCCGGCCGGCGCCGGTGCCGTGCCGCCCGGGCGGCGGACGACCTGCTGCGACCAGAGGAAGAGGAGCGAGGGCTGTGAGCGAGTCTCCGGAGCCGGGCGCGGGTGAGATGACGGCGGCCACCGCCTTCGCGGGGATGAGGAGAGTGGCCCCCGTGGTGTTCCGGGCCGGCTGCCCGGACTGCCGGGGCCGCTTCGAACTCGCCGCCAGCGCGCTGCGCCTCGCCATCGGCGCCAGCAGCCGGACGACGTTCTACTCCTTCACCTGTCCCGACTGCGGCGCCGCGGTCCGCAAGCCGGCCGGCGAACGGATCGTGGAACTGCTCACCGGCGGCGGCGTGCGGACCCTGCGGCTGCACTCCACGGTGTAGCCGCCCGCCCCCGGGCCGGGCTGGATTTCGGCGGGCGCCGGCGGACCGTCTAGTCTCGTCGTCATGTTCTGGCCGATGTTCGCGGTAGCCATGGGTTTCGTGGGTCTCGCCGTCCTGGGGGTGCTCGCCGTCCGGGTGTTCCTGGAGGCCCGGCGCCTCGGACAGCAGGTGGCGGACTCCGCGCGCCGCATCGACCGGGCCGCCGAGGACCTGGAGCGGGCGGCCGTGAGCGCGGCCCGCGCCGTCGACACCCTGTGAGCCGTGCCGGGCGGTGTCCCTGTGTCCGGTGATATCAGCGGTTTGCGTCACTTCGCTCTGTCACCCGCCCCAGGCGGCCAGGTACGCTGCTGGTCGCGGCCCGGATAACGAGGCACGGTCCGCAGAGCAGGAGTACGCCAGGGGATTGTCCCGCGTTCACCCCCAGGCGTTACGATCGCAGCCAGCATGACTTCGGACACCTGTCCGGCCTGTCGGACATGCCCGCCTCGATGAGAAGGTGAAGATTTATGTTCCGCAACGGACTTGAGCCGTGGCACCTGCTGATCCTCGTTGTGGTGATCCTCCTCGTGTTCGGTTCCAAGAAGCTGCCGGACATGGCGCGCTCGCTCGGCAAGTCCGCCCGGATCCTGAAGAGCGAGGCGAAGGCGATGAAGGAGGAGGGCAAGCAGCCCGCCGACACCGCCCCCTCCGCCGAGGAGCCCGCACCCGCTCAGCGTACGATCCAGGCCGCCCCCGGTGACGTGACCAGCTCCCGCCCGGTCACCGAGCCGACGGACACGACCCAGCGCTGACGCGAGGACCGGGGGCATCCGGTCCGCTGCACGAGATGAGGATGTGGGTTGCTCAAGTCCGCCCGCAAAAAGGAGAGAGATCCCGAGGGGCGGATGCCGCTCGCGGATCACTTGCGTGAGCTGCGCAACCGGCTCGCGAAGGGTGTCCTGGCGATCCTCGCCGTCACGATCATCGCGGCCTTCTTCTACCGCGACATCATCGATGTCATCACCCGGCCGATGCTCGACGAGATCGGCTGCGGCCAGTCCTTCGGGGAACTGGCCAAGACGGAGAGCGCCCACTGCGCGCACATCACCGTCAGCGGCCTGCTGGCGCCGTTCACCCTGGCCCTGAAGGTGGCCCTGATGACCGGTGTCGTGCTCGCGGCGCCGGTCTGGCTCTACCAACTGTGGGCGTTCGTCGCCCCCGGCCTGCACCGCAACGAGAAGAAGTACGCCTACGCCTTCGTCGGCTTCGGTTTCCCGCTCTTCCTCGGCGGCGGCTACCTGGCGTTCCACGTGCTGCCCACCACGGCCAAGGTCATGATCGGCCTCACGCCCGACGGCGCCGAGAACCTGCTGCCGCTGGACGATCTGCTGGACCTGGTCACCCGCATGATCGTCGTCTTCGGCCTCGCCTTCGAGATGCCGTTGCTGCTGGTCATGCTCAATCTCACCGGTGTGCTGTCGGGGCGGCGCATGCTGGGCTGGTGGCGCGGCATGGTCATCGGCATCACGGTCTTCGCGGCCGTCGCCACCCCCAGCCCCGACCCGATGACGATGCTGGCGCTGGCGGCGCCGATCTGGGCGCTCTACTTCGTGGCCGTGGCCATCGCCCTGCTCAACGACCGGCGCCGGGCCCGCCGCGAGGCCGAAGGCCCCGGCGACGACGAGGCCAGCGAGCTGGATCTCACCCCCGAGGACATCGGCGAGGTGGAGCCGGTCCCGGCCAGCCGCGCGCTCCCCGAGCAGGCGAGCACCGAGCGGGTCAACGGCTACGACGACGTGACGTGACCGGACCGTCGTGACCGGCCGGGGCTGATCCGGCCCTCGCCGAGCCGCCGTGCGCGATGCCCCCGTCCCCTGCCTGGACGGGGGCATCGCGCTGCCGCAGGGACGGCCGTCGGGATAATGATCGTCCTGTTGTCAGCGCGGCCCGGTACGCTCGAAAGTACGATGACAGAGGATCTCTCACCGGCCGAGCGGTATGCGGCAGCCCGCAGGCGGGCCGCCGAGCAGGCCACCGCGCTCGCTTCCTTCCGCGAGATGTACGACTTCGGCCTCGACCCCTTCCAGATCGAGGCCTGCCAGGCACTCGAGGCGGGGAAGGGCGTGCTGGTGGCCGCCCCCACCGGCTCGGGCAAGACGATCGTGGGCGAGTTCGCCGTCCACCTCGCCCTCGCGGAGGGCAGGAAGTGCTTCTACACGACACCCATCAAGGCGCTGTCGAACCAGAAGTACGCCGACCTGTGCCGGCGCTACGGCGCCGCGAAGGTGGGCCTGCTCACCGGCGACAACAGCGTGAACTCCGACGCCCCGGTGGTCGTGATGACCACCGAGGTGCTGCGGAACATGCTCTACGCCGGTTCGCAGACCCTCCTCGGCCTCGGCTACGTGGTCATGGACGAGGTGCACTACCTCTCCGACCGCTTCCGCGGCGCCGTCTGGGAGGAAGTGATCATCCACCTCCCCGAGTCGGTGACCCTGGTCTCGCTCTCCGCGACCGTGTCCAACGCCGAGGAGTTCGGTGACTGGCTGGACACCGTCCGCGGCGACACCGAGGTGATCGTCTCCGAGCACCGGCCCGTGCCGCTGTTCCAGCACGTGCTCGCCGGGCGCCGGATGTACGACCTGTTCGAGGAGGGCGAGGGCCACAAGAAGGCCGTCAACCCCGATCTGGCCCGGCTGGCCCGTATGGAGGCCAGCCGCCCGTCGTACCAGGACCGCAGGCGCGGCCGGGCGATGCGCGAGGCCGACCGGGAGCGCGAGCGCAGACAGCGCTCGCGCATCTGGACGCCGGGCCGCCCCGAGGTCATCGAGCGGCTGGACTCCGAGGGCCTGCTCCCGGCCATCACCTTCATCTTCAGCCGCGCCGCCTGTGAGGCCGCCGTCCAGCAGTGCCTGTACGCGGGCCTCCGGCTCAACGACGAGGAGGCGCGCGAGCAGGTCCGCGCCCTGGTCGAGGAGCGCACCGCCGCCATCCCCTCGGAGGACCTGCACGTCCTCGGCTACTACGAATGGCTGGAGGGCCTGGAGCGGGGCATCGCCGCCCACCACGCGGGCATGCTGCCGACCTTCAAGGAGGTCGTCGAGGAGCTGTTCGTACGCGGTCTGGTCAAGGCCGTCTTCGCCACCGAGACCCTGGCGCTCGGCATCAACATGCCCGCCCGCTCGGTGGTGCTGGAGAAGCTGGTCAAGTGGAACGGCGAGCAGCACGCCGACATCACGCCCGGCGAGTACACCCAGCTGACGGGCCGTGCCGGCCGCCGGGGCATCGACGTCGAGGGCCACGCCGTGGTGCTGTGGCAGCGGGGCATGAGCCCCGAGCACCTGGCCGGTCTCGCGGGCACCCGCACCTACCCGCTGCGCTCCAGCTTCAAGCCGTCGTACAACATGGCGGTCAACCTGGTCGAGCAGTTCGGCCGGCACCGCTCGCGCGAGCTGCTGGAGACCTCCTTCGCGCAGTTCCAGGCCGACAAGTCGGTCGTCGGGATCTCCCGCCAGGTGCAGCGCAACGAGGAGGGCCTGGCCGGCTACAAGGCCTCCATGACCTGCCACCTCGGCGACTTCGAGGAGTACGCGCGGCTGCGCCGGGAGCTGACGGACCGGGAGACCGAACTGGCCCGGCAGGGTGCCAGCCAGCGCCGGGCCGAGGCCGCCGTCTCCCTGGAGAAGCTCAAGCCGGGCGATGTCATCCACGTGCCCACGGGCAAGTACGCGGGGCTCGCGCTGGTCCTGGACCCGGGGCTGCCCGCGGGCCGTTCCAACGGCCACCGCGGCTTCGACCAGTACGACGGGCCGCGCCCGCTGGTGCTGACCGCCGAACGGCAGGTCAAGCGGCTGGCGTCGATGGACTTCCCGGTGCCGGTGGAGCCGCTGGACCGGATGCGGATCCCCAAGACCTTCAACGCGCGCTCGCCGCAGTCCCGCCGGGACCTCGCCTCCGCGCTGCGCACCAAGGCCGGGCACATCCCGCCGGAGCGGGCGCGCAAGAAGCGGTCGCAGGCCGCCGACGACCGGGAGATCGCGCGGCTGCGCACGGCGATCCGGGCGCATCCCTGCCACGGCTGCAACGACCGTGAGGACCACGCCCGCTGGGCCGAGCGCTACCACCGGCTGATGCGGGACACCTCGCAGTTGGAGCGGCGCATCGAGGGGCGGACGAACACCATCGCGCGCACCTTCGACCGGATCGTGGCGCTGCTGACCGAACTGGACTACCTGCGCGGTGACGAGGTCACCGAGCACGGCAAGCGGCTCGCGCGGCTCTACGGCGAACTCGACCTGCTGGCCAGCGAGTGCCTGCGCGAGCGGGTCTGGGAGGGACTCGGCCCGGCCGAACTGGCGGCCTGTGTCTCGGCGCTGGTGTACGAGGCGCGGGCCGCCGACGACGCCATGGCGCCCAAGCTGCCGTCCGGCAAGGCCAAGGCTGCGCTGGGCGAGATGGTGCGGATCTGGGGCCGGCTGGACGCCCTGGAGGAGGAGTTCCGGATCCGGCAGGCGGAGGGTGTGGGCCAGCGCGAACCCGACCTCGGCTTCGCCTGGGCCGCCTATATGTGGGCCTCCGGCAAGGGTCTGGACGAGGTGCTGCGCGAGGCGGAGATGCCGGCCGGCGACTTCGTGCGGTGGTGCAAGCAGGTCATCGACGTGCTCGGGCAGATCTCCGCGGCCGCTCCCGCGGACGGCTCGACCGTGGCCAAGAGCGCGCGCAAGGCCGTCGACCAGTTGCTGCGCGGTGTGGTGGCCTACTCGTCCGTGGGCTGAGCCGCGCCGGGGAACCGAGGCCGCACCTGTCCGGTGCGGCCTCGTTTTCCTATGTCACTCGTTACGGTGAGTGACACTCGCACGCCCATGCGTCGATACTGAATGTGTGCGAACAGCGACGCAGCGTGCGAAAAGAATCGAGCCTAGTGCGGTCGCCGGACCGATTTCAGGTGCTTACCGAAGGTGACACGGGGTTGGCCCGGTCGGGCTAAGCTCGCCCGCGGCGCACCGAGTTGAGGTAATTCGCGCGTCTGTTCCGGAACATGCGGTAGATCCCGACAGTTCCATGAACCTTCCCCCCGCAAGCTCCCCCGACACCCAGCCGATTCGTCCCAGAAGGCATCCATGGTGAGTGTGCAGAAGCCTCCCCGCGGCCGTGAACATTCCTCTGCGCGGGTGCTGTTGCCGCCGACCGCGCTGATGGCCGCGGCGGCCGCGGCCGCCGCCCCCGAGCGGCTCTACGCGATCACGGGCTCGGCGGACGGCGCGCGCGCCGAACTCGACCTGGTCACGCTGATCGTGGCCCGTGCCACGCCCCCGCCGGCCGCCTCGCCGGAGACGGCGGCGGTGCTCCGGCTCTGCGCCGCCCCCTTGTCCATGGCCGAGCTCTCGGCCTGCCTCCGACTCCCGTTCAGCGCGATGACCGTCCTGATCACCGAGCTGATCGCGGCGGAACTGGTGCAGGCGCGCGCGCCGATCGTCCGCCAGGCGGCTTTCGACCGATCACTCCTCGAAGCGGTGATGCATGGACTTCAACGGCTCTGACACGATTCCCGGCCCGCGCACCGAGGATCACCTGCCGCACACGGCCCAGGCGGCGGCGAAGATCGTGATCGTGGGCGGCTGCGGTGTCGGCAAGACCACCCTGGTCGGCTCCGTCAGCGAGATCAGACCGCTGACCACCGAGGAGACCATGACCCAGGCCGGCATCGGCGTGGACGGCGGCTACGGCTCCGACACCAAGACGGCCACCACCGTGGCCATGGACTTCGGCCGCATCAGCATCACCGACACACTCGCGCTCCACCTGTTCGGCACGCCCGGCCAGGAGCGGTTCCGGTTCCTGTGGAACGGCCTGTTCGAAGGCGCCCTCGGCGCGGTCGTCCTGGTCGACACCCGCCGCCTGGAGGCCGGCTTCGACGTGATGGGCCGGCTGGAGGAGCGCGGCGTGCCCTTCGTCGTCGCCGTCAACTCCTTCCCGGACGCGCCCCGCTACCCGGTCGAGGAGCTGCGCACCGCCCTGGACCTGGGCCCGGAGATCCCGATCGTCGAGTGCGACGCGCGCCGCCGGGCCTCCGGCAAGGACGTGCTGATGACCCTCACCCGCTTCCTGCACTCGCTCGCCCTGTCCGGCGCCCTCACCTGACCCGCCGCCGACCGGCCCACCCATCCGTTCCGGAGCGACCCCGTGACGTCCGAAACCCCCTCCCTGACCGGCACAGACCCCCTGACCCCGCCACCGGGCTGCCCGGCGCACGGCCTCGGCCCCGGCGGAGTGCACCGGCTCCACGGCCCCGACGCCGAAGACCTCGGCGCCCTGTGCGAACGGCTGCGCGAGCAGTACGGCCCGGTGGCGCCCGTCCTGCTCCACGACGACGTGCCGATGTGGGCTGTGGCGGCGGCTGCTGCGCTGGTGGCGCGCGGAGTGAGTGCCGGTGGGGTCAGCTATGGGGGCGGTCCGGCGCGGACCAGTCGGTGTGGGAGGTCCAGGCGCGCAGTCGGCGGCCGCTGGTGAAGGTGTGGTGCGTTCCGGTGACCGGGTCGGTGAACTCCAGCCGCCGCGCGAGCAGTTGCAGCGGTCGCCGGAAGTCGCCGGCCGGCACCGGGGCGGTCACCTCGGGATACAGCGGGTCGCCGAGGATGGGCACACCGAGCGCGCTCAGGTGCACCCGGAGCTGGTGGGTCTGGCCGGTCGCCGGGACCAGCCGGTACCGGCCCAGTCCCGCCCGGTGCCCGGCCAGCTCGACGTAGGTCTCGGCGTTCGGCTCGCCCGCCACCTCCCGCGCGGCCGGCACCCCGCGTTCCTTCACGATCCGGCTGCGGACGGTCCGGGGCAGGGCGAGCGCGGGATCGTACGGCGCGACGGCCTCGTACTCCTTGTGCACCCGCCGGTCCCGGAACAGCGTCTGGTAGGCGCCGCGCTCCTCGGGCCGGACCGTGAACAGCACCAGTCCCGCGGTGAGCCGGTCCAGGCGGTGGGCCGCCGTCAGCGCCGGGATGCCCAGCTCGTGCCGGAGCCGGGCCAGCGCGGTCTGGGCGACATGGCTGCCGCGCGGTGTGGTGGCCAGGAAGTGCGGCTTGTCGGCCACCACGATGTGCTCGTCCCGGTACACCACCTCCACCGGGAACGGCACCGGCACCTCGGCGGGCGGCTCGCGGTGGAACCACACGAACATGCCCGGCCGGTAGGGCGCGTCCGGCGGCACGGCCCGCCCGTCGGCGCCGACCACCCGGCCCGCGGCGAACATCGACTCCACCATCCCGGGACCGGCCCCGGTGAGCCGCTCCACCAGATGCTCCCGCACGGTGGCCCACGTGCCGCCGACGGGCAGCCGGACCCGTACCGGATCGACCCCGTCGCGTTGGGGGAGCGGGGCGGGCGGGGGCGGCGTACGGCGTCTCATCGGCGTCCAGGGTACGGCGGCGGGGTCAACGGGGCGGCGGCGCGGTCACCCGGTGACGGTCAACGGGGCGGCGGCGCGGTCACCCGGTGACGGCCGGAAACAGGTGGGCCGGCGTGCCGTGCACCGGGCAGGATGTGGATCATGCCGTATCTCACCCGCCCGGTCCTCGCCCCCGGTGCCCTCGCCCGAGTCCCGCAGCCCGCCCTGCCCACCGGCGACGGCCTGGTCCTGCGCCCCTGGCGGGCCGGGGACGCGCCCGCCGTGTACGCCGCCTTCCAGGACCCGGCGATGCACCAGTGGCACCTGAGGGCCTGTGACTCAGAGGAGGAGGCCGCCGGCTGGATCGCGCTGTGGCAGGCGTCCTGGGCGGGCGAGAGGGAGGCCCAGTGGGCGGTCGTGGACGAGCGGACGGACGCACTGCGCGGCCGGGTCGCGCTGCGCCAGATCCTGCTCGGCGAGGGGGTCGCCGAGGTCGCGTACTGGACGGTGGCGCGGGCGCGCGGCCAGGGTGTCGCGGCCCGGGCCGCCGGCACGCTGAGCCGGTGGGCCTTCGAGGAGATCGGCTTCCACCGCCTGGAACTCTTCCACGCCACCGCCAACGAGGCGTCCTGCCGGGTCGCCGGAAAGGCCGGCTTCGCCCTGGAGGGCACCAAGCGCAGCGCGCTCCTCCACCCGGACGGCTGGCACGACATGCACCTGCACGCCCGCCTGCAAGCCGACTGACCCACCGGGCCTCCAAGCCGGCTGACCCGTCCCGACGACGCCCCTCGGCCCGGTGGAAGGGCCCCGCTTTCGTGGGTGCGCGACAGCGGTGGCGGGGCCGGGGCGCCAGGGCCCGCGAGCCCGGCATGATCCAAACGAGAGGCCCTAGGCCGCCACGGCCGCCCCGTCGCCCTCCTGCTCCGCCTCGACGCGGGCGTTCCACTCCCGCTTGGACGCCTGCCAGCCGTCCTCGTTGTGGCCGAGGCGCCAGTAGCCGGAGACCGACAGGTCCTCGCGCGGGATCTGGTGCTCGACGCGCAGCAGGCGGCGCAGTTCCTTCACGAAGCCCGCCTCGCCGTGGACGAACGCCTGCACCCGACCCTGCGGGAAGTCCAGCCCGCGTACCGCCTCCAGCAGGGCCTCGCCGACCGGGCGGTCGCCGCGGTGCAGCCAGACGACCGGCACCCCGGTGTCGATCTTCTGCTCCTCCTCGGGGCCGGACACCTCGACGAAGGCGTGCGCGCGGGCGCCGGCGGTCAGCGTCTCCAGGGCGCGGGCGATCGCCGGCAGGGCGCTCTCGTCACCGGCGAGCAGATGCCAGTCGGCCGCCGGGTCGGGCGTGTACGCGCCGCCGGGACCCAGGAAGCGCACGGTCTCGCCGGGCTGCACACGGGCGGCCCACGGCCCGGCCAGGCCCTCGTCGCCGTGGATCACGAAGTCCAGGGCCAGCTCGCCCCGCTCCGGGTCCCAGCCGCGCACGGTGTACGTCCGGGTCACCGGCCACTGCTCGCGCGGGAACTCCTCGCGGATCCGCTCCAGGTCGAAGGGTTCCGGGTAGGTGACACCGGCGGGGCCGAACAGCAGCTTGACGTAGTGGTCGGTGCAGGTGTCCGCGGCGAATCCGGCGAGTCCCGGACCGCCGAGCACCACGCGCCGCATGTGCGGGGTCAGCCGTTCGGTGCGCACGACCTGGGCGGTGTGGGGCTTGCGCGGCTTTCGTCCCGGGCGCTCTGCCATGACGGCCTCCTGCATGTTGGTTAGGATTACCTAAGTTAACATTCCCTTCCGGTCAACACCCCTCTCCCGGTACCGGCCTGAGAGCTTTTGCCGATTATTTGGGCAAGGTCGTCCGCGTCAGCGCGTCAGCGTGGCCAGCAGACGCTCCAGCGAGCCGCCCAGTCCCCAGCGGCGCGCCAGCTCCTCCAGGGCCGCGGGATCGCGGGGAGCGCGCGGCAGGGCGGTGTCGACGTCCGGCAGCGGCACGTCGTCGGCCACCCGCACCACCTTCGGCGCGACCGCCACGTACGGCCGGGCCTCGGTGAGCCGCTTGCGCTGCGACGGGGTGAGCTTCGCCCGCGGGTCGTCGACCGCCGCCATGATCCCGGCCAGGTCGCCGAACTCGGCGAGCAGCTTCGCGGCCGTCTTCTCGCCGATGCCGGGCACGCCCGGCAGGCCGTCGCTCGGGTCGCCGCGCAGCAGCGCCAGGTCCGCGTACCCGCGCCCGTCGACGCCATACTTCTCGCGCAGTACCGCCTCGTCGGTGAGCTGGAGCGTGCCCACGCCCTTCAGCGGATACAGCACCCGGATGCCGCGGCCGTCGTCCACGAGCTGGTACAGGTCGCGGTCGCCGGTGACGATGTCGACCGGGCCGCCGGCCCGCGCGGTGAACGTGCCGATCACGTCGTCCGCCTCGTACCCCGCGACCCCGACGCGCGCGATGCCGACCGCGTCCAGCACCCGTTCGATCACCGGCACCTGCGGGGCGAGCGTGTCCGGCACCTCCTCGGCGTCCGGCGCGTCCGGGTGCTCCTCGGCGACCCGGTGCGCCTTGTAGCCCGGGATGAGGTCCACCCGCCAGGCCGGGCGCCAGTCGGCGTCCATGCAGGCCACCAGGTGGTCCGGCCGGTGGTCCTTGACCAGCCGGTCGATGAAGTCCAGCAGCCCGCGCACCGCGTTGACGGGGGTGCCGTCGGGCGCCTTCACCGAGTCCGGGACGCCGAAGTAGGCGCGGAAGTACAGCGAGGCGGTGTCGAGAAGCATGAGTCGTCCGGTCACGTCCGCATCATGCCGCACGGCACCGACAGCGCCCCGCGCGCCGCCGCACCGCCCGGTGGCACGCGGCCGGGGCTCCCGGACCCCGTGGCCCAGGACCGGCACCCGGAGCGACGCGGCCGGCCGGCCGTTCACGGCACACTTCCGGCCAATCACCCGGCGTGACGATTTCTGGCCCGCACCCGGGCCCGGGACCCGGCCGGGCACATCTTCCTCCTCGCGGGGGACCCGGTGTACGACCGGTCCCGTCCCCGGGACGGTGGCGAGAACCGTGACGGTGAAGGATCACGGGAGTGTCAGGGATGTGACACCCACGTGAAACGGTTTGCCGAACATGCGTAGGGTGCAGAGAAGTCATCAGAAGAGGGGTGGCCCCGGGCGGGCACCCGTACGGCGGTACGACGAGCGAGGGAGGGAGCCGGAGCGATGGGCGACCACAAAGAGCAGCAGCCCGTGCGGGTGGGCGCGGCCGTCCGGCGGCGCCGGCGTGCGCTGGAGCTGACCCTCGCCGTCGTGGCCGAGCGCAGCGGCCTGTCGGTGCCCTTCCTCAGCCAGGTCGAGAACGACCGGGCCCGGCCCAGCCGCACCTCCCTGGAGAAGGTGGCCGACGCGCTGCGCACCACCGCCGTCGAACTCCTCGCCGCCGCCGATCCGGCGGCCAGCGTCGACGTGGTCCGCGCGGAGGCGGTCGCCGAGGACGACTTCGACCCGCGCACGCGCACCCTGGTGCGCGGCCACCACCAGCTCCACGCGTCCGAGTACACCGGCGACCACGACGCCGGCCGCGAGTTCCAGCACCGCAACGACGAGCTGATGTACGTCGCCGACGGCGCGGTGGAGATCGAGGCGGAGGGCCGCGCCTACCGCCTCGGCCGCGGCGACACCCTGTATCTGACCGGCGGCGTCCGGCACCGCTGGCGGGCCACGGTCCCGGACACCCGGGTCATCGTGGTGGCGGTCGCCGAGCACATCGAGGCCGTCCAGGACCGCTCCCGCTGACCGGGCCATGCGCGTCGTCTCGATCGTCCCGTCGCTCACCGAAGCCGTGGCCGCGACCCTGCCCGGGGTGCTGGTCGGGGCCACCGACTGGTGCAGTCACCCGGCGGACCTGGACGTCACCCGGATCGGCGGGACGAAGAACCCCCGGGTCGGCTCGATCGTCTCCCTCCGCCCCGATCTGGTGATCGCCAACGAGGAGGAGAACCGCGCCGCCGACCTGGGCGCCCTGCGGACGGCGGGCGTCGAGGTGCTGGTCACCGAGGTGCGGACGGTGCCGCAGGCCGTGACCGAGCTGGACCGGGTGCTCACCGCCTGCGGCGCGCCGGACCGGCCGGACTGGCTGGCCGGGGCCGAGGCGGCCTGGGCGGCCCTGCCCGCGCCCGCGGAGCGTACGACGGCGGTCGTGCCCGTCTGGCGTCGCCCCTGGATGGTCCTCGGCCGGGACACCTTCGCCGGCGACGTCCTGGCCCGCCTCGGCGTGCACCACGTGTACGCCGGCCATCCCGAGCGCTATCCGCGCGTCCCGCCGGCCGAGCTGTGCGCCCGCGCCCCCGGCCTGGTCGTCCTGCCCGACGAGCCCTACCGGTTCACCGCCGACGACGGCCCCGAGGCCTTCCCGGGCCTGCCCTGCGCGCTGGTCAGCGGCCGGCACCTGACGTGGTACGGGCCGTCGCTGGCCGAGGCGCCACGCGTGCTGGGCGCGGCCCTGCGGGCAGCTCGCCGCTGAGCAGGCCGCGCACGGTGCCGCGGGCCGCCGCGAGCCAGGCCGCCACCAGGACGCCGTACAGAGCCACCGTCAGCGCGTCGTAGACGGCGAGACCGGTGTGCCGGGCGAGGGCCGCGGCGCCGGTGACACAGGTGCCCACCGGGAAGGTGAACGCCCACCAGGTCAGCGTGAACCCCATGCCCCGCCGCCGGGCCCGCACCACGTGCGCCGTCGCCAGCGCCAGCCACAGCAGCGCGAACCCCATCACGGGCACGCCGTACAGCAGGGCGAAGACCGCCAGGCCGCGGTCGTACGGGGCCGGTACGACACCGGGCGCGGCGTCCGCGATCAGGCCGACGGCGGTGACGGACTGGCCGAGCGGGCCGAGCACCAGGAACAGGGTCGGGGCGAGCGCGAGCGGCAGCGGCCCGGTGGTGACCAGCCGGGCGAACACCAGCGGCAGCATCAGCAGCACGGCCACGAGGCTCAGCCCGAACAGCGCCAGGCACCCCAGCAGCAGGGTCTCCCGGGACTCGCCCGGCGGCAGGTGCGGCACCAGCAGCGGGCCGAGCGCGGCCGACACCATGGGCGCGACCAGCGGCAGCAGCCACACCGGGGTGGCCTGGCCGGGCTCGACCCGATGCCGCACGGCCATCAGGTACGGCACGGCCACGGCGGCCCCGAGTCCCACCGCCGTACCGACGGTGAACAGCACGGTGTCCAGGGCGACGGCCGCCCGGACGCCCAGCAGGTCCCGGCCGGCCGTCAGCGCGCCGCCGCCCACCGCCAGCAGGGCCATCGCGAGACAGCCCTGGAAGGGCGCCATCGCCGGGTCCAGGAGATGGGCGCGGGCCTGGTCGCGGTGGTGGATCCAGTGCCCGGCCCGCGCCGCCAGCAGGGCCACGAGCAGCAGCAGGGACAGCGCCCAGACGGCCGCGAACACGGCGCGCGGCGCGTGTGCCGGCGCGGGCAGCGCGACGCCGGCCGAGCCGAGGACGGCGGTGCCCATCACGGAGGCGTACCAGTTCGGGCCGAGGTGCCGCAGCCGGGCGGCGCGGCGGCGGGGCAGGGGCTGGACTGCGGTGACCATGACCCTCACGGTCTCCCGGCCGGGCACCCCTGACCAGGGAGTTCGCGTCTATGAGGGCATAAGCTGGTCTTATGACCGGGGTCGAGGGAGAGCAGGGACGCAACGGAACGCTGGCGCACCGGGTGCCGGACCTCGCCGCGCTGGAACTGCTGCTCGCGGTGGCGCGGCTGGGCAGTCTCGGCGCGGCGGCGCGCGAGGTCGGCATCACGCAGCCGGCCGCCAGCAGCCGGCTGCGCTCCATGGAACGGCAGCTCGGCGTCGCCCTGGTCGACCGCTCACCGCGCGGCTCCCGGCTCACCGACGCGGGCGCCCTGGTCACGGACTGGGCGCGCCGGGTGGTGGAGGCGGCGGCGGCCTTCGACGCGGGCGCGCGGGCGCTGCGGGACCGGCGGGACTCGCGGCTCCGGGTCGCGGCCAGCATGACCATCGCCGAGTACCTGCTGCCCGGCTGGCTGCTCGCCCTGCACGCCGCGCGCCCCGACACGGCCGTGTCGCTGCTCGCGGGCAACTCGGCGAAGGTCGCGGAACTGCTGCTGGCCGGCGAGGCGGACCTCGGTTTCGTGGAGGGGCTGAACGTGCCCACGGGACTGGACTCCACGGTCATCGCGCGCGACCGGCTGATCGTCGTCACCGCGCCCGGCCATCCCTGGGCCCGCCGCCGGCGGCCCCTGACGGCGGCGGAGCTGGCCGCGACCCCGCTCATCCTCCGGGAGCGCGGCTCCGGCACCCGCCAGGTCCTGGACGCGGCGCTCGGCGGCCTGGCCCGGCCGCTGATCGAGCTGTCCTCGACCACGGCGGTGAAGGCGTCCGCGGTCAGCGGCGCGGGCCCCTCGGTCCTCAGCGAACTGGCGGTGGGGGAGGAGCTGGCGATGCGCCGCCTGGTCAGCATCCCGGTGGACGGCGTCTCGCTCCGCCGCGACCTGCGCGCGGTCTGGCCGACGGGCCACCGCCCGACGGGCCCGGCCCGCGAACTGCTGTCCCTGACACGCGGCTGACGACCGCCCCCACCGGCCGGCCCCACGGCGTACATTCACCGCGCCGGTCGTGACAGCTCAGGAAGCCCCTCCCGCGCCCGTTCCGGCGTCCCCGGGGCGGGGCCGTCCCCGGGGACGGCTCAGGCAGCGGCCGCGGCGACCAGGGCCCGCATGACCCGCGTGTCCTCGCCCATCTCCGGATGCCACTGGACGCCCAGCGCCCAGCCCCGGTCCGCCGGCAGCTCCACGGCCTCCACGGTGCCGTCCGCGGCGTAGGCGGACGGCACCAGTCCCTCGCCCAGCCGCTCCACGGCCTGGTGGTGGTACGTCGGCACGGTCAGCTCCTCCGGGACGATGCCGCCGTACCGCGTGCCCGGCACCGGCTTCACCGGGTGCCCGCCGAACACGCCGACCGCCTCCGCGTGCCCGTCCAGGTGCTGGACCAGCGTGCCGCCCAGGGCCACGTTCAGCAGCTGCATGCCCCGGCAGATGCCGAGCAGGGGCAGGCCCGCGGCCAGTGCCGCGTCGATCAGCGCCAGCTCCCAGGCGTCCCGCCGCGGCGCGGGCGGTCCCGTGCGCGGGGAGCGCTCGGCGCCGTAGCGGGCCGGGTCGACGTCCGGGCCGCCCGCGACGACCAGCCCGTCGAGCCGGGCCACGGCCGCGGCCGCGTGCGCCGGCGCGTCCGGCGGCAGCATCGCCGCGAGCCCGCCGGCCCGCTGCACCAGCCGCGGATAGCCGGCCGGCAGCAGCGCCGCCTCCAGCTCCCAGACTCCCCAGCGCGCGCCGGACTCCAGGTACGTGCTCACGCCGATCAGCGGCCGTGCGGTCATGCTGCCCTCCACAGTCGTGCAAAGGTACCCACGCATACCTTTTCGAGGCCAGTGTGCGTCCCATGCGTGTCCCGTGCGTGTCCCGTGCGGCGCCGGTCAGGCCAGGAAGCCGCGCAGCAGCGCCGCCGTGCCCGCGCAGTGCTCGCGCGCGATCTCCCGGGCTCCGTCCGCGTCCCCGTCCAGCACCGCCTCCACCAGCGCGGTGTGCTGCCGCTGGGACCGCTCCAGGTTGCGCACCAGCAGCGGGATGCAGTCCAGCAGGTCGTTCACCGTGGCCCGGACCGCCGCGTACCGCGCGGTCAGCGACGGCGAGCCGCACAGCTCGGCCAGGGTGAGGTGCAGCAGCGTGTCGGCCCGCCGGTACTGGGCGAGCGGGGCCTCATGGGTGCCCTCCAGCGCCCGCCGCAGCCGCTCGGCCCGCTCCTCGTCCAGCCCGTCCGCCGCGCACAGCCCGGCCGCGCCCACCTCCAGCACCTCGCGGAAGCGCAGCACGTCCTCTATGTCGACCTCGCTGATCCGGCGCCGCAGCTCGTCCTCGCCGCCCAGGTCCGCGCGGTGCCGCACGAACGTTCCGCCGTACCGCCCGCGCCGCGCCTCCACCAGGCCCTGGTCCTGGAGCACCTTCAGCACCTCGCGCAGCGTCACCCGGCTGATCCCCAGCCGCTCCGCCAGCTCGCGTTCGGCCGGCAGCCGCCCGCCGTCCGGCACCAGGCCCAGCCGGACGACCTGGAGTATCTGCTCCAGCGCCTCCTCGAAGCCGTTGCCCGCCCGCACCGGCCGCAGCACCGCGGTGAGCCGGTCCTCCGGTCCGTCCGGACCCGCGTCCCGCGACATCCGCCGTTCCCCCTTCCCAAGCAATGGTCCTCCGCAATACCTTATGGCTCCCGGCTCCGGCCGATCGAGCGCGTTGACGCCGAAGGAGACCGTCCCGTGGCAGACCGCAGGCCCCCGCTCGGTGTCGAGGAACTGCACGCCCTCGTCGCGAGCGGCGAGACCGACACTGTCGTCCTGGCCTTCCCCGACATGCAAGGCCGGCTCCAGGGCAAGCGGTTCGCCGCCCGCTTCTTCCTCGACGAGGTCCTGCACCACGGCACCGAGGGCTGCGCCTACCTGCTCGCCGTCGACACCGAGATGAACACCGTCGACGGCTACGCGATGTCCTCCTGGGACCGCGGCTACGGCGACTTCGCGATGCGTCCCGACGTGTCCACCCTGCGCCGCGTCCCCTGGCACCCCGGCACCGCCCTGCTCCTCGCCGACCTCGCCTGGCACGACGGCACCCCGGTCACCGCCGCGCCCCGCCAGATCCTGCGCCGCCAGCTCGACCGGCTCGCCGGCCTCGGCTACACCGCCCAGGCCGGCACCGAGCTGGAGTTCATCGTCTTCAAGGACACCTACGAACAGGCCTGGGACGCGGGCTACCGCGGCCTGACCCCGGCCAACCAGTACAACATCGACTACTCCGTCCTCGGCACCGGCCGCATCGAACCGCTGCTGCGCCGGCTGCGCAACGACATGGCCGGCGCCGGACTCACCGTGGAGTCCGCCAAGGGCGAGTGCAACCCCGGCCAGCACGAGATCGTCTTCCGCTACGACGAGGCCCTCGTCACCTGCGACCAGCACGCCCTGTACAAGACCGGCGCCAAGGAGATCGCCGCCCAGGAAGGCGTCTCGCTCACCTTCATGGCCAAGTACAACGAGCGCGAGGGCAACTCCTGCCACATCCACCTCTCGCTCGCCGACGCCGACGGCACCAACGTCATGGCCGGGGACGGGCCCGGCGGCATGTCGGACGTGATGCGGCACTTCCTCGCCGGACAGCTCGCCGCCCTGCGCGACTTCGCCCTCCTCTACGCCCCGAACATCAACTCCTACAAGCGGTTCCAGCCGGGCTCCTTCGCGCCCACCGCCGTCGCCTGGGGCCACGACAACCGCACCTGCGCCCTGCGGGTGGTCGGCCACGGCCGCTCCCTGCGCTTCGAGAACCGGCTCCCCGGCGGCGACGTCAACCCGTACCTGGCCGTCGCCGCCATGATCGCGGCCGGTCTGCACGGCATCGAGCGGCGGCTCGAACCGCCCGACCCGTGCCCCGGCAACGCCTACACAGCCGGGTACGCGCACGTCCCGGCCACCCTCCGCGAGGCCGCCGCCCGCTGGGCGGACAGCCCCCTCGCGCGCGACGCCTTCGGCGACGAGGTCGTCGCGCACTACCACACCATGGCCCGCGTCGAACTGGACGCCTTCGACGCCGCGGTCACCGACTGGGAGCTGCGCCGCTCCTTCGAACGCCTGTGAGAGGTCACCACGTGTCCGACCCGAACGAGCTGACCGTCCGCAACCCCGCCACGGAAGAGACCGTCGCCACCGTCCCCGCCGCGAGCGAGGAGGACGTCGCCGCCGCCGTCGTACGGGCGGTACGGGCCCAGCGGACCTGGGCCGCCCTCGCCGCCGCCGACCGGGCCCGGCTGCTGCGCCGCTTCGCGGACGCGGTCGACGCCCACGGCGAGGAACTCGCCCGGCTGGAGGTCCAGGAGGCCGGGCACACCCTCGCCAACGCCCGCTGGGAGGCGGGCAACGCCCGCGACCTGCTGCTCTACGCGGCCGGCGGCGCCGAACGCCTGCTCGGCCGGCAGATCCCGGCACCCGGCGGCTGGAACGTCACCTTCCAGGAACCCCTGGGCGTGGTCGGGGTGATCGCCCCCTGGAACTTCCCGATGCCGGTCGCCGCCTGGGGCGCCTTCCCGGCGCTCGCCGCGGGCAACGCGGTCGTCCTCAAACCCGCCGAGGCCACCCCGCTCACCGCGCTCCGCCTCGCCCGGCTCGCCCTGGAGGCGGGCCTGCCCGAACACGTCCTCCAGGTGGTGCCCGGCTACGGCCCCACCGCCGGACGCGCCCTCGTGGACCACCCGGACGTCGCCAAGATCGTGTTCACCGGCTCCACCCGCACCGGCCGCGAGATCATGGAACGCTGCGCCCGCCTGGTCAAACCGGTCACCCTGGAACTCGGCGGCAAGAGCCCCAACGTCGTCTTCGCCGACGCCGACCTCACCGCCGCCCTCGATCCCTTCTCCTTCCTGGACAACTGCGGACAGGACTGCTGTGCCCGCACCCGCATCCTGGTCCAGGACACCGTGCTGGAGGAGGCCCGCGCCGTCCTCGCCGACGCGCTGGCCGCCGTGGTGGTGGGCGACCCGGCCGACGAGAAGACGCAGATGGGCCCGCTGATCTCCGGACGGCAGCGGGACCGCGTGCAGTCCTATGTCCCGGCCGGCGCCCC
Organism: Streptomyces sp. NPDC027672; assembly: GCF_055566335.1. Lineage (NCBI taxonomy): Bacteria > Bacillati > Actinomycetota > Actinomycetes > Kitasatosporales > Streptomycetaceae > Streptomyces > Streptomyces sp. NPDC027672. Next base: position 231,949 of record NZ_JBVHSO010000008.1, on the reverse strand, counting down.
GGCCCTGCGCGGCACCGCACCCGAGGGGCCCGGCTTCTGGTTCCCGCCCACCGTCCTCACCGGGGAACGGCACGACAGCCCCGCGGCCACCGAGGAGATCTTCGGCCCCGTCGCCGTCCTGCTCCCCTTCACCGACGAGCAGGACGCGATCCGCCTCGCCAACGACACGCCTTACGGCCTGTCCGGCTCCGTCTGGACCCGGGACCTGGGCCGCGCCCTGCGCGTCTCCCAGGCGGTCCGCGCGGGCAACCTGTCCGTCAACTCCCACTCCAGCGTCCGCTACTGGACGCCGTTCGGCGGCTTCAAGCAGTCCGGCCTCGGCCGCGAACTCGGCCCCGACGCCCTGACCGCCTTCACCGAGACCAAGAACGTCTTCATCAGCACGGAGGGCCTCGCACAGTGACCGACACCAGTGTCTGCCGCCGCCTGGCCGGCCGTACCGCCGTGGTGACCGGAGCCGGCAGCGGCATCGGGCTCGCCGCCGCCCGCCGGCTCGCCGCCGAGGGCGCCCGCGTCGTGTGCGCGGACGTCGACGAGATCCGCGGCAAGGCCGCCGCCGACGAGACCGGCGGACTGTTCGTCAGGACCGACGTCACCGACCCCGAGGAGGTCGAGGCGCTGTTCAAGGCGGCGTACGACACCTACGGCAGCGTCGACGTCGCCTTCAACAACGCCGGTATCTCCCCGCCCGACGACGACTCCATCCTGGAGACCGGCCTGGAGGCCTGGAAACGCGTCCAGGAGGTCAACCTCACCTCCGTCTACCTGTGCTGCAAGGCCGTCATCCCGTACATGCGCCGGCAGGGCAAGGGCTCCATCATCAACACCGCGTCCTTCGTGGCCCGGATGGGCGCGGCCACCTCCCAGATCTCCTACACGGCCTCCAAGGGCGGTGTCCTCGCCATGTCCCGCGAACTGGGCGTGCAGTTCGCCCGGGAGGGCATCCGCGTCAACGCCCTGTGCCCCGGACCGGTGAACACCCCGCTGCTGCGGGAGCTGTTCGCCGAGGACCCGGAGCGGGCCGCGCGCCGCCTGGTGCACATCCCGGCCGGCCGGTTCGCCGAGGCCGAGGAGATCGCCGCCGCCGTCGCCTTCCTGGCCAGCGACGACTCCTCCTTCGTCAACGCCACCGACTTCCTGGTGGACGGCGGCATCGCGGGCGCCTACGTCACCCCCCTGTAGGGAGCCTCACAGGTACGTGCGCCCCTCACCGCGGTAGGTCGGCACCGTCGCGGTGACCGTCTCCCCCTCGACCAGGTGCAGCGCGTCGAACCGCTCGCACAGCTCGCCCGCCTTGGCGTGCCGGAACCACACCTTGTCGCCGATGAGCAGATCGTCGGCGGGCGAGCCGAGCAGCGGGGTCTGCACCTCCCCGGCGCCCTCCTGCGGGTCGTACGCCAGCCCCTCGGGCAGGTACGGCACGGGCAGCCGGTCGGGGCCGGCGGCGCCGGAGGCCGGATAGCCGCCGCCCAGCACGGTGACGACGCCCACGCCGGGCCGGCGGACCACCGGCTGGGCGAACAGGGCGGCCGGACGGCCGGTGAACGAGGTGTAGTTGTCGAACAGACGCGGCACGTACAGCCCCGAGCCGGCGGCGATCTCGGTCACCGCGTCCTCGGCGGCGGTGTGCTGCACGCTGCCGGTGCCGCCGCCGTTCACGAACTCCAGGCCGGGCACGACGGCCCGCACCGCGCGGACGGCCTCGGCCCGCCGCCCGGCCAGCTCCCGCCGGGCGGCGGCCTGCATCAGCCGCACCGCCCGGGAGCGCACCGGCCGCCCCGCGACCGCGTCCCCGACCCCGGCGACATGCCCCTCGTACGCCATGATCCCCACCAGCCGGAAACCCGGCCGCCGGTCCACCGCCCGGGCCAGCCCGGCGAGCCGGTCGGGGGAGTGCAGGGGCGAGCGCCGGGCGCCGACCCGCACCCGGCCGCCCAGCAGCCTCAGCGAGGTGTCCAACTCCAGGCAGACCCGCACCTCTTCGCGTCCGCCGTCGCGGGCGGCGTCGATGAGATCGAGCTGCGCGGGATCGTCCACCGTCACGGTGACGGCACCGGCCAGCTTGGGATCGGCGGCCAGCTCCGCGAAACCGGACCGGTCGGCGGACGGATACGCCAGCAGGACGTCCTCGAAGCCGGAGCGGGCGAGCCACAGCGACTCGGCGAGCGTGAACGACATGACGCCCCGGAAGCCCTCCTTGGCCAGGACGCGTTCCAGCAGGGCCCGGCAGCGCACCGACTTGCTGGCGACCCGCACGGGCTTGCCCGCCGCGCGCCGGACCAGATCGTCCGCGTTGGCGTCGAACGCGTCCAGGTCCACGATCGCGAGAGGGGCGTCGAGATGGGCGGTGGCCCGGTCGTAACGGGCCCGGGCGGCGGCAGGCGCAGTCATGACGGAAGCCTGCCAGAGAGGATTACCGCAGGGTAGGGGGACGTTCCGGGCAGATGCCCCGGCCCCGTGGACCGGTTCCGTTCCGGTGCCCGGCAAGCCGTAGAGTGACGCGCACGTGCGGCGGACCGCACCCGGTGGGAGAGGTGAACCGGGATGCCCGTCCGGCCGTACGGGTATGCGTGCCCGGACGAGCATCCGCACCGGGCACCGCCGGACGGCAGGACGGCCCGCGTACGAGGAGACGGCCCGGGCACGAGGAAACGGGGGGTGCATGAGCACGGAAGCGCGGCACGTCCCGGTTCCGCCCCGCCCCCCGGCTCCGCCCCCCGCACCCGCCGGCACCGGCGAACCGGCGCACGGCACGGTCCCGCACCCGGCCGCCGACCTCGACGACGAGCCGTCGGTCTTCACCCCGCGCGCCGCCCGTCTCCACGGCCCGCGCTCCTCGGCCGTACCCGAGGCCACCGCACCCGTGAGCCCGCCACCGCCGCCCGCCTCGGCCCGGTTCCCCGACGCCCCGCCGAGCGCGGGCACCGGCGGGCGCCCCGGCACCCTGCCCGGCCGGCCGGCGGCACCGGCCCGGCCGGTCGCCGCAGCGGCCGGGGACACCGCCGCGCGGCCGGCCGCGGACCCCGGCCCCCGCACCGAGCCGCCTCGCCGGACCCCGCCGGCCGACACCCCGCCCGGCGCAAGTGCCCGCGAGGGTCTGCCCGTTGGCGGCGCGTTCGGGGCGGCGGCCGGGGTCGCGTCCGGTTCGCCGGGTGGCGGCGCGGGTGCGTTCGGGGCGGCGGCCGGGAGCGGTCCGGGCGGGACGCCAAGGCGTGAGGTGCCCGGCGAGGATCCGTCCGAGACGACCACCCGGCTGCGGCCCGTTCCCTCCGGGACCGGCCCGGTGCCCGGGCGGGCGTGGGCCTGGAGCCCGGCCGGGTCCGCCCGTCCCGAGCGGCCCGCCGCGCCCGATCCGGCGCGGTCCTGGAGCAGCGCGCCGGCCGCCCGGCCCGTCGTGTCGTTCGCGGAACCGGACGTCTCCGGTGCGCCGCGGCGGCTCCACGTGGGAGCGCGCACCGTCGCCGCCGCGGCCTGCCTCGTGCTCGGTCTCGGGCTCGTCGGCGGTGCCCTCACCGGGAGCTGGCTCACCGGGGACGGCGGCGACGACGGCGTGCGGACCGCCTACACCACCGCCGGCACGCTCTGGCACAGCCTGCCCGTGGACGACCTGTTCCCGCCCACCGTCCAGGGCAAGGACGCCGGCCCCGGCGGTGCCGACCGCACCTGGACCCGGATCGCCGTGGCCCCCGACAGCGGCTGCGCCCAGGGCTTCGACCCGCTGCTGCGCCGGATCCTCGCCCCGGTCGGCTGCCGGCGGCTGCTGCGCGCCACCTACACCGACGCCACCCAGAGCCATGTCACCACCGTCGGCCTGCTCTTCACCAAGGCCGACCCCGCCGCCATGTCCGCGCTCGCCGCCCGCTTCCGCGCCGAACACCTGGACCGCCGCGCCGACCTGATGCCCCGGCCGTACGCCGCCGCCGGCACGGCCGCCGCCGGCTTCGGCGACCGGCAGCGCGCCGCCTGGACCCTCTCCGTCCGCACCGACGCCCCCGTCGTCGCCTACGCCGTCTCCGGCTGGGCCGACGCCCGCACCGTCGACGCGCCCCAGCCCGCCGCGGACGCCGTCCGCTCCGGCGCCGCCACCGCACCGGCCCAGGCCGGCCTCGGCCACGAGGCCATGGGCCTCGCCGACCGCATCGGGACCCGGCTGAGCAGAAGCATCGGCCGGGCCACGGAGAAGCCCGCATGACCCGACCGCCGCGCCGCCACCGCCGCGCCGCCCTGTCCGCGGCGGTGAGCCTGCTGCTCGCCGGCTCCCTCGCGGTGCTGCCGGCCACCGCCGCCCGCGCCGACGAACTCCGCGCCCAGCAGTGGGCCCTGTCCGCGCTCCACCTGGACGAGGCGTGGCGCACCACCAAGGGGCAGGGCGTCACCGTCGCCGTCCTGGACACCGGTGTGGAGGCCGGCCACCCGGACCTGGCCGGCAACGTGCTGCCCGCCAAGGACATGATCGGCTTCGGTGCCGGACCCGGTGACCGCGCCTGGGCCCGGCACGGCACCGCCATGGCCGGCATCATCGCCGGGCACGGTCACGGACCCGGCGGCGCCGATGGCGTCGAGGGCGTGGCCCCGCAGGCGAGGATCCTGCCGGTGCGCGTGATCCTGGAGGACGGCGACCCCGCCCGCGCCAAGGCCCGCACCACCCGCGGCAACGCCCTCGCCGACGGCATCCGCTGGGCCGCCGACCACGGCGCCGACGTCATCAACCTCTCCCTCGGCGACGACTCGAACTCCGCCCATCCGGAGCCCGGCGAGGACGAGGCCGTGCAGTACGCCCTGAAGAAGGGCGTGGTCGTCGTCGCCTCCGCGGGCAACGGCGGCGACAAGGGCGACCACGTCTCCTACCCGGCCGCCTATCCGGGCGTCATCGCCGCCGCCGCCGTGGACAGGTACGGCACCCGCGCGGCCTTCTCCACCCGCCGCTGGTACGCCGCCGTCAGCGCGCCCGGCGTGGACGTCGTCATCGCCGACCCCGACCACAAGTACTACGCGGGCTGGGGCACGAGCGCCGCCTCCGCGTTCGTCTCCGGGGCCGCGGCCCTGATCAGGTCGGCCTACCCCGCACTGGCCCCGGCCCAGATCAAGAAGCTGCTGGAGGACACCGCGCGGGACGCCCCGGTCGGCGGCCGGGACGACTCCCGGGGCTTCGGCATGATCGACCCGGCGGCGGCCCTCACGGCGGCCGCCCGCCTCAGACCGCAGAGCCTGCGCGCCGCGTCGTACGGCGGGAAGTACTTCGGCACCGGCCCGGACCCCGCAGGGCCGGCCGGCGGCACCTCCGGCTGGGCGGCCCCGCTCGCCGGCGGTGCGGGCGGCGTCCTGCTGGTGGCCGGGGTGATCCTCTGGCGCGGCCGCAGACAGCCGCGCTGAGCCCGGCCCCGCCGGCCCGCCCGACGCGTCCCGGTGCCGGGACGCCGGGGCGACCGGCCCCGCACCGGGCGGGCGGTCCGCCCCCGATAGGGTCGGTGACCGTGGCGAACAAGAACATTCCCGACTCCGGCTTCTCCGACGACGACGGCTCCGCCGACCCCCGGCTGAGCGCGGCGCTCGCCGCCTGGGCCGAGGACCGCGGCGCGCTGGGGCCCGTCCTGGAGGCGCTCAAGGGCGCCCGTCTGCTCGTGCCGGTCGTCGCCGTGCTCGGCGAGGTGGAGGAGGACGAGAAGGGGCTGCGCCGCGAGAAGACCAGCGACATGGCCGTGCCCACCCTGAAGGCCGGCGACCGCACCGCGCTGCCCGCCTTCACCTCCACCGACGCCCTGGCCCGCTGGGACCCCGCGGCCCGCCCGGTCGCCGTACCGCTGCACCAGGCGCTCCAGGCCGCCGCGCACGAGAAGGCCGACACGGTCGTGCTCGACCTCGCCGGACCGGTGCCGTTCGAGCTGACCGGACCGGCGCTGCTCGCCCTCGCCGAGGGCCGCACCAGCACCGATCCGCTCGCCGACCCGGCCGTGGTGGAGGCCGTCCGGGCCGCGGTGGCGGCGGAGCCCGCCGTCCTGCGCGCCCATCTCGGGCCCGGACGGGCCGACGGCACCCTGGCCCTGGTCCTCGACCCGGCCGCGCCGCCCGCCGAGTCCGCCCGCGCGGTCGCCGAGCGGCTCGCCGCCGACGAGACGCTGCGGGCCCGCCTGGTGCGCGGCCTCGACCTGGCACTGCTGCCGGCCGGGACCACGCCTCCGGGCGAGCCCCTGTACGTAAAGGAACGCGGCCCTCGTCCGTGAAGGAACAGGCCGCCGTCCGTGAAGGGACGCGGCCCCCGTCCGTGAAGGAACGGGCCGCCGTCCGTGAAGGGACGCGGCTCCCGTCCGTGAAGGAACGGGCCTCCCTCCGTAAACGAACGAGGCCCTCGTCCGTAAGGGAAGAGGGCCTCGTACGGGAAGCGGCGGGGCGGGGGTCAGCCGTAAATGGGGCCGGTGTACTTCTCGCCCGGTCCCTGGCCCGGCTCGTCCGGGACGACCGACGCCTCGCGGAACGCGAGCTGGAGCGACTTCAGGCCGTCGCGCAGCGGCGCCGCGTGGAAGGAGCTGACCTCGGTCGCGCTCGCGTCCAGCAGACCGGCGAGGGCGGTGATCAGCTTGCGGGCCTCGTCCAGGTCCTTGTACTTCTCGCCCTCCTCGCTCAGCCCCAGCTTCACGGCGGCGGCGCTCATCAGGTTGACGGCGACCGTCACGATCACCTCGACGGCGGGGACCTCGGCGATGTCCCGGGTCATCGCGTCGAAGTCGGGGGACTCGGCAGGGGTGTCACTCATGCCCCACACGATAGGCCCCGCCGCGGACCCCGCCGTGCCCGCCCCGGGCCGTCCGCACGGTTTGGCAGCCTCCGCGCCGACCCTGTAGTGTGGGAGAACGACCGGCCGAACACCCAGGTGTGCGGCCCACAAGTGGAGGCTCCGATCTCCCACCTGACCGTCCTCCGGGACGGCGGGTCACCCGGTCAGACGACCGCCATCGTTCCGTACGGGCGATGGAGTCGTCCGAAAGCGCGCCCCGCGGCATCGCGGTGGTGCTCCGGTAGTGCTCGGAGTCCCGCCTGTGATCGTCCGGGGCATTTTTCATGCTTCGGCGCGGTTAGGTCTAACGAACACAGACGTTACGCGGCTGTCCGCCAGACCGCCGCGTGGTGCTACCGAGGAGGATCCATCAGCGCCGAGCCCCGCATCAACGACCGGATTCGCGTTCCCGAGGTGCGACTTGTCGGTCCCAGTGGCGAGCAGGTCGGCATCGTGCCGCTCGCGAAGGCACTGGAGCTTGCGCAGGAGTACGACCTGGACCTGGTCGAGGTCGCGGCGAACGCCCGTCCGCCCGTGTGCAAGCTCATGGACTACGGGAAGTTCAAGTACGAGTCGGCCATGAAGGCCCGTGAGGCGCGCAAGAACCAGGCGCACACGGTCATCAAGGAGATGAAGCTCCGGCCGAAGATCGACCCGCACGACTATGACACCAAGAAGGGTCACGTCGTCCGGTTCCTCAAGCAGGGCGACAAGGTCAAGATCACGATCATGTTCCGTGGCCGTGAGCAGTCCCGCCCCGAGCTGGGCTACCGACTGCTGCAGCGGCTGGCGGAGGACGTCCAGGACCTCGGCTTCGTGGAGTCGAACCCGAAGCAGGACGGCCGAAACATGATCATGGTCCTCGGTCCGCACAAGAAGAAGACCGAGGCGATGGCCGAGGCCCGTCAGGCGCAGGAGGCCCGCAAGGCCGAGGCGAAGGCGAACCCCGGCAAGTCGCAGAACGCCGCGGACCCGGACGCTGTGAACGCCGAGGGCCACGACGAGGCTCACGACGAGGCCCCTGCCGAGGCTTCCGCCGAGGCGTGATCCCGGGGGACGTACGTCCCCGAGGATGTAACCGAAAGAAGAGCGACGCTCCACCGTGCCCGGTTTCACGACCGGGCACCGGAGCGCCACCGACGAGGAGATAACGGCGCTATGCCGAAGAACAAGTCGCACAGCGGTGCCAGCAAGCGCTTCAAGATCACCGGCTCCGGCAAGGTGCTCCGCGAGCGCGCCGGCAAGCGCCACCTGCTTGAGCACAAGTCGTCCCGCGTCACGCGTCGTCTCACCGGCAACGCCGAGATGGCCCCGGGCGACGCCGCGAAGATCAAGAAGCTTCTCGGCAAGTGACGTACCGGCGCTCGCCTGAACTGAGCGCCGTACGCCAGGACCGGGACCCAGCCGTTTCCGGGTCGTGTGAAGACCACCACGACCCCGCTACAAGGAGTTAACAAGTGGCACGCGTCAAGCGGGCAGTCAACGCCCACAAGAAGCGCCGGGCGATCCTCGAGCAGGCCTCCGGCTACCGCGGTCAGCGCTCGCGCCTGTACCGCAAGGCCAAGGAGCAGGTCACCCACTCGCTGGTCTACAACTACAACGACCGCAAGAAGCGCAAGGGCGACTTCCGTCAGCTGTGGATCCAGCGCATCAACGCCGCTGCCCGCGCCAACGGCATCACCTACAACCGCTTCATCCAGGGTCTGAAGGCCGCGAACGTCGAGGTCGACCGCAAGATCCTGGCCGAGCTGGCCGTGAACGACGCGAACGCCTTCGCGGCGCTCGTCGAGGTCGCGCAGAAGGCGCTGCCGTCGGACGTCAACGCCCCGAAGGCCGCGTGACGAAGCGCCGGCTCTGAGCCGACGTTCACCTCAGGACCCGCAGGCTGTATGGCTTGCGGGTCCTGTTGTTGGGGGGCCCGGCGTCCGGACCCGGCCGCGGGTCCGCCGGGCCGCCGGCCGCGCCCACGCGGCGGCGCCCCGCATCGCCGCCGCCCCGCGCCCCTCCGGGGACGCGCCGCACGTTCGCGGTGCCGCAACCAGAAGACTCTCCTGAAAGTGACGAAGAGGATGGCCCCCGTCAGCCCCGAGCTGATCTCCCCCCGTTCCGCCCGCGTCGGCGCCGCCCGCCGGCTCGCCAAGCGGAACTTCCGGGGCAAGGACCGGCTGTTCCTCGCGGAGGGCCCGCAGGCCGTGCGGGAGGCCGCCGGGCACCGGACCGGGGGACAGGCCACGCTCGTCGAGCTGTTCGCCACCGTCGAGGCCGCCGAGCGGTACGCCGACATCATCGGCGAGGCCCGCGACGCCGGCGCCCGGGTGCACCTCGCCGCCGAAGAGGTCATCGCCGAGATCTCCACCACCGTCACCCCGCAGGGCCTGGTCGGGGTCTGCCGCTTCCTGGACACCTCCTTCGAGGACATCCTCGCCGCCCGGCCGAAACTGGTCGCCGTCCTCGCCCATGTGCGCGACCCCGGCAACGCCGGCACCGTGCTGCGCTGCGCCGACGCCGCCGGCGCCGAGGCCGTGATCCTCACCGACGCCTCCGTCGACCTGTACAACCCCAAGGCCGTCCGGGCCTCCGTCGGCTCCCACTTCCACCTGCCCGTCGCCGTCGGCGTACCGGTCGAGCGGGCCGTGGCCGGCCTGAGGGAGGCCGGGGTGCGCGTCCTCGCCGCCGACGGGGCCGGCGACCGCGACCTGGACGAGGAACTGGACAAGGGCACCATGGGCGGGCCCACCGCCTGGGTGTTCGGCAACGAGGCGTGGGGACTGCCCGAGGAGACCCGCGCCCTCACCGACGCCGTCGTCCGCGTCCCCCTCCACGGCAGGGCCGAGAGCCTGAACCTCGCCACCGCCGCCGCCGTATGTCTGTACGCGTCGGCCCGTGCGCAGCGCGCCTCCGGAGGGTGCCGCTCCGTCACCCACAGCTAGTAGGGTGACCAGCTCCAAGCCCTGCGCCGTCGGAGAGGTGGGCTACGGGGATGAGTGTGGCCGGCACGAGCACCGCGCCGGAAGGCCGGGACGAGCGGCGCGCCGGTGCGCCCCGGCGGGACGAGACGGCGGGTCTCGACGCCGACATGCTGCCCGACGGCCTCGTCGTCGCCGATGAAAACGGCCGCGTGACCTGTTTCAACGCCGCCGCCGCGCGCATCACCGCGGTACGGCCGGCCGACGCCCTCGGACAGCCGCTGCACCGGGCGCTGCCGTTAGAGGACCTGGAGGGCCGCCGCTGGTGGCAGCTCACCGATCCGTACGGCGGGCTCGCCACCCGCATCCGCCAGCCCGAGCGCAACCTGCTGCTGCCGGGCGGCCGGGAGGTGCTGGTCTCCGCCCGCTACGTGCGTGACGAGCCGCTCGGCCCGGTGCGCCGCGTGGTCGTCTCCCTGCGGGACACCGAGGCCCGCCGCCGCACCGAGCGCAGCCACGCCGAGCTGATCGCCACCGTCGCCCACGAGCTGCGCTCCCCGCTGACCTCCGTGAAGGGCTTCACCGCCACCCTGCTCGCCAAGTGGGAGCGCTTCACCGACGACCAGAAGCGGCTCATGCTGGAGACCGTCGACGCCGACGCCGACCGGGTCACCCGGCTCATCGCCGAGCTGCTGGACATCTCCCGGATCGACTCCGGGCGGCTGGAGGTGCGCCGCCAGCCCGTCGACATCGGGGCCGCCGTCTCCCGGCACATCCAGGCGTACGTCGCCGCCGGACAGCCCGCCGGCCGGTTCCTGCTCCGCATCCAGCAGCCGCTGCCCGCGCTCTGGGCCGACCCCGACAAGATCGACCAGGTACTGAGCAACCTCATCGAAAATGCCGTGCGGCACGGCGAGGGAACCGTCACCATTGACGTCACGCCCTCGGCGTCCCCGCGCGAGGGCGAGGAAACCGGCACGTCGGTCACGGTGAGCGACGAGGGGCCCGGCATCCCGGAGGCATCCATGAACCGCGTCTTCACCCGCTTCTGGCGGGGCAGCAAGCGCGGCGGCACCGGACTCGGGCTGTACATCGTCAAGGGCATCGTCGAGGCGCACGGCGGCACCATCGCGGTCGGCCGGGCCCCCGTCGGCGGCGCCGAGTTCCGCTTTACCCTGCCCGTGGCGGCCCCGGCGTATCTCGCTTAGCGGCCCACGGGCGCATTCGCCCGTCCCCACCCCGTTAGACTCGGCCTCTGGCACCTTTGTGTCCTTCACGCGGCCCTCGCGAGTCGAGTCGGTGACGGGGACCATCCGCCAGACAATCGGAAGCACGGGAAGAGATGTCGGCACCCAATAAGTCGTACGACCCTGTCGAGGTCGAGACGTTGAAACCGGAAGAGATCGAGCGCATGCGGGACGAGGCGCTCGCCGCCTTCGCCGCCGCGGACTCCCTCGACGCGCTCCACGAGGCGAAGGTCGCCCACACCGGCCCGGCCTCCCCGCTGGCCCTCGCCAACCGCGAGATCGGCGCCCTGCCCCCGCACGCCAAGGCCGAGGCCGGCAAGCGCGTCGGCATGGCCCGCGGCGCCGTCAACAAGGGCCTCGCCGCCCGCCAGAGCGAACTGGAGGCCGAGCGCGACGCCCGGGTGCTGGTCGAGGAGTCGGTGGACGTCACACTGCCCTACGACCGCGTCCCGGCCGGCGCCCGGCACCCCCTCACCACGCTCTCCGAGCGCATCGAGGACATCTTCGTGGCCATGGGCTACGAGGTCGCCGAGGGCCCGCAGGTCGAGGCCGAGTGGTTCAACTTCGACGCGCTCAACATCGGCCCGGACCACCCGGCCCGCGGCGAGGCCGACACGTTCTTCGTGGCGGGCCCGGACGGCGGCACCGACTCCGGCGTGGTGCTGCGCACCCACACCTCGCCCGTCCAGATCCGCTCCCTGCTCGACCGCGAGCTGCCGGTCTACGTGATCTGTCCGGGCCGCGTCTACCGCACGGACGAGCTGGACGCCACGCACACCCCGGTCTTCCACCAGGTGGAGCTCCTCGCCGTCGACGAGGGCCTGACCATGGCCGACCTCAAGGGCACCCTGGACCACATGGTCCAGTCGCTGTTCGGCGAGGGCATGAAGACCCGGCTGCGGCCGAACTTCTTCCCCTTCACCGAGCCGAGCGCCGAGATGGACATGCTCTGCTACGTGTGCAAGGGCGAGTCCGTCGGCAACCCCGACCGGCCCTGCCGCACCTGCTCGTCCGAGGGCTGGATCGAGCTGGGCGGCTGCGGCATGGTCAACCCGCGGGTGCTCACCGCCTGCGGCGTCGACCCGGAGAGGTACAGCGGCTTCGCCTTCGGGTTCGGCATCGAGCGGATGCTGATGTTCCGCCACAACGTCGAGGACATGCGAGACATGGTCGAGGGTGACGTCCGGTTCACCCGGCCGTTCGGGATGGAGATCTGATGCGGGTCCCGCTTTCTTGGCTGCGGGAGTACGTCGACCTGCCGGCGACGGAGACCGGCCGGGACGTCCAGGCCAAGCTCATCTCGGCCGGCCTGGAGGTCGAGACCGTCGAGCAGCTCGGCGCCGACCTCAAGGGCCCGCTGGTCGTCGGCCAGGTGCTGACCATCGAGGAGCTGGAGGGCTTCAAGAAGCCGATCCGCTTCTGCACGGTCGACGTCGGCCAGGCCAACGGCACCGGCGAGCCGCAGGAGATCGTCTGCGGCGCCCGCAACTTCGCGGTCGGCGACAAGGTCGTCGTGGTCCTGCCGGGCGCCACGCTCCCCGGCGGTTTCTCCATCGCGGCCCGCAAGACCTACGGCAAGGTCTCGCACGGCATGATCTGCTCCAGCGACGAGCTGGGCATGGGCGACGACGGCACGCACGGCATCATCGTGCTGCCGCCGGAGACCGAGGTCGGCAAGGACGCCATCGAGCTGCTGGAGCTGGTCGACGAGGTCCTGGACATCGCCGTGACCGCCAACCGCGGCGACTGCCTGTCCCTGCGCGGCGTCGCCCGCGAGACCGCCATCGCCTACGGCCTGCCGCTGAGCGACCCCGCCCTGATCGACGTACCGGCCCCGAACGCCTTCGGCTACCCGGTCAAGGTCTCGGAGCCGTTCGGCTGCGACCGCTTCACCGCCCGCACGGTCTCCGGGCTGCGCCCCGAGGCCCGCTCCCCGCTCTGGCTCCAGCGCCGGCTGCAGAAGGTCGGCATGCGCCCGATCTCGCTCGCCGTCGACGTCACGAACTACGTGATGATGGAGCTGGGCCAGCCGCTGCACGCCTACGACCGCAGGCTGGTCCAGGGCACCATCGGCGTCCGCCGGGCCGAGGAGGGCGAGAAGCTGGTCACCCTCGACGGGGTCGAGCGCACGCTGCACGCCGAGGACCTGGTCATCACCGACGAGCGCGGCCCGATCGGGCTCGCCGGCGTGATGGGCGGCGCCGACACGGAGATCGCCGACCACGAGGACGCCGAGAACGCCACCACGGACGTCGTCATCGAGGCCGCCCACTTCGACGCCGTCTCCATCGCCCGCACGGCCCGCCGGCACAAGCTGCTGTCCGAGGCGTCCCGCCGCTTCGAGCGCGGTGTCGACCCACAGGCCGCCGCGGCCGCCGCGCAGCGCACCGTCGACCTGCTCGTCCTGCTCGCGGGCGGCACGGCCGAGGCCGGCGTCACCGAGGTCATCGCGCCCTCCGCGCCGCACACCATCACCCTCCCGGCCGACCACCCGGACCGGGTCGCGGGCGTCGACTACGGCCGTGAGACGGTCGTGCGCCGCCTCCAGGAGGTCGGCTGCGACGTCTACGGGCAGGACGAGCTGATCGTCACCGCCCCGTCCTGGCGGCCCGACCTGACCGACCCGAACGACCTGGCCGAGGAGGTCATCCGGCTGGAGGGGTACGAGAACCTGCCCTCCACGCTGCCCAAGCCCCCCTCGGGCCGCGGCCTGACCCACCGCCAGCGGCTGCACCGCCGGACCGGCCGCGCGCTGGCCGGCGCCGGGTACGTCGAGGCGCCCACCTACCCGTTCGTCGGCGAGCAGGTCTTCGACCAGCTCGGCCTGGCGGCCGACGACCCGGCCCGCCGGGCCGTCCGGCTGGTCAACCCGCTCAGCGACGAGGAGCCGGCGCTGCGCACCACGCTGCTGCCCGGGCTGCTCGGCGCGCTGCGGCGCAACGCCGGCCGGGGCTCGCACGACCTCGCGCTGTTCGAGACCGGGCTCGTCTTCCACCCGCGCGAGGAGCGGCCGGCCGTCGCGCACCTGCCCGTCGACCGGCGTCCCACCGACGAGGAGATCGCCGCGCTGGACGCCGCGCTGCCGGCGCAGCCGCGGCACGTGGCCGTCGTCCTGGCCGGTGCCCGCGAGCAGGCCGGCTGGTGGGGCAAGGGCCGTCCCGCGGACTGGGCCGACGCCGTCGAGGCGGCGCGCACCGTCGCCCGCGAGGCCGGTGCGGAACTGGGCGTGCGCAAGGGCCAGTACGGTCCCTGGCACCCCGGCCGCTGCGCCGAGCTGGTGATCACCGCCGACGGCACGGAGCGGGTCGTGGGCCACGCGGGCGAACTGCACCCGCGGGTGGTGAAGAGCCTGGGGCTGCCGGAGCGCACCTGCGCGATGGAACTCGACCTGGACGCCCTGGAGGCGGCCGGCGACGGTGTGCCGCAGGCTCCCGCCATCTCCACCTTCCCGGTCGCCACGCAGGACGTCGCCCTCGTCGTCGACCAGCCGGTGCCGGCCGCGGAGGTCGAGGCGGCGCTGCGCGAGGGCGCGGGCGAACTGCTGGAGGCCATCCGGCTGTTCGACGTGTACGAGAACGCCGAGCAGCTGGGCGACGGGAAGAAGTCGCTGGCGTACGCGCTGCGCTTCCGCGCGGCCGACCGGACGCTGACCGTGGACGAGGCCTCGGCCGCGCGGGACGCGGCGGTCGCCCTGGCGGGCGAGCGGACCGGCGCGGTGCTGCGCGGATAACCCCGTCGGGTCATGCGCGCCCGCGGGGTGCGCGGCACAGCGGACCGACGGCGGCGGACTCACTCGTTCGAGTGGGAAGCGGGATGATCCCGCCCGCCCGGGTCATGCCGCCGACAGAATCGGACCGGCCCTTCGGGGTCGGTCCGTCTGCTTGTCAGGGCCCACACGGGGGACCAGAGGCATGATCCGTATCAAGGCACGGGCGCCCACCGGGCGTGCAGTCGTCCTGCCCACGGTCTGGGGAGCCGCGGCGGTCGGCTACAGGTTCGGCTGTCCGCTCGCCCAGCAGAACGGGCTCGGCGCGCGCCTCGTCACCAGCGCCGTGTTCTTCGCCGTCGGCACCGGTCTCCTGGTGCACGTCCGCCGCGGCCTGCTGCGGGAGCTGCGGCTCGCCCGGCGGGCGGCGCGCGCCGCCCAGGACGTCGTCCTGCGTCCGCCGCCGCCCCGGCTGGACGGGATCGGCGTCGCGGCCGCCCAGCTCTCCGCCGACCGGGGCGCGAGCGTCGGCGGCGATCTGTACGAGGCGGTCGCCACCGAGCACGGGATCCGGGTGGTGATGGGCGACGTGCGCGGGCACGGTCTGGCCGCCCTCGGCACCGTCGCCGCCCTCCTCGGCAGCTTCCGCGAGGCCGCCCACGACGAGGCCGAACTGGGCCGGGTGCTCCACCGGCTCGACCGCGCCCTCGCCCGCCACCTGCGCGAACGCGCCCGCGCCGAGCACCCCGCGAGCGCCGCGGCGGACCCGGAGCACCCGGTCGCCGAGGAGTTCGTCACCGTCCTGCTGCTGGAGATCGACCGGGACGGCGAGGTGCGCGCGCTCAACTGCGGTCACCCCTGGCCGTACCTGCTCAGCGGTACGGCCGTCGGCCCGCTGGCCCAGGCCGATCCGCTGCCGCCGCTGGGCCCCTTCCCGCTCCCGGCCGACCTGACGGCCCGCCCGTGCGGCCGGCTCCTCCCCGGCGAGTTCCTGGTCCTCTTCACGGACGGCGCGGAGGACGCCCGGGACGCCCGGGGCCGGTTCTTCCCCCTGTCCGCCGTGCTGCGCGCCGCCGTGCGCGAGCACCAGGTGTCGCCCCAGACGGTCCTGCGCACGGTCTTCCGGGCCCTGCTGCACCACACCGCCGGCACCCCGGCGGACGACGTCGCCCTCCTGGTCCTGCGCAACGACCGCGCGAGGACACCGCTGCCGGGGACGCGGGAGCCGGCCCGGCCGACCTGCACCCACCCCTAGGGCCTCTCGTTTGCATCAGGCCGGATCCCAACGAAAGACCCTGACCGCACCCGGCTTCACACCCCGTGTGAACGCCCACCCACTACGCTGACCGGACCAGGTCACTCGGGGGGCATCCCATGCAGCCCAACACTCTGCTCGACGCCATCCTGGACGAGGCGGGGATCTCGCACGCCGGTCTCGCCGCCCACGTCAACCAGGCGGGACGGGCCCGCGGTCTCGCGCTGCGGTACGAACACACCGCCGTGGCACGCTGGCTGAAGGGGCAGCGGCCGCGCGGCCAGGTGCCCGACCTGATCTGCGAGGTGCTGGCCGCCCGGCTCCGGCGGCCCGTCACGCTCGACGACATCGGGCTCGGCGTGCCCGGTCAGCCGGGCACCGCGCACGCCGGTTCGCTGGGCGGGTTCGTGGAGCGGGCCACCGCCCTGTGGCGGTCCGACGAACAGCAGCGCCCGCACGTGCTGGGCGCCCCGGCGGTCACCGGGACCCCGGCCGTGATGCCGGTGTGGGAGTGGGAGAACCCGCCCGAGGACACCGACGTCTCCCGGGGCGGCCGGCTGCGGGTGACCGCGGCCGACATCGAGATGCTGCGCGCCGCCCGGACGCACTACGAGCAGATGTACCGCAAGGCCGGCGGGCTCGCGACCCGGTCCCGGATCGTCGGGTTCCTCAACGCGGAGGCCGCGCCGCTGCTGCGCGGCAGCTACCCGGACGCCACCGGCCGCCAACTGCACCGGGCCACCGGCGGACTGGTGGCGGTCGCCGGCATCTGCGCGTACGACTCCGACGCCCACGGACTGGCCCAGCGCTACTTCCACCAGGCGCTGCGGCTGGCCAAGGCGAGCGGGGACCGGGGACTCGGGGCCTATGTGATCGTCCTGCTGGTCAACCAGTCGCTGTTCATGCGGGAGTACCGGCAGGCCGTCGCCTTCGCCGAGGCCGCGCTGCGCGCCGCCGGCCGGCACCTCACCCCGGCGCTCGCCTCCGACCTGTACGCGATGCAGGCCAAGGCGTACGCCCATCTCGGCGACAGCGCCGGCGCGCTGTCCTGCATACGGCGCGCGGAGACGGCGGCCGAGCGGATCCGGCGGGGCCACGAGCCCGACGAGACCGGGTACGTCCAGCCCGGCCTGGTCAATGTGCAGGTGGCCGAGGCGCTGCTGAGCCTCGGCGATCTCGGCGCGGCCCGGGAGCACGCCACGGCGGCCGTCGGCACCCCGTCCCACGACCGGGGGCGGGTGCACCGGCTGGCCATGCTCAGCACCATCGAACTGCGCCAGGGCGACGCCGACAAGGCCGTGGTCACCGCCGTGCGGATGGCGGAGCAGGCCCGGGGCATGGAGTCGCGGCGGCTGCGCGACCGGCTCCGCACGGTGCGCGAACACCTGGCGCGCTGCGGTTCGGCCGGCACCGCGGAGGCCGCCGAACTCATCGACGGGGCGCTGCGCGTGCCGCTCTAGGCCCACTGTGGGGGCGCCGTCTTCTGCTGCGATATTGCCACCTACTCGGCGGAAGGTGGCAGAACCGTGCAGTGGACGAAAAAGAACGAACAAACCGTGTATGGAAACCGCTGGTTCAGCGTCAATCTGGCAGATGTCGAACTGCCGGACGGCCGGCACCTCGACCACTTCGTCATCCGGCTGCGGCCCGTGGCCGTGGCCACGGTCGTCAACGAGGCGAACGAGGTGCTGCTGCTGTGGCGGCACCGCTTCATCACCGACAGCTGGGGCTGGGAGCTGGCCGCGGGCGTCGTCGAGGACGGCGAGGACATCGCCGTCGCGGCGGCCCGGGAACTGGAGGAGGAGACCGGCTGGCGGCCGGGCCCCCTGCACCACCTCATGACCGTGGAGCCGTCCAACGGCCTCACCGACGCCCGGCACCACATCTACTGGTCCGACCGGGGCGAGTACGTCGGACACCCCGTGGACGACTTCGAGTCGGACCGCCGGGAATGGGTCTCCCTCAAACTCGTCCCGGACCTGGTCGCCCGTGGGGAGGTCCCGGCCGCCAACATGGCGGCCGCGTTGCTCCTGCTGCACCACCTCAGGCTCGCCGAGGGGTGACGGTCCCGCCGGCTAGCGGGCCGTCAGCGCCTGCCAGACCGTCACCACGAGCGCGCCGAGCGCGGTCAGCGCGGCGAGCGAGGGCAGTGGCCAGCGCGCGTGTTCCAGCGAGGCCAACCGGGAATCCAGCTCGTCCAGTTCCTTGGCGGTCTCCTCGGTGCGGTGGCGCAGCAGCGCCAGCCCGCCCTCGACGCGGGCGTAGGCCACATCGAGGCGGCGCCGTAACTCTGCGAGTTCTCCATGGACCACGGGATGCTCCGGTTCGACGGTCACGGGTCCGCTCCTCTCGGTAGTCGAAATGGATGGTTCCGCATCCGTTGCATGCGCATCATGAGTCAACTCGCCTGGTGGACGCATGGGGAGCGTGTGTGAGGGGCAGGTGCGTGCCCGGCGCGCACACGGAGTGTGAAACCGAGGGGCCCGGCACCGTCCACCGGTGCCGGGCCCCTCGGGCATCGCTCTTCGTAATCAGGCGTAGGTGTAGAAACCCGACCCGGTCTTCCGGCCGAGCCGGCCCGCCTCCACCATCCGCTGGAGCAGCGGGGGAGCGGCGTACAGCGGCTCCTTGTACTCGGCGTACATCGAGTTGGCGATGGAGACGATGGTGTCCAGGCCGATGAGGTCGGACAGCCGCAGCGGGCCCATCGGGTGGGCGCAGCCCATCTCCATGCCGTTGTCGATGTCCTCGCGGCTCGCGATGCCCGTCTCGAACATCCGGATCGCGGACAGCAGATACGGCACCAGCAGCGCGTTCACCACGAACCCGGAGCGGTCCTGGGCGCGGATGGCGTGCTTGCCGAGCACCTTCTCGGCGAAGAGCTGCGCCCGGCTGAGCGTGCCCTCCGAGGTGGTGAGCGCCGGGATCAGTTCGACCAGCTTCTGCACCGGGGCCGGGTTGAAGAAGTGGATGCCGACCACATGGTCCGGGCGGGAGGTGGCGACGGCCAGCTTCACCAGCGGGATCGAGGAGGTGTTGGAGGCCAGGATCGCGTCGGGCCGGGTCACCACCTGGTCCAGCACCTGGAAGATCTCGGTCTTCACCTGCTCGTTCTCGACGACGGCCTCGATCACCAGGTCCCGGTCGGCGAACTCGCCGAGATCGGTGGTGAAGCCCAGCCGCGCCCGGGTGGCGTCCCGCTCGGCCTCGGTGATCTTGCCGCGCTCGGCGGCCTTGGCCAGGGAGTTGTACAGCCGGGTACGGCCGATCTCCAGGGCCTCGCCGGTGGTCTCGGCGACCTTCACGTGCAGTCCCGCGCGGGCGCACACCTCGGCGATGCCCGCGCCCATCTGGCCGCAGCCCACGACTCCGACGCGCGCAATGTCTCCCGATGGGAAGTCCGTCACATCGTCCCCTTCGCTGGTCTTCCGGCACGCTGGCAGGACTTCCGGGTTCGGCGCCTGCTCCGATCGTGCACGTTACCGCGAAGTATCGATGATCGATCGATCGGGTGGGGGCATCCTGGTGCGCGAAGCGATCCGTGACCCGTCGGATCCACAGCGTGAGGGAGGTGTCCGGTGGGGCGCATGCCGCGGCGGACCTTCGCACGGGCCGCACTGTCGGCGCTGGCCACGGCACCGGGCGCGGTGCCGGGCACGGCGACGGCCGGGGGCGGCACGAGCGCGGAGGGCGCGGGCACCCGGGCCGTGACCGCGACCGCGGCCACCGGGCTGCGGGGCGTCTGGATCGCGACCGCCGGCAACCGGGACTGGCCCTCACGGCCCGGCCTCACGGCGGCGCGGCAGCGCGCGGAGCTGATCGCCCACCTCGACCGGGCGGTCCGCTACCGGCTCACCACGGTGATCCTCCAGGTGCGGCCGGCGGCCGACGCGCTGTGGCCGTCGCCGTACGAGCCCTGGTCCGCGTGCCTGACCGGCACCCAGGGCGGCGATCCCGGCTGGGACCCGCTCGGCACGGCCGTCGCGGAGGCCCACGCCCGGGGTCTGGAACTGCACGCCTGGTGCAACCCGTACCGGATCGCGCAGCACGCCGACCCCGGCCGCCTGGCCGCCTCGCACCCCGCCCGCCGGAATCCCGGCTGGGTCGTGCCGTACGCCGGCCGGCTGTACTACAACCCCGGGCTGCCCGAGGTCCGCGCCTTCGTGCGGCGGGCGATGCTGGACGCGGTCGCCCGGTACCCGGTGGACGCCGTCCACTTCGACGACTACTTCTACCCCTATCCCGTCGCCGGACAGACCTTCGACGACGACGAGGCGTACGACCGCCACGGCGGCGCCTTCCCGGGCCGGGCCGCCTGGCGCCGGCACAACGTCGACACGCTGGTGCGGGAGACGGCCGCCGGCGTCCGCCGGATCCGGCCCGGCACCCGGTTCGGGATCAGTCCGTTCGGGGTGTGGCGCAACGCGTCGGCCGACCCGCGCGGCTCGGAGACGCGGGCGGGCGTGCAGAGCTACGACGATCTGCACGCGGACACCCGGACCTGGGTGCGCCGGCACTGGATCGACTACGTCGTCCCGCAGTTGTACTGGCCCCTCGGCGACGCCGCCGCCGACTACGCCGCGCTCGTGTCCTGGTGGGCGCGGGCCGTCCGGGGCACCGGAACGCGGCTGTACCTCGGCGAGGCCCTGTACAAGGCGGGCGCCGCCGGACAGCCCTCGGCGTGGCAGGACCCGGTCGAGCTGTCCCGGCACCTCACGCTCGCCGCGCGCTACCCGCAGGTGCGCGGCCATGTGTTCTTCGCCGCCCGGGACCTGGCGGCCGATCCGGCCGGGGCGATGGCACGGGTGGTCGCCGACCACTACCGGGGGCCGGCGACACACCGCGCTGACTAGTGCTGGTGCGTTTCCCCGTGCCTGACCTGGCAGTCGGGGCCGGGGGACATGATCGTCTCGTGTCCGTTCTCGGCGCGCACACGGTAGGGAGGGTTGCCCTCGGGGCCGAGCACCTCGACGATCTCCACGACATGGTCGTGCTGGCCGACCACCCTGCCGTGCTGGACAAGCCGGTCGCCCTTGGCTGCGTGCATCTGACGGGCCTCCTCACGCTCACGACCGCTGGGTGACGGCGATGCAGACCAGCACGGCGACGGCGGTCAGGGGAGCGGCCGCCGTGAAGTGCTCGCCCAGCAGCAGCGCCGACCACACCAGTGTGAGCAGGGGCTGGGCCAACTGCAACTGGCTGGCCCGCGGGATGCCGACGGCGGCCATGCCGCGGTACCAGACGATCAGGCCCAGGAACTGCGAGCCCAGCGCCACCCACAGCAGGCCCGCGACGCCGTGCCCGGTCAGGTGCACCGGCTCGAAGGCCAGCGCCACCGCGGTGGCCGGCACGGTCAGCGGCAGACAGAGCACCAGCGCCCAGCCGATGACCTGCCAGCCGGGCATGGTCCGGGCCAGCCGGCCGCCCTCGGTGTAGCCGGCCGCGCACACCAGCAGCGCCGCGAAGAGGTACCCGTCGGCCACGGTGAGCGCGCCGCCGCTCTGGCCGAGGGTGAAGGCGATCACGGCCGCCGCGCCCGCCACGGCCGCCGCCCAGAACCGGCGGGAGGGCCGGGCGCCGGTGCGCAGGGCCGAGAACACGGCGGTGGTCAGCGGCAGCAGCCCCACCACGACGGCCGCGTGGGCGGTGGTGGAGGTCTCCAGGGCCAGCGTGGTCAGCATCGGGAAGCCCAGCACCACCCCGGCGGCCACCACGGCCAGGCCCGCCAGCCGGTGCCGCGGCGGCAGCGGCACGCGCAGCGCCAGCAGACAGCCGCCGGCGACGACCGCGGCGAGCACCGCGCGCACCGCCACCAGCGACCACGGACCGAAGCTCTCCAGGCCCCACGCGGTGGACGGGAAGGTCAGGGAGAAGGCGATCACACCCAGGCCGGCCTGGAGGGTGCCGAGTCCGGCCGGGTCCCGGGGAGCGGTGACCGCTATCGGGCGGACGGCAGTAGCGCTACTCTGTGTTCTCATGCAACAGCGTAGCAGCGTGGGTGAACTGGCAGAACAGCTTCGTAGAGAGCTCGACCGCTACTCTTCAGGTGAGAAGCTGCCGTCGAGCCGGGCCCTGGTCGAGCGGTTCCGGGTGAGCCCGGTGACCGTCTCGCGAGCCCTCGCCCAGCTCGCCGCCGAGGGCCTGGTGGTCACCCGGCCGGGCGCCGGCGCCTTCCGGGCCGGACCGCACCGCGCGCAGGCCCCGGCCGGGGACACCTCCTGGCAGGAGGTCGCGCTGAGCGCCGCCGGCGGGAGCGACCTCGTCCCGCGCACGGTGGACGCCTCGGGCGTCACGGTCTCGCTGGCCGCCCCGCCGCCCGGCGTGCTGGAGTTCAACGGCGGCTATCCGCACCCGTCCCTGCAGCCCGAGCGGGCCATGGCGGCGGCCCTGGCCCGGGCCGGGCGGCGGCCCGGCGCCTGGGGCAGACCGCCGCTGGAGGGGCTGGCGGAACTGCGGGAGTGGTTCGCGCGCGGGATCGGCGGCGCCGTCACCGCGGCCGAGGTGCTGATCGCCGCGGGCGGTCAGGCGGCCCTCGCCACCGCCCTGCGCGCCCTGGCCCCGCCCGGCGCCCCGGTGCTCGTGGAGTCGCCCACCTACCCGGGCATGCTGGCCCTCGCCCGGGCGGCCGGGCTGCGGCCCGTCCCGGTGCCCGTGGACCCCGACGGCGTACGCCCCGACCTGCTCGCCGACGCCTTCCGCGCCACCGGTGCCCGGGTCTTCGTCTGCCAGCCGCTGTTCCAGAACCCGACCGGTGCCGTGCTGGCGCCCGCCCGGCGCGCCGAGGTGCTGCGCATCGCCCGCGCGGCCGGGGCGTTCGTCGTCGAGGACGACTTCGTGCGCCGGCTCGTGCACGCCGACGCCGGCCCGCTGCCCCGGCCGCTGGCCGCCGACGACCCGGACGGCGTCGTCGTCCACGTCGGCTCGCTGACCAAGGCCACCTCGCCCAGCTTCCGGGTCAGCGCGCTGGCCGCGCGCGGGCCGGTGCTGGAACGCCTGCGCGCCATCCAGGTGGTGGACAGCTTCTTCGTCCCGCGGCCGCTCCAGGAAGCCGCCCTGGAACTCGTCGGCTCCCCGGCCTGGCCCCGCCATCTGCGGGCGCTGTCGGCCGAGCTGAAGACCCGCCGCGACGCCATGACGAGCCTGCTCGCCCGGCACCTGCCCGAACTGGCCCTCCCGCACATCCCGTCCGGCGGCTACCACCTGTGGCTGCGGCTGCCCGACGGCATGGACGAGGCGGCCCTGACGGCGGCGGCCCTGCGGGCCGGCGTCGCCCTCACGCCCGGCCGCCCCTACTTCAGCGCCGAACCGCCGGCCGCCCACCTGCGGCTGAGCTTCGCGGCGGTGGCCAACGCCGGCGAGATCGCGGAGGGCGTACGCCGGCTGCGCACGGCCTGCGACGAGGTGCGGTGAAGGCACGGGGCAAGTGCACGCAGGGGGGCGAAGCCGGTGGGCGGTGCCGGCCGCCGTACCGGGAAAACCACTCGTCGCGCCCCGCCCCCGCCTGTGAGGATCACCGTATGAGCGATACACCCGGCCTCCCCGAGGGCTACGAGTTCTCCGCCGATTCCGCCCGCGTCGACGTCGGCCGCGTGCACGGCTGGCTGTCGTCCGACGCCTACTGGGCGATCGGCCGCACCCGCCGGACCCAGGAGCGGGCGATGGCGTCCTCGCTGAACTTCGGGGTCTACGCCACGGCCTCCGGCGAGCAGGTGGCGTACGCGCGCGTGGTCACCGACCAGGCCCTGTTCGGCTGGCTCGCCGATGTGTACGTCGATCCGTCCGTGCGCGGCAAGGGCGTCGGCACCGCGTTCGTCGGCCGGATACGCGACCACCTCGCGCCCCTCGGTCTGCGCCGGCTGCTGCTGGCCACGCACGACGCGCACGGGGTGTACGCGAAGCTGGGCTTCCGGCCGCTGGACCGTCCCGACCAGTGGATGGCGCACTCCTTCGAGTGAGCCGCGCGCACGCCCGCGGTGACAGCGGCGCGACCCCTTGACGGGTACCTGTCGTCGGCTCACCATCACCGCATGCCACTGAGGGTGACGTTCGTCGCCGCGGCGCGCGGTGCCCCGCCGTCCGCCGAGCGCTTCCAGGACGACCGGCCGCTGGACCAGGGCGGCTGGGACGACGTGCGGCGCGTCGCCGCGGAGCTGCTGCCGCTGGCCGCCGCCGAGCTGCGCTACTGCTCGCCGACCCCGCGCAGCCGGGCCACGGGCGACGCCCTCGGGTACGCCCCGCTGGTCCAGCTCGCGCTGCGGGACTGCGACATGGGCCGCTGGCGAGGGCTGACGCCGGCCGAGGCGATGGCCCGCGAACCGCAGGCGGTGGACGTCTGGCTCGCCGATCCGCGCTCCACCCCGCACGGCGGCGAGTCGCTGCTGGCGTTCATCTCCCGGGTCGGCGGCTGGCTGGACACCCGCCCGGCCGACGGCGGCGGCCGGATCGTCGCGGTGGCCGAGCCCTCCGTGATCCGGGCGGCCCTGGTGCACGCCCTGCGGGCGCCGTCCTCGACCTACTGGAACCTCGACGTGCGCCCGCTGTCGACGATCACGGTCACCGGCCGCTCCGGCCGCTGGAGCCTGCGCTTCGACGCGGTGCGGTCTCAGCCCTCGCGGGCGTAGTCGGTCCGGAGCACGAGGTCCTTCGCCGGACCGCCGACCCGCCACACCGTGCGCCAGTGGCCGGCGTCCCGCACGGTGAACTCGCCCCGGTAGAGGTCGGCCGCGCACGGGTGGTCGGCGACATACCGTCCCGTGGTCAGGTCCAGCTCGTGGAAGGGCCGCCCGTCGGCGAACCGCACGTCCGCCCGGCCCGGCGCCGGACCCGGCAGGAACAGCAGGGTCCGGGTGGCCGGCCGCGCCGTCCCCCGCCAGGTGAAGGTGCCGGACTCCTCGTGCAGCAGCCCGCCGCCGTCCCGCGGGGCGAAGACGGTCGTCCCCGTGAAGTGCCCCTCGTCCCCGCCCGCCAGGTCCCGCACGCTCCGCTCCACGCGCCAGCGCCCGGCCAGGTGGGCCAGGAGGTCGGGCACCGGCCAGTATGCGTCCATCACCGCGCCTTTCGCTCCGGTCGGCACTTCCCCGGCCGAGCTTACGGGCGGCCTCGCCCACCCCATTGACGTGCCCACGTCCCTTTCCTATCGTGCGTTCGAAGTACTGACCAACGTCCGATATTCCGAACAACTCTGAGCCGCGGAGTACCCATGTCACGCACCGCCCGCCAAAGACTCGGCCTGGGAGTGGGCGCCCTCCTGCTCGCCACGGCCGCGCTGCCCGCCCCGGCCCACGCCGAGGACACCGCCGACTACGCGATCACCGTCGACCCCAGCGCCACCGGGCCCGACATCGGCAAGACGATGTACGGCGTCTTCTTCGAGGACATCAACCGCGCCGCCGACGGCGGCCTGTACGCCGAACTCGTCCAGAACCGGTCCTTCGAGTACTCCGCCGACGACAACGCCTCCTACACCCCGCTGACCGCCTGGACGGTCTCCGGCACCGCGCGGGTCAGGAACGACTCCGGCCGTCTCAACGACCGCAACCGCGCCTACCTCTCGCTGGACGCCGGCTCCTCCGTCGCCAACAGCGGCTACAACACCGGGATCGCCGTGCGGTACGGCGAGAAGTACGACTTCTCGGTGTGGGCCCGCGCCGAGGCCGGCGGCGCGCTCACCGTCACCCTCCAGGACGCGGACGGCCCGCTCGCCACCGCCCGGCGGATCACGGTGGGCCGGGGCGGCTGGGCCCGCTACCAGGCCACGTTCACCGCCACCCGCACCAGCACCACCGGCCGGCTCGCCGTGGCCGCCGGCACCGCCACCGCGCTCGACATGGTCTCCCTGTTCCCGCGCGACACCTACCGGCACGAGCCCAACGGCCTGCGCAAGGACCTCGCCGAGAAGGTCGCCGCCCTGCACCCGGGCTTCGTCCGCTTCCCCGGCGGCTGTCTGGTCAACACCGGCTCCATGCAGGACTACAGCGCGTCGTCGGGCTGGCAGCGCAAGCGCGCCTACCAGTGGAAGGACACCATCGGCCCGGTCGAGCAGCGCGCCACCAACGCCAACTTCTGGGGCTACAACCAGAGCTACGGGCTCGGGTACTACGAGTACTTCCGGTTCGCCGAGGACATCGGCGCCATGCCGCTGCCCGTCGTACCCGCCCTGGTCACCGGCTGCGGCCAGAACCAGGCCGTCGCCGACGACGCCCTGCTCCAGCGGCACATCCAGGACACCCTCGACCTGATCGAGTTCGCCAACGGCCCGGCCACGAGCCGGTGGGGCGCCAAGCGCGCCGCGATGGGCCACCCCAGGCCCTTCCACCTCACCCACATCGAGGTCGGCAACGAGGAGACCCTCCCCGAGGAGTTCTTCGCCCGCTTCCAGCGCTTCCGCGCGGCGATCCAGGCCAAGTACCCGTACATGAAGGTGCTCTCCAACTCCGGGCCGGACGACTCCGGGACCACCTTCGACACGGCCTGGAAGCTCAACCGGGACGCCCGGGTCGACATGGTCGACGAGCACTACTACAACAGCCCGCGCTGGTTCCTGCAGAACAACGACCGCTACGACTCCTACGACCGCTCCGGGCCGAAGGTCTTCCTCGGCGAGTACGCCTCCGAGGGCAACGCCTTCCGCAACGGCCTCGCCGAGGCGGCGTACATGACCGGTCTGGAGCGCAACGCGGACGTGGTCGCCCTCGCCTCGTACGCGCCCCTGTTCGCCAACGAGGACGCGGTGCAGTGGCGCCCCGACCTGGTGTGGTTCAACAACCACGCGTCCTGGGGCTCGGCCAACTACGAGGTCCAGAAGCTGTTCATGACCAACGTGGGCGACCGCGTGGTGCCGAGCACGGCCACCGGCACACCCGGTGTCAGCGGACCGCTCACCGGCGCGGTCGGCCTGTCCACCTGGAACACCGCCGCCGCCTACGACGACGTGCGGGTCACCGGCGCCGACGGCACCACCCTGCTGGACGACGACTTCTCCGGTGACGCGGCGCGCTGGACCCACACCGGCACCGGCGCCTGGACCGTCCGGGACGGAGAGTACGTCCAGAGCGACGACACCGCCGAGAACACCATGGTCCAGGCCGGCGACCCGGCCTGGCACGACTACGACCTGCGGGTGAAGGCCACCAAGAAGTCCGGCAAGGAGGGCTTCCTCGTCGCCTTCGGCGTGCAGGACACCGGCAGCTACTACTGGTGGAACATCGGCGGCTGGAACAACACCCAGTCCGCCGTCGAGCAGACCGCGGACGGCGGCAAGTCCACGCTGCTCGCCAAGGCGGGCTCGGTGGAGACCGGCCGCGCCTACGACGTCCACGTCAAGGTGCGCGGCCGCCAGGTCACCCTGTACCTCGACGGCGAGGAGTGGGGCCACTTCACCGACGACAAGCCGGCCGAGCCGTTCCGCCAGGTCGTCACGCGGGACACCCGGACCGGTGAGCTGATCCTCAAGGTCGTCAACGCCCAGCCCGCCGCCGCCCGTACGGCCATCGACCTGGGCGGCGCGAAGGTCGCGTCCCGGGCGAAGGCGACCACGCTCGCCGCGGCGCCGGACGCGGTGAACACCGAGACCGCCACGGCGGTCGCCCCGCGGACCTCCGTCGTCACCGGCGTCGCCGGCCGGTTCACCTACACCTTCCCGGCCAACTCCGTCACCTTCCTGCGGATCAGGCAGCGGTAGCCTCCGGCGCGGTCCGCCGCCCGGACGGCGGACCGCGCACGGCCGGACCCGCGCACGGCCGGACCCGCAGACCCGCGGACCCGCGGGCGTGCTCAGGCGCCGAAGTACCGCTGGGCCTCCCGCACGCCCGCCACCAGCGCGTCGATCTCCTCCGGGGTGTTGTAGACGTAGAAGCTGGCCCGGGTGGTCGCCGGGATGCCGTACCGCTTCACGATCGGCCGGGCGCAGTGGTGGCCGACGCGGACCGCGATACCCCGCTCGTCCAGCACCTGGCCGACGTCGTGCGGGTGGACGCCGTCCACCGTGAAGGAGACGGCCGAGCCGCGGCCGGCCGGCCCGGCCGGGCCGACCACGCGCACGCCCGGCACCTCGGCCAGCAGCTCCAGGGCGCGGGCGGTGAGCGATTCCTCGTACGCCGCGACCTCCGCCATGCCCAGCCGCTCCAGGTACTCCACCGCCGCCGCCAGCCCCACCGCCTGCGCGGTCATCGGCACGCCCGCCTCGAAGCGCTGCGGCGGCGGCAGGAAGGTGGTGCGGTCCATCTCCACGATCTCGATCATCGAGCCGCCGGTGAGGAACGGCGGCAGCTCCGCGAGCAGCTCCGCGCGGCCCCACAGCACGCCGATGCCGTTCGGGCCGAGCATCTTGTGCCCGGAGAAGGCGAGGAAGTCCGCGCCCAGCTCGGCCACGTCGACCGGGCGGTGCGGCACCGACTGGGCGCCGTCCACGACCACCAGCGCGCCGGACGCGTGGGCCCGGTCGGCGAGTTCCCGGACCGGGTTGAGGGTGCCGAGGACGTTGGACTGGTGGGTGAGGGCGAGCACCTTGGTGCGCTCGTCCAGCAGCTCGTCCACCCGGGTCAGATCCAGCCGGCCGTCGTCGGTGAGGCCGAACCAGTCCAGCGTCGCGCCCGTCCGCGCGGCGAGCTGCTGCCAGGGGACCAGGTTCGCGTGGTGCTCCATCTCGGTCACCACGATCCGGTCGCCGGGCCCCACCCGGCCGGCGTGGCCCAGCGCGTACGCGACGAGGTTGATGCCCTCGGTGGTGTTCTTGGTGAAGACCACCTCGTCGTCGGCGGCGCCGACGAACCGGGCGACCGTGTGCCGCGCCTGCTCGTACGCCTCCGTCGCCTCGCCCGCGAGCTGGTGCGCCCCGCGGTGCACGGCCGCGTTGCGGGTGAGGTAGAAGTCCCGCTCCGCGTCCAGCACCGGCAGCGGCTTCTGGGTGGTCGCCCCGGAGTCCAGGTAGACGAGCCGCGCGCCGCTCGCCACCGTCCGCTCCAGGATCGGGAAGTCCTCGCGCAGCGCGCCCACGTCGAAGGCCACGACAGCTCACCTCTCACGCTTTCGTCTTCGGTTCTCCGTGAGGCACGCTAGGCCATTCTCACGGAGAACCGCAAGAAATACCATGAGCGGTGTGGATAACGAGTCACCTGTGTACCTGCATCAGCTCCCGGTCCCCGGCGAGGACCAGTACGTCTCGCTGGCGCTGGTCAACACGCTGTTCACCGTCAGCCACGGCGAGGTGGACCTGCTGGACGGCGCCGAGGCCGCGCACCTGTGGCTGGTCAGGCACGCCCTGCTGCCCGACAAGGTGGCCCTGAACGGCAGGCAGTCCGGCCGGCTGCGGGCCCTGCGCGAGGCGCTGCGGCTCCTCTTCGCCGCCCGTGCCGCCGGGGCCCGGCCGCCCGGCGACGCCCTGGACACCCTGAACGCCACCCTCGCCGCCGCCCCCGCCACCCCCCGGCTGGCCTGGGGCACTGACGGCCCGCGCCGCGCCGACGTCCCCGATGCCGGCAACCCGGCCGCCGCCGCGCTCTCGCTGCTCGCCGAGGACGCCGCCGACCTGCTCACCGGCACCGACGCGGCCCAGCTCACCGAGTGCGCCGCCCAGGGCTGCGCCCGCTGGTTCCTGCGCTCCCACGGCGCCCGCCGCTGGTGCACCACCAAGTGCGGCAACCGGGTCCGCGCGGCCCGGGCCTACGCGGCCAGGAAGGCCAGTTCACCCTGAGCACACCCGCCGGATATCCAGAGTTTCCCGGCCGGTCGGGAAATTCACCCGGTGTTTCCCGGGCCCGGCGGAATTCCCCTCGTTTTCCGGTGCGCACACAACCATCCGGAAACCCGTCCCGTCTAAGTCGGCGAATACACGGGGCACACATTCTGCGAGGTCCGCCGAAATGCATCGCACCACACCGGCCGGCACTCCCGGCACGGCCCGCGGGAACGCGGCGCCGCACCCGGACGGGAACCGGCTGTGAAAGGGACGTCCCGGCCCGGCCGGGCCGCCGGCCTGCTCGCCGCGGCCCTCGCGGCCACCGCCCTGTGCGCGGGCGACGTCCTCGCCCGCAGCTACCCCTTCGGCCCGCGCACCCGCGCCGTCAACGACCTGGGCAACCAGTTCGTGCCCTTCCACGCCCACCTGTGGGACCTGCTGCACGGCAGGTCCGCCGGCGGCCTCCTCGTCAACTGGCAGTCCGGGTACGGCGCTTCCTTCCTGCCCGACCTCGGCACCTACCTCGGCAGCCCGTTCGCTCCGCTGGTGGCGCTCTTCCCCCGGGACGAGATCGACCTCGCGGTGTACGTGATCACCGTCCTGAAGATCGCCTCGGCCGCCGCGGCCATGGCCTGCCTGCTGCTCGTCCTGCGGCCCGGCCGCTGGTGGGCGGCGGGCCTGCTCGGCGCCTCCTACGCGCTGTGCGGCTGGACCGTCGCCGACGCCGACTACAACCCGATGTGGCTCGACGGCCTGCTCGCCCTGCCCCTGCTGTGCCTGGTCGGCGAATGGACGCTGGCAGGACGCCGGCGCCTGGCCGGCGTCCTGCTCGTCGCCCTCGCCTGGACGGCCAACTTCTACACCGCCTACATGGCCACCCTCGGCGCCGCCCTGGTGCTGCTGCTCCGGCTCGCGCTCACCCGGCCCCCGGCCCGGCAGGCCCTGGCCACGGCCGGCCGCGCCCTCCTCACCGTCGCCCTCGGCACCGGCCTCGCCGCCCCGCTGGTGCTGACCGTCTACTTCGGCACCCGGCACGCCTACCCGGGCCGGGTGCGGGTGTTCGCCCCGGTACCGGCCGAGGACGTGCTCGCCCGGCTGCTGCCCACGACGTACGGCTGGGGCTCGCCCGCCCTCTACGTCGGCACCACCGCGCTGCTGCTCGCCCTCGCCCTGCCCTTCCACCGGGCGGTCCCGGTCCGGGTCCGCGCGGGCTGGACCGCCCTGGTGCTCGTGGCGGTCCTGTCCCTCCAGTGGACGCCCACCCATCTGCTCTGGCACGCCTTCGCCACCCCGCAGGGCAGCCCCTACCGGCAGACCTTCGTCGTCTGCGGACTGCTCGTCATCGCCGCCTGGCACACCCTGTCCCACGGCCCGCCCGGCCCGCGCACCCTCGGCGCGGCGACCGCCCTGCTCGCCCTGATCGCCGCGCTCGCCGGCCGCAGCACCCTGATCCGGTTCTTCACCTGGCCCGTGCTGCTGCTCGCCGTCGCCGGCGCGCTGGGCGGGCTCCTGCTGCTGGCCCGCGCCGGCCGTCGGGCGGGACTCGCCGGGCTGGCCGTCGCGCTGCTGCTCGGCGCGCAGACCGGCGAGAGCGCCGCCACCTCCGCCGTCGCCACCCGGCTGCGCCTCGCCCACCTGGACGACTACGCGCCCTGGGGCGAGCGGCAGGAACGCGAGTCCGCGCTGATCGCCGGGGCCGACGACTGGCCCCGCTACCGCACCGAACCCGGCCGCCAGCAGACCGTCGGCAACGACCCGCTGCTGGTCGGCGGCGAGGGCGCCCAGTACTACAGCAGCCTGACCTCCGACGTCCTCAGCCGCACCCTGACCGCGCTCGGCGGCGGCTGGACCTCGCGCGGCCGCAGCGTGCAGAGCCTGGACAACCCGGTCACGGACGTGATCTTCTCCGTCGGCGCCCGGGTGCACTCCCCGCCCGACCCGCACCAGAAGCACGCCCCGCCCGCCGACGGCCCCGCCACCGTGACCCGGCGGGAGGTGCCGCCCCTGGTCACGGTGCGGCCCGCGCCCGGTACCCGCCCCTTCGGCCCGTCGCCGTACCGCAACCAGGAGACGCTGCTCGGCAGCCGCGTCTACACCGTGCCCCGCCTCGCCGTACGGGACGACCACGGCAGGCCGCTGCCGTCGCGCCGGGTCGGTTCCGGCGACGCCCTGGCCCGCCCGGTGATCACCGCCCGCTGCCCGGCGGGGACCGAGGTGCAGCTATGGGCCCCGCACTACGCCGGCACCGCCCGGCTCGAAGGCACCGCCACCACCGCCCTGTTCAACGCCAGGGAGGGGCGCAACCGTGCCGCCATGGCACCGCTCGGCACCGCGCCCGCCTCCGGCCGGCTGGCCATCCGCCTGACCCCGACCCGGCCCGGCGGCATCCCGCCCGGCGCCGTCGGCTGCCTGGACACCGGACGGCTGCGCACCGCCGCCGCGCGCCTGACGGCCACCGGCGCCACACACGTGAGCGTCTCCGACGGCACGGTCCGGGCCGCGCTGCCCGCCGGCAGCACCGGCGTCGCGGTCCTCGCCGTACCCCGCATCGCCGGCTGGCGGTGCGCGGCGGGGGACGGGCCGGCCCGGCCGGCGGGGGACTACCACGGCCTGGTCGCCGTACCGCTCGGCACCGCCTCGACCAGCCTGACCTGCACCTTCCATCCGCCCGGCCTGCGGCTGGGCACGGCGGTCGGGGCCGCCTCGCTGCTCGTCCTCGCCGCGCTGACCGCCGCCGGCGCCGTCCGCCGCCGACGCGCCCCGGCGCCGCCCACGACCACATCACCGCGCGAGCGGACGACCGCCGCTCTCTGATCGCGCCCAGGGGGAAACCACCATGCTGATATCCATCGTCGCGCCCTGCTACAACGAGGAAGACGTCGTCGCCCGCTTCCACGAGGAGGTCCAGAAGGTCGCCGAGGAACTGCTGCCCCTCGGCCACGACACCGAGTTCGTGTACGTGGACGACGGCAGCCGGGACCGCACGCTCGCCGTCCTGGAACGGCTCGCGGAGCACGACTCCCGGGTGCGCTACGTCTCCTTCAGCCGCAACTTCGGCAAGGAGGCGGCCCTGCTCGCCGGACTGCGGCACGCCTCGGGCGACGCGGTGATCGTCATGGACGCCGACCTCCAGCACCCGCCGGCGCTGATCCGGCGCATGGTCGACCTGCGCGAACAGGGCCACGACCAGGTCATCGCCCGGCGCAGCCGCACCGGCGACCGGCTCACCCGGACCCTCACCGCGCGCCTGTACTACCGGCTGGTCAACCGCCTGGTCGACGTGGAACTGACCGACGGCGTGGGCGACTTCCGGCTGCTGTCGCGCCGGGTGGTGGACGCGGTGCTGGCCCTGACCGAGTACAACCGCTTCTCCAAGGGCCTGTTCGCCTGGGTGGGCTTCCCGAGCACCACCTTCGAGTACCGCAACGCCGCGCGCGAGGCCGGCCGCAGCTCCTGGAACCTGCGCGGCCTGCTCAACTACGGCCTCGACGGCCTGCTGTCGTTCAACAACCGCCCGCTGCGCGCCGCGCTCTGGCTGGGCGTGTCCCTGCTGCTGTGCGCGGGCCTCTACACCGCCTGGATCGTGGGCGCGGCCCTCGTCAACGGCGTCCAGACCCCGGGCTACGTGACGATCATCACCGCCGTCACCGCCCTGGCGGGCGTGCAGATGGTCATGCTGGGAGTCATCGGGGAGTACACCGGCCGCATCTACTACGAGGTGAAGGGGCGTCCGCACTTCCTGGTCAAGGCGACCAACGTGGAACGGACGAAGGATCTCATCCCCTGATGCGGCAGATTCTCACCTTCGGCGTGGTGGGCGTCGTCAACACGGCGACCTACTACTGTCTTTACCTCTTCTTTCTCACTGCTTTTCCCTATCTGGCCGCGCACCTTCTGGCATTCGCGCTCAGCATGATCGGGTCCTTTTTCCTGAACGCCCGCTTCACCTACCGGACGCGGCCCACCTGGCGGAAATTCCTGCTCTTCCCGCTGACCAATCTCACCAACTTCGCGCTCACCACGGCCGGGGTGTACCTGATCGTGGACGTCCTGCACGCCGGCAGCCGCTTCGCGCCCCTGCTCGCCTCCGCCGCGGCCATCCCGGTCACCTTCGTCGTGTCCCGCTGGGTGATGCTTCCCAAGACGATTGCATAAACGTGCAGCGAAACGTATAGTCATGCCATCCAGAGGAGGGTGGACATGGCAGTACGTGCGGCGGTGGCCGGAGCGAGCGGATACGCGGGCGGAGAACTCCTGCGCCTGCTCCTTGCGCACCCCGAGATCGAGATCGGTGCCCTGACCGGCAACTCCAACGCCGGGCAGCGGCTGGGCGCGCTCCAGCCGCATCTGCTGCCGCTGGCCGGGCGGGTGCTGGCCGAGACCACGCCCGAGGCCCTCGCCGGGCACGACGTGGTCTTCCTCGCCCTGCCGCACGGGCAGTCGGCCGCCGTCGCCGAGCGGCTCGGCCCCGACGTCCTCGTGGTCGACATGGGCGCCGACTTCCGGCTGAAGGACCCGGCCGACTGGGAGACCTTCTACGGCTCCCCGCACGCCGGCACCTGGCCCTACGGCCTGCCCGAGCTGCCGGGCGCCCGCGCCGCGCTGACGGGGTCCCGGCGCGTCGCGGTGCCCGGCTGTTACCCGACCGCCGCCTCCCTCGCCCTGTACCCGGCCTACGCGGCCCGCCTCGCCGAACCGGAGGCGGTGATCGTCGCCGCGTCCGGCACCTCCGGCGCGGGCAAGGCGCCCAAGCCGCACCTGCTCGGCAGCGAGGTCATGGGCTCGATGTCGCCGTACGGCGTCGGCGGCGGCCACCGGCACACCCCGGAGATGATCCAGAACCTCAGCGAGGCGGCGGGCGAACGCGTCTCCGTCTCCTTCACGCCGACCCTCGCGCCGATGCCCCGCGGCATCCTCGCCACGTGCAGCGCGAAGGCCGCCCCCGGGGTGACGGCGGACTCCGTGCGCGCCGCCTACGAGAAGGCGTACGCCGACGAGCCCTTCGTCCACCTGCTCCCCGAGGGCCAGTGGCCCGCCACGGCGTCCGTGTACGGCTCCAACGCCGTCCAGGTGCAGGTCGCCCACGACGCCGCCGCGGGCCGGGTCATCGCGATCAGTGCCATCGACAACCTGACCAAGGGCACCGCGGGCGGTGCCGTCCAGAGCATGAACATCGCCCTGGGTCTTCCGGAGACCCTCGGGCTTTCCACGATCGGAGTCGCACCGTGAGCGGGGCTCACCGCCCGGCGGCAGCCGGGGGAGCGCGCGCGGCCGCCGGGCCGCGGACGACGACGATGGCCGCACCGCTGCACCGCACGGGCGGAGAAGCGAACGAGGAGATGCAGTGAGCGTCACGGCAGCCAAGGGATTCACGGCGGCGGGCATCGCCGCCGGGATCAAGGAGAACGGCAATCCCGACCTGGCCCTCGTGGTCAACAACGGTCCCCGCCGTGCCGCCGCGGGCGTCTTCACCTCCAACCGCGTCAAGGCGGCCCCCGTCCTCTGGTCCGAGCAGGTCCTCAGGAGCGGCCAGGTCTCGGCCGTCGTCCTGAACTCCGGCGGCGCCAACGCCTGCACCGGCCCGCAGGGCTTCCAGGACACCCACGCCACCGCCGAGAAGGCCGCCGAGGTGCTCGGCCGCGGCGCCATCGAGGTCGCCGTCTGCTCCACCGGCCTCATCGGCGTCCTGCTGCCCATGGACAAGGTGCTCAAGGGCGTGGAGACGGCCGCCGCCGCGCTGAGCGAGCACGGCGGCGAGAAGGCCGCCCTCGCCATCAAGACCACCGACACCGTGCACAAGACGGCCGTGGTCTCCCGGGACGGCTGGACCGTCGGCGGTATGGCCAAGGGCGCCGGCATGCTCGCCCCCGGCCTCGCCACCATGCTGGTCGTCCTCACCACCGACGCCGACCTCGGCGGCGAGGTGCTGGACAAGGCCCTGCGCGCGGCCACCCGGGTCACCTTCGACCGGGTCGACTCCGACGGCTGCATGTCCACCAACGACACCGTGCTGCTGCTGGCCTCCGGCTCCTCCGGCATCACCCCGGAGTACGACGTGTTCGCCGAGGCCGTGCGCCAGGTCTGCGACGACCTCGGCCGGCAGCTCATCGGCGACGCCGAGGGCGCCAGCAAGGACATCAAGGTCGAGGTGGTCAACGCCGCGACCGAGGAGGACGCCGTCGAGGTGGGCCGCTCCATCGCCCGCAACAACCTCCTGAAGTGCGCGATCCACGGCGAGGACCCCAACTGGGGCCGCGTGCTCTCCGCGATCGGCACCACGCGGGCCGCCTTCGAACCGGACCGGCTGAACGTCGCCATCAACGGCGTCTGGGTCTGCAGGAACGGCTCGGTCGGCGAGGACCGCGAACTGGTCGACATGCGCTACCGCGAGGTCCACATCACCGCCGACCTCGCCGCCGGCACCGAGACCGCGACCATCTGGACCAACGACCTGACCGCCGACTACGTCCACGAGAACAGCGCCTACTCCTCATGACCTCCACGCGCAAGCACACCGCGCTGCCCAAGGCCCAGATCCTCATCGAGGCCCTGCCCTGGCTGACCCGGCACAACGGCAAGACCGTGGTCATCAAGTTCGGCGGCAACGCCATGGTGGACGAGGACCTGAAGGCCGCGTTCGCCCAGGACGTGGTGTTCCTCCACCACGCCGGCCTCAAGCCGGTCGTCGTGCACGGCGGCGGCCCGCAGATCAGCGCCGCCCTCGACCGGCACGGCATCGTCAGCGAGTTCAAGGCGGGCCTGCGCGTCACCACCGACGAGGCCATGGACGTCGTACGGATGGTGCTGGCCGGGCAGGTGCAGCGTGAACTCGTCGGCCTGCTCAACCAGCACGGGCCGCTCGCCGTCGGCCTCACCGGCGAGGACGCGCACACCATCACCGCGACCCGGCACACCCCGGTGATCGACGGGGAGCGGGTCGACATCGGGCGGGTCGGCGAGATCACCGGGATCGACACCGGCGCGATCGAGGCCCTGCTCGCCGACGGCCGCATCCCGGTCGTCTCCTCGATCGCCCGCTCCGAGGACGACGGACACGTCTACAACGTCAACGCCGACACGGCGGCCGCGGCGCTCGCCGCGGCGCTGGGCGCCGAGACCCTCATGGTCCTCACGGACGTCGAGGGCCTGTACGAGGACTGGCCGGACTCCGACGAGGTGATCAGCCGCCTCACCGCCTCGCAGCTGGAGAAGCTGCTGCCGGACCTCGGCTCCGGCATGGTGCCGAAGATGCAGGGCTGCCTGCACGCCGTGCGCAACGGCGTGACGACCGCCCGTGTCATCGACGGCCGGGTCCAGCACTCGATCCTGCTGGAGATCTTCACCGACGAGGGCATCGGCACCATGGTCGTGCCCGACGAGCACGAGGGGAACGCACAGTGACGGGCAACCAGGAGCTGGCCCAGCGGTGGCAGGGCGCCCTCATGGACACCTACGGCACCCCGCGCCTGCCTCTCGTGCGGGGCGAGGGCACCAAGGTGTGGGACGCCGAGGGCCGGGAGTACCTGGACTTCGTCGGCGGCATCGCCACCAACGCGCTCGGCCACGCCCACCCCGCGGTCGTCGCGGCCGTCAGCGATCAGATCGCCTCCCTCGGCCACATCTCCAACTTCTTCATGGCCGAGCCCACCGTGGCCCTCGCCGAACGGCTGCTGCGCCTCTTCGGCCGGGAGGGCCGGGTCTTCTTCTGCAACTCGGGCGCCGAGGCGAACGAGGCCGCCGTCAAGATCGGCCGGCTCACCGGGCGCACCCACATGGTCGCCACCGAGGGCGGCTTCCACGGCCGTACCCTGGGCGCCCTCGCGCTCACCGGCCAGCCCGCCAAGCGGGACCCGTTCCGGCCGCTGCCCGGCGAGGTCACCCACGTGCCCTACGGCGACGCGCAGGCGCTGGCCGCCGCGGTCACCGAGGAGACGGCCCTGGTGGTCATCGAGCCGATCCAGGGCGAGAACGGCGTCGTCGTGCCGCCGGCCGGCTACCTGAAGGCCGCCCGCGCGATCACCGCCGCCACCGGCGCCCTGCTGGTCCTGGACGAGGTGCAGACCGGCATCGGCCGCACCGGCACCTGGTTCGAGTACCAGGCCCACGAGGGCGTGCTGCCCGACGTCGTCACCCTCGCCAAGCAACTGGGCGGCGGGCTGCCGCTCGGCGCGACCGTCGCCTTCGGCCGGGCCGCCGACCTGCTGCGCCCCGGCCACCACGGCACCACCTTCGGCGGCAACCCGGTCGCCTGCGCCGCCGGACTCGCCGTGCTCGACACCATCGAGGCCGAGGGACTGCTCGACCACGTCAAGCGGCAGAGCGCCAGGCTGCGGGAGGGAATCGAGGCGCTGGACCACCCGCTGACCGGTCACGTCCGGGGCTCGGGCCTGCTGCTGGGTATCGTGCTCACCGGGCCGTACGCGCACGAGGTGCAGCGGGCGGCCCAGGAGGCCGGGTTCCTGGTGAACGCGCCCGCCCCGGACGTCGTACGGCTCATGCCGCCGCTGAACCTCCGCGACGACGAGGCGGACGCGCTGCTCGGGGCGCTGCCCGGCATCCTCGACGCAGCGAGCCCCGTGGCGGGGAACGAACGATCCGGAGAATGAGCACGATCATGAGCGAGGCGCAGGACCACGAGCAGGCCCCGGGGGCCGGGCCCGCCGTACCGCAGACCCGCACCGCGCGGCACCGCCGGATCGTGGACATCCTCAACCGGCAGCCGGTGCGGTCGCAGAGCCAGCTCGCGAAGCTGCTCGCCGACGACGGGCTGAACGTCACACAGGCGACGCTCAGCCGGGATCTCGACGAGCTGAACGCGGTGAAGATCCGCAACACCGACGGCGACCTGATCTACGCGGTGCCGAGCGAGGGCGGCTTCCGCACGCCCCGGGCACCGCTGGGAGGGTCGGCGAAGGAGGAGCGGATGCGGCGCCTGGCCCAGGAGCTGCTGATCTCCGCGGAGGCGTCGGCCAACCTCGTGGTCCTGCGCACTCCGCCGGGCGCCGCCCAGTTCCTGGCCTCCGCCATCGACCAGGCGGAGCTGCACGACATCCTCGGCACGATCGCCGGCGACGACACGCTGCTGCTGATCAGCCGCAACCCGACGGGCGGCCAGGCGCTCGCCGACCACCTGCTGAAGCTGGCCCAGAACGGCACCTGACCGCCCCGCGGCGGGGGGCCCGCCGCGGGGCGCTCAGCCCAGCCGCGCCGCCAGCCCCGACGTGCAGCGCACCTCGTCGTCCGCGGTGATCAGCAGGGCCTCCACGTCCGGCAGCGTCTCCAGCCAGCGCAGCCCCGTCCGCAGGCCGCGGGCGAACGCGGCCGTGGCCCAGCAGTCCGCCCAGGTCAGCCGGGGAGCGACGACGGTCACCGCGACCAGGTCGGTCACCGCCGGCCGGCCGGTGCGCGGGTCCACGATGTGCGCGCCCCGCTCCGCCGTGCCCGAGGTGGCCACCGCCAGCTCCCGGGTGCCGGCCGCCGAGACCACCGCCGCCAGCCCGCCGGACCGGACCGGATCGGCCACCCCGACCCGCCAGGCCCGCCCCGGCTCCGGCGCGCCCAGCAGTTGTACGTCCCCGCCCCCGTTGACGGCCACCCCGCACACCCCGTCCACCGCCGCCAGCGCCCGCGCCGCCCGCTCGGCCGCCCAGCCCTTGACGATGCCGGTGGGGTCCAGCCGGCCCCGGTGGCGGATGCCGAACCAGCCCTCGCTCACCCGCTCCGCCCGCGCCGCCAGCCCCAGCACCTCGGCCACCTCAGGAGCGCACCCGGCGGCGTCCAGCTCGCCCCGCGCCAGCCGGGACACGTCGCTGTCGGCGCGGTAGGTGCTGAAGACCGCGTCCGCCCGGTGCAGCCCGGCGACGGCGCGGGCGAGCGCCGCCCGGACCGCCGCCGGTTCCCCGCCGCGCACGTCGAAGGAGAAGACCGTGCCCATGACCTCCTCCGCCCGGCGCACCGCCGCGGGAGCCCCGGCGGACCCGGCCGCAGGCTCAGCCACCGGCCCGGTCCAGCGCGGACTGGAGCGAGGTCCGGTAGCCCTCGCTGGTGTACGTCGCCCCGGACACCGTGTCGATGCCGGCGCTCTGCGCGGCCACCGCCTCCCGGCCGAGCCTCGGCACGGCCAGCGCGGTCTTCTGCCCGCTGAGTCCGCCCTGGGGCGCCTGGACCGCCTCCGCCCTGACGATCCTGCCGCCGTCGAGGGTCAGCCGTACCCGCACGGTCCCGTACGGGGTGCGTACCGCGTCCCCGGTGACCGTGCCCGAGCCGGCGGCCGGGGCGCCGCCCTGCGGGGACCGCGCGCCGGCCGCCGGCCGCCGCGGGTCCGCGCCCGCCGCCGCGGCCGGGTCCGCCGCCGGTTTCAGCGACAGCAGCAGCACCACTCCGGACACGGTCGCGGCGGTGGCCAGCACGGTCCGCCGGACGGGATGGCTCTTCCTCATCGCTCTCGCAGCTCCGCTCACATCTCGAACGACTCGTGGTGGATACGCCGGGCCGGAACGCCCGCGGCCCGCAGCGCCTCGTACACCGACCGCGCGAACCCGGGCGGGCCGCACAGGAAGACGTCGTGCCCGTCGAGGTCCGGGATCTTGCGCCGCAGACTCGCCGCGGAGATGTCGGGCCGCTCGCCGTCCGGGCTGTTCACCGCGTACATCAGCCGGGCGCCGCGCTCCTCGGCGATCGCCGCCAGCTCGTCCCACAGGGCCAGGTCCCGGGTGGTGCCGGCCCGGTACAGCAGCGTGAGGTCCCCGGCGGCCCCGGGCAGCGTCTCGAACAGGGCGCGCATCGGTGTGATGCCGACCCCGCCCGCGACCAGCAGGACCTTGCCGCGGCTGCGGCGCCGCGCGGTGAGGGCGCCGTACGGGCCCTCCGCCCACACCCGGGTGCCGGGCGTCAGCTCCCGCAGCCGGGCGCTGTGGTCGCCGCTCGCCTTCACCGTGATCCGCAGCGTGCCGGGGCGCGGGGCGGCCGAGAGGGAGTACGGGTGCGAGCTGAACCGCAGCCCCGGGGCGAGGAACCGCCAGCGGAAGAACTGGCCGGCCTCCGCGCCGATCCGGTGCAGCCGCCGCCCGCCGATCAGCACCGACACGATGCCGGGCGCCTCCTCGACGACGGCGCTGACCCGCAGGCGGTGCCGCAGGTTCAGCCGGACCGGGGTCAGGACGCGGTACCAGAGCACCAGCGCGGTGACCGTGCCGTACAGGCCGTACCAGAAGGTCCGGGCGGCGGGCTCCACCGCGAACTCGTTGCCGGTGCTGATCTGGTGCCAGAAGGTCAGGAACACCGCCGCGTACGTCAGCAGGTGCACGTGGTACCAGGCGTCGTACGGCAGCCGGCGGCGCACCGGGCCGGCCGACGTCAGGCCGACGACCACCAGCAGGCCGGTGCCGAGGGCCGCCTTGCCCAGGTCGGGTAGCTGGCCGACGGAGTCGGCGGTCTGCCCGGCGAGGCCGGCGAGCGACCGTCCGGCCTGGCGCGCGTAGCCCCACATGGTGAGGAAGACGTGCGCCAGGACCAGGCAGAGCGTGTACCGGCCGCTGACCGCGTGCCAGCGGGCCACCCGGTCGGAGCCGACCCGCCGCTCCAGCGCCGGCACCCGCGCCGTCTGGAGCACCACCAGCGCCATCAGGTAGCCCGCGAGCAGCCCGGTGATCCGGCCGGCGTTCAGGATGCGGCCGGTGCCGTCGGCGATGGCGGGCGTGGTGTGCCACCACAGCCCCAGCACGGCCGCCGCGCCCGCCCACACGGCGAGCAGCAGCGGGACGGCCGGGGAGCGGCGCGGACGGATCCGGCGCATCGTCTGTCGGCGGGCGGCGCGTCCGCCCGCGAGCGTGGTGGTCACGGTTCCTCCGTGGGGAGTCGACCCTCGGCCCACACATACGCACCCGCCGCGCGCAGCGTTCAGCCGGGTGCCCCCGGGGGCGGGAAGGGTTCCCCGCCCTCGTCGGTCACCGTGGTCCCGGCGGCCTTGTCGGGCCAGCACTGCCGCCAGGGCCGGTCGAGGAAGCCCCACAGCAGGCTGATGATCCCCGGCACCACGAGCGCGTTCAGGGCCGTGGACGCCAGCACCCGCCGCAGTGCCTGGGAGTACGACGGTGTGCGTCCGCTCTCGATGTCCGCCACGCGCAGCCCGAGGAGCTTCTTGCCCAGGGTCCGGCCCCACAGGGCCGTCGGCAGCGCGTCGAGCAGGAGCACCGTGAGGAGGAAGCCGCAGCCCACGAGGGCGAGGTGGGCGACCGTGGCGCCGTCGGCCAGCCAGACGGTGGCCGTCTCCCCGCTCGCCCGCGCCGCGCCGATCCGGTCGCGCAGCCGTGTGTACACGGCCGTGAGCTGCTGCACGGCCAGCGGGGAGAGGGCGGCCGCGGTCAGCAGCCAGTCGGCCAGCCGCGCGGCCAGGCGCTTGCGCAGCACCACCGGACGCAGGGGCCGTGAGCCGTCGGGTTCGCCCGCCCTGCGCTGGGGCACGCCGACGAACACCACCGCGCCCGCGAAGAGCAGGAGGGTCAGCAGTGCCCACAGCAGCAGCGGGAGCAGGCCCGAAGCCGCCTCCGGCGCCCCCTTCGGCCGGCCGGCCACGCCGTACCGGCGTATCGACGCCATGCCCAGGCCGCAGAGGAGGACCGTGAAGAGGACGGACGTGGCGGTCAGCACGGTCTTCAAGGCGGCCCCGGCGCGCGCGACCTGGGCGGCCACGGTGCCCGGCCGCTTTCCCAGCAGCAGCGCGGCCTCTTCCTGGCGGTAGCCCAGCCCCTTGACCACGTAGACGGCCGCCCGTTGCCGGGCCGGCAGGCTCATCAGCGCCTGCCGCACGGCGAGGCGGTCCTCCACCGCGCCGGTGAAGTCCGTCTCCTCCAGGTCGCTGACCACCAGGGCGGCCCTGTCCCGGGCGTGGCGCCGGCGCCGTGCGCTCTCCAGCACCTCCCTGCGGATCAACTGGTACACATATGCCCGCGGTTCGTCGATGCGGGCCGGATCGCGGCAGGACTTGGCGAAGGCGTTCTGGACGACGTCCTCGGCGTCGAGGAAGGACTCCGGCACCTCCGCTTCCCGCAGCTTCTTGCGCGCGTAGCCGACCAGCGCCGGATACCCGCGCTCGTACAGCTCGCGCAGGTCGCGCAGCGAGCGGTGCGCTTCCCCCGGCTCCTCAGCCATGGTGCTTCCCCCGCCGTCCGGCACGGCGGTCCGCCGTGCGCCTGGCCCTGATGACCTCGGCGTCGCCGGCCGCGCGGTTGCGGTAGGCGATGCTGTCCACCATCTTGGCGACACTGGGAATGAGGGAACCCGCGATCAGCCAGATCACCAGAGCCGTGTCCATGTCGTCGTCCTTCTCACCCGGCGCCCGCACCCCACAGGTGCGGGCTGTCGTGAGTGAAGAGCGACGAGGGCCCCGTTTTCTTTAGCGGCCTCCCGGGTTTTTTCCGGAGTGGCCTGCCGGGGCCACGGCGAGGGACGCGCCGCCCGGCCACCGGCGGTGGCGCCGCCGGCGTCTGCGGGGTCTGCGGCGTTTCCGGGGTATTCGGCGCGCAGCGCGGCACGCATGGTCCGCAGCCTCCGCTTCTGCAGGCCGCCGCTGTACAGCAGCCAGCCGCTGAAGACCACGTCCCTCAGATCCGCTTCCTGCGGCGGACGGCGGCGAGCCGCACCGCGCACGCGATCGCCAGCAGGATCCAGGCCACCGCGCAGTACGCCCAGGCCGTCATCCCGCGTACGGCGCCGACCGCGCTCGCGACCGCCCACACGGCGAGCACGGCGCAGAGAGCGGTCCACGCGATGTCGGCGACCCGGACCCGCAGCTCCGCGCGCTGCCTGGTCCCGGGCCGCAGGGGGCCGAGTGCAGATCCCTCCGTTGTCTGCCGCGCGTCCACGAGCCACCACTCCTTCCACCCGAACCGGACTTCCCGGCTACCCGGGGCGCCCGGCCACACGCCCCAAACCAGCGCGTGCATAAGGAAGTTGTGATTCCGGATGGCGGTCCGGCGGACCGGAGCGGGCGGCGGGCCCCACCCCCGGAGCGGCCCTGTCAGTACCGGGTCACCGCCGTGGTCCCGGTCGCGGTGCCCACGGCGATATGCGGGTTCCTCCCCGGCTTCACCCACCGCAGGATCCGCCGCATCGCGTCCCGGGGCACCGACACGCAGCCGGCCGTCGCCCCGCGC
Source organism: Streptomyces sp. NPDC027672 (assembly GCF_055566335.1). NCBI lineage: Bacteria > Bacillati > Actinomycetota > Actinomycetes > Kitasatosporales > Streptomycetaceae > Streptomyces > Streptomyces sp. NPDC027672. The sequence goes on along the minus strand of NZ_JBVHSO010000008.1, from coordinate 188,235 downwards.
CCGTCGACGTGCAGGAAGATCCCGGCGCCGCGACCGCGCACGGGCCGGAGGTAGTTGAAGCCGATGACCAGGCCGTGGGCGTACTGCCCCGGGTAGTCGACCAGGTGCTCGGACTCGGTGGCGCGGCAGTCGGCGGGCAGCGGGTCGGTCCAGCGGTTGTAGGAGCGGGAGGCGTTGTCCTGGCACCACCAGGAACTCTTGCGGACGGTCCGGTACGCCATCGCCGTGCCGTCCGGCGCCGCCTCGATGCCGAAGGCGAAGGGGAGGCCGTACAGGCCGGTCGGGGTCGTGTACGTGCCCTGCTTGCGGGTGCCGCCGTCCACCAGCCCGCCGGAGCCGAACCGGGCGGGCGCGGAGCCGGCCCGGGTCCACCGTCCGTTGCGCAGGTCCCACCAGCCGACCGTGCCCTCGGTGGCGCGCGGGCCCGGGGCCTGGGCGATGATCAGCTGGCTGCCGCCGCCCGTGTGCGCCATCCGTGCCGGCAGCGGCGCCGGGTCCCGGCCGGGCGCGGCGCCGGGCAGGGTGAGCGAGGAGGCGGACACGAGGGCGAGGACCACACCGGGGCGCATGGCTCAGACGGTAGACGGGGGCAGCGGCAACGGCAGCCCGGGCAGTCCGTCCAGGCTGGCCGCGATGTGCTCCTTCTTGGTGAAGTACGCGCTCAGCGAGGCGTCGTCCTCGCGCGCGAAGCGCCTGCCGTGCAGGTCCCGGTCCTCCTCGTACGCCATGTAGGGGATGGCGTAGCCGCAGCTGTCGCGGACGAGTTCGGCGCGCACCACGATGACCGCGCGCAGTCCGTGCCGGGTGTGGTCGATGCCGGGGAAGCGGGCGAGGAGTTCCGCGAAGCGCGGGTCGTCGCGGAAGACGGGCTCGCCCCGGCCGTGCACGCGCACGATGGTGGGCGGCCCCTGGAAGGCGCACCACATCAGGGTGATCCGCCCGTTCTCCCGCAGATGGGCGATGGTCTCGGCGTTGGACCCGGCGAAGTCCAGGTACGCCACGGTGAGTTCGTCCAGCACCGCCCAGGAGCCCTTGAGGCCCTTGGGGGAGAGGCTGACCGTGCCGTCGGCGGAGAGCGGGGCGGTCGCGGTGAAGAAGAGCGGCTGGTCCTCGATGAAAGCGCGCAGCCTGCCGTCTATGCGGTCATAAGTCTTTCCCATGCCTAAGGATTATCCCGACAGGTCGTTCGCCTGTCTAACGATTTGTCGATTGACGAATCATGCAGAGTTCTGCATACTCATGCAGGACAGCGTGCGCCAGCACACAGCCCGCATCACAGAGCTTCGAGGAGCAACGCCAGTGAGCAGCAACAGCGGTGACGTACGGCTCTGGGGCGGGCGATTCGCCGACGGCCCCGCCGAGGCCCTGGCCAGGCTGTCCGCGTCCGTCCACTTCGACTGGCGGCTCGCGCCCTACGACATCGCCGGCTCGCGTGCCCACGCGCGCGTCCTGCACAAGGCCGGACTCCTCACCGCGGACGAGCTGGAGCGGATGACCGCCGGCCTGGACCTGCTGGAGGCGGACGTCGCCGCCGGCACCTTCGTGGGCACCATCGCCGACGAGGACGTGCACACCGCCCTGGAGCGCGGCCTGCTGGAGCGCCTCGGCCCGGACCTCGGCGGCAAGCTGCGCGCCGGCCGGTCCCGCAACGACCAGGTCGCCACCCTCTTCAGGATGTACCTGCGGGACCACGCCCGGATCATCGGCGGTCTGCTCGCCGGCCTCCAGGACGCCCTGATCGGCCTGGCCGAGGCCCACCCGGACGTGGCCATGCCCGGCCGCACCCACCTCCAGCACGCCCAGCCGGTGCTCTTCGCCCACCACGTCCTGGCCCATGTGCAGTCCCTGTCCCGGGACGCCGAGCGGCTGCGCCAGTGGGACGAGCGGACGGCCGTGTCGCCGTACGGCTCCGGCGCCCTCGCCGGCTCCTCCCTGGGCCTGGACCCGGAGGCGGTCGCCGCGGACCTCGGCTTCGAGCACGGCAGCGTCGGCAACTCCATCGACGGCACGGCCTCCCGCGACTTCGTCGCCGAGTTCGCCTTCATCACCGCGATGATCGGCGTCAACCTCTCCCGGATCGCCGAGGAGATCATCATCTGGAACACGAAGGAGTTCTCCTTCGTCACCCTGCACGACGCCTTCTCCACCGGCTCGTCGATCATGCCGCAGAAGAAGAACCCGGACATCGCCGAGCTGGCCCGCGGCAAGTCCGGCCGGCTGATCGGCAACCTCACCGGCCTGCTCGCGACCCTGAAGGCCCTGCCCCTCGCCTACAACCGCGACCTCCAGGAGGACAAGGAGCCGGTCTTCGACTCCTGCGACCAGCTCGAGGTGCTGCTGCCGGCCTTCACCGGCATGATCGCCACCCTCACCGTGCACCGTGAGCGCATGGAGGAGCTGGCCCCGGCCGGTTTCTCGCTGGCCACCGACATCGCCGAGTGGCTGGTGAAGCAGGGCGTGCCGTTCCGCGTGGCGCACGAGGTGGCCGGCGAGTGCGTCAAGGCCGCCGAGGCCGAGGGCAAGGAGCTGGACGGCCTCACGGACGAGCAGTTCGCGAAGATCTCCGCCCACCTCACCCCCGAGGTCCGCTCGGTCCTCAACGTCCCCGGCGCCCTCGCCTCCCGCAACGGCCGCGGCGGCACGGCCCCGAGCGCGGTCGCGACCCAGCTGGCGGAGGTCAAGGCGGACGTGGCACGGCAGCACGCGTGGGTGGACGCCAAGAGCGCCAAGGGCGTCAAAGACGCCAAGGACGCCAAGAAGAAGGGCTGAAGCCCCGGGCTGCGGCGCGAACGCGCCGGCCGTCGCGGGTTACGTTGGTCGCGAGCCCACCGGAGCCGACCGAACGGAACCCGCGATGCCCTTCGCTCGCCTGGCCACTGCGACCACCGCCACCTGCCACATCGGCCTGGGCCTCGCCGCGGTGGGCCGCCCCGGCTATATCACGCTCGGCCGGGCCCGGGACCTCGGCGAGGACCGCGGCCCGGACGCGCTGCGCGCCCGCACCCACGCACTCCTCGACGCCGCCTACGCCCAGGGCGTCCGCTACGTCGACGCCGCCCGCTCCTACGGCCGCTCCGAGGAGTTCCTCGCGGACTGGCTCGCGAAGAACCCCGGCGCCGACGACGTGGTCGTCGGCAGCAAGTGGGGCTACACCTACACCGCCGGCTGGTCGGCGGACGCCGTGACGCACGAGGTCAAGGACCACAGCCTCGCCGCCTACGAGCGGCAGCGCGCCGAGAGCGACGCCCTGCTCGGCGCCCGGCTCGACCTCTACCAGATCCACTCGGTGACCCCGGACAGCCCGGCCCTGACCGACCGGGAGCTGCACGCACGGCTGGCGGAGGCCGCCGCCCGGGGACTGACCGTCGGGTTCTCCACCAGCGGCCCCGCACAGGCCGACGCCATCCGCGCCGCCCTCGCCGTCACGGTCGACGGCCGGCCCCTGTTCCGTACCGTCCAGTCGACGTTCAACCTCCTGGAGACCTCGGCCGGACCCGCCCTCGCCGAGGCGCACGACGCCGGGCTCACCGTGCTGGTCAAGGAGGGCATGGCGAACGGCCGGCTGGCCGGGCCGGAGGCGCCGGACGCGCTGCGGGCCGTGGCGGAGGCCGCGGGAGCCGGCTGCGACGCGGTCGCCCTGGCCTGGATCCTGCGCCGGCCGTGGGCCGGTGTGGTTCTCTCCGGTGCCGCGACCGTCCCGCAGCTGCTGTCCAATCTGCACGCGCCCGCCGTCGACCTCGACCCGGATCAAATGACCCGCCTCGCCACGCTGAGCGAGGACCCGCGCGCCTACTGGGAGCGGCGCGCACGGCTGCCCTGGCACTGACGCAAGACCCCGCACGAGCAGCGGAAGCGAGTCATGCGGGTCTGCGATGAGACAAAAGTGTCTCACTTGGGCTACTCTTGTCTCATGGCTCTCGACCGTGACCATGTGCTGCGCAGCGCGGCCGCCCTGCTGACCCGTAACTCCACCGCGACCATGGACGAGGTCGCCAGGGCCGCCGGGATCAGCCGGGCCACGCTGCACCGGCACTTCGCCGGCCGCGACGCGCTCGTGCGGGCGCTGGAGCAGCTCGGCATCGCCGAGTGCGAAGGCGCCCTGGACCGGGCCCGGCCGGAAGACGGGCCGGCGGCCGGGGCCGTACGCCGGCTGGTCCGCGAGATCCAGCCGGCCGCCGGCCTGCTGGCGTTCCTCTACGGCGAGCACCAGCTCTGGGAGAGCGACCGGCAGCACGAGGGCTGGCAGCGCCTGGACACCCGGATCGGCGCCCTGTTCCAGCGCGGACAGCACGCCGGCGAGTTCCGGATCGATCTCAGCCCGGCCTGGCTCACCGAGGCGCTGTACGGCCTGATCGCCTCGGGCGCCTGGGCCACCCAGGACGGCCGTGTCGCCTCCCGGGACTTCCCGACCATGATCGCCGAGCTGCTGCTCGGCGGCGCTCTGCGGAGAGAGGAACCATGACCAGCACCCTGCGGCCGGCCCAGCCGGACGAGGCGGTGCAGCGTCCCGGCCGCTGGCTGGCGCTGTCCGTCCTGGTCCTGGCCGTGCTGCTGGTGGCCGTCGACGCCACCGTCCTCGGCCTGGCGACCCCCTACATCAGCGAAGACCTCGACCCCTCCGGCACCCAGTTGCTGTGGATCGGCGACGTCTACTCCTTCGTCATCGCCGGTCTGCTGGTCTCCATGGGCAGCCTCGGCGACCGCATCGGCCGCAAGCGGATCCTGCTCGTCGGCGCCACGGCGTTCGGCGCGCTGTCCGTGCTCAACGCCTACGCCACCACACCCGAGCTGATGATCCTGGCCCGGGCGCTGCTCGGCGTCGCGGGCGCCACCCTGATGCCCGCCACCCTGGCCCTGATCCGCAACATCTTCCAGGACCCGCGCGAGCGCAGCCTGGCCGTCGGCATCTGGGGCGCCAGCGCCTCCGCCGGCATGGCCGTCGGCCCGATCACCGGCGGATTCCTCCTCGAACACTTCTGGTGGGGCTCGGTCTTCCTGATCAACCTGCCGGTGATGGCGGTCCTGGTCCTGGTCGGCGTCCGCACCCTGCCCGAGTCCCGCGACCCGCACCCGGGCCCGTGGGACCTGAGCAGCGTCCTGCTGTCGCTGGTCGGCATGATCGCCCTCGTCTACGGCGTCAAGGAGACCGCCGCCCACGGCCTCACCCCGGTCGCCGCCGGCACCGGTCTGCTGGGCGCGGCGGCCCTGTACGGCTTCGTCCACCGTCAGCTCACCCTGCCGGCCCCGCTGCTGGACATGCGGCTGTTCCGGCGCCGCGGCTTCAGCGGCGCCGTCCTCGCCGACCTGCTGACCGTCCTCGGCCTGTCCGGCCTGGTGTTCTTCCTCTCCCAGTTCCTGCAACTGGTCCAGGACCGGCGTCCCTTCGAGGCGGGCCTGGCGGAACTGCCCGCCGCGGTGGGCGCGGTGGCGGCCGGGCTGCTCGCCGGCCGGGCCGCCCGGCGCTTCCCGGTCCGCGCGGTGGTCTCCGGCGGCCTGGCCGCCGTGGGCCTCGCCCTGGCGGTGCTGACGACACTGGACCGCTCCACCGGCTATCCGCTGCTCGGCGCCGTCCTGCTGGTGGTCGGCGTCGGCGCCGGGTTCTCCTTCACGGTGACCGCCGACGTCATCCTCTCCAGCGTCCCCAAGGACCAGGCGGGCGCCGCCTCGGCGGTCTCCGAGACGGCGTACGAACTGGGCGCCGCCCTCGGCATCGCCCTGCTCGGCTCGATCGTGACCGGCGTCTACCGCGGCTTCACCGGCCCGGCCGGCACCCCGGCCGGGGCCCACGAGTCGCTGGGCGCGGCGGTGCAGAGCGCGGCCGGGCTGCCCCCGCACCAGGCGGAGGCGCTGCTCGACGCGGCCCGCGAGTCCTTCGTCCACGGCCTCCACCTGGCCTCGGGGGCGGGAGCGGTGGTCCTGCTCGCGGCGTCCGTGGTGGCCTGGTTCCTGCTGAAGGGGCAGAAACTGGAGAGCGCCGGCTGAGGTGGCCCGCGGGGGCCACCCCGGCGGGTCACTTCCGGTAGCCGAGCACCGTCATCATCCCGCTCTCCGAGTGGTACTGGTTGTGGCAGTGCAGCATCCACAGCCCCGGATTGTCGGCGTCGAAGTCGATCACCAGTTTCCGGTGCGGCAGCACCAGCGCGGTGTCCTTGCGCGCGCCCACGCCGTCCAGGCCGGTCACCGCGAAGGTGTGCCCGTGCAGGTGCATCGGATGCCACATGTCCGTGGCGTTGATGAGGGTGAGCCGGACCCGTTCGCCGGCCCGGACCGGATGGCGCTGGCGCGGGGAGTAGTCCTGGTGGTCGAAGCCCCAGTCGAACTTCGCCATGCTGCCGGTGATCCTGATGCGCATCTCGCGGTCGGGGCGGCGGTCGCCGAGGGCGACGGAGTCGTGCGGCAGCAGCCGGCGCGCGGGGACGGTGTTGCCGTCGAGTTCGCGCGGGCGGGCGTCGGCCGTGGGCAGGCGCCGGTTGCCCTTGTCGGTCCGCAGGACGGCGAGCGCCTTGCCCTTCTTGCCCTCGGGGAGCGCGACCAGCGGGAAGACACCGTCCCGCGCGGTGATCAGCACGTCGTAGCGCTCCGCCATGCCGATGAGCAGGGCGTCGGTCTGCTTGTGCTTCACCGGATAGCCGTCGGTGTGCGTGATGGTCATCTTGTGGTCGCCCAGCGCCACCCGGAAGGCCGTCTCGGAGCCGGCGTTGATGATGCGCAGCCGCACCCGGTCGCCGGGCCGGCAGCGGAACACCGACGGGTCGGCCGGCAGGTGGCCGTTGACGAGGTAGTGGGGGTAGGCGACGCTGCCGCCCTCCCCGTGCAGGATGCGGCTGTAGGACTTGTGCAGCACCCGGTTGGGGCCGGCGGACTTCGCGGACGGGTGCGCCTTGCCGGAGTGACGGGGGTCCGGGCTGCCGTGAGAGGGGCCCATGGCCATGCCGCCCATGTCCATGGCGCCGCCGGGCTTGAGCTGTTCGAGGACGTTGTCGGGGGTGGAGCCGTCCACGCCGTCGAGCCAGTCGTCCAGCACCACCACCCACTCCTTGTCGTAGGAGAGGGGCTCCTTGGGGTCCTCCACGACGAGCGGGGCGTACAGGGCCCGGTCGGGCTGCATGCCGACGTGCGAGTGGAGCAGGTAGGTGCCCGGGTGCTTGACGGTGAAGCGGTAGCGGAAGTCGTCGCCGGGGTGGATGGCCCGCTGGGTCAGGTCCGGCACGCCGTCCATGTCGCAGCGCAGCCGCACCCCGTGGGAGTGCAGCGTGGTCATGGCGGGCAGCCGGTTGGCGAGCGTCAGGTCGAGCACGTCCCCGGCGGTGACCCGGACCAGCGGGCCTGGCACCTCCTCGTTGTACGCCCAGGTCCGCACGGACCGGCCGCCGAGGTCCAGCCTGGCTTCCTCGGCGGTGAACCGGAACGTGCGCACGCGGCCGGCCCCGCGTCTCCGCTCGGCGGCCAGCACCTCCGGGTCCGACGGATTGACGTACCCCCGGGGCCCGGGCGGTACGAACTTCTCCGTGCCGCCGGGGTGTTGGGGGCCGGAACCGGACCCGGACCCGGGACCGGAGCCGGTGCAGGCGGCCAGGAGCCCCGCGCCGGCGGCGGCGATCGGGGTACGGATCAGGGTACGCCGAGAAGGTGTGAACATGCCTAAATAAGACATGTTGGGCGCCCGGATGGCCCGGTGATGCGGCCGAATGCACGAAGTGTCGGGCGCAGATTCCACCGGCAGGCGGAGGGGCGGGGTCCGCCGCGCCCGCCGCCGACGGAGTCTCAGGCGGCCTTCGCCTTCGTGGCGTACATGTCCACGTACTCCTGCCCGGACAGCCGCATCACCTCGGCCATCACCGAGTCCGTCACCGCCCGCAGCACGTACCGGTCGCGGTCCATGCCGTCGTAGCGGGAGAACTCCATGGGCTCGCCGAACCGGATGGTGACCCGGCCCGGCCGCGGGATGCCCCGGCCGGACGGCTGGAGCTTGTCCGTGCCGATCATGGCGAACGGCACCACCGGCGCGCCGGTCATCAGCGTCAGCCGCGCGATCCCGGTGCGCCCCCGGTACAGCCGGCCGTCGGGCGAGCGCGTGCCCTCGGGGTAGATCCCGAAGACCCTGCCCTCCTCCAGGATGCGGCGCCCGGTCATCAGCGCCGCCACCCCGCCGTTCGCCCCGTCCCGGTCCACCGGGACCATGCCGACGCCGGTGAAGAACCAGGCCATCAGCCGTCCCTTGACGCCCTTGCCGGTGACGTACTCGTCCTTGCCGATGAAGTGCACCTGCCGCTTGGTGGCCAGCGGCAGCAGGACCGAGTCGATGAACGTCAGGTGGTTGCCGGCCAGAATGACCGGGCCGTCGCCGGGGATGCGCTCCGCGCCCTCCACCTGGAAGCGGAACATCAGGCGCATGATCGGTCCGAGCACTGCCTTGATGAGCGCGAAGCGGGACAACGGGTCCTCCGATGTCAAGGGGGCGATATGAGTCTGTGCAGGTGAGGACATTACTCGCGGCCCAGGTCCCGGCGCACATCGAGGACGGGCGGTTCACCGATGCCTTACGAAGTGTTGACGCGGGTTTACCTGCGGTCGCGCACCGGGGACGGCGCGTGACGGCCGTGCCGGGATGTGACGGACATCGCTCGGATCCGGCCCGGTCCGCGCGCCGGCGCACCCCGCGCCGTCCGCCGTCCTCCGGACACCCGTCCGCACCCGTGTGTTCGGCCCGGAGCCTCCCTTCGGTCATGTGTGCGCCCCTACGATCGGCGCGCACCGACGAACCGCGACGGCAGGAGGGCGCTCATGAGCGGCGACCAGGGGAACGGGCAGACGCAGGGAACGGCACGGCGGGCGCTCCTCGGCGCCGCCGCGCTCGGCGCGGGCGGAGCGGTCCTCGGGCTGCCCGGCGCCGCCCGGGCCGCCGGGACCCGGCCGGCCGGGCACGGGGGCCGCGGGCTGAAGGGCCTGCCGGTGCCCACGGTCATCGGGCACCGGGGAGCCAGCGGCTACCGTCCCGAGCACACCTTCGGCTCCTACGAACTGGCCCTGGACCTCGGCGCCGACGTGGTCGAGGCCGGCGACCTGGTCCCCACCAGGGACGGCCACCTGGTCTGCCGGCACGAACCGGAGATCGGCGGCACCACGGACGTCGCCGCCCACCCGGAGTTCGCCGGCCGCAAGACCACCAAGGTGCTCGACGGCGTGCCCACCACCGGCTGGTTCACCGAGGACTTCACGCTCGCCGAGCTGAAGACGCTGCGCGCCGTCGAGCGCATCCCGGCCAACCGGCCGCACAACACCCTCTACGACGGCCGCTGGCAGATCCCCACCTTCGAAGAGGTCCTGAGGTGGCAGGACGAGCAGACCCGCAAGCGCGGCAGGCAGGTCTGGATCTACCCGGAGACCAAGCACCCCACCTACTTCCGCGAGCGGGGCCTCGGCCTGGAGGAGCGGGTGGCCAAGCTGCTGCGCCGGCACGGCAAGGACGGCCGGAACTCGCCGGTCATCCTCCAGTCCTTCGAGCCCACCAGCATCCAGCGGCTCAACCGACTGGTCGACAACCCGCTGGTCGTCCTGCTCTCCTCGGCCGGCAGCCGGCCGTACGACTTCGTGGCGGCGAACGACCCGCGGACGGTCGCCGACCTCGTCACGCCGGCGGGCCTGCGGGAGATCGCCGGCTACGCGCAGGGCATCGGCCCCACCCTGGACCTGGTCGTCCCGAGGAAGGCGGACGGCACCCTCGCCGAGCCGACCACCCTCGTCCCCGACGCGCACCGGGTGGGCCTGCTCGTGCACCCCTACACCGTGCGCAACGAGAACCCCTTCCTGCCCGCCGAGTACCGCAAGGGCACCGCCGCCGACGGCTACGGCGACGTCTTCGGCGCCTTCAAGCGGTACTTCGCGACCGGCATCGACGGCGTCTTCACCGACAACGCCGACACCGGAGTGCTCGCCCGCGCCGACTTCCTGGCCGGCTGACGGCGTCAACCCGCCGCACCGCACGGCACCTCGTTCGAGGTGACTGCGCGCCGCCCCGGCAACCCGCCGCCGGGGCGGCTCGTCGTTCCGCATATGACCGCCGATCTGGTAGCCGCCCTGCGCCCCCTGCTGTCCGCCGAGGCCGCCGCCGAGGCACATGCCTCGGGAGACGAGCCGGGGGACCTGGAACAGGCCGTCTGGCTGCGGCTGCTGGAGCGGCTGGCGGCCGACGGGCCGCCGCCGGACCCGTCCGGCTGGCTGCGCCGGGCGGTGCGCGCCGAGGCCCGCCGCGGCCGCCGCGCCACCCGCCGTGAACGGCCGTACGACGGCGAGCCCGCCGACGTCCTGCGCCCCGGCCCCGAACAGCGCCTGCTGACCGCCGCCCGGCACCGCGCCCTCAGGGAGGCGGTCGGCCGGCTGCCCGGCCGCTGCCCCCGCCTGCTGGAGGCGCTGCTGTCGCCGGCGGACCTCACCTACCGGGAGATCGCGGGGGAGTTGGGTATCTCACAGGGCAGTCTCGGACCGGAACGCTCCAAATGCCTGGCATGTCTGCGTCGTTTGCTTCCACCGGAGGTTGCGGCGTGCGCGGCGCGGGGATAGGAGTGGGGGACGACAGGTGATCAGGTGAGCGGGAGGCGTGCGCACATGGGCATGAGCGTGACCATCTCGGCGGCGACCGGGCAGGACGCGGAGCAGATCTTCAGACTCCAGTACCTGTGCTTCCAGAGCGAGGCCGAGTTGTACGGCAACTACCGCATCGACCCGCTGGTGCAGAGCCTGGACTCCGTCCGCCGGGAAGTGGCCTCCGACTGCGTCTTCGTCGCCCGGCTCGGCGAGGAGGTCGTCGGCTCGGTGCGCGGCGCGGTGACCGAGGACGGCGCGGCGGCGATCGGCAAGCTGTGCGTCCACCCCCGCCTCCAGGGCCACGGCATCGGCGCCCGGCTGCTGCGCGCGGCGGAGTCGGCGCTGGCGGAGCGGCACGGCGCCACCCGGTTCCGCCTCCACACCGGCCACCGCAGCGAGGGCAACCTCCGCCTGTACCGCCGCGTCGGCTACGAGACGGTGGGCCGGGTCAAGGGTGGCGACGGCGTGGAGCTGATCATCCTGGAGAAGCAGACGGAGCAGTACGCGCAGACGGCCTGAGCGCCCGCGCCGCCCGCACGGTGCGCGGGCGGCCGCGGCGGCCCGCGCCCGTCCACCCGCGCCCGTCACCCCGTCAAGCGGCCTGTCGCGCGGGCGCCTTGCGCAGCCAGTACAGCGCGGACAGCGGCAGCAGCACGGGGATGAAGACGTACCCCATCCCGTACTGCGACCACACGGTCGCGTCCGGGAACGCGGACGGCTCGACCAGGGTCCACGTGCCGACCACCAGCACCCCCGCCAGCTCGGCGGCACAGCACACCAGCGCCGCCCGGCGGGCCCGCTCCCCGCCGCGCACCAGCGTGTACGTGATGAACGCGTACACCAGACCCGCCACGGCCGACAGCGCGTACGCCAGCGGCGCCCGGTCGAACTCCGTGGCGATCTGGTACGCGGAACGCGACACCGCGCCGACCACCATCACGCCGTAGAACCAGACGAGCAGCATGCCCGGCCCGCTGATCAGCCGGGCCGGCTTCTCCTGCACCGCCGTCATCTCAGCCTCCCCAGATGTCGTAGAGCCGCACTTCCAGGACGGCCAGCACCACACCGCCCGCGGCCACCGTCACCGAGCCCCAGCGGGACCGCTCGGCCAGCGACATCAGACCCGCGGCCGGAACACACGCGAACGCGCCCAGCAGGTACGCCACGAAGATCGTCGTCCCCTGCTCCGGTTTCCCGCCCCGCGCGAGCTGCACGATCCCGACCGCGAGCTGGACGGCGGCCAGCAGCGACACCACGGCCATGCCGATGAAGTGCCAGTCCTTCGTCGGCTGGCCGCGGTAGGCGGCCCAGCCGCACCAGGCGGCGAGGAGCAGCGCGGCGACCCCGGTCACCAGCGTCAGGGCGTTGAGCATGCCGTGACCTTAATACGGCCGAAACGGACCCGGGCCGCCGCCCCCGCCGAACGCCGTAGGGTCTGGACCATGACGATCCACGCACACGCCCTCCTGTTCGACAACGACGGCACCCTCGTCTCCTCGCTCGACTCCGTCGAGCGCTGCTGGACCCGCTGGGCCCGGGAGTACGGGATCACCGCGGAGGAGTTCGCCCGCGTGGAACTGCACGGACGCCCGGCCACCGAGATCGTCGCCGACCTGCTGCCCGCGCACCTGGTGCCGGAGGCGGTCGCCCGGGTCGAGCAGCTTGAGGTCGAGGACGTGCCGGACGGCGGGGTGCGGCTGCTGCCCGGCACCCGCGCGTTCCTGGACGCCCTGCCCGCCGACCGCTGGGCCGTGGTCACCTCCGCCACCCGGCGCCTGGCCGAGGCCCGCCTGGGCGCCGTCGGCATCACCCCGAAGGCCCTGGTCACCTCCGACGACGTCACCCGCGGCAAGCCCGACCCCGAGCCCTATCTGCTGGCCGCCCGGCAGCTCGGCGTGGACCCCGCCCGGTGCGTCGTCTTCGAGGACGCCCCCGCCGGACTGCGGGCCGGCCGCGCCGCCGGCATGACTACCGTGGCGTTGGCCACAACCCACCGGGCGGCGGACCTGGACGCCGATCTGGTGGTCCGCGACCTGTCGGCCCTGTCCGCCCTGGTCACCGACCGCGGCCTGGAGATATCCGTCCGCCGCTGAGGCCGCGGCCCGCACTGTCCGCCGCTGTCCATCATCCGGACAGCGGCGACCGGCCGGGACCGCCGGTCTGGTTTACTGAACGCATGACCACGACGAGCTGCCGCACCCTTGCGACCGAGGCGACCATGACGCCCGGTGCTCGTTGTATGTGTCGCCTGATGTGTCGAATGTGCGCCTTCTAGAGGGCCCCCGCATCAGCTGAGCCTCGCGCCCCGAAGCGAGAGCCGTGGCATGTCCGTGCGCCGCAGGCCGTACGAGACGCACGACCACCCTCCATGTCGCAACCGCATGCACCCGTGTCCGGGCACACCCACGCCCGCGCACTCGACAGTGACGGAAACCCACGTGATCACCACCTCGGGCCTGACCAAGGTCTACCGCTCCCGCGGCCGTGAGGTCACCGCCCTCGACGGCGTCGACCTGCACGTCCGCGAAGGCGAGGTCTACGGCGTCATCGGCCAGTCCGGCGCCGGCAAGTCCTCCCTCATCCGCTGCGTCAACCTGCTGGAGCGCCCCACCTCCGGCACCGTGACCGTCGCCGGACAGGACCTCACCGCCCTGGCCGGACGCGGCCCGCGCGCCGGCCGGGAGCTGCGCCGCGCCCGCAGCCGGATCGGCATGGTCTTCCAGCACTTCAACCTGCTGTCCTCGCGGACCGTCCAGGACAACGTCGAGCTGCCCCTGGAGATCCTCGGCACGTCCGGCAAGGAGCGCTCCCGCAAGGCGCTGGAACTGCTGGACCTGGTGGGCCTCGCGGACAAGGCCAAGGCCTACCCCGCCCAGCTCTCCGGCGGCCAGAAGCAGCGCGTCGGCATCGCCCGCGCCCTGGCCGGCGACCCCAAGGTGCTGCTCTCCGACGAGGCCACCAGCGCCCTCGACCCGGAGACCACCCGCTCCATCCTCCAGCTTCTGCGCGACCTGAACCGGCAGCTCGGCCTGACCGTCCTGCTCATCACCCACGAGATGGACGTCGTGAAGTCGGTCTGCGACTCCGCCGCGCTGATGGAGCGGGGCCGGATCGTGGAGTCCGGCACGGTCAGCGAGCTGCTGGCCACCCCGGGCTCGGAGCTGGCCGCCGCCCTGTTCCCGGTGAGCGGCGAGGCCACCGGCGACGACCGGACCGTCCTCGACGTCACCTTCCACGGCGAGAGCGCCACCCAGCCGGTCGTCTCCCAGCTCGCGCGCACCTACAACATCGACATCTCCATCCTCGGTGCCGCCATCGACACCGTCGGCGGCCTCCAGGTCGGCCGGATGCGCATCGAACTGCCCGGCCGCTACGAGGACAACGTGGTGCCGGTCGGGTTCCTGCGCGAACAGGGCCTGCAGATCGACGTCGTGGGCCAGGACGCCCCGCTGGTGAAGGAAGGTGCCAAGTGACCTGGTCGGAGATGCAGCCGCTGCTGTCGCAGGCGTGTACCGAGACGCTCACCATGGTGCTCTGGTCCACCCTGATCGCCATCGTCGCCGGCCTGCCCCTCGGCATCCTGCTGGTCCTCACGGACCGGGGCGGCCTGCTGCAGAACGTCGTCGCCAACAAGGTGATCGGCCAGATCGTGAACGTCGGCCGCTCCATGCCGTTCATCATCCTGATGGTCGCCCTGATGAGCTTCACCCGCTGGGTCACCGGCACGACGATCGGCACCACCGCGGCGATCGTGCCGCTCGCCATCGGCGGCATCCCCTTCTTCGCCCGCCTGGTGGAGACGGCCGTCCGCGAGGTGGACCACGGGCTCGTCGAGGCCGTGCAGTCCATGGGCGGCAGCACCTGGACGATCGTCCGCAAGGTCCTCGTCCCCGAGTCCCTGCCCTCGCTGATCGCCAGCACCACCACCACGGTCATCGCGCTCATCGGCTACTCCGCCATGGCCGGCACGGTCGGCGGCGGCGGCCTCGGCGACCTCGCCGTCCGCTACGGCTACCAGCGCTTCGAGACCGAACTGATGTGGATCACCGTGGCGATCCTCGCCGTCGTCATCTCCCTGATCCAGTTCGCCGGCGACTTCGCGGCCCGCTCCCTGCACCGCCGCGGCGCCCACTCCGGACCCGCGCCCAAGCTGCGCCTGCTGAAGGCCGGGGAACCCGCGGCGGCCGACATCAGCAAGGTCGCGTAAGGACCCACAGGCTCCCCGGTCGCCCGTACCCGGGGTCGCACCACCCTTAAGGAAAGGCACTTTTCGTGCGTAACACCGCCAAGCTCACCACCGCCGTCCTCGCCGCCGGAGCCCTCACCCTCGGGCTGACCGCGTGCGGCAACGACAAGGACTCCGGCTCCTCCGACACCAGCGGCCCGCTGGTCGTCGCCGCGAGCCCCACCCCGCACGCCGAGATCCTCGACTTCGTCAAGGACAAGCTGGCGAAGAAGGCGGGCCTCGACCTGGAGGTCAAGGAGTTCACCGACTACATCACGCCGAACACGGCGACCGAGGACGGCTCGGTGGACGCCAACTACTTCCAGAACCAGCCGTACCTCGACGACTTCAACAGCAAGCGCGGCACCCACATCGTGCCCGTCGTCACGGTGCACCTGGAACCGCTCGGCCTCTACTCCCACAAGGTCAAGAAGGCCGACGCCCTCAAGAGCGGTGCGACCATCGCCGTCCCGAACGACGCCGTCAACGAGGCCCGCGCCCTGAAGCTGCTCGCCGGCAACGGGCTGATCACCCTCAAGGACGGCGTCGGCAACGAGGCCACCCCGCAGGACATCACCAAGAACCCCAAGAACCTCAAGTTCAAGGAAGTCGAGGCGGCCCAGACCCCGCGCTCCCTGGACGACGTGGACGCGGCCGTGGTCAACGGCAACTACGCCATATCCTCCGGCCTGAAGCCCGCCAAGGACGCCCTCGTCCTGGAGTCCCCGAAGAACAATCCCTACGGCAACTTCCTCGCCGTGAAGAAGGGCAACGAGAAGGACCCGCGGGTCACCAAGCTGGCCAAGCTGCTCACCTCGCCCGAGGTCAAGAAGTTCATCGAGGACAAGTACCAGGGCTCGGTCATCCCGTCCTTCTAGCCGGCCCGGGGGGATCGAAGCCATGCGCACGTCCGTCGTCACCGTGGCGGTCCTGGCCCTCGGCCTGACCGCCTGCGGCTCCGGCTCGGACTCCGGCAGCGGCGGTGGCAAGGACGACACGCTCGTCGTCGGCGCCACCGCCGTCCCGGCCGGCGAGGTGCTCACCTACGTCAGGGACCACCTCGCCGCCAAGGCCGGACTGAAGCTGGAGGTCAAGGAGTTCACGGACTACGTCCTGCCGAACACCGCCCTCCAGGAGGGCGAGCTGGACGCCAACCTCTACCAGAACCAGCCCTTCCTGGACGACTTCAACAAGTCCAAGGGCACCGACCTGGTCTCCGTCGTCAAGCCCTACCTGCCGCCCATGGGCGTCTATTCGCACCGGGCGAAGAACGTCACCAAGCTGGCCGACGGAGCCACCGTCGCCGTGCCCAACGACGTCACCAACGAGGGCCGCGCCCTGAAGCTGCTGGCCGCCGGCGGCGTCATCGGGCTCAAGCCCGGCGCCGGCACCGACGCGTCCCCCGCGGACGTCACGGACAACCCCCGGCACCTGCGGTTCAGGGAACTGGAGGCCGCCCAGCTGCCCCGCTCGCTCGACGACGTGGACGCCGCGGTCATCAACAACAACTACGCCCAGGACGCGGGCCTCAGCCCCACCGAGGACGCCATCCTGCTGGAGTCGGCCAAGGACAACCCCTACGCCAACCTCCTCGCCGTCAAACGCGGCAACGAGGACGACCCCCGGGTGCGCACACTGGCCCGACTGCTCCTCTCACCCGAGGTACGCGCGTTCATCAAGGACAAGTACCACGGGTCCGTCCTGCCGGCGACCGGCGGCTGACGGCACGTACGGGGGCGTTTCCCGACGCGCGGGGTCCACTCCTCACCGAGGACTGGACCCCGTCGTGCGGTTCGGTGGTTTCATGCTGCATGCTGGGCAGTTCAGCGGGGCCCGGCGGCCCTGACGGTCTTCCGAGCGATTTCCGAAGGTTACGGAGCGGCGCATGACGAGCACCTTCCCCAACATCTCCATCAGCACGGAGCGGTTGGTGCTGCGCCCCCTCGACGAGGACGACGCGCCCGCCCTGGCCGAGATGATGAACGACGAGCAGGTCGTCGCCTGGACCACCGTCCCGCACCCCTGCACCGAGACCAGGGCCCGCCACTGGATCACCCGGACCGCCCCCGGCGAACGCACCGAGGGCCACGGCATCGTCCTCGCCGTCACCGAGTTCCTCACCCAGCGGCTCGTCGGCCTCGTCCACCTGCGCAACACCGACTGGCGCGTCCTGTCCAGCGAACTGGCCTACGTCATCGCACCCTGGGCCCGAGGCGAGGGCTACGCCTCCGAAGCGGCCCTCGCCATCGCCCAGTGGCTCTTCCACGACCGGAAGTTCGAACGGCTCGAACTGCGCACCGCCGCCGACAACACCGCCTCCCAGCAGGTGGCCCAGAAGATCGGCTGCATCAGCGAGGGCGTCCTGCGCAACGCCTGGATAGCGCGCGCCAGGACCGAGGACGGCACCTGGACCGAGGTCCGCACGGACATCATCGTCTGGAGCCTGCTGCCCGAGGACCTCGCCGGCGTCAGCGAGCAGCCGGCCGACGCGAACGGTTTCACCTCCTACGCGGACTGGAACTGAGCACGCGGGCGAAACGCCCGCGCCCCCACCGGGTACCCTCACGGAGCCCGCACCGGGCTCCGCCCCCTTTCGAAGACCTGCGCGCAACCACGGGAGACTGACGACGATGGCCGACCGGGTCACGGTGATCGGCTGGGACGGCTCGCCGCTGACCGCCGCGGCACGGGGCGCCCTCGGCGCCGCCACCCTCGTGGCCGGCGCCGCCCACCACCTGGCGCTGCCCGAGGTGCCGCCCGCCGCCGAACGCGTCCGCCTCGGCAGCGTCGCCCTGGCCGCCCGCCGCATCGCCGCCCACCGCGGCACGGCCGTCGTCCTCGCCGACGGCGACCCCGGCTTCTTCGGCGTCGTGCGCACCCTGCGCGCGCCCGAGTTCGGCCTGGAGGTCGAGGTCGTCCCGGCCGTCTCCGCCGTCGCCGCCGCCTTCGCCCGGGCCGGCATGCCCTGGGACGACGCCCAGGTCGTCGTCGCCCACCCGCGCACCCTGCGCCGCGCCGTGAACGTCTGCCGCGCCCACGCCAAGGTCGCCGTGCTCACCGCGCCGGGCGCCGGCCCCGCCGAACTCGGACTCCTGCTGGACGGCGTCCACCGCACCTTCGTCATCTGCGAGGAACTGGGCACCGACCGCGAACAGGTCAGCGTCGTCACCTCCGACAAGGCCGCCGACCACACCTGGCGCGATCCCAACGTGGTCATCGTCATCGGCGGCCCGGCCGGCGCGGCGGAGGACGGCGGCTGGATCGCCGGGCGCGACCCGGGCACCGGCCCGCGCGGCTGGGTCCAGCCCGACGAGACCTACGGCGGCGGACCGGGCGGCGGTCCGGGTCCCGGGCTCGGCGAGGGCGAGACGGAACTGCTGCGCGCCGCCCAACTGGCCCGCCTCGGCCCCCGGCTCGGCGACCTGGTGTGGGACATCGGCTGCGGCGGCGGCGCGTTCGCCACCGAGGCCGCGCGGGCCGGCGCCGCCGTCATCGCCGTCGACCACGACCCGGCCGCCTGCGCCCGCACCGAGGGCGCCGCCCGCCGGTTCGGGGTCCAGCTCCACATCGTCCACGGCGGCGCCCCGCACATCCTGGAGGACCTGCCCGAGCCGGACGTCGTACGGATCGGCGGCGGGGGACCGGCCGTCGTCTCCGCCGTCGCCGACCGCCGCCCGCAGCGCATCGTCACGCACGCGGCGACCCGCGACGCCGCCGAACGCGTCGGCCGCGACCTCACCGAGCACGGGTACCGGGTCGAGTGCGCCCTGCTCCAGTCCGTCGGGCTCGACACCCGGACCTGGACCGAGACCGAACGGAACGTCGCGTTCCTGCTCACCGGGGAACTCCCGCTGCGCGAACCGTCCCGCTGAGGGGCACGGCCGGGCGGGCCGGATCGCGCCCCGTGATCCGGTTGTCGTACCGCGCGCGGTAGGCTGGCCGATCGTTGTACCGCACCGGCGGCCCGGACTTCGTTCGCCAATGTCCGGATCGCGTGCCCGTTTTGGGGTGGGTGGGGTACGGCGGAACCGGAGGACGCGCAACGTGGCGCAGTCCACAGCGGACTGTCGCGGATCATGCTGTCGCGACGGCGGAACGGCCGGGACAATGCCACTGAATGGCTTTGTCGCCTTTTCCGGCGGGTCGTTCGTGCCGCAGGGCACGGACGCTCGTTCTTCACTGCGGGGCGGTCGGTGCGCCGTTCCGGGTGAGCTGGTCGTAGAAGCACTAACCGATGGGCGAGGGGTACGCATGACGGACACCGGCCAGGTCCCGGGCGAGGGGCAGCCGGAGAGCGCAGGCATGGTGGAGCAGCCGGGCGTCCCCGCGCACGGCGCGTACACCTACCTCTCCGAGGCTCCCGCCGAGGACGAGGACCTGCTGCTGCCGGGTGCCCAGGGCGCGTGGGGCAACGAGGTACCGCCACCCGCTCCCGAACCGGTGGTGGAAGCCGTCCACGAGCCGGGCCCGCACGAGACGGCCGGCCGTGACACCGGCGCGGTCGACCTCAACGGGGTCCGCCTGCCCCACTCCGGCCCCGCCTCGGTCCCGCCGTCGCCCATCCTCTCGGCACCGCACGACCCGTCGGCCGCGCCCCAGCCGCGCCGTCCGCTGCACCTCGGCCCGCCGATCCCCGACGCCTCCGCCAGCCCGGTCCGCTCCCTCGCCGACCGCGGCCCCGCCGGCGCGCCGGTACGCCAGCCCGCACCGCCGGCCGCCGGCCCCGAGTACCTCGACGCCCAGGCGCAGCCGGTCCCGCAGACCGCGGCCCCGTGGGGCCCGGCCCCCGCCGCCCCGGCACCGGCACCGGCTGCCGAAACGGTTGACCCGGCCGTGTCCGCCCCGCCCGCCGAGCCCGCCGACGCGGCCCAGGCCACCATGGCCCGCCTCGCCGGCCAGGCGGCGGCTCAGGGCGCGTCCGGTGAGACCGGCCAGGTGCCCGTCGTGCACGGGCACGACGGGGTCCAGCCGGCGGACGCCCACGACGGCGTGTACACGGCACCGGCGGACGCCGAGGGGGGCGCCGTCACCGGCGCGGCCCCGGCGGAGCCGGCGGGGGAGCAGGGCCCGGTGGCCGCCCAGGACGGCGCCGAGCAGGCGCCCGCGGCGCCGGACGCGCCTGTGGCGGACGCGGTGCAGCAGACCGTTCCGGCCGAGGCGACCCCGGAACAGGCGGCGCCGGACGACGCTGCCCCACAGCAGGTTCAGGTTGCGGAGAGCGCGCAGGCCGTGGAGGTCCCGCAGCACGCCGAGGCGGACGCTGCGCAGGCTGGGGAAGACGCTCAGGTGAACGCGCCGCAGGCTGTCGATGCGCAGCCGGTGGCCGCGACGCCGCAGGCTGTCGACGCGGCGCTGCTCGCGGAGGGTGCGCAGGTCACTGATGCCGCGCAGGCCGCCGGGGTCGCGCAGCACGTGGAGGCGGTGCAGGTGGCCGATGCGGCGCAGGCTGCGGAGGCGGTTCAGGCTGTGGACGGGCCGTACGTCGCCGACGCCGTGCAGGCCGTGGAGGCGCCGCAGGTTGTCGATGCCGCGCAGGTCGCCGAGGTCGCCGAGCACATCGAGGCGCCGCAGACCACCGACGCCGTGCAGACCGCGGAGGCGCCGCAGGTTGCCGACGCCGTGCTGCCCGCGGAGGACCCTCAGTTCGCTGAGGCCGCCGCCCAGCACCCGGAGGCGGCGCAGGCCACCGGCACCGCACAGACCGCCGAAGCGCTCCAGCCCGTGGACGCACCGCAGGCCACCGACGCCCCGCAGCCGGTGGAGGTGCCCCAGGTCGTCGACACCGCGCAGGCCGTGGACGCTCCGCAGGCCATCCACGCTCCGCAGACGGTGGAGGCGCCGCAGGCCGTCGAGACCGCGCAGGCTGTGAACGCGCCGCAGGACTTCGACGTCCCGGAGGACGCGCAGCCCGCCGACACCGCGCAGGCCCCTGTCGTCACGCCGCCCCAGGCTCCCGTCGACACCGCGCAGGCCCCCGTCGTCACGCCGTCCCAGGCTCCTGCCGTCACGCCGTCCCAGGCTCCCGTCGAGGCCCAGGCCGTCGACTCCGCGCAGGACGCGCCCGACACGGCTGCCACCCCGGGCGCGGTCGCCGCCCTCCCCGACGCGGTCGCCGTTCCCGGCGCGGCCCTGCCCGCCGAGGTGACTGCCGCCCAGGACGCGTCCGAAGCGGCCGTCGCCCCGGGCGAGGTCGAGCCGGCCGACGCGGTGACTCTCCCCGACATGGTCACCGCCCCGGGCGCGGCCCTGCCCGCAGAGGCGGTCACCCCTCAGGACGCAGCGCCCTCCGCCGAGGCGGTGGCCGCCCAGGACGCAGCCCTGCCCGCTGACGTGGTCGCCCCCCAGGACGCGGCCCCGCCCGCAGAGGCGGCCGCCCCCCAGGACGCAGCGCCCTCCGCCGACATGGTCGCCGCCCAGGACGCAGCCCTGCCCGCCGAGGCGGTCGCCCTCCCGGAAACAGCGCCCTCCGCCGAGGCGGCCGTCCTCCCGGACGCGGCCCAGCAGACCGCCGCCGCTCCCGAGGCCGACGCCGCCCTCGCGGCCACCGAGCCCGTCACGGCCGGGGCACCCGAAGCGGCAGCCCTCCCGGCGCAGCCGGCCCCGGACGCCCCCGTGGCCGCCGAGGTCCCGGAGTCCGCCGCCCCCGCCGTCGAGGCGGCACACCCCGCCGTACCCGATGCCCCCCAGGTCAGCGAGCCGGCCGCCGCCCCGGCCCCGCAGCCCGCCGAAGGCGCCCCGCACGCCGCCGAGTCCGCCGTACCGCAGCCGCAGCCGACGGACACCGCCGTACCGCAGCCCCACCCCCAGGGACAGGACGCCGCCGAGCCGCAGCCCCACCCCCAAGCTCAGGCGCAGGACACCCCCGTACCCCCGCACGCGGCGCACCCGGAGCAGCCTGGCGTGCCGGACGTGCCGGACGTGCCGGAGATGCCGGGGGAGGGCCTGGTGTCCGCCGCCCCGCACCCGGAGGCCGCCCCGCACCCGGAGGCCGCCCCGCACCCGGAGCCCGCCCCGCCGCACCCGCTCGTCCTGCCCGCGCAGAACCCCCCGGCACCCCAGGGCCCGCAGGGGCAGTCCGAGCCGGTGGCCACCGTGCCCGCGCCCCGTGAGGGCGAGCCGGCCGGCGTACCGGGCACGGAGCCGGACCCCGACGTCGTACCGCACCCGGCGGACCTGGAGACCAGGGCCGCCGGCCAGGAAGAGAGCACGGCCGCAGTGGCGGAAGCACGACAGTCCACCGGCCCGGCCGCGCCCGGCTACGCCGACGCCGAACGCGAGGCCGTCCTGAAGGTGATGCGCGAACGCCGCGACATCCGCAACGGCTTCCGCGGCGACCCCATCCCGCACGAGGTGCTGCTCCGGGTCCTGGAGGCCGCGCACACCGCGCCCTCCGTCGGCCACTCGCAGCCCTGGGACTTCGTCGTCATCCGGTCCGCCGAGACCCGGCGGACGATGCACGAACTGGCGACACGTCAGCGCGAGGCCTACGCCAAGTCGCTGCCGAAGGGCCGGGCGAAGCAGTTCAAGGAACTGAAGATCGAGGCCATCCTCGACACCCCGGTCAACATCGTCGTCACCGCCGACCCCACCCGCGGCGGCCGGCACACGCTCGGCCGCCACACCCAGCCGCAGATGGCGCCCTACTCCTCGGCGCTCGCGGTGGAGAACCTCTGGCTCGCCGCCCGCGCCGAAGGCCTCGGCGTCGGCTGGGTCAGCTTCTTCGACGAGCGGGAGATGGTCCGCGCGCTCGGCCTGCCCGAGCATCTGGAGGTCGTCGCCTACCTGTGTGTCGGGTACGTCGACGAGTTCCCGGACGAGCCGGAGCTGATGCAGGCCGGCTGGTCCAAGCGACGCCCCCTGTCCTGGGTGGTGCACGAGGAGACGTACGGCCGCCGCGCCCTGCCCGGAGAGGAACCCCACGACCTGCTCGCCGAGACCGTCGCACAGATCCGCCCGCT
Organism: Streptomyces sp. NPDC027672; assembly: GCF_055566335.1. Lineage (NCBI taxonomy): Bacteria > Bacillati > Actinomycetota > Actinomycetes > Kitasatosporales > Streptomycetaceae > Streptomyces > Streptomyces sp. NPDC027672. The sequence goes on along the minus strand of NZ_JBVHSO010000008.1, from coordinate 165,468 downwards.
CGACGCCAAGGCGCTCGGCGAGGCATGGGAGCGCCAGAAGCGCATGACCAAGCCGGCCGGCGCGCTCGGCATGCTGGAGATCATCTCCGCGCAGTTGTCGGGGCTGTCCCGGCAGTGCCCGCCGCCGATCCCGGAACCCGCCGCCGTCGCCATCTTCGCGGGCGACCACGGCGTCCACGCCCAGGGCGTCACTCCCTGGCCGCAGGAGGTCACCGCCCAGATGGTGGCCAACTTCCTCGGCGGAGGAGCCGTCTGCAACGCCTTCGCCGCCCAGGTCGGCGCCGAGGTGTGCGTCGTGGACGTGGGCGTCGCCGCCGACCTGCCCGCCACGCCGGGCCTGCTGCCGCGCAAGATCCGCGGGGGCACGTCCGACATGACCGCCGGTCCCGCGATGACCCGCGAGGAGGTCAAGGCGGCCATCGAGGTGGGCATCGAGACCGCCCGCGACCTCGTGGCGGCCGGCAACAAGGCACTGCTCACCGGCGAGATGGGCATCGCCAACACCACCGCGTCCGCCGCGCTGATCTCCGTCTACACCGGTGCCGACCCGGCCGAGGTGACCGGCCGCGGCACCGGCATCAACGACGAGACGCTGGCCCGCAAGACCGAGGTGGTCCGGCGCGCGCTGGAACTGCACCAGCCGGACCCGGCCGACCCGGTCGGCGTCCTCGCGGCCGTCGGCGGCTTCGAGCACGCGGCCCTGGTCGGCCTGCTGCTCGGCGGCGCGTCCCTGCGTACGCCGGTGATCCTGGACGGCGTCAGCGCCGGCGCCGCGGCCCTCGTCGCCCGCGCGATCGCCCCCGAGGTCCTCGCGGCCTGCATCGCCGGTCACCGCAGCGCCGAGCCCGGCCACGTCGCGGCGCTGAACAAGCTGGGCCTGCGCCCGCTGGTCGACCTGGACCTGCGGCTCGGCGAGGGCACGGGCGCGCTGCTCGCCCTGCCGCTGGTGCAGAGCACGGCCCGTGCGATGCACGAGGTGGCGACGTTCGACGCGGCAGGAGTCACCGAGAAGTAGGCGGAACTCCCCGGGAAGCGGCCTCGCGGCCCGGGGCGGGCGGTCCGGTGTTCAGCTACCGGACCACCCGTGCCGTCTGCCGCGTACACGGCATAAAATCCGCACGTCAGGGCCGCTCCAAAGGTGCGGCGTGCCCGTCTCACCGCTGCACGAGGAGCCGTACCTCATGGCCGAACACCCCGCCTACCCCGTAGGTCTCCGCCTCGCCGGCCGCCGCGTGGTCGTCCTCGGCGGCGGGCAGGTCGCCCAGCGCCGCCTCCCGGCGCTCATCGCGGCCGGTGCGGACATCGTCCTCGTCTCCCCGCACGCGACGCCCTCGGTCGAGGCCATGGCGGACGCCGGCGAACTCGCCTGGGTGCGGCGCGGCTACCAGGACGGCGACCTCGCCGACGCCTGGTACGCCCTCATCGCCACCAGCGACCCCGACGCCAACACCCGGGCCTCCGCCGAGGCGGAGCGGCACCGCGTCTGGTGCGTCCGCTCCGACGACGCCGACCAGGCGACGGCCTGGACCCCGGCGACCGGCCACAGCGAGGGTGTCACCGTCGCCGTGCTGACCACGCACGCGCGGGGCCGCGACCCCCGGCACACCGCCGCCATCCGGGACGCCGTGGTGGAGGGCCTGCGCGACGGCACCCTCGTCGCCCCGCACCACCGCACCCGCACGACGGGCGTGGCGCTGGTCGGCGGCGGGCCCGGCGACCCCGACCTGATCACGGTCCGCGGCCGGCGGCTGCTCGCCGGCGCGGACGTCGTCATCGCCGACCGGCTGGGCCCGCGCGATCTGCTCGCCGAGCTGCCGCCGCACGTCGAGGTGATCGACGCGGCCAAGATCCCCTACGGCCGTTACATGGCCCAGGAGGCCATCAACAACGCGCTCATCGAGCACGCCAAGCAGGGCAAGGCGGTGGTCCGGCTCAAGGGCGGCGATCCGTACGTCTTCGGGCGGGGCATGGAGGAGGTCCAGGCACTCGCCGAGGCGGGCATCCCGTGCACGGTGGTCCCGGGCATCTCCAGCTCCATCTCGGTGCCCGGCGCGGCCGGCATTCCGGTCACGCACCGGGGCGTCGCCCATGAGTTCACCGTGGTCAGCGGCCATGTCGCACCCGACGACGAGCGCTCCCTGGTCGACTGGCCCGCGCTGGCCCGGCTCACCGGCACCCTGGTGATCCTGATGGGCGTCGACAAGATCGGGAAGATCGCCGAGACGCTCATCGCGCACGGCAAGGCCCCCACGACGCCGGTGGCCCTGGTCCAGGAGGGCACGACGGCCGCCCAGCGCCGTGTGGACGCCACCCTGGCCACGGTCGCCGAGACGGTGACGGCCGAGGACGTCAGGCCCCCGGCGGTCATCGTCGTCGGCGAGGTCGTGCGGGTCGGCCCCGAGCCCGTCGCCTGAGCATTCCCCACCAGGGGTGACACCACCCCTGACCAGCCGTTGGCAGCCCCTACAGAGCAAGGCAGTATCACCCCGTGGCCGATCTCATCACCGTCGACGACCCCGACGACCCGCGCCTGGCCGACTACACGGACCTGACCGACGTCGAGCTGCGCCGCAGGCGGGAGCCCGCCGAGGGCCTGTTCATCGCCGAGGGCGAGAAGGTCATCCGCCGGGCCAGGGAAGCGGGCTACGAGATGCGGTCGATGCTGCTCTCGGCCAAGTGGGTCGACGCCATGCGCGACGTCATCGACGAACTCCCGGCCCCGGTGTACGCCGTGAGCCCGGACCTCGCCGAACGGGTCACCGGCTACCACGTGCACCGCGGCGCCCTCGCGTCCATGCGGCGCAAACCGCTGCCGGCGGCCGCCGGACTGCTCGGCTCCGCCCGCCGGGTGGTGATCATGGAGTCGGTGAACGACCACACCAACATCGGCGCCATCTTCCGCTCGGCGGCGGCCCTCGGCATGGACGCCGTGCTGCTGTCGCCGGACTGCGCCGACCCGCTGTACCGGCGGAGCGTCAAGGTCTCCATGGGCGCGGTGTTCTCCGTGCCGTACGCCCGTCTGGAGACCTGGCCGAAGGGCCTGGAGGCGGTCCGCGAGGCCGGCTTCACCCTGCTCGCCCTCACCCCGGACGAGCAGGCCGTCCCCCTGGACGAGGCCGCCCCGCACCGGATGGACCGGGTGGCGCTCATGCTCGGCGCGGAGGGCGACGGGCTCACCCGGCAGGCCCTGGCCGCCGCCGACCGGTGGGTCCGCATCCCGATGTCCCACGGCGTCGACTCCCTCAACGTGGGCGCGGCGGCGGCGGTGGCGTTCTACGCGGTGACGACGGGCCGCCCGGAAGCGTGACCCGGACGCCCGGCCGACCAGAAGCGTGACCCGGCCGCCCGGCTGCCCGGAAGCGTGACCCGACGGCCGGCTGACCAGGAGCATGGCCCGGTGGCCCGGCTGCCCGGAAGCGTGACCCGACGGCCGGTTGACCAGGAGCATGGCCTGGTGGCCTGGTGGCCTGGTGGCCTGGTGGCCTGGTGGCCTGGTGGCCTGGCGGCCCGGGACCGGCCGGGCAGGAGGCGGGTCGCCGGGCGTTGCGTCCCGGCCTGGCCGCCCTTTCGCGCGGGCCCCGGTGCGTGTGGCCCGGCACCGGCCCGGGACTCTGTCGCCTGGCTCCGGTGTCCCGTTCGGTTCCCGGTCGCGGCTCGGGGCCAGCACCCTTTCGCCCGGCGTGAGGTCCGCGCGGGCCCTGGTGCGTGTGGCCCGGCACCTGCCGGGGACCCTGACGCCTGGCTCCGGTGTCCCCTTCAGTCCCCGGTGTCGCGGCTCGGTGCGGGCACCTTTCCGCCCGGTGTGAGGTCCGCGCGGGCCCTGGTGCGCGTGCCCGGCACGCCTAGGAAACTGACGCCCGGCTCCGGTGCCTCGTTCGGTTTCCGGTCTCGCGGTTCGGGGCCAGCACCCTTCCGCCCGGCGTGAGGTCCGTGTGGGCCCCACTTCGCGTGGCCCGGCACCCGCCCGGGACCTCGACGCTCGGCCCCGGTGCCCGTTCAGTTCCCGGTGTCGCGGCTCGGCGTCGGCACCGTCCCGCCCGGCACGAGTACGTCGGCGCCCGTCGGTGCGGGGCCGGACTGGGCGTACCGCTGCCGCGGGACGCCACCGCCGTCGCCGCCGAGCCCGCGCGCCGGACCCTGGCAGCCCTGGGCCAGCGCGATACCGAGCGCCACCAGCAGCGTCACCACCACGAACACGAACAGCCGCTGCCGTAGCAGCCGGGGATTGGCGGGCCGCCGCCCGGTGCCTGCCGGCCGCCGCCCGGGCCGGGCTCCGCCGCCGCGCGGAGCGGGCCGGCCGCCGCCGGGCCGCTGGCCGCCGCGCGGCGCCGGCGTATTGCGTGCCGTGCCCGGCCGGCCGGCGGCACCGCCGCGCGCCCCGTTGCCGCCGCGTGCGGACATCCCGCCGCGGGACGGCACGTCACCGCGCGCGGACATCCCGTTCCTGGACGGCGCGCCGCCCCGCGCCGGGGTGCCGCCCCGCGGCAGCGGCGTACCGGGCGAGGCGCGCCGCTGGGTGCGCTGCGGCTCGGGGTAGGTGTCGACGAGCCGCCCGGTGGGCCGGTCGGCCTCGGCGGCACGCGGCGCGGGCGGCCGTACGTCGGTCAGGCCCTGCGCCTCCCGGGCGGCGATCTCCTTCAGCCGCAGCGAGAGCTGGAGCGTGCTGGGCCGCTCCTCGGGGTCCTTCGCCAGGCAGGCCCGGAGCAGCGGGGCCAGCGCGTCCGGCACGCCGGCGAGTTGGGGCTCCTCGTGCACCACCCGGTACAGCATCACCTCGGAACTGCCCTGTCCGAAGGGGGAGTCACCGGTCGAGGCGTACGCCAGGGTCGCGCCCAGCGAGAACACGTCGGTGGCCGGCGTGACCGTCGCGCCGCGCACCTGCTCCGGGGCGAGGAAGCCGGGGGAGCCGACGGCGGTGCCCACATGGGTGAGCGTGGAGGCGCCGGTGGCCCAGGCGATGCCGAAGTCGATGATCCGCGGCCCCTTGGGGGACAGCAGGATGTTGGAGGGCTTCAGGTCCCGGTGGACGACACCGGCCTCGTGCACGGCGACCAGCCCCTCGGACAGGGCCGCGCCGATCGCCGCGGTGTCGGCGGCACCGAGGGCGCCCTCCCCGGCGACCTTGTCGTGCAGGGAGGGGCCGGGCACGTACTGGGTGGCGAACCAGGGCCGCTCGGCCTCCAGATCGGCGGCGACCAGACGGGCCGTGCAGCCGCCGCGGATGCGCCGGGCCGCGGACACCTCGCGCGCGAACCGCGACCGGAACTCCTGGTCCTCGGCCAGATCGGGCCGGATGACCTTGAGCGCCACCCGCTGCCCCTTCTTGTCGGAGCCGAGGTAGACCACGCCCATCCCGCCCGCGCCGAGCCGTCGGTGAAGCCTGAACGAGCCGACGACGCGCGGGTCCTCGCGCCTCAGGCGCATCATCGCCATGTTCATCCCCGCTGCCCGGTCCCTGTGACGTGGCACAGCTTACGTTTCCCCGGCCGCCCGCGCGCAGAGGCCGCGCCCTCCGGGCCGGACGGATTGTGCGGGCCGTCCGGGTGAGGTGAAACGAAGTCAGCAGGACGGCCCCGACGGCGACTTTGAGCCGAACGCCCTGTCAACCACCTGATGTGGCAGGGAGGTTGGGCTCGCGCGGGGACGCGATGCGCGGGGCGGTGCGCCGGCCGGCCGGCGGACGCCGACCGGCCGCGGACGGGACCGGGCGCCGGATAGCGGCGGGCCCCCGCCACCCCTTCCGGCAGCGGTCCGAGTGAGGGAAGTCACTCCTTCCGGTGGGCGGGACGCTTCCGAAATGACCGGACAGAGCGGGCGGCCTCTCAGGGAAGACCCCGAGAGCCGGGTCCGTGTCTCCACCCAGGGGAGTACTCCGCAGGTCGGGGCTCCTCCTCGGGGAGGCCCGGCAAGCGGTACGAGGGCATGACGTGCCCCGTGCGCGGCGGGCCTAGATTTGAGGACAAGCGGCGGGTGCGGTACTCGTCCCCCGAGGTTCGAACACTCGCCGCTGCCGATGACAACCGAAACGGTCAGGAGAGGGACCATGGCCCAGACGGCACCGCGACGTACCGCGTTCGCCCACCGCCGCACGGGCCGTCGCCATCCACTGGTGGCGACGCTCATGGCCCTTCCCCTGGCGGCCCTGCTCCTGCTGGTCTTCGACGGCTGGGAGACGGTGGCCACACAGGCGTCGTCCGTGGGTGCGATGCTGGGGCGCTGAGCGGCGACCCCAGGCCCGGAAGAGCGGTCCGGGCGGGGACATCCAACCATGAAACCCCGTGGGGACGGGGGTACGGCGGACGGCACGAATGCCGGCGCAGCTGGGGAGCTGCGCCGGCATGAGCCGTTTCCCGCCATAACGAAGACGGCACGGGCGCGACCGTCGCCCACGCTCACGCCGCCCCTGGGTGCCGCCGGGGCGGGACGGGCGGCCCCCCGCGCACGCGGGCGAGCGTCCCCGCCCGCCACCGGCCCCAGTACCCTCGGCCGAACAGCCCACCCGCACGAGGCAGCCTTGACCGCAGACACAACCGCAGCCACGCATACCGGCACGAGCACCGGCACGGACGCGGACACCGGCCCCCGCCCCACCGCTCCCGCCCTCCCCGCGCAGGCCGAAGCCAGGGTCGTCCGGCCCGCCGGCACCGTCGCCGTCGCCAAGTCCCACGCTCCGGACACCGACCCCGCCCTCACCGCGGAGGGCGAAGCCACCGCCGCCAAGCCCCACCCCCCGGAAAGCGACCCCGCCGTTCCCGCCCTCCCCGCGGAGGCCGAAGCCACCGGCGCCAAGCCCCACGCCCCGGACACCGACCCCACCGCCCCGCGCCCCACCGCTCCCGCCCTCATACCCGCGCTCGCAGCGGCGGCCGAGGCGGCCGCCCACCCCGGCGACTCCGCCGCCCCCTGCTCGTGCCGCAGCGGCCTCCTCGCCGACCGCCTCGACGCCACCGTCGTCCGGCACGCCGGCGTCGTCGCCAAGGCCCACGCTCCGGACACCGACCCCGCCGGGCTGGCCCTCCGCGTCGCCACGGCCGCCCGCCTCCCCGGCGTACTGCTGCCTCCGCTCGCCCCCGGCCCGGCCCCGCTGCACGACCGGCTCGTCACCCTCTGGCCGTACGGTGCTCCCGTGGACCCGGACGACCCGGACGCGGCCCCCTGGGAGGCCGCCGGCACCCTCCTGGCCCTGCTGCACCGCGCCCCCGTCCCCGCCGGGCTCCCCCCGATGCGCGGCCCCGCCAAGGCCGCCCGCGCCCTCGACCGGCTCCGCGCGGCCCTGCGCACCGCCCCGCCGGACGCGCCGGCCCGTTCCGCCGCCCGGCCCGTCCTGGCCGCCTGGTCCGCCCTGCCCGCCTGGGCCCGGGCGGCGGCCCCGATGCCCGGCCCGGCGGCCCTCTGCCACGGCGACCTGCATCTCGGCCAGCTCGTCCGGCACCCGGCCCCGGACGGACCGTGGCGGCTGATCGACGTGGACGACCTGGGCGCCGGCGTCCCGGCCTGGGACCTGGCCCGGCCCGCCGCCTGGTACGCCTGCGGGCTCCTCCCGCCCGCCGAGTGGACCCGTTTCCTGACCGCCTACCGGCAGGCCGGCGGCCCGGCCGTGCCCGCGGACGGCGACCCGTGGGCCGCCCTGGACGTCCCGGCCCGCGCGCTCACCGTGCAGACGGCCGCCCTGGCGACCGGCAAGGCGCTCGCCGCCGGCCGCCCGCTGGACGAGGTGGAGCAGGCCGTGGCCGACGCCTGCGCGCGCATGCCGTCCGCCCCCGCTCACCCTGCCCGGCCCGCGCCCGGCATCCCGGGCTAGGCTGCAACCGCCCGGGGCCGGACGGAGTCTGTCCTGGGGAAACACCAAGCAGGACCGACCGGCGAGGAGTTGAGCCGACCATGCAGTGTCCGAAGTGCCATGCGCCGATGCACACCTACAACCGCAACGGCGTCCAGATCGAGCAGTGCAGCGGCTGCCGCGGCATCTTCCTCGACTACGGCGAGCTGGAGGCGCTGACCCGGCTGGAGTCCCAGTGGTCGCAGCCCGCCCCGCCCCCGCCGCCCGCCCCGCAGGCGTACCCCGCCGCCCCGCCCGCGCCCGCCTGGGGCGCCCCGCACGGCGGTCACCACGGCGACCACGGTCACTACGGCCACCAGCGCCACAAGAGCTTCGGCCACATGCTGTTCTCCAGCTAGAGGACACGCGAAAGCCCCCGGCCGTACGAGACGGCCGGGGGCTTCCTGCGGTGTGGACGATACTGGGATTGAACCAGTGACCTCTTCCGTGTCAGGGAAGCGCTCTCCCGCTGAGCTAATCGTCCGCGGACCGTGACCCAGGGGTCACAGGCGGTGCGCGATACTGGGATTGAACCAGTGACCTCTTCCGTGTCAGGGAAGCGCTCTCCCGCTGAGCTAATCGCGCGGGTGGGACCTTCGAGAAGATCCGGGATCCGGGGATCCAGTGGACGATACTGGGATTGAACCAGTGACCTCTTCCGTGTCAGGGAAGCGCTCTCCCGCTGAGCTAATCGTCCTTGGAGGTGGAGACGGGATTTGAACCCGTGTAGACGGCTTTGCAGGCCGTTGCCTCGCCTCTCGGCCACTCCACCAGGAGTGTAGGGGATCGGGACGACCCCTTCTTCCTGCGAGCGGACGACGAGGTTCGAACTCGCGACCTCAACCTTGGCAAGGTTGCGCTCTACCAACTGAGCTACGTCCGCCTGTCGTTTCGGTCCGCTTCCGCGTCCCGGCGACGTGTTGAACTCTAGCGGATTCCCGGGCCAGCACAAAAACGCGTTTGCGCAGCGTGCTGCGGTGCGCCCCGCGTACCCGGTGGTCAAGGGCCCCTACGGGACATCCCGGGGCCCCCGGACGGTCACCCGTCCTAGACTCGACCCCGTGCTCCCTCACCCCTCCGGACTCCCTCCTCTCGCCCGTTTCGGCGACCGTGTCGCCACCGGACTGCTCGACGTCACGAGCGACCCGGCCGCCCTGGACTCCAGCGGTTTCTGGGCCGTGTGCGCGGACTTCGAGGGCGGCCTGACCTGCGCCCGCTTCGCGGACGTGCGCGAGGAGCCGGTGCCCGCGCCGGTGCCGGGCCGGTGGCGGGGCCCGGAGCGGGGACAGTGGTCGTCCTCCCTGGACCGCGCCGCGTACACGGCGGCGGTCCGCCGCATCCGGGAGCACATCGCGGCCGGCGAGGTCTACCAGGTCAACCTCTGCCGGGTGCTCGGCGCGCCCGTCGCCCCCGACGCCGACGTGGACGCCCTGGCCGCCGTGCTGGCCCGCGGCAACCCGGCGCCGTACGCCGGAACCGTCCGGCTGCCCGGCCACGGCCTGGAGATCGCCACCGCCTCGCCCGAGCTGTTCCTGCGCCGGCGCGGCCGTACGGTCGAGTCGGGGCCGATCAAGGGCACCGGGCGCACCGAGGCGGACCTCACGGAGAAGGACCACGCCGAGAACGTGATGATCGTCGACCTGGTCCGCAACGACATCGGACGGGTCTGCGTCCCCGGCAGCGTCGGCGTCCCCGACCTGTGCGCCGTGGAGAAGCACCCGGGGCTCGTCCACCTCGTCTCCACCGTCCGCGGCGAACTGCGCGGGACCGCCGGCTGGCCGGAGCTGCTGGCCGCGGCCTTCCCGCCCGGCTCGGTCAGCGGCGCCCCCAAGCAGAGCGCCCTGAGCATCATCGAGGCGCTGGAGACGGCACCGCGCGGCCCGTACTGCGGCGGTATCGGCTGGGTGGACGCCGACCGGGGCACCGCCGAGCTGGCCGTCGGCATACGCACCTTCTGGATCGACCGCGCCGAGGGCGTCCTGCGCTTCGGCACCGGGGCCGGCATCACCTGGGGATCCGACCCGGAGGGGGAGTGGCGGGAGACCGAGCTGAAGGCGTCCCGGCTGCTCGCGGTGGCGTCGGGGACGTACACGGAGACCGACGAGGCCGACGAGGCCGGCGACACCGAGGGGACCCGCGCATGAGGATCTGGCTGGACGGCGCCCTGCGCGAGGCGGACTCCGCCCGGGTCTCCGTCCTCGACCACGGCCTGACGGTCGGCGACGGCGTCTTCGAGACCGTGAAGGTGGTCGCCGGCCAGCCCTTCGCGCTCACCCGGCACCTCGACCGGCTGACCCGCTCGGCCCGCGTCCTCGGCCTGCCCGACCCCGACCACGACGAGGTCCGCCGCGCCTGTACGGCCGTACTGGAGGCCGGTCCGATGCCGCTGGGGCGGTTGCGGATCACCTGCACCGGCGGCCACGGCCCGCTCGGCACCGGCCGCGGCGCGCACGGTCCGACCCTGGTCGTCACCGTCGCCGAGACCACCCGCCGTCCCGGCTCCACCGCGGCGGTCACCGTCCCGTGGACCCGTAACGAACGCGGCGCCCTCGCCGGCGTCAAGAGCACCTCGTACGCCGAGAACCTCGTCGCCCTGGACCACGCCCGCCAGCTCGGCGCCTCCGAGGCGCTGCTCGGCAACACGGTCGGGCAGCTCTGCGAGGGCACCATGTCGAACGTCTTCGTCGTCCTGGACGGCGAGATCCACACTCCGCCCGTCTCCTCCGGCTGCCTGCCCGGCGTCACCCGCGCCCTGGTCGTCGAGTGGACGGGCGCGAAGGAGACCGATCTGCCGTTGGACGTCCTCGGGCGCGCCGACGAGATCTTCCTCACCTCGAGCCTGCGGGACGTGCAGGCGCTGCACCGGATCGACGGACGCGAACTGCCCGGCGCCCCGGGCCCGGTGACCGCCGAGGCCATGCGGATCTTCGACGAGCGCTCCGGCCGGGACCTGGACCCCTGACCCGGACACCGGGCCGACGGCGGCGGCCCGCCGCGGACCACGGGCCGGGCCGTCGGCCCGCCGTCGCGCACGTACGTCGGGCCGACGACAGCGGGCCGCCGTCGCGCCCGCGGCCGCGAACGGTGGCGAAAACCGGCTGACTCGGCCGGTCGGCGCGGGTAGAACACCTGTTGATGACCACGACCCTGCGGCCGGCCGAGCCGCTCCAGCAGAACCCCGACGGAACCCGCTCCCGGCGCTTCACGGTGTGCGTGAACAGCCGCCCCGTCGGCGAACTCCACCTCGGCACCTCGCCCGCCCTCGGCGACTCGGTGGCCCGCGTCATCGACCTGCGGATCGCCGGGCCCGACCGGCGGCGCGGCCGGGGCACCGTGGCCGCGCTCGCCGCGGAGGAGGTGGCCCGCGGCTGGGGCTGCGGGCAGATGGAGGCCCTGGTGCCCGCCACCGCGGACGCGGCGCTGGGCCTGTTCGGCGCCCTCGGCTACACCCCGCGCAACCGCGGCATGGAGAAACAGCTCGGCGGCACCGCGCCCGAACTGCCCGCGGGCAGTCAGGCGCGGCCCATGACCGGGGCCGAGTTCGGCGCGTGGCAGGAGGCGGAGGCCGAGCGGTTCGCGCGGACCTGGATGGAGCGGGGCGTCCCGGAGGCCGTGGCCCGCGCCAAGTCCCGCGACGACCACGCGCGGCTGCTGCCGGACGGGCTCACGACCGACGGCATGGTCTTCACCGTGCTGGAGCACGCGGGCAGCCGGGTGGGCACCCTGTGGGTGGCCCTCCAGGACACCAAGGCGTACGTGTTCGACGTGGCGACCGAGGAGGCGCACCGCGGCCGGGGGCACGGCCGTACGCTCATGCTGCTGGCGGAACGCCAGGCGATCGGGGCCGGCCACCAGGTGCTCGGCCTCAACGTCTTCGCGGGCAACACCCCGGCCGAGCGCCTCTACGCGTCACTCGGCTACGAGACCGTCACCCACTCCCTGAGCAAGCCCTTGCTCTAGGGGCCTCGTTCTGGCCGGCCGGCCGGGCGCGGCGTCCCCGGCCCGCCCGCCGGTCCGTCGGCCGGTGGCCGCCGCTTCCGTCCGTCGGCCGCTCAGGCCGGGTCGGCCAGCAGCCGGTCCGCGATCTCCTCGATACGCGCGCGCAGACCCTCCTGGCTCTTGCCGCCGTCCAGCCGCTCGCCGCCGATGACGTACGTCGGCGTGCCGGTCACGCCGATCGCCTTGCCCTCGGCCTGGTCGGCGTCCACGATCAGGATGTGCCGGCCGTCGATCAGCGCGGTGTCGAACTCCTCGGCGTCCAGGCCGAGTTCGCCCGCCACCTCGACCAGGAAGGGTTCTCCCCGACGGTCCAGCTCCGCCACCCGCTCCAGCACGGCCTCCACATACGGCCAGCCCTTGCCCTGCTCCAGCGCCTCCTCGGCGGCCTGCGCGGCGGCGAAGGCGTGCCGGTGCTTCTCCAGCGGGAAGTGCCGCAGCCGCAGCTCCAGCCGGTCGCCGTAGCGGGCGCGCAGGGCGCGTACGTCGTCCAGGGCGGTGCGGCAGTCGGGGCACTGCAGTTCGCACCACACGTCGAGGACGACGGCAGCGGTGCGTGCGGGGGAGGAGTCGCTCATGCCCACCAGTCTCCCAGGCCGGACGCGGACGGCCCAACCTGGCCTCGGCGGGCGCACGCCGTCCCGCGCCGGCACCGTCCCGGGACCGGCCCTCCCGTTAGGACCCTCCCGTAGGAGAGGACCCGGAGATGCCCCTGATGTCCGGCTGGACCATGGCCACGCGGGGACCCGGCGGTGCACGATGGAAGCGATCGAACCCAGCCAGCCGGGAGGACCGGATGATTGCCGAGACAGTCTGCTCCGCCGTGTCGGCGGCGGGCCTGGGAATCGCGGTGGTCACGGCCTACCGCAGACGCTTTCTGGCGGCCGCCCGCGTCGCGGCCTACGCACTGGTGCCGATCGGCCTGGTGATGACCGGTGTCGTCGGCTGGCTCACCCGCACCGCGCTGAGCCCCACCGCCTGGGCCGGCCTCGGCGTGCTGGGCGCGGCCTGGCTGCTGTTGGCCGGTACGCGCGCCGTGGAGCGCCGCCGCGGCGGCCGTGCCGGGCGCGCGGCGGCCGGCACGGCGGACCGGGACCCGGTGGCACCCGCGGCCCCGGCACCGCCCCTGGGCGGTGCGGCCCGGCCCGCGGCACGCCCGGCCACGCCCCGGTCCGCCGCGCCCCGGACCGGGGACTCCGCGGACGACTTCAGCGACATCGAGGCCATCCTCAAGAAGCACGGCATATGACAGTCACATAACTGGCTGAAGCGACACAGTGGGTCACGCGGGTGGCCGAAATCGTTCACCAGCCGAACGAGACCTCGCGGTATCGGCGCACTCCCGCACGATCCATGGGCGCCGATCGCGGGCGGGGTGTCCGGTGCGTCATGATCTGCGCGAGATGCTGGACACGTCACAGAGCGAGGCCCCGCCACAGGAGGACGAGCCTCGCGGGTGCCTCTTCGCCCTTTCCCAGCCACCGCTGATGATCTTCCTTGCGGTGATCGGGTGTCTGCTGCTCATGGCTGCGCTGCACGACCTGCTGCTGCTGTGAGCCGTACACGTCCGTCCCGGCGCCACCCGCCGGGACCGACGTCGCACCGAGCAGCGGTCGCGCCCGCCCCCGGCCCGGCCCCGGTGGCCTCCGGCCCGCCCCGCCCCCTCCTCAGCCCGCCGCTTCCTTGCGCCGGGCGCGGTAGGCGGCGACATGCAGCCGGTTGCCGCAGGTGCGGCTGTCGCAGTAGCGGCGCGAGCGGTTGCGGGAGAGGTCCACGAAGGCGCGCCGGCAGTCCGGTGCCTCGCAGCGCCGCAGCCGTTCCCGCTCGCCGGCCACCACGAAGAAGGCGAGCGCCATCCCGCAGTCGGCGGCGAGGTGATCGGCCACGGAGGCGCCCGGCGCGAAGTAGTGCACATGCCAGTCGTAGCCGTCGTGGTCCGTCAGCCGGGGGGTGGTGCCCGCGGCGGCGACCAGTTCGTTGATCATCAAGGCCGCCGACCGGGCGTCGGGGGCCGCGAAGACCGCCGCGAACCGGCCCCGGACCCTGCGCACCGCCGAGAGATCGAACTCGGACAGCACGCCGACGTCGCTCATTTTGTGGTTCCGCACGAAGTCCGCGAGCGCCGGGACATCGGGCAGGCCGTCCGCCGCCGCGTCGTCCTCGGGCGCGGTGTTCACCAGATCCACCATGGTGTCGAGGGCGCACCGGGTGTCGTGGGTGATCAGCACGTTTCGCTCCCTGGCGTGGAGGTCGGGCGGGCGCCCGCCGATGCTGGCCGATCGTAGCGACAACCGCGCCGACCGCACCCGTCCTTGCCCGACCCCGGTCGCCGGGAGAACGCCTCGGCGGGGTGACCGGTTCCCGGCGGCCCCGCCCAGCCGTCCGGGCCCGGCGCGGTCCGTGGACGCACGGTGGCCGTGCGGACGCGCACCGCGACCGGCACCCCGCAGGCCGACGCCGCCCCGTGAGCGCTCACGGAGACGGCGTCGGTCCCATGCCGTATGCGGTTGTCTCGGCCCGCGCCGTCTCCCCGAGTGGACGGCGTCGGGCTGCTCCGAAGGGCCGCGGCCTAGCTCTCCGCAAGGATGTGCGACAGCTCCTGATCCAGGTCGAAGTGCCGGTGTTCCGTGCCGGGCGGCACGGCGGCGTCGGTTCGCTTCAGGAAGGACTCCAGGGCTCGCGCCGGAGCCTCCAGCAGGGCCTCCCCCTCCGGGGAGCTGAGGGCGATGCACACGACGCCCTGGCCATGACTGCGTGATGGCCAGACGCGGACGTCGCCGGTGCCGGTGGGCCGGTGCAGGCCCTCGGCGAGGAGGTCGCGGGCGAACACCCACTCGACGGTCTCCTCGGCTCCGGTGTGGAAGGTGGCGTGCACGGCGTAGGGGTCGGCCGTGTCGTACCGCAGGCCTGCGGGGACAGGCAGGGAGGACTCGCTCGACACAACGAGGCGCAGGTGCAGCTCGCAGCTGACCGTGGTGTTCATAAGCGCCAGGGCCTTTCGCTCAGTGTGCGCTCGGGGATTCGCACGTCGGCGAAATCGACATGCCACCTACGGTGCCGTTGTAAACCCCTCTGAGGGTTTTGCGTGGGTTTACGTAACTCTTCCGGCCGAGAACTCGTACCGGATCGGGGGCCATTCCGGTGACTGGATTCACTCGGGTAGGGTTTGTCTGTATGAATACGGGGAGTGACGAACCGGGCGAGGTCGCCGTGGTGGCAGGCGAAGCGGGGACGGACCGGCCGGAGGCCGGCCAGGAGAGCGGCCAGGAGAGCGGGGACGGGAGCGGGCTCGGCTCGCGGGCGCCGGAGTTCGTCAGGTCCCGCCGGCTGCTGCATCTGAGCTGGCAGGTCGGCATCTTCGTGATCGGCCTCGCGGTGGTCGTGGCGGGCATCATCATGCTCCCGCTGCCCGGCCCCGGCTGGGTGGTGATCTTCGGCGGCATGGCGATCTGGGCGACCGAGTTCGTCTGGGCCCAGCTCGTGCTCCGCTGGACCAAGCGCAAGGTCACCGAGGCGGCCCAGCGGGCCCTCGACCCCAAGGTGCGGCGCCGCAACATCACCCTGACCGTGCTCGGCCTGGTGATCATCGGGGTGCTCGCCGGGATCTACCTGTGGAAGTTCGGCCTCGTCATGCCGTGGAAGATCAAGGATCAGTGACGGGCCGGCGGGGCCCGGCGGCACCCGTCGCCCGGCCCCGGTCGGAAGCACCCTCTGACATGCGGTAATGTTCTTCCTGCGCCCGGGCGATTAGCTCAGTGGGAGAGCGCTTCGTTCACACCGAAGAGGTCACTGGTTCGAACCCAGTATCGCCCACCCGGACCGACGGCCCACCTGCGACCAGCAGGTGGGCCGTCGGCGTTCGCGCAGCCGTCACAGGGTGAAGCCGACCGGGGGCACCTGTCGCCGTCAGTCGTCAGAGGGTGATGACAGGCTTTCCCTGGGTGTGGCCGCGTTCGGCCTCCCGGCGCGCCTCGGTGATCTCGTCCAGCGGGTACGTCACGGCGAGGTAGGCCGTGAACCCCGAGCGCAGCTTCCAGCCGACCGGGTCGACGCCGGCCGCGGTGACCCGGATGCGGATCTCGCCGGGAGAGGGGCGGCTTGAACAGCAGGGCCTCAGCCATAACGAATTCCTGATTCTGTGGTGTCTGGCGCGGCATCGGGACCGCACCCCGGCATGAGTTCGCTAGCGGAGGGGAGTCCGGCGAGGCGCCCGCGTCACGTCCAGGCTCGTAGCGACGGCCGGGTGCGGCGGCCATAGTGGCTCCGGGGACGGGACGGTGACGATCCGTTACTCGTGGTGGAGTGCCGAGGAGCGGGCCGAGGGAATCCACCGGAGTGTCGCGCCCGTCGCGAAGAAATACCCGAAGACCGGGGTCAAGGCGGACTTCCAGGCTTACCGGCCCTTCTGGGGGAAATTCCCGACACAGGCGGCGGGCGGAAATCCGCCGGACGTTTTCCAAAGCCCCGTCACATTCCTGCGGAAGTACGACAAGCGAGGAATTCTGCTCGATCTCAAGCCGCAGGCGCAGCCCGGGTGGCTGAGGCCGGATCACTTCCGTGAGGGCCGCGACCGCGCGCCGGCCCGGCCCGGGGCAGTGGGGGAGCGCCGTCGCACGGGCGGCGGCGCTCGTCCTCCCAGCGTGCGGGCGGCCAGGGCCCGGCGCATGAGTACCCGTACTCAGATCCACGCCCCCGCTGCCACCCGCCCGCCCCGGGCAGACTCACCCCATGGACTGGAACCACTACCGTTTCCGCAGCCTGTGGCCCCTGCCCGCGCCGCCCGCCGATGTGTACACGGCACTGGAGCGGCCCGAGGACTACCCCCGCTGGTGGCCCCAGGTGCGGTCGGTGACCCTGCTCGGCGAGGACACCGGAGTGATCACCATCCGGTCCGCGCTGCCGTACGGCCTCACCTCCACCCTGCGGGCGGCCCGCCGCGACCCGGCCGCCGGCGTCCTGGAGGTCACTCTCAGCGGAGACATCGACGGCTGGGCCCGCTGGTCCGTCACCGGCGACGGCACCGGCTCGCTGGCCCGTTACGAGCAGGAGGTCACCGTGCGCAAGGCGCTGCTCAGGCGGCTCGCCGTACCCGGACGGCCGCTGTTCCGCCTCAATCACCGCCTGATGATGCGGTCCGGGCGGCGCGGGCTGCGGCGGCACCTGGCCGCGGTTTGAACGAAGGGTGCCCGGGCCTGTATGGTTCAGTGCGTTCCCGGGCGATTAGCTCAGTGGGAGAGCGCTTCGTTCACACCGAAGAGGTCACTGGTTCGAACCCAGTATCGCCCACCGGGAAAGGCCGGTCCGCAGCAGCGGACCGGCCTTTTTGTCGTCGCCCTTGCCGTCGTCCGCCGCTCACGCCGCCGCCGGCACCTCCGGGCGCAGCGGCCAGTCGGTGCACACCGTCTCCGCCGACCCGCTGCGCGCGAACCACGCCTGGAGCCCGCGCGCCTGCGCCGCGTGCCAGTCCGCCTGGAGCGCGTGCAGCTCGGCGGGGGACAGCCGTTCCAGCCGGGTGGCGAAACGATGCCCCAGGGCCCGGACGACCTCCAGCGCGGCCAGCGCGTCCGCCGCCGCGTCGTGCGCGTCCTGGAGCGTCACGCCGTAGTGCCCGCACAGGTCGGTCAGCGTGCGGCGGCCCTTGCGGTACCGGTCGAGCTGCTTGTCCAGCACCCGCGGGTCCAGCACCAGCAGCGGCACCGAGGGGAACCAGCGCTCCAGCGGGGACGCCCGGTGCCGACGCAACTCCCGGTCCAGCAGCGTCAGGTCGAACGGCGCGTTCATCACCACCAGCGGGCGGCCCAGCGTCGCGTGCTCCGCCAACTGCTCGGCTATCTCGTACATCACGGGCGCCGGCCAGCGCCCGTGGTGCTGCAGGTGCTCCTCCGTCAGCCCGTGCACCGCCGTCGCCGCCTCCGGCACCGGCACCCCCGGGTTCACCAGCCAGCGCGACACCCGGGGCCGGGTCCCCGGCGCGTCCTGGACGACGACGGCGGCCGAAACGATCCGGTCGGCCTCGACGTCCACGCCCGTCGTCTCCGTGTCGAAGGCGGCCAGCGGCCCCTCGTACCAGGTCGTCATCCCAACCCCAACTCCTCGCTCACCCATGGCGGGTGACGTTCCGTCTTCCGCCCGTTTGGTGATACCCGGGCCGTTTGCGCCGTACGCCGCGAGGAGACAACAGGTATACGGGTCCTGGCTGTTCAGCAACCCGTGGCACAACGCACCGGGTTCGAAAGGCTGTTGGTCATGGCCATCGCGCAGCCCGAGCGGGGCGGGCTGCTGCCCGACCGTCCGGCCGCCCTCCGCGGCACGCTCGCCGCCACCGCCTGCATGGAGACACTGCAGATCGGCTATCTGCACGCGGTCGCCGCCGCGGCCGGCTGTTCGCTGTCCCAGCCCTGCCCGGACAACGGCATCGACTGGCACCTCAGCCACAGCGCACCCGGCCACACCGTGGACGACGAGGTCACCATCAAGGTGCAGCTGAAGGCCACCTAACAGATCGCGCCCCACCCGCCGGGCCGCTTCTTCTCCTTCCCGCTCGACAATGCCCACCTGCGCAAACTGGCCCGCACGCCCGTCTCGGTGCACAAGATCCTGGTCGTCATGCTCGTGCCGCGCTCCCGGGACGACTGGCTGCGCGCCGGCCACGACCGGCTCGACCTCAGGCACTGCTGCTACTGGACCAACCTCGCCGGCCACCCCGTCACCGGCCGGCACCGGACCACCGTGCGGGTACCGACCTCGCGCATCTTCGACGACCGGGCCCTCTGCGAGATCATGACGCGGGTCGGGACGGGAGGCAGACCATGGGGAACCGCCCCGACGGCCCGCCGGCCGGACGGATCCCGCCCCGCCCCGACGGCCCGTCCCCGCCCCGGCACCCGCGGCCCGCCGACGTCGACCCCGCCGTGCTCGGCGCCCTGCTGCACCGGCACGGCTGGCAACGGCGCGGCGGCACGCCCGGCCGCTACGGCCGCTGGACCCCGCCCGGCCCGGCCGGCCGCGGCACCAGCCTGCTCGTCCCCGAGGACCGCGCCTTCCCCGACAGCGACGACCTGCTCGGCGAGGCCCTCGACGCCCTCGCCCGCAGCGGCACCGCCCACGCCCGCGAGGTGCTGCTCGCCCTCGCCGTGCCCAGCGACGAGATCCGCTGGTGGCGCGACACACCCGGCGCGGCCGCCGGCGCCGCCTCCTGGGGCGCCGACGAGCACCTGCGCGGCGCCGCCCGGCAGACGCTGCTCGCCGCCGCGCTCGCCACCCGGGCGCGGGCCGGCTACCACGGCGCCCGCCACCGCCGCGCCGCCACCGCCCTCCTCGACGGCGTCCTGGTCGCTCCCGCCGCCGAGGGCCGCGCCCTGGCCGCCTTCGTGCCCGTGCCCGCCGGCCGCGCCCTCACCGTCCGCCTCCACCAGGCCCTCCACGCGGCCCGCGAGGCCGTCGACTACCGGCGGGCCACCGGCCGGATGGACGCCTTCGACGGCGCCGTCGAGGCCGGCGTCAGCCGGGAGCTGACCGAGGCGCCGGCCGCGCTCGTCCGGGGCACGCAGGGCGCCCGCCTCGCCGTCGCCTGGGCCCCCGGCGCCGGCGTCCCGGACGGCTGCGCGCCCCTCGCCGGCCCCGTCGAGTTCTCGCCCGGCGACCTGCGCCGCCGGGTCCGCCGCGGCGCATGCGGACGACGGCGCCGGTGATGCCGACCGGGACGGACGGCTCCGCGCGCAGATAGCGGGCGGCGGCCTCGCGGAGCGCGGGAGGGCACCGTGCGCCTGCGCGTC
Organism: Streptomyces sp. NPDC027672; assembly: GCF_055566335.1. Taxonomy (NCBI): domain Bacteria; kingdom Bacillati; phylum Actinomycetota; class Actinomycetes; order Kitasatosporales; family Streptomycetaceae; genus Streptomyces; species Streptomyces sp. NPDC027672. The sequence goes on along the minus strand of NZ_JBVHSO010000008.1, from coordinate 145,878 downwards.
CTCGCCGGCGCCGAGGTGCCCTACGTCCGCGCCACCCTGGGCGAGGCCGACTACCGCACCGCCGGCCACGCCCACCTCGACGGCCTGCCCGTGCGCGTGCACGGCCGGCTGGAGCGCCGCGGCGGCTTCCGCCGGCTCACCGGCGCCTCGGGCGTCGTCCCCGTCCCGGTGGACGACGCCGAGCGGGACCGGCTGCTGAAGGCCCTCCAGGAGAACCCCGTGCACCCCGGCCTCTTCGAGGAGGCCGGCGGGGACGGGTGAGGGCCCGGGGACGCAGCGTAACCGTTTCGCGGTCTCAGCCGTCGGGTCGGTACGATCGCCCTGCGCGCGCTCCTGGTATGGCGCCGCACCCCCCTTCAGTCAGGAGAGACCGGTGTCAGACGTCCGTGTGATCATCCAACGCGATTCCGAGCGGGAAGAACGCGTGGTGACGACGGGCACCACGGCCGCCGACCTCTTCGCGGGTCAGCGCTCGGTCATCGCCGCGCGCGTGGGCGGCGAGCTGAAGGACCTCACCTGGGAACTGTCCGACGGCGACGAGGTCGAGGGCGTCGAGATCTCGTCCAAGGACGGCCTGGACATCCTGCGCCACTCCACCGCGCACGTCATGGCGCAGGCCGTGCAGGAGCTGTTCCCCGAGGCCAAGCTGGGCATCGGCCCGCCCGTCAAGGACGGCTTCTACTACGACTTCGACGTCGAGAAGCCGTTCACGCCCGAGGATCTCAAGGCCATCGAGAAGAAGATGCAGGAGATCCAGAAGCGGGGCCAGAAGTTCGCCCGCCGTGTCGTCACCGACGAGCAGGCGCGCACCGAACTGGCCGCCGAGCCGTACAAGCTGGAGCTGATCGGCCTCAAGGGCGCCGCCTCCAGCGACGACGGCGCGGACGTCGAGGTCGGCGCCGGCGAGCTGACGATCTACGACAACCTGGACGCCAAGACCGGCGAGCTGTGCTGGAAGGACCTGTGCCGCGGCCCGCACCTGCCCTCGACCCGGCTCATCCCGGCGTTCAAGCTGATGCGCAACGCCGCAGCCTACTGGCGCGGCAGCGAGAAGAACCCGATGCTCCAGCGCATCTACGGCACCGCCTGGCCGTCCAAGGACGAGCTGAAGGCGCACCTGGACTTCCTCGCCGAGGCCGAGAAGCGCGACCACCGCAAGCTGGGCGCCGAGCTGGACCTCTTCTCGATCCCCGAGCAGATCGGCTCCGGCCTCGCCGTCTTCCACCCCAAGGGCGGCATCGTCCGCCGGGTCATGGAGGACTACTCGCGCCGCCGGCACGAGGCGGAGGGCTACGAGTTCGTCTACACCCCGCACGCCACGAAGGGGAAGCTCTTCGAGACGTCCGGGCACCTGGACTGGTACGCCGACGGCATGTACCCGCCCATGCAGCTCGACGAGGGCGTGGACTACTACCTCAAGCCCATGAACTGCCCGATGCACAACCTGATCTTCGACGCGCGCGGCCGGTCGTACCGCGAACTGCCGCTGCGCCTCTTCGAGTTCGGGACCGTGTACCGGTACGAGAAGTCGGGCGTCGTGCACGGCCTGACCCGGGCGCGGGGCTTCACCCAGGACGACGCGCACATCTACTGCACCCGTGAGCAGATGTCCGAGGAGCTGGACAAGACGCTCACCTTCGTCCTCGGCCTGCTGCGGGACTACGGCCTGACCGACTTCTACCTGGAGCTGTCCACCAAGGACCCGGAGAAGTTCGTCGGCTCGGACGAGGCATGGGAGGAGGCGACCGAGACCCTGCGCCAGGTCGCCGAGAAGCAGGGCCTGCCCCTCGTCCCGGACCCGGGCGGCGCGGCCTTCTACGGCCCGAAGATCTCCGTCCAGGCCAAGGACGCGATCGGCCGGACCTGGCAGATGTCGACCATCCAGCTCGACTTCAACCTGCCCGAGCGGTTCAACCTGGAGTACACCGGCCCGGACGGCTCCAAGCAGCGCCCGGTCATGATCCACCGCGCGCTGTTCGGCTCCATCGAGCGGTTCTTCGCCGTCCTGCTGGAGCACTACGCGGGCGCCTTCCCGGCGTGGCTGGCCCCGGTCCAGGCCATCGGCATCCCGATCGGCGACGCGCACGTGGAGTACCTGGAGAAGTTCGCGGCCGCGGCCAGGAAGAAGGGCCTGCGCGTCGAGGTGGACTCCTCCTCGGACCGCATGCAGAAGAAGATCAGGAACGCGCAGAAGCAGAAGGTGCCGTTCATGGTCATCGTCGGCGACGAGGACATGTCGGCCGGCTCGGTCTCCTTCCGCTACCGCGACGGCTCCCAGGAGAACGGCATCCCGTTCGACGACGCCATCGCCAAGATCGAGGGGATCGTGGCCGAGCGGACCCAGGTCTGAGCCGCCGCCCGCACCGCGAAGGCCCCCGGGAACACCGTCCCGGGGGCCCTTTGCCGTGCCTTTCCGGTGAGGCCATATGCTGCCTGGTATGACGAGTGAGCCGGAACAGCAGATCGGAGTGGGGACCCAGGACGCGTTCCAGCGTCTGTGGACGCCTCACCGGATGGCCTACATCCAGGGCGAGAACAAGCCGACCGGCCCGGGAGCCGACGACGGCTGCCCCTTCTGTTCGATTCCGGCCAAGTCGGACGAGGACGGGCTGATCGTCCGGCGTGGTGAGCGGGTGTACGCCGTCCTCAACCTGTACCCGTACAACGGCGGCCACCTGATGACCGTGCCGTACCGGCACGTGGCCGACTACACCGAACTGACCGACGCGGAGACCGCCGAGCTGGCGGAGCTGACCAAGCAGGCGATGACGGCGCTGCGCACCGCCTCCGGCGCGCACGGCTTCAACATCGGCATGAACCAGGGCACGGTCGCGGGCGCGGGCATCGCCGCCCATCTGCACCAGCACATCGTCCCGCGCTGGGGCGGCGACACCAACTTCATGCCGGTCGTGGGCCACACGAAGGTGCTGCCGCAGCTGCTGGCCGACACCAGGACGATGCTGGCGCAGGCCTGGCCGGCGTAGGACGGGCCCGGCCCTTGCGCGTGCGGGTGACGGCGGCCCACGGGCCCGTCACCCGCGCCGGCTGAGGCCGCGGGCGGTCTACGCGTCGTACAGGTCGGCCTTCCTCGGGCTCGGGTCCTGGACGTTGCCGCTGAGGAACGACGAGCGGGCGCCGAACTTCTCGGTGTCCACGCCGTTCTCCTTGAGCACCTTGATCGCGGCCGAGTGCACCACGCGCAGCACCGGCGTGGCCGCGCGCAGCGCGTCGTCGGCCATGAAACGATGACGCCACGGCTGGTCGGCCCAGGCGTGCCGCAGACCGAACGGCTCGGGCAGCCCCAGCGAGCCGCCCAGCCAGTTCAGCAGCGGCGGATACCAGGTCAGCGGGGCGCGGGCGGCGAGCCGCACCACCTCGTCGGTGGTGACCAGGGGCAGCTTGACGGTGCGGTTCTCCCAGGGCTTGAGCGACTTCGCGACCTCCTTGGTCGGGGCCTCCGGCTTGCTGGTGAACAGCGAGTTGACCGGCCCCAGCGCATGGCCGGTGACCTCGATGCGCAGGGTCTGGTGCAGCACGGTCACCGTGATCAGCATGGTGATGACCAACTGCCCGTCCCAGAGGGTCCACTGCACGCCCAGATAGTGCCGGTCGCCGCTGCCGAACTGCTGGTTGTTGCAGATCTCCTGTATGGCGTGCGGCTTCACCCGGAACGCCTCCACGTCGGTGCCCTCGGGCCGGGACACCGACCCGGCCTTCTCACCGATCGGCGTGACGATCCAGTGCCGTACCGACGGCTTGGGGAAGCCGCCCGTGTGCAGCGGGCCGCGCTCCAGCAGGGCCAGCTGGTCGTGGATCGCGCGTATCACGTCCCAGCTGCGGAAGGGATGGATCTCCCGGCCGGCCTCGGCGGGCACGAGATCCTCGGCGAGCTGCCAGGCGCCCCAGCGGGTGCCCATGCCGAGTATGCCCTTGGGCCCGGCGTAGAAGACCGAGTTGGACTGCTGCTCGGCGCTCAGCCGGGCCAGGGACTGGCGCAGGTCCTCGGCGGAGGTGTGGCCGGGCCCGCGCGGCACGGCCTCCGGGACCTTGGCGCCGACGCTGGTCCCGGACAGCAGGCCGTCCCAGCGGGCCCGCAGGTCGTGGGCGGTGCGCTCGCAGATCCGCCGGGCCCAGAACCAGCCGAGCACGGGGACGACGACGCAGGCGCGGGCGTACCACGCCCAGAAGCCGGTGAACGGCATCTTGACCAGGAACAGCGCCGCGAGCAGGCCGAAGCCCAGCAGGAGCGTGGTGGCCAGCGTCCCGGCCCGTCGGTCGTCGCGCCGGGCGACGAAGGAGCGCAGCAGGAAGACGAGCAGCCAGCCGAGCAGACCGGGCAGGAAGAGCAGGCCGCAGACGACGGTGATGACGCTGAGCAGATTGTCCCGTTCCCGGCGGATGTTGTTCGCGGCCAGCGCGTGCTCCACCACGAACTGCGGCTCGACGCCGAAGGACTGGATGAGCGCCTTGCGGCCCGGGGCCAGCATCCGGTCCACCAGGGCCCGGGAGAACGCCTCGCCCAGGTTGGGTCGGAGCATCTTGATCCGGCCCGCCTTGACGGTCGACTGGTGCCACTCGTTGTCGGCCTTCTTGATCTCCTCGACAGGGCTGTCCCGGTACGCCGCCGAGGCCAGCGCGGCCGTCGCCGCCTGACCCTCGCCGCCCGAGACGGGCACCTGGGGCCCGTCCCACTCCGTGCCAAACGACATTCCCGCCCCCATCGCCGCCGGTGCCGTTCCTGCGGCCTTCCCGACTTCCCTGCTCCGCACACCTGTTGGACCGCGCGCCGTGCCCGTACCGGCCGACTGCGGACGGTCGTGGCACGACGTGATCAGGGTATCCGCCGGCACCGGCGGCCCGCGGGCGGACGGCGGAAGCCGCCCGTCCGTGCGCCCGGTCCGTGCTCCCGTGCTACCCCTCGTCCCCGGCCAGTTCGCGCAGGCGGGCGGCGATCTGCGGCGGCATCGGCTCGTGCCGGGCGTAGGCACGGTCGAAGCGGGCCGTGCCGTGCGAGAGCGAGCGCAGGTCGACCGCGTACCGGCCGATCTCGAACTCGGGCACCTCCGCCCGGATCAGCGTCCGTCCGGAACCCACCTGTTCGGTGCCGAGCAGCCGGCCGCGCCGGCCGGACAGGTCGCTCATCACGGCGCCCACGTAGTCGTCGCCGACCAGCACGCTCACCTCGGCCACCGGCTCCAGCAGATGGATCCCGGCGTCGGCCGCGGCCTCGCGCAGGGCGAGCGCGCCCGCGGTCTGGAACGCGGCGTCGGAGGAGTCCACCGAGTGGGCCTTGCCGTCCAGCAGGGTGACCCGCACGTCCACCAGCGGATACCCGGCCGTGACGCCCTTGGCGGCCTGGGCCCGTACGCCCTTCTCGACGGACGGGACGAACTGCCGGGGCACGGCGCCGCCGACCACCTTGTCGACGAACTCGATGCCCGAGCCGACGGGCAGCGGCTCCACCTCGATCTCGCAGATCGCGTACTGGCCGTGGCCGCCGGACTGCTTCACGTGCCGGCCCCGCCCGGTGGCCCTGGCCGCGAACGTCTCGCGCAGCGGCACCCGGTGCGGGACGACGTCGACCTGGACGCCGTAGCGGCTGCGCAGCCGCTCCAGGGCGACGTCGGCGTGCGCCTCGCCCAGACACCACAGGACCACCTGGTGGGTGTCCTGGTTCTGCTCCAGGCGCATCGTCGGATCCTCGGCGACCAGCCGGGCCAGGCCCTGGGACAGCTTGTCCTCGTCGGCCTTGCTGTGCGCCTGGATGGCGAGCGGCAGCAGCGGGTCGGGCATCCGCCAGGGCGCCATCAGCAGCGGGTCGTCCTTGGCGGAGAGGGTGTCGCCGGTCTCGGCGCGGCTCAGCTTGGCCACGCACACCAGATCGCCGGCGACGGCGTGGGTCACCGGGCGCTGCTGCTTGCCGAACGGCATGGACAGGGCGCCGGTCTTCTCGTCGACGTCGTGGTCCTCGTGCCCGCGGTCGGCGAGGCCGTGCCCGCAGACGTGCACCGTCTGGTCCGGGCGCAGGGTCCCGGAGAAGACGCGGACCAGCGACACCCGGCCCACGTACGGGTCGGAGGCGGTCTTGACGACCTCGGCGACCAGCGGGCCGTCCGGGTCGCACGGCTTCAGCTCGCGCGGCTCGCCGCCGGTCGTGGTGACCGCGGGCAGCGGGTGCTCGGACGGGGTCGGGAAGCCGCCGGTGACCAGTTCCAGCAGCTCCACCGTGCCGAGGCCCTGCCGGGCGCCCTCGGCGGCGGGGGCGGCGGCCAGCACCGGGAAGAACGAACCGCGCGCCACGGCCCGCTCCAGGTCCCGGACGAGGGTCTCGACGTCGACCTGCTCGCCGCCCAGATAGCGGTCCATCAAGGTCTCGTCCTCGCTCTCCGCGATGATCCCCTCGATGAGCCGGTCGCGGGCCTCCTCGATGCCGGGCAACTGATCCTCGCCGGGCTCGGACTCCTTGCGCTCGCCGGTCGAGTAGTCGAACAGCTTCCGTGACAGCAGCCCGACCAGCCCGGTCACCGGGGTGTGTCCGTCCGGGCCCTCGGGAGCGCGCAGCGGCAGGTACAGGGGCAGGACCGCGTCGGGGTCGTCGCCGCCGAAGACCTCGGCGCAGACCCGGGTCGTCTCCTCGAAGTCCGCGCGCGCGGCCTCCAGGTGCGTGATCACGATCGCGCGGGGCATGCCGACGGCCGCGCACTCCTCCCACACCATCCGCGTCGAGCCGTCCACCCCGTCGGCGGCGGAGACCACGAAGAGGGCCGCGTCCGCGGCGCGCAGCCCGGCCCGCAGCTCCCCGACGAAGTCGGCGTAGCCGGGGGTGTCCAGCAGGTTGACCTTGATGCCGTCCCAGGCGACCGGCACCAGGGAGAGCTGGACCGAGCGCTGCTGGCGGTGCTCGATCTCGTCGTGGTCGGAGACGGTGCCGCCGTCCTCCACGCGGCCCGCCCGGTTCACCGCCCCCGCGGTCAGCGCGAGGGCCTCCACCAGGGTCGTCTTTCCCGAACCGGAGTGGCCGACCAGCACCACATTGCGCAGGGACGCGGGCCGGTCGGCCGTGAGAGCCCTGCCGGCGGCCCCGGGGTGGTGTGACTGTGCCTTGTCGCCCATGATCCTGCCTCCCGTGCACGGTGAGGTCACTGTGGGCGCGGACACGCGGGATCCGCGTGCTCTGGCGGCTCCGGCGACGCCCGCGGTTATTCGAGCTTTCCACTCCCGTCACGCCCCGTCCATACGAAGGACTACGAAGCGTGCGCGCGGGTGACCGTTTCCGTGACCGGCGGCCCGTGCGCCGCCGCGCGCACCGCTCGCCGGCGCCGCCGCCGGGTGCCCGCCCGTCGGCCCCGCGCGCGCCTGGCTACGATGGGCCAGCCGGCGGCCAGCAGGGCCGCGGCGTCACCGACCGTCGGGAAGGCCATGCTGAACAAGTACGCGCGTGCATTTTTCACGCGTGTCCTCACGCCGTTCGCCACGTTTCTCATCCGCCGGGGCGTGAGCCCCGACACGGTCACGCTCATCGGCACCGCCGGAGTGGTCGCGGGAGCGCTGGTCTTCTACCCCAAGGGAGAGTTCTTCTGGGGCACGGTCGTGATCACCCTGTTCGTCTTCTCCGACCTGGTCGACGGCAACATGGCCCGTCAGCTGGGCCGCTCCAGCCGCTGGGGCGCCTTCCTCGACTCCACCCTGGACCGGGTCGCCGACGGCGCGATCTTCGGCGGCTTCGCGCTCTGGTACGCGGGACAGGGGCACGACAACGCGCTGTGCGCGGTGTCGATCTTCTGCCTGGCCAGCGGGCAGGTGGTGTCGTACACCAAGGCGCGCGGCGAGTCGATCGGCCTGCCGGTCGCCGTCAACGGCCTCGTCGAACGCGCCGAGCGGCTGGTGATCTCGCTGGTCGCGGCCGGTTTCGCGGGCCTGCACAAGTTCGGGGTGCCGGGCATCCAGTGGCTGCTGCCGATCGCGCTGTGGATCGTCGCGGCGGGCAGCCTCGTCACCCTGGTCCAGCGGGTCGTCACCGTCCGCCGCGAGTCCGCCGAGGCCGAGGCGGCCGCCCGGCAGAGCACCGGCGGGGCCGCGCAGTGAGCACCGCCGACCGGCTCACCGACGCGCTGTACGGCCTGGGCTGGAGCGGCGTCAAGAAGCTCCCCGAGCCCGCCGCCGTGCGCCTCGGCCGCACCATCGCCGACCTCGCCTGGAAGCAGCGCGGCAAGGGCGTGCTGCGGCTGGAGGCGAACTACGCGCGCGTGGTGCCCGGCGCGGGCCCCGAGCGGCTGGCGGAGCTGTCCCGCGCGGGCATGCGTTCGTACCTGCGTTACTGGATGGAGTCCTTCCGGCTGCCGGCCTGGAGCGCCGAGCGGGTGCGGACCGGCTTCGACCCCCAGGACGTCCACCACCTGACCGACGGGCTCGCCGCCGGCCGGGGCGTCATCCTCGCCCTGCCGCACCTGGCCAACTGGGACCTGGCCGGCGCCTGGGTCACCACCGCGCTGCGGACCCCGTTCACCACGGTCGCCGAGCGGCTCAGGCCGGAGACGCTCTACGACCGCTTCGTCGCCTACCGCGAGGGCCTGGGCATGGAGGTGCTGCCGCACAGCGGCGGCACCGCCTTCGGCACCCTGGCCCGGCGGCTGCGCGACGGCGGCCTGGTCTGCCTGGTCGCCGACCGCGACCTGTCCGCCTCCGGCGTCCAGGTCGACTTCTTCGGCGAGCCGGCCCGGATGCCGGCCGGTCCGGCGCTGCTCGCCCAGCAGACGGGCGCGCTGCTGCTGCCCGTCACCCTCTGGTACGACGACTCACCCGTCATGCGGGGCCGGGTCCACGCCCCGGTCGAGGTACCGGAGTCGGGCACGCGCGTGGAGAAGACCTCCGTCATGACACAGGCGCTGGCCGACGCCTTCGCCACCGGGATCGCCGCGCACCCGGAGGACTGGCACATGCTGCAGCGCCTGTGGCTCGCCGACCTCGACCCCGCGAAGGGAACCGCGTGAGAATCGGGATCGTCTGCCCGTACTCCTGGGACGTGCCCGGTGGCGTCCAGTTCCACGTCCGCGACCTCGCCGAGTACTTCATCCGCCTCGGCCACCACGTCTCCGTCCTCGCCCCGGCCGACGACGACACCCCGCTGCCGCCGTACGTCGTCTCGGCCGGCCGCGCGGTCCCGGTGCCGTACAACGGCTCGGTGGCCCGGCTGAACTTCGGGTTCCTGTCGGCCGCGCGGGTACGGCGCTGGCTGCACGACGGCGCGTTCGACGTGGTGCACATCCACGAGCCGACCTCGCCCTCGCTGGGCCTGCTGACCTGCTGGGCGGCCCAGGGCCCCATCGTCGCGACGTTCCACACCTCCAACCCGCGCTCGCGCGCCATGATCGCCGCCTACGCGATCCTCCAGGCCGCGCTGGAGAAGATCAGCGCGCGGATCGCGGTCAGCGAGTACGCCCGGCGCACGCTGGTCGAGCACCTCGGCGGGGACGCGGTCGTCATCCCCAACGGCGTCGACGTCGACTTCTTCGCCGGAGCCGAGCCACGGCCCGAGTGGCAGGGCGGGACCATCGGCTTCATCGGCCGGATCGACGAGCCCCGCAAGGGCCTGCCCGTCCTGATGAAGGCGCTCCCGGCGATCCTGGCGGCCCGGCCGGGGACCCGGCTGCTGGTGGCCGGCCGGGGCGACGAGGAGGCGGCCGTCGAGCACCTGCCCGAGGAACTGCGCCCGCGCGTGGAGTTCCTCGGCATGATCAGCGACGCGGACAAGGCCCGTCTGCTGCGCAGCGTCGACCTGTACGTGGCGCCCAACACCGGCGGCGAGAGCTTCGGCATCATCCTGGTCGAGGCGATGTCGGCGGGCGCGCCCGTGCTCGCCTCGGACCTGGACGCGTTCGTGCAGGTCCTCGACCAGGGCGAGGCCGGCGAGGTGTTCGCCAACGAGGACGCCGACGCGCTGGCCGTGGCGGCCGTACGGCTGCTGGCGGACCCGGCCCGCCGCGCCGGGCTGCGCGAGCGCGGCAGCGCCCATGTGCGGCGCTTCGACTGGTCCACGGTCGGCGCGGACATCCTGTCCGTGTACGAGACGGTGACGACCGGCACGTCGGCCGTCGCCACGGACGAGCGCACGGGTCTGCGGGCGCGGCTCGGCCTGGCCCGGGACTGACCGGCGTACGGGGCGGGACGCCGGCCGGCGCCCCGCCCCGCCGGGCCCGCCCCGTACCGCGCCTTGGAGGCCGTACCCCGCCTGCCGATAGCCTTCCGCCGTGACCGCAACCCTCATCTGGATCCTCGTCGCCCTGCTCGCCGTCGGCGTGTACCTCAGCTGGACGGCCGGACGGCTGGACCGGCTGCACGTGCGGATGGACGCGGCCCGCGCCGCGCTCGACGCCCAGTTGCTGCGGCGGGCCTCGGTGGCCCAGGAGCTGGCGACCTCGGGCGTCCTGGACCCGGCCGCCTCGATCGTCCTGTACGAGGCGGCGCACGCGGCCCGGCAGGCCGAGGAGGAGCAGCGCGAGGTCGCCGAGAGCGAACTGAGCCAGGCGCTGCGGGCGGTCTTCCGGGACGCGGCCCAGGTGGAGGCCGTCCGCGTGGCCCCGGGCGGCGACGAGGCCGCCCGTGAGCTGGCCGAGGCGGTCCGCCGGGTGCCGATGGCCCGCCGCTTCCACAACGACGCCGTGGGAGCCGCCCGCAGGCTCCGCGAGCACCGCAAGGTCCGCTGGTTCCGGCTGGCCGGCCACGCCCCCTTCCCGCTGGCCTTCGAGATGGACGACGAGCCGCCCGCGGCGCTGGTCGAGCGGGTCTCCTGACCCCGGACCGGCCGAAAACGATCCACCGGCTTTCCATTGGCCCTTGCTGTGGCCTGGTCCGCTCGCGTTTTCTCGGGAGTGCAGAAACCCTCTTTCACCACCAGCGAGGTCACCCGTGTCCACCATCGACAACCAGGCTCCCGAGACCGGCACCGCCCGCGTGAAGCGCGGCATGGCCGAACAGCTCAAGGGCGGCGTGATCATGGACGTCGTCACGCCGGAGCAGGCGAAGATCGCCGAGGACGCGGGCGCCGTCGCGGTCATGGCCCTGGAGCGGGTCCCGGCCGACATCCGCAAGGACGGCGGCGTGGCCCGCATGTCCGACCCGGACATGATCGAGGGCATCATCGAGGCCGTCTCGATCCCGGTCATGGCCAAGTCCCGCATCGGCCACTTCGTCGAGGCCCAGGTGCTCCAGTCCCTCGGCGTCGACTACATCGACGAGTCCGAGGTGCTCACCCCGGCCGACGAGGTCAACCACTCCGACAAGTGGTCCTTCACCACCCCGTTCGTGTGCGGTGCGACCAACCTGGGCGAGGCCCTGCGCCGCATCTCCGAGGGCGCCGCGATGATCCGCTCCAAGGGCGAGGCCGGCACCGGCAACGTCGTGGAGGCCGTCCGCCACCTGCGTCAGATCAAGGGCGACATCGCCCGGCTGCGCGGCCTGGACAACCACGAGCTGTACGCCGCCGCCAAGGAGCTGCGCGCCCCGTACGAGCTGGTCAAGGAGGTCGCCGAGCTGGGCAAGCTGCCGGTCGTGCTGTTCTCCGCCGGCGGCGTCGCCACCCCGGCCGACGCGGCCCTGATGCGGCAGCTCGGCGCCGAGGGCGTGTTCGTCGGCTCCGGCATCTTCAAGTCCGGCGACCCGGCCAAGCGCGCCGCCGCCATCGTGAAGGCCACCACCTTCTACGACGACCCGAAGATCATCGCGGACGCGTCCCGCAACCTCGGCGAGGCCATGGTCGGCATCAACTGCGACGTCCTCCCCGAGTCCGAGCGCTACGCGAACCGCGGCTGGTAACCCACAGGTACGACACCCCATGAACACTCCTGTCATAGGCGTCCTGGCCCTCCAGGGCGACGTCCGGGAGCACCTCATTGCCCTGGCCGCGGCCGACGCCGTGGCCAGGCCGGTGCGGCGTCCCGAGGAACTCGCCGAGGTCGACGGCCTCGTCCTGCCCGGCGGCGAGTCGACCACCATCTCCAAGCTGGCCGTCCTCTTCGGAGTGATGGAGCCGCTGCGCGCCCGCGTGCGCGCCGGTCTGCCCGTCTACGGCACCTGCGCCGGCCTCATCCTGCTCGCCGACAAGATCCTCGACCCGCGCTCGGGCCAGGAGACGGTCGGCGGCATCGACATGATCGTGCGCCGCAACGCCTTCGGCCGGCAGAACGAGTCCTTCGAGGCCGCGGTCGACGTCAAGGGCGTCGCGGGCGACCCTGTGGAGGGCGTCTTCATCCGCGCCCCCTGGGTGGAGTCCGTGGGCGCCGCGGCGGAGGTGCTCGCCGAGCACGAGGGACACATCGTCGCCGTGCGCCAGGGCAACGTGCTGGCCACCTCCTTCCACCCGGAGCTGACCGGCGACCACCGCGTGCACGCCCTGTTCGTGGACATGGTGCGCGCGAACCGGACGCACGAGTCCTTGTAGGATCTCTGCCGTTCGTACAGAGATGGGTTACGCGAAGGAGACAGGCAGATGTCCGGCCACTCTAAATGGGCCACGACGAAGCACAAGAAGGCCGTGATCGACGCCAAGCGCGGCAAGCTCTTCGCGAAGCTGATCAAGAACATCGAGGTCGCGGCCCGGATGGGCGGTGCCGATCCGGACGGCAATCCGACGCTGTACGACGCCATCCAGAAGGCGAAGAAGTCGTCGGTCCCGAACAAGAACATCGACTCCGCGGTCAAGCGCGGCGCGGGCCTGGAGGCCGGCGGCGCCGACTACGAGACGATCATGTACGAGGGCTACGGTCCGAACGGTGTCGCGGTGCTCATCGAGTGCCTCACCGACAACCGCAACCGCGCCGCCTCCGAGGTCCGCGTCGCCATGACCCGCAACGGCGGCTCCATGGCCGACCCGGGCTCGGTGTCGTACCTGTTCCACCGCAAGGGCGTCGTCATCGTCCCCAAGGGCGAGCTGTCCGAGGACGACGTGCTCGGCGCGGTGCTGGACGCCGGTGCCGAGGAGGTCAACGACCTCGGGGAGAACTTCGAGGTGCTCAGCGAGCCGACCGACCTCGTCGCGGTGCGCACGGCCCTCCAGGACGCCGGCATCGACTACGAGTCCGCCGAGGCCAACTTCGTCCCGACCATGCAGGTCGAGCTGGACGAGGAGGGCGCCAAGAAGATCTTCAAGCTGATCGACGCGCTGGAGGACAGCGACGACGTGCAGAACGTCTTCGCCAACTTCGACGTGAGCGACGAGATCATGGAGAAGGTCGACGCGTAACGCGCGCGGCTGGCCGACCGGGCCGACGGGACACGTCCCCCGTCGGCCCGTCGCGTTGTACGGCGTTGTCAGTGTCACCCGATAGCCTGCACAAACATGTGTTTGGGTGAGGGAGGGAGCGGCGCGTGCGTGTCCTCGGGGTGGACCCCGGCCTGACGCGGTGCGGTGTCGGTGTCGTCGAAGGGGTCGCGGGCCGTCCGCTCACCATGGTCGGCGTCGGCGTCGTCCGGACCCCGGCGGACGCCGAACTCAGCCACCGCCTCCTCGCCGTGGAGCAGGGCATCGAGCAGTGGCTGGACGAGCACCGGCCCGAATTCGTCGCCGTGGAGCGCGTCTTCAGCCAGCACAACGTGCGGACGGTCATGGGCACCGCCCAGGCCAGCGCCGTCGCCATGCTGTGCGCCGCCCGGCGCGGCATCCCCGTCGCCCTGCACACCCCCAGCGAGGTCAAGGCCGCCGTCACCGGCAGCGGACGCGCGGACAAAGCCCAGGTGGGCGCCATGGTCACCCGCCTGCTGCGGCTCAGCGCCCCGCCCCGGCCGGCCGACGCCGCCGACGCCCTCGCGCTCGCCATCTGCCACATCTGGCGGGCCCCCGCGCAGAACCGGCTCCAGCAGGCCGTCGCCCGGCACGCCGTCCACGCAACGAAAGGCCCCACGGCATGATCGCCTTCGTCAGCGGCACGGTCGCCGCGCTCGCCCCGGACGCCGCGGTCGTCGAGGTCGGCGGTGTCGGCATGGCCGTCCAGTGCACCCCGAACACCCTGTCCACGCTCCGGGTGGGCCAGGCGGCCCGGCTGCACACCTCCCTGGTGGTCCGCGAGGACTCGCTCACCCTGTACGGCTTCGCGGACGACGACGAGCGCCAGGTCTTCGAGCTGCTGCAGACCGCGAGCGGCGTCGGCCCGCGCCTCGCCCAGGCCATGCTGGCCGTGCACACCCCGGACGCGCTGCGCCGCGCGGTCGCCACCGGTGACGAGAAGGCCCTCACCGCGGTCCCCGGCATCGGCAAGAAGGGCGCCCAGAAGCTGCTGCTGGACCTGAAGGACCGGCTCGGCGAGCCCGTCGGCGGACCGGCCGTCGGCGCACCGGCCGGCCAGGGCTGGCGCGACCAGTTGCACGCGGCCCTGATCGGCCTCGGCTACGCCACCCGCGAGGCCGACGAGGCCGTGGCCGCCGTCGCGCCGCAGGCCGAGGCCGCCGGCGGCGCCCCGCAGGTCGGGCAACTGCTCAAGGCCGCCCTGCAGACCCTGAACCGCGCCCGCTGACCCGAACCGTCGTAAGGCAATCACATGAACTGGGACGACCCGACCGAAACGCCGGCCCCCGACCCGGCCGGCGAGCGGCTCGTGGACTCCGTCGCCGACCGGGAGGACCAGGCCGTCGAGGCCGCCCTGCGCCCCAAGGACCTCGGCGAGTTCATCGGACAGGAGAAGGTCCGCGAACAGCTCGACCTGGTGCTGCGCGCCGCACGCGCGCGCGGCGCCACCGCCGACCACGTGCTGCTCTCCGGCGCGCCCGGCCTCGGCAAGACCACCCTGTCGATGATCATCGCGGCCGAGATGGGCGCCCCCATCCGCATCACCTCCGGACCGGCCATCCAGCACGCCGGCGACCTCGCCGCGATCCTCTCCTCCCTCCAGGAGGGCGAAGTCCTCTTCCTCGACGAGATCCACCGGATGTCCCGGCCCGCCGAGGAGATGCTGTACATGGCGATGGAGGACTTCCGGGTCGACGTCATCGTCGGCAAGGGCCCCGGCGCCACCGCCATCCCGCTGGAGCTGCCGCCGTTCACGCTGGTCGGCGCCACCACGCGCGCGGGCCTGCTGCCGCCGCCGCTGCGCGACCGCTTCGGCTTCACCGCGCACATGGAGTTCTACGAGCCGCGCGAGCTGGAGCGCGTCGTCCACCGCTCGGCGCGTCTGCTGGACGTCGAGATCGAGCCGGCCGGTGCCGCCGAGATCGCCGGCCGGTCCCGGGGCACGCCCCGGATCGCCAACCGCCTGCTGCGCCGCGTCCGGGACTACGCGCAGGTCAAGGCCGACGGCGTGATCACCCGCGAGATCGCCGGGGCGGCCCTCGCCGTCTACGAGGTCGACGCGCGCGGTCTCGACCGGCTCGACCGCGCGGTCCTGACGGCCCTGCTGAAGCTGTTCGGCGGCGGACCGGTCGGACTGTCCACGCTGGCCGTCGCGGTGGGGGAGGAGCGGGAGACCGTGGAGGAGGTCGCCGAACCGTTCCTGGTCCGCGAGGGACTGCTCGCCCGCACACCGCGGGGCCGGGTCGCCACCCCCGCGGCCTGGGCCCACCTCGGCCTGACCCCGCCGCACGCGCCGGCCGCCGGAACCGGACAACAGGACCTGTTCGGGGCGTGAGGGCCGTCCCGCGGCGAGGGCGATGGCCCGGCAGGAACCCAGGTGCCATGCTGAGCGTTGTTCCATGAGAGCGGACTCGCTTAGACTCCGCCGATGCCGCCCTTGCGGGCGGCGCCGACCACACCCCCATCCAACAGGCCGCTCACCGCGCGGTCGCGCGAAGGAAATGCCCGTCCCGTGAATGCCTATACCCTTCTCCCGTTCATCGTGCTCATCGCGGCCATGTTCCTGATGACGCGTTCGGCCAAGAAGAAGCAGCAGCAGGCCAGCCAGATGCGGAACGAGATGCAGCCCGGCTCGGGCGTCCGCACGATCGGGGGGATGTACGCGACGGTCAAGGAGGTCAACGAGGACACCGTCCTCCTCGACGCCGGACCGGGCGTCGACCTCCTCTTCGCCAAGAACGCCATCGGCGCCGTCCTCACCGACGACGAGTACAACCGCATCGTCCACGGCATCGAGCACGACCTGAAGTCCGACGCCGGCCTCGTCCCGGACGACGCCTCCTCCCTCACCGAGGCGGACGAGACCGACGGATCGGCCGCTGCCGCCGGCTCCGGCGACCGGATCGACCTCGGCAAGAAGGACGCCGCCGCCGAGCGCGGCGCGGACGCCGTCCAGGCCGCCGAGGACAAGGCGGCCGCCGCCGAGGCCAAGACGGAGGAAGACGCCAAGAAGACCGACGGCGACTCCGACGCGAAGTAGTCACGCCCCGGGAGGCGCGGCGGCGGCATGACGACGCCCCCGCGAGTCCCGGGCGCGTCTGTTCCCGCAGGGGAGCCCGACACCATGTCATGGCCGACCGCGCCGACCGGGCGCGGGGCGGCCCGAGAGGGAGTACGAGAAGGTGGCAGCACCTAAGAGGGGCCGTAGCGCGAGCGCCCAGAGCAAGCCAGGGCGCTCGCTGGCCCTCATCCTGATCGCCATCGTGGCGCTCACCGGAGGGATGTTCGCCTCCGGGCACACCACTCCGCGTCTCGGTATCGACCTCGCCGGTGGTACGAGCATCACGCTCAAGGCGAAGGCCGACCAGGGGTCCGCGATCAACAAGGCCAACATGGACACCGCGGTCGACATCATGAACCGCCGGGTCAACGGCCTGGGCGTCTCCGAGGCGGAGGTGCAGACCCAGGGGAACGACAACATCATCGTCAACATCCCCAAGGGCACCAACTCCAAGGAGGCCCAGGAGCAGGTCGGCACCACCGCCAAGCTGTACTTCCGGCCCGTTCTGGTGAGCGAGCCCAGCGGCCCCGCCGCGAAGAGCCCGTCGCCGAGCGCCTCCTCCGGCGGCAGCTCCTCGCCGAAGCCGGGCGCCAGCGCGTCCGCGTCCGCCTCGGCCTCCGCCTCCGACAAGGAGACGGCGACCTCGACCGGCGGCTCCGCTTCCCCCTCCGCCTCGGCGACCTCCCAGGGCCGTGCCGTCACCGACGCCCTGAAGGCCGACTCGACCCCCTCGCCGGGTGCCTCCGCTTCGGGCAGCGGCAAGCCGTCGGCGAGCCCCTCGGCCCCGGCCGGCGGCTCGGACGCGAACGCCAGGCTGCAGGCCCAGTACGCGGCCCTGAACTGCGCCAAGCCCACCGACCGGGCCAACGCCGGCAAGAACGTCAAGCCCGGCCAGCCGACCGTGGCCTGCGGCCAGATCGACGACGCCTGGTTCAAGTACCTGCTCGGCCCGGCCGCCGTGGACGGCACCGAGGTGAAGAAGGCGCAGGCCGTCTTCGACACCCAGGGCGCCGCCGGCTGGCAGGTCCAGATGACCTTCACCTCCGGCGGTGCCAAGAAGTTCGCCGACATCACCGGTGAGCTGGCCACGAAGACCCAGCCGCAGAACGAGTTCGGCATCGTCCTGGACGGCGAGGTCGTCTCCAGCCCGACCGTGCGCCAGGCCATCACCGGCGGCCAGGCGGAGATCTCCGGCAGCTTCCAGCAGGACGAGGCGCAGAACCTCGCCAACATGCTGTCGTACGGCGCGCTGCCGCTCTCCTTCCAGGAGCAGTCCGTCACCACCGTCACCGCCGCGCTCGGCGGCGAGCAGCTGCACGCCGGTCTGCTCGCGGGCGCGATCGGCCTGGCGCTGGTCGTGATCTACCTGGTGGTCTACTACCGCGGTCTGTCGCTGGTCGCCATGGCCTCCCTGCTGGTCTCCGCCATCCTCACCTACGTGATCATGGCGCTGCTCGGCCCGGCCATCGGCTTCGCGCTGAACCTGCCGGCGGTCTGCGGCGCCATCGTCGCCATCGGTATCACCGCGGACTCGTTCATCGTGTACTTCGAACGCATCC
Source organism: Streptomyces sp. NPDC027672 (assembly GCF_055566335.1). Lineage (NCBI taxonomy): Bacteria > Bacillati > Actinomycetota > Actinomycetes > Kitasatosporales > Streptomycetaceae > Streptomyces > Streptomyces sp. NPDC027672. Next base: position 127,982 of record NZ_JBVHSO010000008.1, on the reverse strand, counting down.
GGGACGAGATCCGCGAGGGCCGCACGCTGCGCCCGGCGGTGGAGCGGGCCTGGCCGCGCGCCCGGCGCACCATCCTGGTCTCCGACTTCGTGTCCTTCCTCGCCGCCGCCGTGCTGTTCATCGTCACCGTCGGCAAGGTGCAGGGCTTCGCCTTCACGCTGGGCCTGACCACCCTGCTCGACGTGGTCGTGGTCTTCCTGTTCACCAAGCCGCTGATGACGCTGCTGGCCCGCCGCAGGTTCTTCGCCGACGGCCACAAGTGGTCCGGGCTCGACCCGAAGGGCCTGGGCGCCAAGCCGCCGCTGCGCCGCACCCGCCGTCCCGCCGGTCCCGCCGCCGGCCCCGTCGACCCGAAGGAGGCGTGAGCGATGTCGAAACTCGGCAACCTCGGCGCTCGACTGCACCGCGGCGAGATCTCCTACGACTTCATCGGCAAGCGCAAGATCTGGTACGGCATCTCGATCCTGATCACCATCACGGCCATCGTCGGCCTGGCGGTGCGCGGCCTGAACATGGGCATCGAGTTCCAGGGCGGCGCGGTCTTCACGACGCCCACGAAGATGAGCGCGTCGGTGGCGCAGGCGGAGAAGTTCGCCACGGACGCCTCCGGCCACGAGGCGATCGTGCAGAAGCTGGGCAACGGCAGCCTGCGCATCCAGATCGCCGGCATCGACACCGCCCAGTCCGACCGGATCAAGCAGGAGCTGGCCAAGGACCTGAACCTCGACTCCGAGAAGCTGGCCGCCGACCTGGTCGGCCCGAGCTGGGGCGAGCAGATCGCCAACAAGGCCTGGGAGGGCCTGGCTATCTTCATGGTCCTGGTGGTGATCTACCTGGCGATCGCCTTCGAGTGGCGGATGGCCATCGCGGCGCTGGTCGCGCTGATCCACGACATCACCATCACGACCGGCATCTACGCCCTGGTCGGCTTCGAGGTCACGCCCGGCACGGTCATCGGTCTGCTGACCATCCTCGGTTACTCGCTCTACGACACGGTCGTCGTCTTCGACAGCCTCAAGGAGCAGACGAAGGACATCACCAAGCAGACCCGCTTCACCTACAGCGAGATCGCCAACCGGTCGATCAACGGCACCCTGGTCCGCTCCATCAACACCACGGTCGTCGCCCTGCTGCCGGTCGCCGGTCTGCTCTTCATCGGCGGCGGCTTCCTCGGCGCGGGCACGCTCAACGACATCTCGCTGTCGCTGTTCGTCGGTCTCGCGGCCGGTGCCTACTCGTCGATCTTCATCGCCACCCCGCTCGTCGCCGACCTCAAGGAGCGCGAGCCGGCGATGAAGGCCCTCACCAAGCGCATCCTGGCCAAGCGCGCCCAGGCCGCCGCGGACGAGGACGTGACCGAGCCCCGTACCACCGCCGGTGACGACGACGGCGCTCCCGCCGTCGTCGGCCCGCGCAGCCAGCCCGTCTCCCGCGGCCGGGGCCGCGGCCGTGCCTCGGGGAAGCGCCGATGACCGACATCCGGGACCTGCTGCTCAGCCGCATCCGGGACGTGGCCGACTATCCGGAGCCGGGCGTGATGTTCAAGGACATCACCCCGCTCCTGGCCGACCCGGCGGCCTTCACCGCGCTCACCGACACGCTGGCCGAGATCGCCGCCGGCACCGGCGCGACCAAGATCGTCGGCCTGGAGGCCCGGGGCTTCATCCTCGGCGCGCCGGTCGCCGTCCGCGCGGGCCTGGGCTTCATCCCGGTCCGCAAGGCGGGCAAGCTGCCCGGAGCCACCCTGCGCCAGGCCTACGACCTGGAGTACGGCTCGGCGGAGATCGAGGTGCACGCCGAGGACCTGGCCGCCGGCGACCGCGTCCTGATCGTGGACGACGTCCTGGCCACGGGCGGTACGGCCGAGGCCGCCATCCATCTCATCCAGCGGGCCGGTGCCGACGTGGCCGGTCTGGCGGTGCTGATGGAACTGGGCTTCCTGGCCGGACGCTCCCGGCTGGAAACGGCCCTGGGCGACGCCCCGCTCGAGGCGCTGCTCCAGGTCTGACCGGTCCGCACGGCCCGGTCCGGCCGGCACCCACGGCACGACGGCCGCCCCGCGAGCACCGGGGCGGCCGTCGCCGTACCGGGACGCGCCGTACCCCCGCGGGCCCGCCGGTGGATATTTCCCGGAATCCCCGGGGAGTCCCGCGCGTTGCGGGGGTACACGGTCCTCACAGCCGCCTGAAGGCGATGACCGGGCGCAGGATCGCTACCATGGGGTTTCCGGAGCCTGACCGGGGACCCGGATCGCGCACGAGGAGCCCTCTTGCCAGACGAGGCCCAGCCACTGACCGCCGCCAAGCCCGAGTCCGCCTCGGCCGCCGCGGCGAAGCCCGCGCCGCACGCGTCCCAGGTGAAGAACGACACCCGCGGGCCGGTGGAGCACGCCCACGCGGCGCCCGTCGAGAAGAGCGCCGAGTCCGTGCGGCCCAAGCAGGCCCCGGCCGAGCGTCCGGCGCAGCCCCCGGTGGTGCGCCAGCCGGCCGCGCAGCCCGCCCGCAGCGGCTCCTCCAACCGGGTCCGGGCCCGCCTCGCCCGCCTCGGCGTCCAGCGCGCGAACCCCTACAACCCGGTCCTGGAGCCGCTGCTGCGGATAGTGCGCAGCAACGACCCCAAGATCGAGAACTCCACGCTGCGCCAGATCGAGCGCGCCTACCAGGTCGCCGAACGCTGGCACCGCGGCCAGAAGCGCAAGAGCGGCGACCCGTACATCACGCATCCGCTCGCCGTCACCACCATCCTGGCCGAGCTGGGCATGGATCCGGCCACCCTGATGGCCGGGCTGCTGCACGACACGGTCGAGGACACCGAGTACGGCCTCGACCAGCTCCGCCGCGACTTCGGCGACACCGTCGCCCTGCTCGTCGACGGCGTGACCAAGCTGGACAAGGTCAAGTTCGGCGAGGCCGCGCAGGCCGAGACGGTGCGCAAGATGGTCGTGGCGATGGCGAAGGACCCGCGGGTCCTGGTCATCAAGCTGGCCGACCGGCTGCACAACATGCGCACCATGCGCTACCTGAAGCGGGAGAAGCAGGAGAAGAAGGCGCGCGAGACGCTGGAGATCTACGCTCCGCTCGCCCACCGCCTCGGCATGAACACCATCAAGTGGGAGCTGGAGGACCTCGCGTTCGCGATCCTCTACCCCAAGATGTACGACGAGATCGTACGGCTGGTGGCCGAGCGGGCGCCCAAGCGCGACGAGTACCTGGCCATAGTGACCGACGAGGTCCAGTCCGACCTGCGCGCCGCCCGCATCAAGGCGACCGTCACCGGCCGCCCGAAGCACTACTACAGCGTCTACCAGAAGATGATCGTGCGCGGCCGCGACTTCGCCGAGATCTACGACCTGGTGGGCATCCGCGTCCTCGTCGACACGGTCCGCGACTGCTACGCCGCGCTCGGCACGGTGCACGCGCGGTGGAACCCGGTCCCCGGCCGGTTCAAGGACTACATCGCGATGCCCAAGTTCAACATGTACCAATCGCTGCACACGACGGTCATCGGGCCCAACGGCAAGCCGGTCGAACTGCAGATCCGCACGTTCGACATGCACCGCCGCGCCGAGTACGGCATCGCCGCGCACTGGAAGTACAAGCAGGAGGCCGTCGCCGGCGCCTCCAAGGTCCGCACCGACGTGCCGAAGGCGTCCGGGAAGGACAAGGACGCCATCAACGACATGGCGTGGCTGCGGCAGCTGCTGGACTGGCAGAAGGAGACCGAGGACCCCAGCGAGTTCCTGGAGTCCCTGCGCTTCGACCTGTCCCGCAACGAGGTCTTCGTCTTCACCCCCAAGGGCGACGTCATAGCGCTGCCGGCCGGGTCCACCCCGGTGGACTTCGCGTTCGCGGTCCACACCGAGGTCGGCTACCGCACCATAGGAGCTCGGGTCAACGGCCGCCTGGTACCGCTGGAGTCCACCCTGGACAACGGCGACCTGGTGGAGGTCTTCACCTCCAAGGCCACCGGCGCCGGCCCGTCCCGGGACTGGCTCGGCTTCGTCAAGTCGCCGCGGGCGCGCAACAAGATCCGCGCCTGGTTCTCCAAGGAGCGCCGCGACGAGGCGATAGAGCAGGGCAAGGACGCCATCGTGCGGGCCATGCGCAAGCAGAACCTGCCGATCCAGCGCATCCTGACCGGCGACTCGCTCGTCACGCTCGCCCACGAGATGCGCTACTCGGACATCTCCGCGCTGTACGCGGCGATCGGCGAGGGCCATGTCTCCGCGCAGAACATCGTGCAGAAGCTGGTGCAGGCCCTGGGCGGCGAGGAGGCGGCCACCGAGGAGATCGACGAGTCGGTACCGCCGTCCCGCGGCCGCAGCCGCAAGCGGCGCTCCAGCGCCGACCCGGGCGTCGTGGTCAAGGGCGTCGAGGACGTGTGGGTGAAGCTGGCCCGCTGCTGTACGCCGGTGCCGGGCGACCCGATCATCGGCTTCGTCACCCGCGGCAGCGGTGTGTCGGTGCACCGCAGCGACTGCGTCAACGTCGACTCGCTCTCGCGCGAGCCGGAGCGCATCCTCGACGTCGAGTGGGCGCCCACCCAGTCCTCGGTCTTCCTGGTCGCCATCCAGGTGGAGGCCCTGGACCGCTCCCGGCTGCTCTCGGACGTCACCCGGGTCCTGTCCGACCAGCACGTCAACATCCTGTCGGCGGCCGTCCAGACCTCCCGGGACCGGGTTGCCACCTCCCGGTTCACCTTCGAGATGGGCGACCCCAAGCACCTGGGCCACGTCCTGAAGGCCGTCCGGGGCGTGGAGGGCGTGTACGACGTGTACCGCGTGACCTCGGGCCGCAGCCGGTCCTAGGACCCGGCCGCCACGACGCGGCACCCGGAACGGCGAAGGGCCCCGTACGCGCGTACGGGGCCCTTCGTGGCTTCGGCTGGGGAAATCAGCCGCCGAACTCCTGCAAGCCCTTCAGGGCCTGCTCCAGGAGTGCCTGGCGGCCCTGCAGCTCCTTCTCCAGCTTGTCGGCCCTGGCGTTGTTGCCCTGGGCGCGCGCCTGCTCGATCTGCGCCGTCAGCTTGTCCACGGCGGCCTGGAGCTGGCCGGTCAGACCCTCGGCACGCGCGCGTGCCTCCGGGTTCGTCCGGCGCCACTCGGCCTCCTCGGCCTCCTGGATCGCGCGCTCGACGGCGTGCATCCGGCCCTCGACCTTCGGCCGGGCGTCCCGCGGGACGTGGCCGATGGCCTCCCAGCGCTCGTTGATCGAGCGGAAGGCGGCGCGCACGGCCTTCAGGTCGCCGATCGGCAGGAGCTTCTCGGCCTCCTCGGCCAGCTCCTCCTTCAGCTTCAGGTTCTCCGACTGCTCGGCGTCCCGTTCGGCGAAGACCGAGCTGCGGGCGGCGAAGAACACGTCCTGGGCGCCGCGGAAGCGGTTCCACAGGTCGTCCTCGTGCTCGCGCTGCGCCCGGCCCGCGGCCTTCCACTCCGCCATCAGGTCGCGGTAACGGGCGGCCGTCGGCCCCCAGTCCGTCGAGCCCGACAGCGCCTCCGCCTCGGCGACCAGCCGTTCCTTGACCCGGCGTGCCTCCTCGCGCTGCGCGTCCAGTTGCGCGAAGTGCGCCTTGCGGCGCTTGGAGAACGCCGACCGGGCGTGCGAGAAGCGGTGCCACAGCTCGTCGTCGGTCTTGCGGTCCAGGCGCGGCAGCCCCTTCCAGGTGTCCACCAGCGCCCGCAGCCGCTCGCCGGCGGCCCGCCACTGGTCGGACCGGGCCAGCTCCTCGGCCTCGGTGACCAGGTCCTCCTTGGCCTTGCGGGCCTCGTCGGACTGCTTGGCCCGCTGGGCCTTGCGCTCCTCGCGGCGGGCCTCGACGGTGGCAACCAGCTTGTCCAGCCGGACGCGCAGCGCCTCCAGGTCGCCGACCGCGTGGTGCGCGTCCACCTGCTCGCGCAGGTGACCGATGGCGGCCTGGGCGTCCTTCGCCGACAGGTCGGTGGTCCGCACGCGCTTCTCGAGGAGGCCGATCTCCACAACCAGGCCCTCGTACTTGCGTTCGAAGTAGGCGAGCGCCTCGTCGGGCGATCCTGCCTGCCAGGAACCGACGACCTGCTCGCCGTCGGCCGTCCGCACGTACACGGTGCCCGTCTCGTCGACGCGGCCCCACGGGTCGCTGCTCACAGCGCCTCCTCCACATGATGCCTGCGGGGGGCCTCAGCACCCCCGGGCATCGTCCACAGTTTCGTCACGGCCAACATAGGCGACCAGCGGGTTGCCTGTCCGCATCCAGCGCCACAGAATTGCGCCGACCGCCCTGCTCAGCTCCGGGGTCCGGCACCGGCGGGCGGTCGCGCGGAGTCAGGACTTGGCGACCGTGGCCTTGTCGATCACGACCGTCGCGTTCGGTGCGCCGTCACCGCCGCCGGTGTTCTCGCCGGCCGCCGCGATCTTGTTCAGCACCTTCATGCCCGCCGCGTCGATCGTGCCGAACGGCGTGTAGCTGGGCGGCAGCGGACTGTCCTTGTAGACCAGGAAGAACTGGCTGCCGCCGGTGTGCTTCTGCCCGGTGTTGGCCATCGCCACCGTGCCCGCCGGGTAGGTGTTGTTCTTCAGGCTCTTGTCCTTGAGGTTCTCGTCCGGGAGCGTGTAGCCGGGGCCGCCCGAGCCGGTGCCCTGCGGGTCGCCGCACTGCAGGACGTAGATGCCCTGGGTGGTCAGCCGGTGGCACTTGGTGTGGTCGAAGTACCCCTGGCCCGCCAGGAAGTCGAACGAGTTCACCGTGTGCGGCGCCGCCGAGGTCTTCAGCGCGATGCCGATGTCACCGCAGGTCGTCGCCAGCTTGAGGGTGTAGCCGGCCGACGTGTCGACCGTCATCGCCGGCTCCTTCTTCCAGCTCAGCTTCTTCACCGAGCCGGCCGCGGGCTTCGCGCACGGGTCGGGGGCCTTGCTGGTGGGCGGGGCGCTCGGGGTGACCTGGGCGCTGGCGTCCGTCTTCTTGCCGTCGTCGTCCTTGAGCACCCCGGTCGTGTACAGGGCGACACTGCCGATCACGACCACGCCCAGTACCGACGCGATCACGGAGTTGCGCAGGCGGCCCTTGCGGCGCGCCTCGGTGCGCCGCTGCTGCTGCCGCAAGAACTTCTCCCGGGCGAGCTGACGCCGCCGCTGCTCCTGGCTGACCACCGGGTTGTCTCCTCATGCGTGTCGTGTGTCGGGCGGTACGCGTGCGTCCTCGTGCTCCGACCGCTGCGTGTAGCCCCGTACCGTATATGGGTTGGCTGAGGAAACGGCAGCGCCGGTAGGCTCTGAGGGCGGCCGAAGCCGCCTGTAGCCGCCCGTAACCGACACAACGAAGGACGATCGTGCTCATTGCCGGGTTCCCCGCCGGGGCCTGGGGGACGAACTGTTATCTCGTCGCCCCCGCCGCCGGCGAGGAGTGCGTGATCATCGACCCCGGCCACCAGGCCGCCGAAGGCGTCGCGGAGACACTCCGGAAACACCGGCTCAAGCCCGTCGCCGTCGTCCTCACCCACGGCCACATCGACCACGTGGCCTCCGTCGTCCCCGTCTGCGGCGCACACGACGTACCGGCCTGGATCCACCCCGAGGACCGGTACATGATGAGCGACCCCGAGAAGGCGCTCGGCCGCTCCATCGGCATGCCGCTGCTGGGCGAGCTGACCGTGGGGGAGCCGGACGACGTCCGCGAGCTGTCGGACGGGGCCGCGCTGGAGCTGGCCGGACTCACGTTCTCCGTCGCGCACGCGCCGGGCCATACCAAGGGGTCGGTGGCCTTCCGGATGCCCGAGAGCGCCGACGTGCCGTCGGTGTTCTTCTCCGGGGACCTGCTGTTCGCCGGCTCCATCGGACGCACCGACATGCCGGGCGGGTCCATGGCGGACATGATGCGGTCGCTGGCCCGGGTGTGCCTGCCGCTCGACGACTCCACCGTGGTGCTGTCCGGCCACGGCCCCCAGACGACCATCGGCCAGGAGCGCGCCACCAATCCCTATCTGCGGCAGGTGGCCGCCGGCCCGGGAGCCCAGGAGGCTCCCCGACGAGGAATGTGACGAAAGACTCCGTGAGCACCTTCAAGGCCCCCAAGGGCACCTACGACCTGATCCCGCCGGACTCCGCGGCGTACCTGGCGGTCCGCGAGGCGATCGCCGCCCCGCTGCGCAACTCCGGCTACGGCTACGTCGAGACGCCCGGCTTCGAGAACGTCGAGCTGTTCGCCCGCGGTGTCGGGGAGTCCACCGACATCGTGACCAAGGAGATGTACGCCTTCGAGACCAAGGGCGGCGACCGGCTCGCCCTGCGCCCCGAGGGCACCGCGTCCGTGCTGCGGGCGGCCCTGGAGGCCAACCTGCACAAGACGGGCAACCTCCCGGTCAAGCTCTGGTACTCCGGCTCCTACTACCGCTACGAACGCCCCCAGAAGGGCCGCTACCGGCACTTCTCCCAGGTCGGCGCCGAGGCGATCGGCGCCGAGGACCCCGCGCTGGACGCCGAGCTGATCATCCTGGCCGACCAGGCGTACCGCTCGCTGGGCCTCAGGAACTTCCGCATCCTGCTCAACAGCCTCGGCGACAAGGAGTGCCGCCCGGTCTACCGGACCGCGCTCCAGGACTTCCTGCACGGCCTGGACCTGGACGAGGACACGCGCCGCCGCGTCGACATCAACCCGCTGCGCGTCCTGGACGACAAGCGCGAGTCGGTGCAGGCGCAGCTTGCCGGCGCCCCGCTGCTGCGCGACTACCTGTGCGACGCGTGCAAGGCGTACCACGAGGAGGTCCGCGAGCTGATCACCGCCGCCGGCGTCTCCTTCGAGGACGACCCGAAGCTGGTGCGCGGCCTGGACTACTACACCCGCACCACCTTCGAGTTCGTGCACGACGGCCTCGGCTCGCAGTCCGCGGTGGGCGGCGGCGGCCGGTACGACGGCCTGTCCGAGATGATCGGCGGCCCCGCGCTGCCGTCCGTCGGCTGGGCCCTCGGCGTCGACCGCACGGTCCTCGCGCTGGAGGCGGAGGGCGTCCGGCTCGACCTGCCCTCCACCACCTCCGTCTACGCCGTGCCGCTCGGCGAGGAGGCCCGCCGGGTGCTGTTCGCCAAGGTCACCGAGTTGCGCAAGGTCGGCATCGCGGCGGACTTCTCCTACGGCGGCAAGGGCCTGAAGGGCGCCATGAAGAACGCCAACCGCTCGGGCGCCCGCTACACCGTCGTCGCCGGCGAGCGCGACCTCGCCGAGGGCGTCGTCCAGCTCAAGGACATGGAGTCCGGCGAGCAGACGGCGATCGGCGTCAACGAGATCGTGGCGGAACTGGAGTCACGGCTCGGCTAGCCGCACCCGCGCGCAGGGGCGCCGGACCCCCTCCCGGAGGGCGTCCGGCGCCCTTGCCGTAAGGGCGACACCTGGCAGGCGGTAACCGTCGTACGCACATCCTTATGCGGAGTGAACGGCCCCGGCACCGGCGCGTGCGGCACAATGGCCGGTGCCCGAAGATGGTCCAACTCTCAAGTGACGGAATCGGCGTGATGAGCAAGACGACAGTGAACGACGTCTCCGCGAAGCCCGGTCCGGAGCGCGCCGCCGACGCCCCGCGCGCGGCCGGCGGCAGCCGTGCCTTCGCCATCCTGCTCGTGCTCACCGGCGCGGCCGGACTGCTGGCCGCGTGGGTCATCACGATCGACAAGTTCAAGCTCCTGGAGGCGAAGGTCGCGGGCACGACCTTCACCCCCGGATGCAGCCTCAACCCGGTGGTCTCCTGCGGCAGCGTCATGGAGAGCAAGCAGGCCGCCGCCTTCGGCTTCCCCAACCCCATGCTCGGCCTGGTCTGCTACGGCATCGTCGTCTGCGTCGGCATGAGCCTGCTGGCCCGCGCCCGGTTCCCGCGCTGGTACTGGCTGACGTTCAACTTCGGCACGCTGTTCGGCGTCGGCTTCTGCACCTGGCTGCAGTTCCAGTCCCTGTACCGGATCAACGCCCTGTGCCTGTGGTGCTCGCTGGCCTGGGTCGCCACGATCACCATGTTCTGGTACGTCACCTCGTTCAACGTCCGCAACGGCTTCCTGCCGGCCCCGCGCCCGCTGAAGTCCTTCTTCGGCGAGTTCACCTGGGTCCTGCCGGTCGTGCACATCGGCATCATCGGCATGCTGGTGCTGACCCGCTGGTGGGAGTTCTGGACCAGCTGACGGCCCCGAGGGGATTGTCGGTGCGGTGATTTAGGGTTTCAGCGTGGAACCCGACCTCTTCACCGCCGCAGCAGAAGAACGCCAGGAGAAGGACCCGGCGGGCAGCCCCCTGGCCGTGCGCATGCGCCCGCGCACGCTCGACGAGGTCATGGGGCAGCAGCACCTGCTCAAGCCCGGCTCGCCCCTGCGCCGCCTGGTCGGCGAGGGCTCCGGCGGCCCCGCCGGACCGTCCTCGGTGATCCTCTGGGGCCCGCCCGGCACCGGCAAGACCACCCTGGCGTACGTCGTGTCGAAGGCGACCAACAAGCGGTTCGTGGAGCTGTCCGCGATCACCGCGGGCGTCAAGGAGGTCCGCGCGGTCATCGACGGCGCCCGCCGCGCCACCGGGGGGTACGGCAAGGAGACCGTCCTCTTCCTGGACGAGATCCACCGCTTCAGCAAGGCCCAGCAGGACTCCCTGCTGCCGGCCGTGGAGAACCGCTGGGTGACCCTGATCGCGGCCACCACGGAGAACCCGTACTTCTCGGTCATCTCGCCCCTGCTCTCCCGCTCCCTGCTGCTCACCCTCGAACCCCTCACCGACGACGACATCCGGGGCCTGCTCCGGCGGGCGCTCGCCGACGAACGCGGCCTGGCGAACGCCGTCACGCTCCCCGAGGACACCGAGGAACACCTGCTGCGGATCGCCGGCGGCGACGCCCGCCGCGCCCTGACCGCCCTGGAGGCCGCCGCCGGCGCCGCCCTGGACCAGGGCGAGAGCGAGATCACCCTGGGGACCCTGGAGCAGACCGTCGACCGCGCCGCGGTGACGTACGACCGCGACGGCGACCAGCACTACGACGTCGCCAGCGCCCTCATCAAGTCCATCCGCGGCTCCGACGTCGACGCGGCCCTGCACTACCTGGCCCGCATGATCGAGGCCGGCGAGGACCCCCGGTTCATCGCCCGCCGCCTGATGATCTCCGCCAGCGAGGACATCGGCCTGGCCGACCCGAACGCGCTGCCGATCGCCGTCGCCGCCGCCCAGGCCGTCGCCATGATCGGCTTCCCGGAGGCCGCCCTCACCCTCAGCCACGCCACCATCGCCCTGGCCCTCGCCCCCAAGTCCAACTCGGCGACCACCGCGATCGGCGCCGCCCTGGCGGACGTCCGCAAGGGCCTGGCCGGACCGGTGCCGGCGCACCTGCGCGACGGGCACTACCAGGGCGCCGCCGCACTGGGCCACGCCCAGGGCTACGTGTACCCGCACGACCTGCCCGAGGGCATCGCCCGGCAGCAGTACGCCCCGGACGCCCTGAAGGACCGGGAGTACTACACACCGGGCCGGCACGGCGCGGAGGCCAGATACGCGGACGCCGTGGAATGGACCCGCGGACACCTCGGTCGCAAGCGGTCCTGACCGCCCTGTAGACTGCTGCGAAGTGCCGAGTCCCGTGCTGTCAGAGCGGGACGTCCGGCCGGAGGCCCGGTCCCCCGGGACAGGGCTCCAGGAGCGTCGCGCACCGTCGAACGGTGTCGCGGGCAGCCCACCACCACCCGCATCCCGGGATCGGTCGGTGGGCCACTCGCGTGCTGCACGTATGTGCCCAGACCAGGGAAGCGGCTGCCCGGCAGGTCCCTTTCGAGGACCCGGCGGGTTTTCCCGGCTGCGGATGCGACCTCCGTAAACCCTGACGAGCCGGAATTCACGAAAAGAGACAGAGACAGTGGCGAACCAGTCCCGCCCCAAGGTCAAGAAGTCGCGTGCCCTCGGCATCGCGCTGACCCCGAAGGCCGTCAAGTACTTCGAGGCCCGCCCCTACCCGCCGGGTGAGCACGGCCGCGGCCGCAAGCAGAACTCGGACTACAAGGTCCGTCTGCTGGAGAAGCAGCGTCTGCGCGCGCAGTACGACGTGTCCGAGCGCCAGCTCGTCCGCGCCTACGAGCGTGCCTCCAAGGTCCAGGGCAAGACCGGTGAGGCCCTGATCATCGAGCTCGAGCGCCGTCTCGACGCGCTGGTCCTGCGTTCGGGCATCGCCCGCACGATCTACCAGGCCCGCCAGATGGTCGTCCACGGCCACATCCAGGTCAACGGCCAGAAGGTCGACAAGCCGTCCTTCCGTGTCCGTCCGGACGACGTCGTGCAGGTCCGCGACCGCTCCAAGGACAAGACGCTGTTCCAGATCGCCCGTGAGGGTGGCTTCGCCCCCGACGGCGAGACCCCGCGCTACCTCCAGGTGAACCTCCGCGCCCTGGCCTTCCGCCTGGACCGCGAGCCGAACCGCAAGGAGATCCCGGTGATCTGCGACGAGCAGCTCGTCGTCGAGTACTACGCCCGCTGATCCCAGCCCCGGCGCAGCACCTCAGCCCGCCGTCTCCCCGCCCTTCCGGGTGGGCGAGGCGGCGGGTTCGCGCTGTCCGGGACGGGTCCGCGCGACCGGGCCGCGCGGCGCCGGCAGCGCGCCCAGCGCGCCCGTCTCCCGGCGCAGCGCCCGGGCCACCGCCGCCTCCCGGTCCAGCCCGGCACCCTCCCGCACGCACTCCGCGTACCGGACGTCACCGAGCGCCTCCCGCGCGGCGGCTTCGCACCGCTCGTGCGGCGCGCTGTAGTAAGCCGAGCCGAACAGCCTCAGCCCGACCGAGGGCCACAGCCGCCCGGCGGCGCCCTGGAGCACCGCGGCCTCCACCGGATCGCCCTGCGCCACCGTCACCAGCGCCAGCAGCTCCAGGGAGAGCACCGAGCCCAGCAGGTCACGGAAGGCGTGCGCGTGGGCCAGGCTCTCCGTCAGCAGCTCCCGCGCACCGGCCGGATCCCCGCCGGCCCAGGCCGCGTACGCCAGCACGTACAGCGCGTACGACCGCGCCCACCGCTCCCCGTGGTCCTCGCACACCCGGCGCACGTCCTCGCACAGGCGCACCGCCTCCGGCAGGTCGCCCCGGAACGCCCGGGCCATGGCCAGCTCCACCTGGGCCATCAGGACGTTGCCGTTCAGCTCGCCGAGCTCCCGGTAGCGCTCCAGCGCGGCGCGCAGCAGCGTCTCCGCGCTGGCCAGGTCATCGCCGACCAGCGCCAGACAGCCGGTGCGGTGCTCGGCGTAGGCCACCGCCGTCGCGTCGGCCGCCCGCTCCGCCCGCTCCCGGCACGTCCGCAGCGTCCGCAGCGCCGGCACGGTGTCGCCCTGGAGGATCGTGACGTAGCCGAGCACCCACAGCGCCTTCAGCCGGGACCGCTCGTAGCCCGACTCCCGCTCCAGGCCGCGCTCCAGCCAGCGCCGTCCCTCCGACAGCCGGCCGCAGCCCACCCAGCAGAACCACAGCGAACCCGCCAGATGCTGGCCGAGGTGCGCCTCGCCCGGCCCGGTCAGGCAGAACTCCAGTGCGGCCCGCAGATTCGGCAGCTCGGCGTCCACCCGCGCGGCCACCTCCCGCTGCCGGGGCGAGAACCACTCCAGCTCGCACCAGGTCGCCAGGCCCAGGTACCAGTCGCGGTGCCGTCTGCGCAGCCGGTCCGCGTCCCCGGTCGCCGCCAGCCACTCGGCGCCGTAGGCCCGGACGGTGTCCAGCATCCGGTAGCGGGGACCGGCCGGGCTCTCCTCGCGGGCGAGGACCGACTGCGCGAGCAGCTCCGACAGCACGTCCAGCACGTCCCCGGCGGGCAGCCCGTCCCCGCTGCACACGTACTCGGCCGCCTCCAGGTCGAAGGTGCCCGCGAACACCGACAGCCGCGCCCACAGCAGCCGCTCGGCCGGCGTGCACAGCTCGTGGCTCCAGCCGATCGCCGTGCGCAGCGCCTGGTGCCGGGGCAGGGCGTCCCGGCCGCCGCCGGTCAGCAGCCGGAACCGGTCGTCGAGGCGGTGCAGCACCTGACCCGGGGACAGCGCCCGCAGCCGGCCGGCCGCCAGTTCCAGCGCCAGCGGGATCCCCTCCAGCCGGCCGCACAGCTCCCGCACCTCGTCGCCGTCGGACACCGTCACGCCCTGCGCCCGGGCCCGGTCCGCCAGCAGCCGCACCGCGTCGTCCGCGCCGAGCGGCGCCAGCGGGTACAGCCGCTCGCCGGCGAGGGACAGCGGACGCCGGCCCGCGGCGAGCACCCGCAGCCCCGGCAGCTCGCGCAGCAGCTCCGCCACCAGCTCGGCACAGGCCGCCACCAGGTGCTCGAACCCGTCCAGCACCAGCAGGGCCCGGCGGTCCGCCAGATGCTCCAGCAGCGTCTGCCGGGGCGAGCGGGTGGTGTGGTCGGTCAGTCCGAGCGCCTCCACGACCGCGTACTCCACGAACTGCGGATCGCGCACCGGGGCCAGCTCCACCCGGGCCCAGCCCGCGCCGCCCGCCGGCTCACCGGCCGCCCACCGGGCCGCCGCCCGCACCGCCAGCCGCGACTTGCCGACGCCGCCCGTGCCGGTGACGGTCACCAGCCGGGCCTGGCCGAGCGCCTCCGCCAGCTCGGCCAGCTCGGCCGAGCGCCCGACGAAGGCGGTGAGTTCGAGGGGCGGATCGCCGTCCGTCCAGGGGCCGGGACTGTGAGGACCTCGCATGGGACACGGAGGGTACTGAACTGTGTGCAATCCGTACAATCGCTTCCCGTGACCCCGTCCCGGCCACCGGGTAATCGGGTACGGAGCCGCGGCCCCGGCGCGATAGGCTCGGGGCACGACTTTTCCGATGCTCAGGCACGTTTCAGGGAGCGGGTGCGCACAGTGTCCGGTGGCGAGGTGGCCGGGATCCTGGTGGCCGTCTTCTGGGCGATCCTGGTCTCCTTCCTCGCGGTGGCTCTGGCGAGGCTGGCCCAGACGCTCAAGGCGACCACCAAGCTGGTCGCGGAGGTGACCGACCAGGCGGTCCCGCTGCTCGCCGACGCCTCCCGGACGGTGCGCTCGGCGCAGACCCAGATCGACCGGGTCGACGCGATCGCCTCCGACGTCCAGGAGGTCACGTCGAACGCCTCCGCGCTGTCGACCACCGTCGCCTCCGCCTTCGGCGGCCCGCTGGTCAAGGTCGCGGCCTTCGGCTACGGCGTCCGCCGGGCGCTCGGCGGCCGCAAGGGGGAGGGCGCGCCCGTGAAACCGCCCCGGCGTACCGTGATCGTGGGCCGGACCGTCCCCGCCGCACGGCGCAAGCGGAAGTAAGGACTGAGACCGAGCGATGTTCCGCCGTACGTTCTGGTTCTCCACCGGTGTCGCCGCTGGTGTGTGGGCCACCACCAAGGTCAACCGCAAGCTCAGGCAGCTGACCCCGGAGAGCCTGGCCGCCACCGCGGCGAACAAGGCCCTTCAGACCGGTCAGCGCCTGAAGGACCGCGCGGTCGGCTTCGCGCTCGACGTCCGCGAGAACATGGCCCAGCGGGAGGCCGAGCTGGGCGAGGCGCTGGGCATCGACGCCGACCCGGACACCGACCTCCCGGCCCCCCGGCGGTACACCGCCATCGAGAACAACCGCAGCAACCCGCAGTACATCGAGAACACGACGTACTCGTACAACCGGAATGAGGACCACTGATGGAGTCGGCCGAGATTCGCCGCCGCTGGCTGAGCTTCTTCGAGGAGCGCGGGCACACCGTCGTCCCTTCGGCGTCGCTCATCGCGGACGACCCGACTCTGCTGCTCGTCCCCGCCGGCATGGTGCCCTTCAAGCCCTACTTCCTGGGTGAGGTCAAGCCGCCGTTCCCGCGCGCCACCAGCGTGCAGAAGTGCGTGCGCACGCCCGACATCGAAGAGGTCGGCAAGACCACGCGGCACGGCACCTTCTTCCAGATGTGCGGCAACTTCTCCTTCGGCGACTACTTCAAGGAAGGCGCCATCAAGTACGCCTGGGAGCTGCTCACCACGCCCCAGGACAAGGGCGGTTACGGCCTGGAGCCGGAGCGGCTCTGGATCACCGTCTACCAGGACGACGACGAGGCCGAGCGCATCTGGCACGAGGTCGTCGGGGTGCCGAAGGAGCGCATCCAGCGCCTCGGCATGAAGGACAACTTCTGGTCCATGGGCGTCCCCGGACCCTGCGGCCCCTGCTCCGAGATCAACTACGACCGCGGCCCCGAGTTCGGCGCCGAGGGCGGCCCCGCCGTCAACGACGAGCGGTACGTGGAGATCTGGAACCTCGTCTTCATGCAGTACGAGCGCGGCGAGGGCATCGGCAAGGACAACTTCGAGATCCTCGGGGACCTGCCGAGCCAGAACATCGATACGGGCCTCGGCCTGGAGCGGCTCGCCATGATTCTGCAGGGCGTGCAGAACATGTACGAGATCGACACCTCCATGGCCGTCATCGAGAAGGCCACCGAGCTGACCGGCGTCCGCTACGGCGACGCCCACGGCTCGGACGTGTCCCTCCGCGTGGTCACCGACCACATGCGCACCGCCACGATGCTCATCGGCGACGGCGTCACCCCGGGCAACGAGGGCCGTGGCTACGTCCTGCGCCGCATCATGCGCCGCGCCATCCGCAACATGCGCCTGCTCGGCGCCACCGGCCCGGTCACCAAGGACCTCGTCGGCACCGTGATCGGCGTGATGGGCCGGCAGTACCCGGAGCTGATCACCGACCGCGAGCGCATCGAGAAGGTCGCCGTCGCCGAGGAGAACGCCTTCCTCAAGACGCTGAAGGCCGGCACCAACATCCTCGACACCGCCGTCACCGAGACCAAGGCCGCCGGCGGCTCGGTGCTCGCCGGCGACAAGGCGTTCCTGCTCCACGACACCTGGGGCTTCCCGATCGACCTCACCCTGGAGATGGCCGCCGAGCAGGGCCTGTCCGTGGACGAGGAGGGCTTCCGCCGCCTGATGAAGGAGCAGCGGGAGCGCGCCAAGGCCGACGCCCAGGCCAAGAAGACCGGCCACGCCGACATGGGCGCCTACCGGGAGATCGCCGACAACGCCGGCGCCACCGACTTCATCGGCTACACCGACACCGAGGGCGAGTCCACGATCGTCGGCATCCTGGTCGACGGCGTCTCCTCGCCGGCCGCCACCGAGGGCGACGAGGTCGAGGTCGTCCTGGACCGCACCCCGTTCTACGCCGAGGGCGGCGGCCAGATCGGCGACACCGGCCGGATCAGGGTCGACTCCGGTGCCGTCATCGAGGTCCGCGACTGCCAGAAGCCGGTCCCGGGCGTGTACGTCCACAAGGGCGTCGTCCAGGTCGGCGAGGTGACCGTCGGTGCCAAGGCCCACGCCGCGATCGACTCCCGCCGCCGGCACGCCATCGCCCGCGCCCACTCGGCCACCCACCTCACCCACCAGGCGCTGCGCGACGCCCTCGGCCCGACGGCCGCCCAGGCCGGTTCCGAGAACCAGCCCGGCCGCTTCCGCTTCGACTTCGGCTCCCCGGCCGCCGTCCCGACGGCCGTGATGACCGACGTCGAGCAGAAGATCAACGAGGTGCTGGCCCGAGACCTCGACGTGCGCGCCGAGGTCATGGGCATCGACGACGCCAAGAAGCAGGGCGCCATCGCCGAGTTCGGCGAGAAGTACGGCGAGCGGGTGCGCGTGGTCACCATCGGCGACTTCTCCAAGGAGCTGTGCGGCGGCACGCACGTGCACAACACCGCCCAGCTCGGTCTGGTGAAGCTGCTCGGCGAGTCCTCCATCGGCTCGGGTGTCCGTCGTATCGAGGCCCTGGTCGGCGTGGACGCCTACCACTTCCTCGCCCGTGAGCACACGGTCGTCAACCAGCTGACCGAGCTGCTCAAGGGCCGCCCGGAGGAGCTGCCCGAGAAGGTCTCCGCCATGCTCGGCAAGCTGAAGGACGCCGAGAAGGAGATCGAGCGGTTCCGCGCCGAGAAGGTGCTCCAGGCCGCCGCCGGTCTCGCCGAGTCCGCCAAGGACGTGCGGGGCGTGGCCGTGGTCACCGGCCGGGTCCCGGACGGCACCACCCCGGACGACCTGCGCAGGCTGGTCCTCGACGTGCGCGGCCGCATCCAGGGCGGGCGCGCCGCCGTGGTCGCCCTGTTCACGGTGAACAACGGCAAGCCGCTGACGGTCATCGCCACCAACGACGCCGCGCGTGAGCGCGGTCTGAAGGCCGGTGACCTGGTCCGTGCCGCCGCCAAGACCCTCGGCGGCGGCGGTGGCGGCAAGCCGGACGTCGCCCAGGGCGGCGGCCAGAACCCGGCCGCCGTCGGCGAGGCCGTCGAGGCCGTCGAGCGGCTCGTCGCCGAGACCGCCAAGTAGGGACGGCCGGACGGATGCGCAGAGGACGCCGGCTCGCGATCGACGTCGGGGACGCCCGGATCGGGGTCGCCTCGTGCGACCCCGACGGGATCCTCGCCACCCCGGTGGAGACCGTCCCCGGCCGGGACGTGCCCGCCGCCCACCGCCGGTTGCGTCAACTGGTGGAGGAGTATGAGCCGATCGAGGTCGTCGTCGGTCTCCCTCGCTCCCTCAAGGGGGGCGAGGGCCCGGCCGCCGTCAAGGTCCGCGCCTTCGCCCGGGAGCTGGCCGGGGGCATCCGGCCGGTGCCGGTGCGCCTGCTGGACGAGCGGATGACGACCGTCACGGCCGGTCAGGGACTGCGCGCCTCGGGGGTGAAGGCCAAGAAGGGCCGCGCGGTCATCGACCAGGCGGCGGCCGTCGTCATCCTGCAGCAGGCGCTGGAATCCGAACGGGTGTCAGGCAAGGCGCCCGGTGAGGGCGTCGAAGCGGTCGGCTGATCGCGATACGGTAACGTTCCGCGCGATGCGCCGGTGTTCGAACAGCCGGGGCACAGCAAGAGGCGGAGCGGGAACCGGACCGTACACCGGACGCGTGCCCGTCGGCCTCGCGGCTCTAGGGGATCGATGACTGAGTATGGCCGGGGCCCAGGCTCCGAACCGTGGCATCCGGAGGACCCGTTGTACGGGGACGGCGGATGGAGCGGACAGCAGGCCCAGGACGGCCGGCAGTCCTACGGCGGCCGGCCGCAGCAGCATCCGCAGGCGCCCGCGTACGGCGACTGGAGCCACGAGCAGCAGTCCGGGTACGGCGAGCAGCACCACCACGACGGTCCGCCGCGGTACGAGGAGCAGTTCGCCGGGCAGGGCCAGCACCCGTTCCAGCAGGGCGCCTGGGACGCGACCGGCAGCCACGGCCACGTGCCCTACGCCGCCGACCCGGGCGACCCGTACGGCCAGCAGCCCGTGGCCTACGGCGCGGAGCAGCCCGACCTCTACGGCACCGAGGACGCCTACCCGCCGCCGGAGCCGCCCGGCCGCAGACGCCCCGAGCCCGCCCCGGAGCCCGGGGTCGCGGACGACGAGGACCAGGCCCTCCCGGTGGCGGGCGGCGGCGGGGACGACGAGGAATACCCGCTGAGCCGCCGCGAGCGGCGCGGCAAGGGCCGCAAGCCGGACAAGGACAGGAAACGGCGCACCGGCTGCGCCTGCATGGTGGTCGTCCTGGTGTTCGGCGGCGGCCTCGCCGGCGTCGGCTATTTCGGCTACACGTTCTACCAAAATCGTTTCGGCACGGCCCCGGACTACGCGGGCGACGGCATCAGCCGGACGGTGACCGTGGAGATCCCCAAGGGCGCGGGCGGCTGGGAGATCGGCCGCCGTCTGAAGGAGGCCGGCGTCGTCAAGAGCGCCGAGGCGTTCGTCCACGCCCAGGGCCAGACCCCGGGCGGCGACGGCATCCAGGCCGGCGCCTACCTCCTGAAGAAGGAGATGTCCGCCGCCAGCGCCGTCAAGCTGATGATGGACCCGCGCAGCCAGAACAACGTGATCGTCACGCCGGGCGAACGCAACTCGGGCGTCTACGCGGCCGTCGACAAGCAGCTCGAACTGCCCAAGGGCAGCACCAAGACGATCGCCCGCAAGCAGTACAAGGCGCTCGGCCTGCCCGCCTGGGCGAAGAACACCGGCGACCTCATGGACCCGCTGGAGGGCTTCCTCTTCCCCGGCACCTATCCGGCGGCCAAGGGCATGAAGCCCGAGGCGGTCCTGCGCCAGATGGTCACCCAGGCCAAGCAGAAGTACGCCGCCTACGGCCTGGACGACAAGGCCCGGGAACTCGGCGTGGAGAACGCGTTCGAGCTGGTCACGGTCGCCAGCCTGGTCCAGGCGGAGGGCAAGACGCACGAGGACTTCCGCAAGATGGCCGAGGTGGTCTACAACCGCCTCAAGCCCACCAACACCGAGACCAACCGGCTGCTCCAGTTCGACTCGACCTACAACTACCTCAAGGGCACGAGCAACATCCACATCTCCGAGAAGGAGATCAACAGCAACGCGAGCCCGTACAACACCTACCGCCACCAGGGGCTTCCGCCCGGCCCGATCGGCAACCCCGGCGAGGACGCGCTGAAGGCCACGCTGAACCCGACGCACGAGGGCTGGATCTACTTCGTGGCGACCGACGGCACGAACAACACCGAGTTCGCCAAGACCTACGCCGAATTCCTGGAACTGAAGGACAAGTTCAATGCCAACGCGGGCAACTGACGGCCGCCGGGCCGCGGTGCTCGGTTCGCCGATCGCCCACTCCCTCTCCCCGGTGCTGCACCGGGCCGCGTACGAGGCGGCCGGCCTCACCGGCTGGTCGTACGACAGCTACGACGTGGACGAGGCGGCGCTGCCCGGCTTCCTCGACGGGCTCGGGACCGGGTGGGCGGGCCTGTCGCTGACCATGCCGCTGAAGCGGGCCGTCATCCCGCTGCTGGACGAGATCAGCGACACCGCGGCCTCGGTCGACGCGGTCAACACGCTCGTCTTCACCGAGGACGGACGCCGGCGCGGCGACAACACCGACATCCCGGGCATGGTGGCCGCCCTGCGCGAGCACGGCATCGAAGAGGTCGGCTCCGCCGCCATCCTCGGCGCCGGCGCCACCGCCTCCTCCGCGCTCGCCGCGCTGGCCCGGGTCTGCACCGGCGAGGTCGTCGCCTACGTCCGCGGCGAGGCCCGCGCCGCCGAGATGCGGCAGTGGGGCGAGCGGCTCGACGTGGAGGTCCGCACGGCGGACTGGGCCGACGCCGCCGAGGCACTGCGCGCCCCGCTGGTGATCGCCACCACGCCCGCCGGCGCGACCGACGCCCTCGCCGCCGCCGTGCCCGAACGCCCCGCCACCCTCTTCGACGTGCTCTACGACCCGTGGCCCACCGCGCTGGCGGCCCGCTGGTCCATGTACGGCGGCGCGGTGGTCAGCGGTCTCGACCTGCTGGTCCACCAGGCCGTGCTCCAGTTCGAGCAGATGACCGGGCACACCCCGGGCCCGCTGGAGGCGATGCGGCACGCCGGCGAACGGGCGCTCGCGGCCCGCTGACGCTCCCGCCCGCGTCCGCCTGCTGGACCGGCGGCCGGATCCCGGCGCCGGACGTGGGAGGATCGGAGGTGGCGTACCGGGGTCGCGCACCCGGTGGCGCCGTCGCCGTGCGCCAGACGTGCGTACGCCGGGCAGTACCGGGCGCGAGCACTGAGGAGCATCGTTGAGCAGGCTGCGTTGGCTGACCGCCGGGGAATCCCATGGTCCCGCACTTGTCGCGACGCTGGAGGGTCTTCCCGCCGGCGTGCCGGTCACCACGGAGATGGTGGCGGATCACCTGGCGCGGCGGCGGCTCGGCTATGGGCGCGGTGCGCGGATGAAGTTCGAGCGGGACGAGGTGACCTTCCTCGGCGGTGTCCGGCACGGTCTGACCCTCGGCTCGCCGGTGGCGGTCATGGTGGGCAACACCGAGTGGCCGAAGTGGGAGCAGGTCATGTCCGCCGACCCGGTGGACCCGGCGGTGCTGGCCGAGCTGGCGCGCAACGCGCCGCTGACCCGGCCGCGGCCCGGACACGCGGACCTGGCGGGCATGCAGAAGTACGGCTTCGACGAGGCCCGCCCGATCCTGGAGCGCGCCTCCGCCCGGGAGACCGCCGCACGGGTGGCGCTGGGCGCGGTGGCCCGCTCCTACCTGAAGGAGACGGCCGGCATCGAGATCGTCTCCCACGTGGTGGAGCTGGCCTCGGCCAAGGCGCCCTACGGCGTCTACCCGACCCCGGCCGACGTGGCGAAGCTGGACGCGGACCCGGTGCGCTGCCTGGACGCCGACGCCTCCAAGGCGATGGTCGCGGAGATCGACCAGGCCCACAAGGACGGCGACACGCTCGGCGGCGTGGTCGAGGTGCTGGCCTACGGCGTCCCGGTGGGCCTCGGTTCCCACGTGCACTGGGACCGCCGGCTGGACGCCCGGCTGGCCGCCGCGCTGATGGGCATCCAGGCGATCAAGGGCGTCGAGGTCGGCGACGGCTTCGACCTGGCCCGGGTGCCCGGCTCCCAGGCGCACGACGAGATCCTGACCACGCCCGAGGGCATCAAGCGGGCCACCGGCCGGGCCGGCGGCACCGAGGGCGGACTGAGCACGGGCGAGCTGCTGCGGGTGCGGGCGGCGATGAAGCCGATCGCGACGGTGCCGCGGGCGCTGCGCACGGTGGACGTGGTGACCGGTGAGCCGGCACAGGCCCACCACCAGCGGTCCGACGTGTGCGCGGTGCCGGCGGCCGGCATCGTGGCCGAGGCCATGGTGGCGCTGGTGCTGGCGGACGCGGTGGCCGAGAAGTTCGGCGGCGACAGCGTGCCGGAGACCCGCCGCAACGTGCGTTCGTACCTCGACGGCCTGGCGATCAGGTGAGCGAGGTGGGCGGGGTGCCCGTGGTCGTCCTGGTCGGCCCGATGGGCGTGGGCAAGTCCACGGTGGGCCGGCTCCTCGCCGCGCACCTGGACGTCGCCTACCGGGACACCGACGACGACATCGAGGCCGCCGAGGGCCGGACCATCGCCGAGATCTTCGTCGACGAGGGCGAGGCGGCCTTCCGCGCCAAGGAGAAGGCGGCGGTGCGCGCGGCGCTCGCCGGACACCGGGGCGTGCTGTCGCTGGGCGGCGGCGCGGTCCTGGACCCGGACACCCGGGCGCTGCTGGCCGGACACCGGGTGGTGTACCTGTCGATGGACGTCGAGGAGGCGGTCCGGCGCACCGGCCTGAACGTGGCGCGCCCGCTGCTCGCGGTCAACCCGCGCAAGCAGTGGCGCGAGCTGATGGAGGCGCGCCGGCATCTGTACGAGGAGGTCGCCACCGCGGTCGTGGCGACGGACGGACGCGGCCCCGACGAGGTCCTGCGCGGCGTCCTGGACGCACTGGAGTTGAAGCAAGGATGAGCGAGGCAGTCACCCGCATCCAGGTGGGCGCCACGGCGGGCACGGACGCGTACGAGGTGCTCGTGGGCCGGCAACTGCTGGGCGAGCTCGGCGGACTGATCGGGCGGCGGGCCAAGCGCGTCGCGGTGATCCACCCGGAGGCGCTGGCCGAGACCGGTGAGGCGCTGCGCGCCGACCTGGCCGGGCAGGGCTACGAGGCCGTCGCCGTCCAGGTGCCGAACGCGGAGGAGGCCAAGACCGCCGAGGTCGCCGCCTACTGCTGGAAGGCGCTGGGCCAGTGCGGCTTCACCCGGACCGACGTCATCGTCGGCGTCGGCGGCGGCGCGACCACGGACCTGGCCGGCTTCGTCGCCGCCACCTGGCTGCGCGGGGTGCGCTGGATCGCGATCCCGACCACCGTGCTGGCCATGGTGGACGCGGCGGTCGGCGGCAAGACCGGGATCAACACCGCGGAGGGCAAGAACCTGGTCGGCGCCTTCCACCCGCCGGCCGGCGTGCTGTGCGACCTGGCCGCGCTGGACTCGCTGCCGGTCCACGACTACGTCTCCGGACTGGCCGAGGTCATCAAGGCCGGGTTCATCGCCGACCCGGTGATCCTGGACCTGATCGAGTCCGACCCGCAGGCCGCCCGCACCCCGGACGGCCCGCACACGGCCGAGCTGATCGAGCGCTCGATCCGGGTGAAGGCGGAGGTCGTCTCCGCGGACCTGAAGGAGTCCGGGCCGCGGGAGATGCTGAACTACGGCCACACGCTCGGCCACGCGATCGAGAAGAACGAGCGCTACAAGTGGCGGCACGGGGCCGCGGTCGCGGTCGGCATGCACTTCGCCGCCGAACTGGGCCGGCTGGCGGGCCGGCTGGACGACGCGACGGCCGACCGGCACCGCAGCATCCTGGAGTCCGTCGGGCTCCCGCTGCACTACCGCTACGACCAGTGGCCCAAGCTGCTGGAGACGATGAAGGTCGACAAGAAGTCCCGCGGCGACCTGCTGCGCTTCATCGTCCTGGACGGGCTGGCCAAGCCGACCGTCCTGGAGGGCCCGGACCCGGCGGTCCTGCTCGCCGCCTACGGCGAGGTCGGGCAGTAGGTCCCGCTCCGTACGCTCCGTCCGTTCCGTCCCCTCCGTGCGATGTCCCGTACGGCGCCGGGCACTTCGGGCCGTCCCCGGCCGTTTCACCGAACGACGGCCGGGGACGGTACCGTTCGGTAGGCGGCGCGGGCGTGCCCCCGCCGCCGGCAGCAGAGCGCCTGTACGAGACGGAGTGGCAACGGATGCAGCACGCAGTGGGGTCTCCGCTGCCGCCGCCCCACCAGCCGGGGCAGGGCCCGCACGCCGGCTGGGCGGCGGCCGCACACCACCCGGGAGCCTCCCCGGGCCCGGCGCCCGTGCCTCCACCGCCACCGGGCCTCCCGGTCCCACCGGGCTCCGTGCCTCCGGCCCCGCCCGGTCCCGTGCCTCCGGCCCCGCCCGGTCCCGTGCCCCCGGCCCCTCCGGGTGCCGTGCCTCCGGCTCCGCAGCAGCTTCCGGCTCCCGCCGGACCGCTGCCCGGGCAGCACATACCGGCCCCGCCGGCTCCCGATAACACCGGTCACGTGCCGCTGCCACCCGGCGGCCCGGCCGGCGCCCCCGCGACGCCGCCCGGCGCGGTCGCCGACCCCACGGCCACCACCCTCGCCGTCCTCCTCATCGGCCCGGCCGGCGCGGGCAAGACCAGCGTCGCCAAGTACTGGGCGGACCACCGCCGGGTGCCCACGGCCCACATCAGCCTGGACGACGTGCGCGAATGGGTGCGCTCCGGCTTCGCCGACCCCCAGTCCGGCTGGAACGAGAACTCCGAGGCCCAGTACCGCCTGGCCCGCCGCACCTGCGGCTTCGCCGCCCGGAACTTCCTGGCCAACGGCATCTCCTGCATCCTGGACGACGCCGTCTTCCCGGACCGCCCGGTCGTCGGCCTCGGCGGCTGGAAGCGGCACGTCGGCCCCGGGCTGCTCCCGGTGGTCCTGCTGCCGGGCCTGGACATCGTCCTGGAGCGCAACGCGGAGCGCACCGGCAACCGCCGCCTCACCGACGAGGAGGTGGCCCGCATCCACGGCCGCATGGCCGGCTGGTACGGCTCGGGCCTGCCGATCATCGACAACTCCCAGCTGGACGTCCCCGGGACGGCCCGCGTCCTGGACGAGGTCCTGGCGCGGGCGATAGCCAGCCCGCCGAGCTGGTGAGCGAGCGGCACACCGCCACCGACTGGCGGCACACCCCCACGGCCCCGCACCCGGCCGGCGCACGGCACCGCCCCCCACCTGCCCCGCAGCCCCACTCGGCCCCCAAAAATCGGCACAATCCGGACAAAACTCCTACGCTCGTCTCATGTCAGAGGTGTACGCGAACCGCCGATCCCGGCTGAGGGACCATGTCACCGCGGCCGGCACCGCGGCAGCGCTCGTCACCCGTCCGGCCAACGTCCGCTATCTCGCCGCCGCCGCCCCGCGCGACGCCGTCCTGCTGCTCGGCAGGCGGGAAGACCTCCTGGTGTGCGCGGGGCCGCCGGACGACCGCCCCCACGAGGGCAGACCGGACGAGAGCGTGCGCCTGCACGTCCTGCCGGCCAACGGCGGCGACACGGCGGTGGCCGCGGCCGGCCTGGCCGTGGCCCAGGGCGCCGACTCCCTGGCGGTCGAGGAGCACCACCTCACCGTGGCCCGTCACCGCGCCCTCGCCTCCGTCGCCCCCGGACTCCGGCTCACCGACGTCGGCGGGGCCGTCGAGCAGCTGAGGGTGGTCAAGGACGAGGAGGAGATCTCCTGTCTGCGCATCGGCGCCGAGATCGCCGACCAGGCCCTCGGCGAGCTGCTGGAATCCATCCTGGTCGGCCGCACCGAGCGGCACCTCGCGCTGGAGCTGGAGCGGCGCCTGGTCGACCACGGCGCCGACGGCCCGGCCTTCCCCACCTCCGTGGCCACCGGACCGCACGCCGGCCGGCGCGGCCACCGCCCCACGGACCGGCGCGTGGAGGAGGGTGACTTCCTCTCCGTCTGCCTCGGCGCGACCTACCGCGGCTACCGCTGCGAGATCGGCCGCACCTTCGTCATCGGCACCTCGCCGGCCGACTGGCAGATCGAGCTGTACGACCTCGTCTTCGCCGCCCAGCGCGCCGGCCGGGAGTCCCTCGCCCCCGGTGCCGCCTGCCGTGACGTGGACCGCGCGGCCCGGCAGGTGCTGGACTCGGCGGGCTATGCGGAAGCCCTGCCACCGCTGACCGGACACGGCGTCGGACTCGAAATCGACGAGGACCCGCAGTTGGGTCCCGCGGCCATGGGTAAACTGGACGCTTGCGTGCCGGTCACCGTCGAACCGGGGGTCCACCTCCCGGGACGGGGCGGTGTCCGGATCGATGACACGCTCGTCGTACGCCCCGAGGCGGACGGCGGACCCGAGCTACTCACCATCACGACCAAGGAGCTGCTCGCGCTGTAGCGCGTGTCCCGGGGTCGTACGTCAGTCCAGGAGATTCCGCAACCGTGGCTTCCACGAACGACCTCAAGAACGGCCTGGTGCTCAAGCTGGAAGGCGGCCAGCTCTGGTCCGTCGTCGAGTTCCAGCACGTCAAGCCCGGCAAGGGCCCGGCCTTCGTGCGCACCAAGCTCAAGAACGTGCTCTCCGGCAAGGTCGTCGACAAGACCTTCAACGCCGGCGTCAAGGTCGAGACGGCCACTGTCGACAAGCGCGACATGCAGTTCTCGTACATGGACGGCGACTACTTCGTCTTCATGGACATGGAGACCTACGACCAGCTGATGGTCGACCGCAAGGCCGTCGGCGACGCCGCCAACTTCCTGATCGAGGGCTTCACCGCCACGGTCGCCCAGCACGAGGGCGAGGTGCTCTTCGTCGAGCTGCCGGCCGCCGTCGAGCTGACCGTGGCCGAGACCGAGCCGGGCGTCCAGGGCGACCGCTCCACCGGTGGCACCAAGCCCGCCACCCTGGAGACCGGCCACCAGATCCAGGTCCCGCTCTTCATCACCACCGGTGAGAAGATCAAGGTCGACACCCGCACCAGCGACTACCTCGGCCGGGTGAACAGCTAACCGTGGCTGCCCGCAACACGGCCCGCAAGCGCGCCTTCCAGATCCTCTTCGAGGGCGACCAGCGCGACGCCGACGTCCTGACCGTCCTCGCGGACTGGGTCCGGCTCTCCCGGTCCGACACCCGGCAGCCGCCGGTCAGCGAGTACACGATGCAGCTGGTCGAGGGCTACGCCGAGCACGCGCGGCGGATCGACGAGCTGATCTCGCAGTACGCGGTGGGGTGGACGCTGGACCGTATGCCGGTCGTCGACCGCAACATCCTGCGGCTGGGCGCGTACGAGCTGATCTGGGTCGACGAGACCCCGGACGCCGTCGTCCTGGACGAGATGGTGCAGCTGGCGAAGGAGTTCTCGACGGACGAGTCGCCGTCGTTCGTCAACGGCCTGCTGGGCCGGCTGAAGGAGCTCAAGCCGACGCTGCGGCGCGCCTAGCCCGCGCCGGCGAGAAGGGGCGCCGTGGGACCACGGCCGGCCAGGGACGACCCGAGCGTCGTCGGCCGGCTCGGTTCCCGGCGCCCCTTCGGCATACCCCGGCCCGTCGGGCGTACCGTGCGGCCCATTTCCCGCGCTTCTGGGCATACACCGTGCGGCCCCCTGGCGCGCCGTGCCGTCCCTTCGCGGGGCGGCAAGGCCGGGTGCCCGGGGAGGTGCCCGTACGGCCGCAGAAAGCCGCCGGGGCGGCCGGAACCGTTAAGTTCCAGCCACCCCGGCGGCACGTTTCTGCTGAATTCGTGGGAGCGGCTACGCCTCTTCGTGCGTGGCGACCGCGCGGCGCGCGTCCGCGTCCAGCACGCCCCAGCTGATCAGCTGCTCGGTGAGGACCGAGGGAGACTGGTCGTAGATCACGGCGAGTGTGCGCAGGTCGTCCTGGCGGATCGAGAGCACCTTGCCGTTGTAGTCACCGCGCTGCGACTGGATCGTCGCCGCGTAGCGCTGGAGGGGGCCCGCCTTCTCGGCCGGCACCGTGGCCAGCCGCTCCAGGTCCAGGACCAGCTTCGGCGGCGGCTCGGCGGCGCCGCCCGGCGTGGTGCCCGG
Source organism: Streptomyces sp. NPDC027672 (assembly GCF_055566335.1). Lineage (NCBI taxonomy): Bacteria > Bacillati > Actinomycetota > Actinomycetes > Kitasatosporales > Streptomycetaceae > Streptomyces > Streptomyces sp. NPDC027672. The sequence goes on along the minus strand of NZ_JBVHSO010000008.1, from coordinate 99,643 downwards.
CAGGAGTTCCTGCACCGGAACGCCATAGAAATCGGCCAGCTCGGCCAGCCGCTGAACGGTCACGGCACGGTCGCCGCGCTCGTACGAACCGACCACCACGGCCTTCCAGCGACCCTGGGACTTCTCCTCGACACCGTGGAGGGAAAGGCCCTGCTGGGTGCGGATGGCCCGGAGCTTGGCCCCGAGCTGTTTGGCGTATTCGCTGGACATATGGCTCCCCGGACACTGTGTCGACGCGGCCGGCTGTTTTCCCGCCGCGGCTGGTAACTCACTGTGAGGTTACGCAGCGTGACTCTCCTGCGTCAAGCCGAATGGTCCACACCGACTCTTCCGCGCCGGTGGCCGCCCGTTACGCCAAGCGGGTGACAAGAGGACGCCGGATGACCTGCTACGGTGGATGGCGCAATTACGACGTCCTTTAAGGTCCGTCCCGTGAGGCGGAGAAGGAGGTCCGTTTCGTATGGACACGCACGACACGCCCGCACATCCGCACGCGACCGACGCGCGGCCCGTACTCGAAGGCCCCGACATCGCGCGGGTGCTGACCCGCATCGCCCACGAGATCGTCGAACGCGCCAAGGGCGCCGACGACGTGGTGCTCCTCGGCATTCCGACCCGGGGCGTCTTCCTCGCCCGGCGGCTCGCCGACAAGCTGGCGCAGATCACCGACCGCACCGTTCCGGTCGGCTCGCTCGACATCACCATGTACCGCGACGACCTGCGCATGCACCCGCCGCGTGCGCTGGCCCGCACGGAGATCCCCGGTGACGGCATCGACGGCAAGCTGGTCGTCCTCGTCGACGACGTGCTCTTCTCCGGCCGCACCATCCGCGCCGCCCTGGACGCCCTGAACGACATCGGCCGCCCGCGCGCGGTGCAGCTCGCCGTGCTGGTCGACCGCGGCCACCGCGAACTGCCCATCCGCGCCGACTACGTCGGCAAGAACCTCCCCACGTCGCTGCGGGAGACGGTCAAGGTCCAGCTCGCCGAGGAGGACGGTCGCGACACCGTGCTGCTCGGTGTGAAGCCGGCCGCTCAGTAGCACGCCGGGCGCACGGCACGCCCCCGCGTGTCACGGCCTGCGCCTGCCTGCCCGAAATCTCCCGAATGAACTGCCTTACGGAGCCTGTCAGATGCAGCGTCATCTCATCTCGGCCGCCGACCTCACCCGCGACGACGCCGTCCTGATCCTCGACACCGCCGAGGAGATGGCCCGGGTCGCGGACCGGCCGATCAAGAAGCTGCCGACCCTGCGCGGCCGGACGATCGTCAACCTCTTCTTCGAGGACTCCACGCGCACCCGCATCTCCTTCGAGGCCGCCGAGAAGCGGCTGTCCGCGGACGTCATCAACTTCTCCGCCAAGGGCTCGTCGGTGTCCAAGGGCGAGTCCCTGAAGGACACCGCCCAGACCCTGGAGGCCATGGGCGTCGACGCCGTGGTCATCCGGCACGGCGCCTCCGGGGCCCCGTACCGGCTCGCCAACTCCGGCTGGATCGACGCGGCCGTCATCAACGCCGGCGACGGCACCCACCAGCACCCCACCCAGGCCCTGCTGGACGCCTTCACCGTGCGCCGCCGGCTGATCGGCCGGGACGCCGGGCTCGGCCAGGACCTGTCCGGCAAGCGGATCACCATCGTCGGCGATGTCCTGCACAGCCGGGTCGCCCGCTCCAACGTCGACCTGCTGCACACCCTCGGCGCCGAGGTCACCCTGGTCGCCCCGCCCACCTTGGTGCCGGTCGGCGTCGAGAGCTGGCCGTGCGCGGTGTCGTACGACCTCGACAGCGCCCTGCCCAAGTGCGACGCCGTGATGATGCTCCGCGTGCAGCGCGAGCGCATGAACGCGGCCTTCTTCCCCACCGAGCGCGAGTACGCGCGCCGCTACGGCCTGGACGGCGACCGCATGGCGCGGCTGCCCGGGCACGCCGTCGTGATGCACCCCGGCCCGATGGTGCGCGGTATGGAGATCACCGCCGAGGTCGCCGACTCCGGCCGCTGCACCGCCGTCGAGCAGGTCGCCAACGGCGTCTCCATCCGGATGGCCGTGCTGTACCTGCTGCTCGGTGGCAACGAGCCCGCCGTCACCCACTCTCGTACCGAGGAGAAGTAAGACCATGAGCAAGATCCTGATCCGTGGTGCGAAGGTGCTCGGCGGCGAGCCGCAGGACGTGCTGATCGACGGCGAGACCATCGCCGAGGTCGGCGCGGGGCTGTCCGCCGAGGGCGCGGAGGTGGTCGAGGCCGGCGGCAAGGTGCTGCTGCCGGGCCTGGTCGACCTGCACACCCATCTGCGCGAGCCGGGCCGCGAGGACTCCGAGACCGTGCTGACCGGCACCCGCGCGGCGGCGAGCGGCGGCTTCACGGCCGTGTTCGCCATGGCCAACACCTTCCCCGTCGCCGACACCGCCGGCGTGGTCGAGCAGGTCTGGCGGCTGGGCAAGGAGCACGGCTACTGCGACGTGCGTCCCATCGGCGCCGTCACCGTCGGCCTGGAGGGCCGCAAGCTGGCCGAGCTGGGCGCCATGCACGAGTCCGCGGCCGGCGTCACCGTCTTCTCCGACGACGGCAAGTGCGTGGACGACGCGGTGATCATGCGCCGCGCCCTGGAGTACGTGAAGGCCTTCGACGGGGTCGTCGCCCAGCACGCGCAGGAGCCGCGGCTGACCGAGGGCGCCCAGATGAACGAGGGCGTCGTCTCCGCCGAGCTGGGCCTGGGCGGCTGGCCCGCCGTCGCCGAGGAGTCGGTCATCGCCCGGGACGTGCTGCTCGCCGAGCACGTCGGCTCCCGCGTCCACATCTGCCACCTCTCGACCGCCGGCAGCGTCGAGATCGTCCGTTGGGCCAAGTCCCGCGGCATCCAGGTCACCGCCGAGGTCACCCCGCACCACCTGCTCCTCACCGACGAGCTGGTGCGCACCTACAACCCCGTCTACAAGGTCAACCCGCCGCTGCGCACCGAGCGCGACGTGCTGGCCCTGCGCGAGGCGCTCGCCGACGGCACGATCGACATCGTCGCCACCGACCACGCCCCGCACCCGCACGAGGACAAGGACTGCGAGTGGGCCGCCGCCGCCATGGGCATGGTCGGCCTGGAGACCGCGCTGTCGGTGGTCCAGGAGACCATGGTCGACACGGGCCTGCTGGACTGGGCCGGTGTGGCCGACCGCATGTCCGTCAAGCCGGCGCGGATCGGCCGGGCCACCGGCCACGGCCGCCCCGTCTCGGCTGGTGAGCCCGCCAACCTCACCCTGGTCGACACGGCATACCGTGGTCCGGTGGACCCCGCGGGCTTCGCCTCGCGCAGCCGCAACACCCCGTACGAGGGACGTGAGCTGCCGGGCCGTGTGACGCACACCTGGCTGCGGGGCAAGGCCACGCTCGTCGACGGGAAGCTCACGTGACACCTGTAATCCTGCTGGCCGAGGCGAAGAAGTCGGCCGAGGTCACCGACTGGGGGGCCCGGATCGGCTGGCTCGTCGGGCTGCTCCTGTTCATCGCGCTCCTCTACTGGCTGATGCGCGAGGGCTGGAAGTGGCGCGGCACCCTCCAGGGCGACCTGCCGGCCCTGCCCGGCGCGCCCCGGGAGACCGGCCCGGCCAGACTGAGCATGAGCGGCCGCTACCACGGCTCCACCACCGCCGGGCAGTGGCTGGACCGCATCGTGGCCCACGGGCTCGGCACCCGCAGCCGGGCCGAGCTGACCCTGACCGACGCGGGCCTGGAGGTCGAGCGCCCCGGCGCCACCGACTTCTTCGTCCCCGTGGCCGCCCTGCGCGGCGCCCGCCTGGACAAGGGCATCGCCGGCAAGGTCCTCACCGAGGGCGGACTGCTGGTGGTGACCTGGCAGCACGGCGACAGACTGATCGACTCCGGATTCCGCTCGGACCGCTCGGCCGAGCACGCCGAGTGGGCCGACACCCTGAACAAGATGACCAACGACACGGAAGGCGCACGATGACGACCTCCACCAGGGGAGCCGCCAGGGTTCCCGCCGTACTCGTCCTGGAGGACGGCCGCATCTTCCGCGGCCGCGCCTACGGGGCCGTGGGGGAGACCTTCGGCGAGGCCGTGTTCTCCACCGGCATGACCGGCTACCAGGAGACCCTCACCGACCCGTCGTACGACCGGCAGATCGTCGTCGCGACCGCTCCCCAGATCGGCAACACCGGCTGGAACGACGAGGACGACGAGTCGGGCCGCATCTGGGTCTCCGGTTACGTCGTGCGCGACCCCTCGCGGGTGCCGTCCAACTGGCGCGCCACGCGCTCCCTGGACGACGAGCTGGAGCGCCAGGGCGTGGTCGGCATCTCCGGCATCGACACCCGCGCCCTCACCCGCCACCTGCGCGAGCGCGGCTCGATGCGGGCCGGCGTCTTCTCCGGCACGGACCTCGCCCCGGACAGCGAGCTGCTGGCGCGCGTGCAGGCCCAGCCGCAGATGAAGGGCGCGAGCCTGTACGAGGAGGTCGCCACCAAGGAGGCGTACGTCGTCCCGGCGGTCGGCGAGAAGCGGTTCACCGTCGCCGCCGTCGACCTCGGCATCAAGGGCATGACCCCGCACCGCATGGCCGAGCGCGGCATCGAGGTGCACGTCCTGCCCGCCACCGCCACCCCCGACGACGTCTACGCCGTCGAGCCGGACGGCGTCTTCTTCTCCAACGGCCCCGGCGACCCGGCCACCGCCGACGGCCCGGTCGCGCTGATGACCGCCGTCCTGGAGCGCCGGACCCCGCTGTTCGGCATCTGCTTCGGCAACCAGATCCTCGGCCGCGCCCTCGGCTTCGGCACCTACAAGCTGAAGTACGGCCACCGCGGCATCAACCAGCCGGTCCAGGACCGTACGACCGGCAAGGTCGAGGTCACCGCGCACAACCACGGCTTCGCCGTGGACGCGCCGCTCGACCAGGTCAGCGAGACGAGGTTCGGCCGCGCCGAGGTCTCGCACGTCTGCCTGAACGACGACGTCGTGGAGGGGCTCCAGCTGCTCGACCAGCCCGCCTTCTCCGTCCAGTACCACCCCGAAGCGGCAGCCGGTCCGCACGACGCCGCCTACCTGTTCGACCGCTTCGTTTCCCTGATGGAGGGCCAGCGTGCCTAAGCGCACCGATATCCAGTCCGTCCTGGTCATCGGCTCCGGCCCGATCGTCATCGGCCAGGCCGCCGAGTTCGACTACTCCGGCACCCAGGCCTGCCGCGTGCTCAAGGCCGAGGGCCTGCGCGTGGTCCTGGTCAACTCCAACCCGGCGACGATCATGACCGACCCGGAGATCGCCGACGCCACCTACGTCGAGCCGATCACGCCCGAGTTCGTCGAGAAGATCATCGCCAAGGAGCGCCCGGACGCCCTGCTGCCCACCCTGGGCGGCCAGACGGCCCTGAACACCGCGATCTCGCTGCACGACAACGGCGTCCTCGCCAAGTACGGCGTGGAGCTGATCGGCGCCAAGCCCGAGGCCATCCACAAGGGCGAGGACCGCGACCAGTTCAAGGCGGTCGTGGAGGAGGTCCGCAAGAAGATCGGGCACGGCGAGTCCGCCCGCTCGGTCATCTGCCACTCCATGGACGACGTCCTCCAGGGCGTCGAGACCCTCGGCGGCTACCCGGTGGTCGTCCGCCCGTCCTTCACCATGGGCGGCGCCGGCTCCGGCTTCGCGCACGACGAGGAGGAGCTGCGCCGCATCGCCGGCCAGGGCCTCACGCTCTCCCCGACCACCGAGGTGCTCCTGGAGGAGTCCATCCTCGGCTGGAAGGAGTACGAGCTGGAGCTGATGCGCGACAAGAACGACAACGTCGTGGTCGTCTGCTCCATCGAGAACTTCGACCCGATGGGCGTGCACACCGGCGACTCCATCACCGTCGCGCCCGCGATGACCCTGACCGACCGCGAGTACCAGATCCTGCGGGACGTCGGCATCGCCGTCATCCGCGAGGTCGGCGTCGACACCGGCGGCTGCAACATCCAGTTCGCGGTCGACCCCGAGGACGGCCGGGTCATCGTCATCGAGATGAACCCGCGCGTGTCGCGTTCCTCCGCGCTGGCCTCCAAGGCGACCGGCTTCCCGATCGCCAAGATCGCCGCCAAGCTGGCCGTCGGCTACACGCTGGACGAGATCCCGAACGACATCACCGCCGAGACCCCGGCCTCCTTCGAGCCGACCCTGGACTACGTGGTCGTCAAGGCCCCGCGGTTCGCCTTCGAGAAGTTCCCGCAGGCCGACTCCTCGCTGACCACCACCATGAAGTCGGTCGGCGAGGCCATGGCCATCGGCCGCAACTTCCCCGAGGCCTTCCAGAAGGCGCTGCGCTCCCTGGAGAAGAAGGGCAGCCAGTTCACCTTCGTCGGCGACCCGGGCGACAAGGACACCCTGCTGGAGGAGTCCCGCCGCCCCACCGACGGCCGGATCAACACCGTCATGCGGGCCATCCGCGCCGGTGCCACGCCCGAGGAGGTCTTCGCCTACACGAGGATCGACCCCTGGTTCGTGGACCAGCTCTTCCTGATCAAGGAGATCGCGGACGAGCTGGCCGAGGCGCCCGAGCTGACCGCCGGCCTGATCGACGAGGCCAAGCGGCACGGCTTCTCCGACCAGCAGATCGGCGAGATCCGCGGCCTGCGCGAGGACGTCGTCCGCGAGGTCCGGCACGCCCTCGGCATCCGCCCGGTCTACAAGACGGTCGACACCTGCGCCGCCGAGTTCGCCGCGAAGACGCCGTACTTCTACTCCTCCTACGACGAGGAGACCGAGGTCGCGCCGCGCGAGAAGCCGGCCGTCATCATCCTGGGCTCCGGCCCGAACCGCATCGGCCAGGGCATCGAGTTCGACTACTCCTGCGTCCACGCCTCCTTCGCGCTGGCCGACGCCGGGTACGAGACCGTGATGGTCAACTGCAACCCGGAGACCGTCTCCACGGACTACGACACCTCCGACCGCCTGTACTTCGAGCCGCTGACGCTGGAGGACGTGCTGGAGATCGTCCACGCGGAGCAGCAGGCCGGCCCGGTCGCGGGCGTCGTCGTCCAGCTCGGCGGCCAGACCCCGCTGGGCCTCGCGCAGGCCCTGAAGGACAACGGCGTGCCGATCGTCGGCACCCCTCCGGAGGCCATCCACGCGGCCGAGGACCGCGGCGCCTTCGGCCGCGTCCTCGCCGAGGCGGGCCTGCCGGCCCCCAAGCACGGCACGGCCACCACCTTCCAGGAGGCCAAGGTCATCGCCGACGAGATCGGCTACCCGGTCCTGGTCCGGCCCTCGTACGTGCTCGGCGGCCGTGGCATGGAGATCGTCTACGACGAGACCCGCCTCGCCTCCTACATCGCCGAGTCCACCGAGATCAGCCCCTCCCGGCCGGTCCTCGTCGACCGCTTCCTGGACGACGCCATCGAGATCGACGTCGACGCGCTCTACGACGGCGAGGAGCTGTACCTCGGCGGTGTGATGGAGCACATCGAGGAGGCCGGCATCCACTCCGGCGACTCGGCGTGCGCGCTGCCCCCGATCACCCTCGGCGGCTTCGACATCAAGCGCCTGCGCGCCTCCACCGAGGCCATCGCCAAGGGCGTCGGCGTGCGCGGCCTGATCAACATCCAGTTCGCGATGGCCGGCGACATCCTCTACGTCCTGGAGGCCAACCCGCGCGCCTCGCGCACGGTCCCCTTCACCTCCAAGGCGACCGCCGTGCCGCTGGCCAAGGCCGCCGCCCGGATCTCGCTGGGCACGACCATCGCCGAGCTGCGCGCCGAGGGCCTGCTGCCGAAGACGGGCGACGGCGGCGAGCTGCCGCTGGACGCGCCGATCTCGGTCAAGGAGGCCGTCCTGCCGTGGTCGCGCTTCCGCGACATCCAGGGCCGCGGCGTGGACACCGTCCTCGGCCCGGAGATGCGCTCCACCGGCGAGGTCATGGGCATCGACTCCGTCTTCGGCACGGCGTACGCCAAGTCGCAGGCGGGCGCCTACGGGCCGCTGCCCACCAAGGGCCGCGCGTTCATCTCGGTCGCCAACCGCGACAAGCGCTCGATGATCTTCCCGGCGCGCGAGCTGGTCGCCCACGGCTTCGAGCTGCTCGCCACCTCCGGCACCGCCGAGGTCCTCAAGCGCAACGGCATCAACGCCACCGTGGTGCGCAAGCAGTCCGAGGGCACCGGCCCGAACGGCGAGCGGACGATCGTCCAGCTCATCCACGACGGCGAGGTCGACCTCATCGTCAACACCCCGTACGGCACCGGCGGCCGCCTCGACGGCTACGACATCCGTACCGCGGCCGTCGCCCGCTCGGTGCCGTGCCTGACGACCGTCCAGGCGCTCGCCGCGGCCGTCCAGGGCATCGACGCCCTCAACCGCGGCGACGTGGGCGTCCGCTCGCTCCAGGAACACGCGGAACACCTGACCGCGGCCCGCGACTAGCAGCCCGCCCCGAGGGGGACACCGGAAACGGTGTCCCCCTCTTCACGAGGACACCATGTACAAGATCTTCTTCAACCTCGTCTTCCGCCGCATGGACCCCGAGCAGGCCCACCACCTGGCCTTCCGCTGGATCCGTCTGGCCGTCCGCGTGCCCGGCCTGCGCACCTTCGCCGCGGCCGCCCTGGCGCCCCGCCACAAGGAACTGCGCACCGAGGCGTTCGGGCTGCGGATGCACGGCCCGTTCGGGCTCGCCGCCGGCTTCGACAAGAACGCCGTCGCCATCGACGGCATGTCGATGCTGGGCTTCGACCACGTCGAGATCGGCACGGTGACCGGGGAGCCGCAGCCCGGCAACCCCAAGAAGCGGCTGTTCCGCCTGGTGGCGGACCGGGCGCTGATCAACCGCATGGGCTTCAACAACGACGGCTCGCTGGCCGTCGCCGCCCGCCTGGCCGCCCGTGAGCCGGTCTTCAGGACCGTCGTCGGCGTCAACATCGGCAAGACCAAGGCCGTCCCCGAGGCGGAGGCCGTCGCCGACTACGTGAAGTCGGCCGAGCGGCTCGCGCCGTACGCGGACTACCTGGTCGTCAACGTCTCCTCGCCCAACACGCCCGGCCTGCGCGACCTCCAGGCGGTGGACCACCTGCGCCCGCTGCTGACCGCCGTGCGCGAGGCCGCCGACCGCGCGGTGACCGGCCGGCGGGTGCCGCTGCTGGTGAAGATCGCCCCCGACCTCGCCGACGAGGACATCGACGCGGTCGCCGACCTGGCCGTGGAACTGGGCCTGGACGGCATCATCGCCACCAACACCACCATCGCCCGCGAGAGCCTCGGCCTGCGCTCCGCGCCCGCGCTGGTGCGGGAGACCGGCGGGCTGTCCGGGGCGCCGCTCAAGGAGCGCTCCCTGGAGGTCCTGCGCCGTCTGTACGCGCGCGTGGGCGACCGGCTCACCCTGGTGGGCGTCGGCGGCGTGGAGAGCGCCGAGGACGCCTGGCAGCGCATCCTGGCCGGTGCGACCCTGGTCCAGGGCTACAGCGCCTTCATCTACGAGGGCCCCTTCTGGTGCCGGTCCCTGCACAAGGGCCTCGCCGCCCGGCTGCGCACCAGCCCGTACGCCACCCTCGCCGACGCGGTCGGCGCCGACGTGAGGAAGCCCGCATGAGCCCGTTGGAGCCGTTCGGCGCCCGGCTGCGCCGCGCCATGGACGAGCGCGGCCCGCTGTGCGTCGGCATCGACCCGCACGCCTCGCTGCTCGCCGAATGGGGCCTGGCGGACGACGTGGCCGGTCTGGAGCGGTTCAGCCGCACGGTGGTGGAGGCGCTGGCCGGCCGGGTGGCCGTGCTGAAGCCGCAGAGCGCCTTCTTCGAGCGGTTCGGCTCGCGCGGCCTCGCCGTCCTGGAGAAGTCGGTCCAGGAGGCGCGCGCGGCCGGCGCCCTGGTGGTGATGGACGCCAAGCGCGGCGACATCGGCTCCACCATGGCCGCCTATGCCGAGGCGTTCCTGCACCCGGACGCCCCGCTGTTCTCCGACGCGCTGACCGTCTCGCCGTACCTCGGCTACGGCGCGCTCGCCCCGGCCGTGGCGCTGGCCCGGCAGAGCGGTGCCGGGCTGTTCGTGCTGGCGCTGACCTCGAACCCGGAGGGCGGCGAGGTGCAGCACGCGGTGCGCGCGGACGGCCGGACCGTCGGCGCGGCCATGCTGGCCCACCTGGCGGCCGAGAACGCGGGCGAGGAGCCGCTCGGCTCCTTCGGCGCGGTGGTCGGCGCCACGCTCGGCGACCTGTCCTCCTACGACCTGGACATGGGCGGCCCGCTGCTCGCGCCCGGCATCGGCGCCCAGGGCGCGACGCCCGCGGACCTGCCCGGCGTGTTCGGCGCGGCGGTGCGCAACGTCGTGCCGAACGTCAGCCGGGGTGTCCTTCGTCACGGTCCCGACGTCAGCGCGCTGCGCGGGGCGGCCGAGCGGTTCGCGGCGCAGATCCGGGCGGCCGTCGCCGGGGTCTGAGCCCCGGCCGCGGGCCCGGCTGTGCGGCATCCTGCCGGCTTGAGCATGGATACATCCTCAAATCGAGGGCATTATGTCCAAAATGTCTGGCCTGACGGAGGCTGACCAGGACTTTTCCGCTGTTCTCGCTGACTCTGGCGGACTAGCCCGCTAGTCTCCGAGCAGAGGGAACGGGTAAGTGTGTTGCTCGTAACTCCCCAGGTGTGGGGCGACTAGGTTCCTCACCGGTCCGTATCCGACAGTTCGACATCCGAGGTGACGTAGGCGTGGCTCTTCCGCCCCTTACCCCTGAACAGCGCGCAGCCGCGCTCGAAAAGGCCGCCGCGGCTCGCCGGGAGCGGGCCGAGGTCAAGAATCGACTCAAGCACTCCGGCGCCTCCCTGCACGAGGTGATCAAGCAGGGCCAGGAAAACGACGTCATCGGCAAGATGAAGGTCTCCGCGCTGCTGGAGTCCCTGCCGGGCGTGGGCAAGGTCCGCGCCAAGCAGATCATGGAGCGTCTGGGCATCTCCGAGAGCCGCCGCGTGCGCGGTCTCGGATCCAACCAGATCGCCTCCCTGGAGCGTGAGTTCGGCAGCACCGGCTCCTGAGTCCGCCTCCCCGGCGGGCACGGAGTCCCGGGCACTCCGGGATTACTGGAATAATCGCTGCATGAGTGAACGTCCGCGGCTGACCGTGCTCTCCGGCCCCTCGGGGGTCGGCAAGAGCACGGTCGTCGCCCATATGCGCAAGGAACACCCCGACGTCTGGCTCTCGGTGTCGGCGACCACCCGCACGCCGCGCCCCGGCGAGCAGCACGGAGTCCACTACTTCTTCGTCACCGACGAGGAGATGGACAAGCTGATCGCCAACGGCGAGCTGCTGGAATGGGCCGAGTTCGCCGGCAACCGCTACGGCACGCCCCGCGCGGCCGTGCTGGAGCGGCTGGAGAACGGCGAGCCCGTCCTGCTGGAGATCGACCTCCAGGGCGCGCGGCAGGTCCGCGAGTCCCTGGCCGAGGCCCAGCTGGTGTTCCTGGCCCCGCCCTCCTGGGAGGAGCTGGTGCGCAGGCTGACCGGCCGGGGCACCGAGTCGCCCGAGGTCATCGAGCGGCGCCTGGCGGCGGCGCGGACCGAGCTGGCGGCCGAGCCGGAGTTCGACGTGACCTTGGTCAACACCTCCGTCGAGGACGTGGCCCGCGAGCTGCTAGCCTTGATGGACGTAGTGTGATCGGTGACTGTGATCACCTGTCTGATTCTTTTCCATCCATCGGAAGGTAGAGCGTGTCCTCTTCCATCACCGCGCCCGAGGGCATCATCAACCCGCCGATCGACGAGCTCCTCGAGGCGACCGACTCGAAGTACAGCCTCGTGATCTACGCGGCCAAGCGTGCGCGTCAGATCAACGCGTACTACTCGCAGCTCGGTGAGGGTCTCCTCGAATACGTCGGTCCGCTCGTCGACACCCACGTGCACGAGAAGCCGCTCTCGATCGCCCTGCGCGAGATCAACGCGGGTCTGCTGACCTCCGAGGCCGTCGAGGGCCCGGCGCAGTAGCACGAACGTCTTGTCCACAGGCCCGGCGGCCGGTCCGCCGGGCCTGTGGTGTGTCATGGAGTCGTACGTGTTCGTCGTACGCAGTCGAGTCCGGGAGACACGGTGGACAAGCCGAGGGTGGTACTGGGGGTCAGCGGTGGCATCGCCGCCTACAAGGCCTGTGAGCTGCTGAGAAGGTTCACGGAGTCGGGCCACGACGTCCGGGTGGTGCCCACCGCCTCCGCACTGCACTTCGTCGGCGCCGCCACCTGGTCCGCGCTGTCCGGCAACCCCGTCGCCACCGAGGTCTGGGACGACGTGCACGAGGTCCCGCACGTCCGCATCGGCCAGCACGCCGACCTGGTCGTGGTGGCCCCGGCCACCGCCGACCTGCTCGCCAAGGCCGCCCACGGCCTCGCCGGCGACCTGCTCACCAACACCCTGCTGACGGCCCGCTGCCCGGTGGTCTTCGCCCCGGCGATGCACACCGAGATGTGGGAGCACCCCGCCACCCAGGAGAACGTGGCCACGCTGCGCCGCCGCGGCGCCGTCGTCGTCGAGCCCGCCGTCGGCCGCCTCACCGGCGTCGACACCGGCAAGGGCCGGCTGCCCGACCCGGCCGAGATCTTCGAGGTCTGCCGCCGGGTGCTGGCCCGCGGCGAGACCCGGCCCGACCTGGAGGGGCGGCACGTCGTCGTCTCCGCTGGCGGCACCCGCGAACCCCTGGACCCGGTCCGCTTCCTCGGCAACCGCTCCTCCGGCAAGCAGGGCTACGCCCTCGCCCGCACCGCCGCCGCCCGCGGCGCCCGGGTCACGCTGATCGCGGCCAACACCGGCCTGCCCGACCCGGCGGGCGTGGACGTCGTCCCGGTCGGCACCGCCGTGCAGCTACGCGAGGCCGTCCTGAAGGCCGCCGCGGACGCCGACGCCGTGGTCATGGCCGCCGCCGTGGCCGACTTCCGCCCGGCCGCCTACGCCACCGGGAAGATCAAGAAGAAGGACGGCCAGGACCCGGACCCGATCGTCCTGGTGCGAAATCCGGACATCCTCGCGGAGGTCTCCGCCGACCGGCCGCGGCCCGGACAGGTGATCGTCGGCTTCGCCGCCGAGACCGACGACGTCCTCGCCAACGGCCGCGTCAAGCTGGCCCGCAAGGGCTGCGACCTGCTCGTGGTGAACGAGGTGGGGGAGCGCAAGACCTTCGGTTCCGAGGAGAACGAGGCCGTGGTGCTGGGCGCGGACGGCAGCGAGACCCCGGTGCCGCACGGCCCCAAGGAGGCCCTCGCCGACACCGTCTGGGACCTGGTCGCCGGCCGGCTGGGCTGAAGGGGCGGCGCCCGGCCGGGTGACCCGTACGTCAGGTTCACGCCACGCTGGAATTGGGTGTGGCGGCCCTGGCCAACGCCGCTCGGCATTGGGCAGAATGCTCGTGCCGCAGGTCACAGCGCTCCCGAGAGGCGAGACGGTGGCCCATCGGCCGAGTGCGACCGATAAACTGTTCACGGACGACGCCGGGCGCAGCCACGCGTCGTCCGCAAATGATCAGCCAGCAGCCGCTGCAACCACAGGGAGCGTTGTGTCCCGTCGCCTGTTCACCTCGGAGTCCGTGACCGAGGGTCACCCCGACAAGATCGCTGACCAGATCAGCGACACCATTCTCGACGCGCTCCTGCGCGAGGACCCGACCTCCCGGGTCGCCGTGGAGACGCTCATCACCACCGGCCTGGTGCACGTGGCCGGCGAGGTGACGACGAAGGCCTACGCGGACATCGCGACCCTCGTCCGCGGCAAGATCCTGGAGATCGGCTACGACTCCTCCAAGAAGGGCTTCGACGGCGCCTCCTGTGGCGTCTCGGTGTCCATCGGCGCGCAGTCCCCGGACATCGCGCAGGGCGTCGACGCGGCGTACGAGACCCGGGTCGAGGGCGACGACGACGAGCTGGACCGGCAGGGCGCGGGCGACCAGGGCCTGATGTTCGGCTACGCGTCCGACGAGACGCCGACCCTGATGCCGCTGCCGGTCTTCCTGGCGCACCGCCTGTCCAAGCGCCTGTCCGAGGTCCGCAAGAACGGCACCATCCCCTACCTGCGCCCGGACGGCAAGACGCAGGTCACCATCGAGTACGACGGCGACAAGGCCGTCCGCCTCGACACGGTCGTGGTCTCCTCCCAGCACGCCTCCGACATCGACCTGGAGTCGCTGCTCGCCCCCGACATCCGCGAGTTCGTCGTGGAGCCGGAGCTGAAGGCGCTCCTGGACGAGGGCATCAAGCTGGACACCGAGGGCTACCGCCTGCTGGTCAACCCGACCGGCCGCTTCGAGATCGGCGGCCCGATGGGCGACGCCGGCCTGACCGGCCGCAAGATCATCATCGACACCTACGGCGGCATGGCCCGCCACGGCGGCGGCGCGTTCTCCGGCAAGGACCCGTCCAAGGTCGACCGCTCGGCCGCCTACGCGATGCGCTGGGTCGCCAAGAACGTCGTGGCCGCAGGTCTGGCCTCCCGCTGCGAGGTCCAGGTCGCCTACGCGATCGGCAAGGCCGAGCCCGTCGGTCTGTTCGTGGAGACCTTCGGCACCGAGAAGGTCGACATCGACCGGATCGAGCAGGCCATCGACCAGGTCTTCGACCTCCGTCCGGCCGCGATCATCCGCGACCTCGACCTGCTCCGCCCGATCTACGCCCAGACCGCCGCCTACGGCCACTTCGGCCGTGAGCTGCCCGACTTCACCTGGGAGCGCACCGACCGCGTCGACGCCCTGCGCGCCGCCGCGGGCCTGTAACCCGCACCCGCCCGTCCGCCGAGGCCCGGCTCCCCGCACCACCGGGGGCCGGGCCTCGGCGTGTCCCGCCGTACCGCCGCCGGTTCCCCCGGGGGCGCTGTGGCCGGAACCGCACCACAGCCGGTGCCGCCGCCGCCCGGGGCACCGCCGGCCGGGTGTTGTCGGTGGCGTTTGGTAAGAATGCAGGCGTGAGCAGCGAGGACGGGGTGTCCCGGAAAGACGGGGACGGCGGGGCCGAAGGGGCGCCGCCGGAGCAGCTCGCGCTCATCCGGGAGAGCGTGCGCCGGGCGAAGGTGCCGCGGGCCAAGCCGCGGACCTGGCGGGGCGCGGCGCTCGCCGGGGAGCTGCCGGTCGCGCGGGTCCTGGTCGACAAGGGCGTGCTGCACCTCGACCGGTACTTCGACTACGCCGTGCCCGCGGAGCTGGACGCCGAGGCACAGCCCGGCGTGCGGGTGCGGGTGCGGTTCGGGGCCGGACGGCACCGGGTGCGCGAGGGGCGCCGGGAGGGCGGCGGGCTCGTCGACGGCTTCCTCGTCGAGCGCCGGGCCGACTCCGACTACTCCGGACCGCTGGCCGCGCTCGCCCAGGTGGTGTCGCCCGAGCCGGTGCTGGGCGAGGAACTGCTCGGCCTCGCGCGGGCCGTCGCCGACCGGTACGCGGGCAGCCTCGCCGATGTGCTGCAACTGGCCGTGCCGCCGCGCAGCGCCCGCGCCGAACAGCGGCCCTCCCCGGCCCCGCTGCCCCCGCCCGCACCGCCCGGCACCGGCTCCTGGGAGCGGTACGAGCACGGCGGCGCCTTCCTCGACGCGCTGGCCTCCGGCGGATCGCCCCGGGCCGTGTGGACCGCGCTGCCGGGACCGCTGTGGAGCGAGGAACTGGCCCGGGCCGTCGCCGCCACCCTCGCCTCCGGGCGCGGCGCCCTCGTCGTCGTACCGGACGGCAGGGCCGCGGCACGCGTCGACGCCGCGCTGACCGCGCTGCTCGGCCCCGGCCGGCACGCGCTGCTCACCGCCGACGCCGGACCCGAGAAGCGGTACGCGCGGTGGCTGGCGGTGCGGCGCGGCTCCGTGCGGGCCGTCGTCGGCACCCGGGCGGCGATGTTCGCGCCCGTGCGGGACCTCGGGCTCGTCGCCGTCTGGGACGACGGGGACGACAGCCACAGCGAGCCGCACGCCCCGCAGCCGCACGCCCGCGATGTGCTCCTGCTGCGGGCCGCGCTGGACAAGTGCGCCTTCCTCCTCGGCGGCGTCACCTGCACCGTGGAGGCCGCCCAGCTCGTGGCGAGCGGCTGGGCCCGGCCGCTGGCCGCCGAGCGCGAGCAGGTGCGCCGGGCCGCGCCGCTCGTCCGCACGGTCGGGGACGGCGACCTCGCGCGCGACGAGGCCGCCCGCGCCGCCCGGCTGCCCACCCTCGCCTGGCAGGCGGCCCGCGAGGGGCTGCGGCACGGGCCGGTGCTGGTGCAGGTGCCCCGGCGGGGCTACGCGCCGCGGATGGCCTGTGCCGCGTGCCGGGCGCCCGCGCGGTGCCGGCACTGCGCGGGCCCGCTCGAAGGCCAGGACGCGGGCGTCCTGCGGTGCGGCTGGTGCGGGCGCCAGGAGAGCGCCTGGCACTGCGCGGAGTGCGGCGGCTTCCGGCTCCGCGCCCAGATCGTGGGCGCCCGCCGCACCGCCGAGGAACTGGGCCGCGCCTTCCCCGCCGTACCGGTGCGCACCTCCGGGCGCGAGCACGTGCTGGACACCGTGCCCGGCACCCCCGCGCTGGTCGTCAGCACGCCCGGCGCCGAACCGGTGGCCGAGGGCGGCTATGCGGCGGCCCTGCTCCTGGACGGCTGGGCCATGCTCGGCCGGCCCGATCTGCGGGCCGGCGAGGACGCGCTGCGCCGGTGGATCACGGCCGGCGCGCTGGTACGGCCGCAGGGCGAGGGCGGCACCGTGGTCGTGGTGGCCGAACCCACCCTGCGGCCCGTGCAGGCCCTGGTGCGCTGGGACCCCGTCGGGCACGCCGTCCGGGAACTGGCCGAGCGGGCCGAACTGGGCTTCCCGCCGGTGTCCCGGATGGCGGCCGTGTCCGGTCCTGCGGCGGCCGTCGCGGAGTTCCTGACGGCCGCCGGACTGCCGCCGGACGCCGAGGTGCTGGGGCCCGTACCGCTGCCGGCCCCGCCGCCCGGCCGGCCGCGCAGGCCCGGCGCGCCGCCGCCCGGCGAGCACTGGGAGCGGGCGCTGATCCGGGTCCCGCCGGGCAGCGGCGCCGCGCTGGCCGCGGCGCTGAAGAGCGCGCAGGCCGCGCGGATGGCCCGGGGCGGGGAGGAGCAGGTGCGCGTCCGCATCGATCCGCCGGACATCGGCTGAGCCGCCGGGCGCGGGTGCCGGGAAGGCCGCGCGCTCCCGGGCGGAAGTCGGGGAGGGGCGTCAGCCGTTGCGCGGGCTGGGGAAGGCTGCCGGGCGGGCGTCCTCGCGCAGGGCCGGGCCGGCCGCGGCCGGCTGGGCGGGCATGGAGCGGGCCGCCGGGACGGTCGGCACGGCGAGCGGCCCCGCGGTGGTGCTCAGCGTGCGGGTGCCGGACGGCTCGGGCGTCCGCTCGCCCTCGGTCACCGTCTGGGACGCGGCGCGACGGGCGCCGTACCGGCGGTGCACCGCCTGCTTGGTGACCCCGAGCGCGGAGCCCACCGCGTCCCACGAGAAGCCGAGCGAGCGGTCGAAGTCGACGGCGGCCGTGACCAGGGTCTCGACACTGTCCCGCAGTTCCTGGGCGAGGCGGACCGTCGGGGCGGGCGCGCGTCCGTAGACGACGAAGCCCGTGGACGGGCCGGTGCGGCGCGGGCGGTAGACGTTGCCCAGCTGGGCGGTGAGCGTACGCAGCGCGTCCACCTGCCGGCGGACCCGCTCGATGTCCCGCACCAGCAAGTGCAGGCTGGCCCGGGCCTGGGCGTCGTGGGTGGCGTGGTCGGCCATGAACAAGCCTCTCGAACCGGCGTTGAAAGGAACTGGGCCGTGCGAACAGCCCGAGGGGTCAACTCTTTCTTGACCAACGCGCCGACGCTCCGCTGGTCACGGGCTGGGGGCGTACGGGCATATGCGTACGCCGGTCGCCCGCCCACGCGCCGCCCGTGGTCCTAGACTGGTGCGCTGCCCGCCCCCTTCCCGCCCGAGAGGCCCGATCCCGCCCATGAAGCTGGTCTTCGCCGGTACCCCCGAGGTCGCCGTTCCCGCCCTGGACGCTCTGCTCGCCGCCGGGCGGCACGAGGTGGCCGCCGTCGTCACGCGGCCCGACGCGCCGGCCGGGCGCGGGCGCAGGCTGGTCGCGTCACCCGTGGCCGAGCGGGCGGCGGAGGCCGGGATCGAGGTGCTCAAGCCGTCCAAGCCCCGGGACCCGGAGTTCCTGGAGCGGCTGCGGCAGATCGCCCCGGACTGCTGCCCGGTCGTCGCCTACGGCGCCCTGCTGCCCAAGGCCGCCCTGGACATCCCGGCCCACGGCTGGGTCAACCTGCACTTCTCGCTGCTGCCCGCCTGGCGCGGCGCCGCGCCCGTGCAGCACGCCGTCATGGCGGGCGACGAGATCACCGGCGCGTCCACCTTCCTGATCGAGGAGGGCCTGGACTCCGGTCCGGTCTACGGCACCGTCACCGAACGGGTCCGCCCCACCGACACCAGCGGCGACCTGCTCACCCGGCTGGCCTTCGCGGGCGCCGGGCTGCTGGCCGCGACCATGGACGGCATCGAGGACGGCACCCTGAAGGCCGTGCCGCAGCCCGCCGACGGCATCACCCTGGCACCGAAGATCACCGTCGAGGACGCCCAGCTCGACTGGGCGGCACCCGCGCTGCGCGTCGACCGGGTCGTGCGCGGCTGCACCCCGGCGCCCGGCGCCTGGACCACCTTCCGCGGCGAGCGGCTGAAGCTGATCCAGGTCACGCCGGTGCCCGAGCGGACCGACCTCGCGCCCGGCCGGCTCGCGGTGGGCAAGAACAGCGTGCACGCGGGCACCGGTTCGCACGCCGTCGAGCTGCTCTGGGTGCAGGCCCAGGGCAAGAAGCCGATGCGGGCGGCCGACTGGGCGCGCGGGGCGCGCATCGCGGAGGGCGAGACACTGGGCGGCTGACCACCCCGCCCGCCGGCGAACCGACCGGCCCGCGGCGGCGGGTAGGCGCTGCCCCCCCGGCCCGTCGGCGGACCGGCCGGCCGGGAAGGCACGGCCACGCGCCTGGCCCCGGCTCGGAAGGCACGGCCACGCGCCTGGCCCCGGCTCGGAAGGCACGGCCACCCGCCCGGCCCCGGCCCCGAAGGCGCAGCCCACCCGCCCGGCGGCGGAGAGGCGCCGCCCACCCGGCGCGCGGTCGCGGGGACGCGCCGACGTACGCTGGAGGCGCATCCCCCTCTTCACACCCGGAGCACCTTTTCGTGAGCGAGCAGTCCCGGCGGCCGCACCGGTCCGCCAAGCCCTACCGCCGTCCTCAGAAGGACCCCGTCCGCATCCTGGCCTTCGAGGCGCTGCGCGCGGTGGACGAGCGGGACGCGTACGCCAACCTCGTGCTGCCCCCGCTGCTGCGCAAGGCCCGCGAGACGGGCGGCTTCGACACCCGGGACGCGGCGCTCGCCACCGAGCTGGTCTACGGCACGCTGCGCCGGCAGGGCACCTACGACGCCGTCGTCGCCGCCTGTGTCGACCGGCCGCTGCGCGAGGTCGACCCGCCGGTGCTGGACGTGCTCAGCCTGGGCGCGCACCAACTGCTCGGCACCCGGATCCCGACCCACGCCGCCGTCTCCGCCTCCGTGGAGCTGGCCCGGGTGGTGCTCGGGGACGGCCGGGCCAAGTTCGTCAACGCCGTGCTCCGCAAGGTCGCGCAGGACGACCTCGCGGGCTGGATCGAGAAGGTCGCGCCGCCCTACGACGAGGATCCCGAGGACCACCTCGCCGTGGTGCACTCGCACCCGCGCTGGGTCGTCTCCGCGCTCTGGGACTCCCTCGGCGGCGGCCGGGCCGGCATCGAGGAGCTGCTGGCGGCGGACAACGAGCGGCCCGAGGTGACGCTGGTCGCCCGGCCCGGGCGGGCCACCACCGAGGAACTGCTGCGCGAGGAGGCCGCCGTACCCGGCCGCTGGTCGCCGTACGCCGTGCGGCTCGCGGAGGGCGGCGAGCCGGGCGCGGTCGACGCCGTCCGCGAGGGCCGGGCCGGCGTGCAGGACGAGGGCAGTCAACTGGTCGCCCTGGCGCTGGCGAACGCCCCGCTCGACGGGCCCGACGAGAAGTGGCTCGACGGGTGCGCCGGACCCGGCGGCAAGGCCGCGCTGCTCGGCGCCCTCGCCGCCGAGCGCGGCGCCGTCCTGCTCGCCTCCGAGAAGCAGCCGCACCGGGCCGGCCTGGTCGCCAGGGCGCTGCACGGCAACCCGGGTCCGTACCAGGTCATCGCGGCCGACGGCACCCGCCCGCCGTGGCGCCCCGGCACCTTCGACCGGGTCCTGGTGGACGTGCCGTGCACCGGGCTCGGCGCCCTGCGCCGCCGTCCCGAGGCCCGCTGGCGCCGCCGCCCCGAGGACCTGGACAGCTTCGCCCCGCTCCAGCGCGGACTGCTGCGCACCGCCCTGGACTCCGTCCGCGTCGGCGGAGTCGTCGGCTACGCCACCTGCTCCCCGCACCTGGCCGAGACCAGGGCGGTCGTCGCCGACGTCCTCAAGCAGTTCCCGCACACCGAGCTGATCGACGCCCGCCCCCTGCTCCCCGGCGTCCCCGACCTGGGCGAGGGCCCCGACCTCCAGCTCTGGCCCCACCTGCACGGCACGGACGCGATGTACCTGGCGCTGCTGCGCCGTACGGCCTGACAGCGGCCCCACCACCACCTCGCGGCACCGCGGTTACGGTCCGGCGCGGCGGCATGGCAGGCTGGGACCATGCCCGCGCAGATCAACCCCAGCATCCTGTCCGCCGACTTCGCCCGCCTCGCCTCGGAGGCGGAGGCGGTCCGAGGCGCCGACTGGCTCCATGTGGACGTGATGGACAACCACTTCGTCCCGAACCTCACGCTCGGCGTGCCGGTCGTGGAGTCCCTGGCCCGTGCGACGGACACCCCGCTGGACTGCCACCTGATGATCGAGGACCCCGACCGGTGGGCGCCGCAGTACGTGGAGGCGGGCGCGTCCTCGGTCACCTTCCATGTGGAGGCCGCCGCCGCCCCGGTACGGCTCGCCCGCGAGATCCGCGCCAAGGGCGCCCGCGCCTCGATGGCGCTGAAGCCGGCGACGCCCGTCGAGCCGTACGAGGACCTGCTGCCGGAACTCGACATGCTGCTGATCATGACGGTCGAGCCCGGCTTCGGCGGCCAGGCGTTCCTGGACATCATGCTGCCGAAGATCCGCCGCACCCGGGAGCTGATCAAGAAGCACGGACTGCAGCTATGGCTCCAGGTCGACGGCGGTGTCTCGGCCGGCACGATCGAGCGGTGCGCGGAGGCGGGAGCGGACGTGTTCGTCGCCGGTTCGGCCGTGTACGGGGCCGGGGACCCGGCGGAGGCGGTGCGCGCGCTGCGCGCCCAGGCGGACGCGGCCACCGCCAAGGCGTCCTGGGCATGCGACCACTGAGCCACGGAGAAGTGAACGGTTGAATGAAGGCCGCCCATCAGGGCGGATCAGTCGCCCCGAATCTGCGAGGATGAACGGCGAATCCAGAGTGTGAACAGCAGTGAGGAGATCGCCGTGTCGGGTATGTCGGCGGGCCGGTCAGCCATGCGGATGGGACCCGCTGAGCTGGTGCAGGCGGCGGCCATGGCCCGCCGCTTCTACCTCGAGGGCAAATCCAAGATCCAGATCGCGGAGGAGTTCGGCGTCAGCCGCTTCAAGGTGGCCCGGGTCCTGGAGACGGCTCTCGAACGGGATCTCGTGCGCATCGAGATCCGTGTGCCGGCCGAGCTGGACGCCGAGCGCTCCGACGCGCTCCGCGCCCGCTACGGTCTGCGGCACGCCGTCGTGGTCGAGTCACCGGCCGAGGCCGAGGAGACCCCGGACCCGGAGAACCTCGGCGAGGTCGCCGCCGACCTGCTCGGCGAACTCGTCAACGAGGGGGACGTGCTCGGGCTGGCCTGGGGCCGGTCCACCATCCACATGGCGGCGGCGCTCGACCGGCTGCCGCCGTGCACGGTGGTGCAGCTGACGGGCGTGTACGACGCCGGGACCGCCGAGCGCGGCTCGGTGGAGGCCGTCCGCCGGGCGGCCCAGGTGTCGGGCGGCGACGCGCACCCCATCTACGCGCCGATGCTGCTGCCGGACACGGCCACCGCGGTGACGCTGCGCAACCAGACCGGGATCGCCCGGGCCTTCGAGTACTTCGACAAGGTCACGGTCGCCTGCGTCTCGATCGGCTCCTGGGAACCGGGCATCTCGACCGTGCACGACATGCTCAGCGACGAGGAGCGCGCGCACTACGCCTCGCTCGGCGTCGCCGCCGAGATGTCCGCGCACCTCTTCGACGCCGACGGCCGCCGGATCGGCCGGGACCTGGGGGAGCGGTGCATCACGGTCAAGGCCGACCAGCTGCGCCGTATCCCGGAGGTCGTGGCGATCGCGGGCGGGCAGCGCAAGGCCGCCGCGATCGACGCGGTGCTGCGCTCCGGGCTGGTCACCAGCCTGGTGACGGACACCTCGGCCGCCGACTACCTGCTGACGGCGGGCCCGGCGCCGAAGCCGGCGCTCAGCCGCCAGGACCCCGACGGGGTCTGACCCGGGCCGCGGCGGGCGCGTGAGGGGAGGTCCGTGGCAGCATCGGGGCATGCTGTCGCGGTCCGTTCCCCGTCTCCTGGCCGGCCTGCTGGTCTGCCTCGCCGTCCTGCTGACCGGATGCTCCGGCGGCGGCCCCGCCCCGGCCCCGCCGGGCGCCTCCGCGCCCGCCCGGTCCCACGGCATGGCCACCGTGCCGGCGTCCCGGCTGCCCGCCGAGGCCCGCCGCACGCTCGCCCTCATCGACCGGGGCGGCCCCTTCCCGTACGCCAGGGACGGTGTCGTGTTCGGGAACTTCGAGGGCCGGCTGCCGCGGCACCCGCGCGGCTACTACCACGAGTACACCGTGCCCACGCCCGGCTCACGCGACCGCGGGGCCCGGCGCCTCGTCGCCGGACAGGGCGGCGAGTTCTACTACACCGATGACCACTACAAGTCGTTCCGGGCGGTACTGAGATGACGGAAGACCTGGCCGGCCGGTACCCGGTCACCCTGGACCTGGACGGGGTCACGGACAAGGCGGGCCTGATGGACCGCGTCGCCCGGGCCCTGGCGCTGCCCGGCTGGTTCGGCCGCAACTGGGACGCGCTGGCCGACTCCCTCGCCGACCACACGGTCTGGCCCGAGGGCGCCGTGGAGCGCGGGCTGCTGATCGTCGTCCGCGGCTGGCGGGCGTACGCCGAGGCGCGGCCGGAGGAGTGGCGGACGGCCGAGGAGGTCTTCACGGAGGCCGCCGACCGGACGCCCGCCCTCACGGTCGTCCTCGCCCTTGGAGGAACCTCCTAGGAGACCCCGCGCCGCCTGGATGTTCTGTCAGGGCCTGACAGCCGGGACGTCATGGGACAATGAAGTACGTGCTCTTTCCCCCTGGCACACCTGTCCGGGGGCCGCCTCTGATCGACTGGGATGTGCAGCACGTGCGTTTCCTCAATGACATCCAGCCCGCGTACGACCTGACGTACGACGACGTGTTCATGGTGCCGAGCCGCTCCGCGGTGGGCTCGCGTCAGGGCGTGGACCTCTCCTCGCCGGACGGCACGGGCACCACCATCCCGCTCGTCGTCGCCAACATGACCGCCATCGCCGGCCGCCGCATGGCCGAGACGGTGGCCCGCCGGGGCGGGCTGGTGGTCATCCCGCAGGACATCCCGATCGACGTCGTCACCGACGTGATCTCCTGGGTGAAGAGCCGCCCCCTGGTGCTGGACACCCCGATCGTGCTGGCCCCGCACCAGACCGTCGCCGACGCCCTGGCGCTGCTGCCCAAGCGGGCCCACAACGCCGGCGTGGTCGTGGACGAGAACCAGCGGCCCGTCGGCGTCGTCACCGACGCCGACCTCACCGGCGTCGACCGCTTCACCCAGCTCGAAGTGGTCATGTCCAAGGACCTGCTCCTGCTGGACGCCGGCATCGACCCGCGCGAGGCCTTCAACACCCTCGACCAGCACAACCGCCGCTACGCCCCGGCCGTCGACGAGGACGGCAGGCTGGCCGGCATCCTCACCCGCAAGGGCGCCCTGCGCGCCACGCTGTACACGCCCGCCGTGGACGCGCACGGCAGGCTGCGGATCGCCGCCGCCGTCGGCATCAACGGCGATGTGGCGGGCAAGGCCAAGCAACTGCTCGACGCGGGCGTGGACACGCTCGTCATCGACACCGCGCACGGCCACCAGGAGTCGATGATCAGCGCCGTCCAGGTGGTGCGCGCGCTCGACCCGCAGGTGCCGATCGCGGCCGGCAACATCGTCTCCGCGCAGGGCGTCAAGGACCTCGTCGACGCCGGCGCGGACATCATCAAGGTCGGTGTCGGCCCGGGCGCCATGTGCACCACCCGCATGATGACCGGCGTGGGCCGCCCGCAGTTCTCCGCCGTGCTGGAGTGCGCCGCCGAGGCGCGCAAGTACGGCAAGCACGTGTGGGCCGACGGCGGTGTCCGCCACCCGCGCGACGTCGCCATGGCCCTCGCCGCCGGCGCGTCCAACGTGATGGTCGGCTCCTGGTTCGCGGGCACCTACGAGTCCCCGGGCGACCTCCAGCACGACGCCAAGGGCCGCGCCTACAAGGAGTCCTTCGGCATGGCCTCCGCGCGTGCCGTGCGCAACCGCACCTCGGAGGAGTCGGCGTACGACCGTGCCCGCAAGGCCCTGTTCGAGGAGGGCATCTCCACCTCCCGGATGTTCCTCGACCCGGCCCGCCCGGGCGTCGAGGACCTGATCGACTCGATCATCGCGGGCGTCCGCTCCTCCTGCACCTACGCCGGCGCCGGCTCGCTGGAGGAGTTCGCCGAGAAGGCGATCGTCGGCATCCAGAGCGCGGCCGGCTACGCCGAGGGCAAGCCGCTGCACGCGAGCTGGACCTGACCGCTCCCGCACCTCCGACGGCCCCCGCCGCTCCCGCAACCGGGAACGGCGGGGGCCGTCGGCGTTCCCCGCCGAGAGCCCCCGCGGGAGCGCCGTGCAATGGTCGACAGCCCGCGCGCAACGATTTGTCATCCGGGCCGGATGAACGCAATGATCCTGCGGGGATGCGCAAGGTTGCTGCATTACGCCCGTGAAGCCCAGCCTCGTAGGGTGCTGCGCTAGTACGTGGCGTGGCGGGGACCCCGCTCGGTGGGTTCCTGCCCGCGCAGGCCCACCGGTCCCCGTCCACGAGGGCCGGCGTTCGAGCCGGTCCGCGTCCGCACCACACCGGCAGCGATAAGGAGCCAGCGCGTGCTCGACCAAGGCGCACCCCCGCACCACCCGATACCGGCTGCCCCCGCGTCCCCGGGCGTCGCCGCGCGCCTGTTGCGTCGCAAGCCCGTGGAACGCCTGGTCGCCGAGGGCGGCCAGGGCGAGGGAGGACAGCTTCGGCGCTCCCTCGGGCTGTGGCAGCTGACCATGATCAGCATCGGTGCCACCCTCGGCACCGGCATCTTCGTCGTCCTCGGCGACGCCGTGCCCGAGGCCGGCCCCGCGGTCACCCTGTCCTTCGTGATCGCCGGCCTCACGGCCCTGTTCTCGGCCCTGTCGTACGCCGAGCTGGCGGGCAGCATCCCGGTCGCCGGCTCCTCGTACTCGTACGCATACGCAACGCTCGGCGAGCTGGTCGCCTGGGTCTGCGGCTGGTGCCTGGTCCTGGAGTACGGCGTGTCGGTGGCCGCCGTCGCCGTCGGCTGGGGCGAGTACCTGAACGAACTGCTCGACGGCACCATCGGCGTCACCATCCCGGACGTGCTGTCCTCGGCCCCCGGCGAGGGCGGTGTCATCAACCTGCCGGCCCTCGTCGTCGTCCTGCTGGCGATGGTGTTCCTGCTCGGCGGCGCCCGGGAGTCCGCCCGCGCCAACACGATCATGGTCTGTGTGAAGATCGCCGCGCTGGTGCTGTTCTGCTCGATCGGCTTCATGGGCTTCAAGTCCGGCAACTACGCCGACTTCATGCCGCTCGGCATGACCGGGGTCAGCGCCGCCGGTGCCACGCTGTTCTTCTCGTACATCGGCTTCGACGCCGCCTCCACCGCCGGTGAGGAGGCACGGGACCCCAAGCGGGACCTGCCGCGCGCGATCATGCTCTCGCTGATCATCGTCACCGCGCTGTACGTGCTCGTCGCGGGTGTCGCCGTCGGCGCCTGGAACTGGAAGAAGTTCGACGGCTCCGAGGCCACCCTCGCCGCGATCATGAACGATGTCACCGGCCAGACCTTCTGGGGCACGATGCTCGCCCTGGGCGCGGTCATCTCCATCGCCAGCGTGGTGCTCACCGTGCTGTACGGCCAGACCCGCATCCTCTTCGCGATGTCCCGCGACGGCCTGGTGCCCAAGGCGCTCGGCAAGGTGCACGCGAAGTCCGGCGCGCCCCGCCTGAACACGGTGCTCGTGTCCCTCTTCTGCGGGGTGCTCGCCGCCCTGATCCCGCTGGGCAAGCTGGTCGACGCCACCAGCATCGGCACGCTGTTCGCCTTCGGACTGGTCAACATCGCGGTCGTCCTGCTGCGGTACCGGCGACCGGAGCTGGAGCGCACGTTCAAGGTGCCGTTCGGGCCGGTCCTGCCGGTGCTGGGCTTCCTGTTCTGCGCGTACAACATGTTCAGTCTCGACACCGTCACCTGGGTCGTCTTCGGATGCTGGATGGCCGCCGGGCTCGTGTTCTACTTCCTCTACGGCTATCGCCGTTCCCGTCTCGCGACCGGTGACGGTACCGCGGTGACGGCAGAGAAGTGACCGAACCGAAGAAGTGAACCACCCCCTGTGCTGAACGATCTCGACGAACGCATCGTGCACGCCCTCGCCGAGGACGCCCGCCGCTCCTACGCGGACATCGGGCAGCTGATCGGTCTGTCCGCGCCCGCGGTGAAGCGGCGCGTGGACCGGCTGCGGGCCACCGGAGCCATCACCGGATTCACCGTGCGGGTGGATCCGGCGGCGCTCGGCTGGGAGACCGAGGGGTACATCGAGATCTACTGCCGGAGCAACACCTCCCCGGAGACCATCCAGCGGGGTCTGGAGCGCTACCAGGAGGTCGTGGCCGCGTCGACCGTCACCGGCGACGCGGACGCGATCGCCCAGGTCTTCGCCTCCGACATGCGGCACTTCGAGCGGGTGCTGGAACGGATCGCGGGCGAGCCCTTCGTGGAGCGCACCAAGTCGGTCCTGGTGCTGTCACCGCTGCTGCGCCGCTTCTCCTCCGGGGCACCGGGGTAGCGGGAGCCGATCGCTGGCTGGGGCGCCCCGCCGGGCGCCGGCCGCGGGCCGGACGGGAACCGCGCGAGCGGTACCGTCCGGCCCGCGCCGGGTCCACGGCGGGGCGCCCCGAGCGTTTTCCGGGGCCGTGTGATCCCGCCGCGCAACGAATCGCCGCCCGCTGCGCGCCGCACGCAACAAACCGCGCACCGGCGCGCAACGGCTCCTTCTTGTCCGGCCGAGCGCGCCGACCGTACCGTCTTTCTGGCCCCCCAACCCCCTTCCCGGTGAGGATCCCGCATGCGCACCGCCCTGCTCCAGAGCTCCGGCCGCCCCGGTTCGATCGCCGGGAACCTCAAGGTCCTCGACGAGGCCGCGGGCCGGGCCGCCGCCACGGGCGCGGGGCTGCTGGCCGCACCGGAGATGTTCCTCACCGGCTACGCGATCGGCGACGACATCGCCCGGCTCGCCGAGCCCGCCGACGGCGACTCCGCCGACGCGATCGCCGAGATCGCCACCCGGCACGGCCTGGCGATCGCCTACGGCTACCCGGAGCGCGACGGCGACACCGTCCACAACTCCGCCCAGCTGATCTCCGCCGACGGCATCCGGCTCGCCAACTACCGCAAGACCCACCTCTTCGGCTGCTTCGAGCGCGACCACTTCACGCCGGGCGAGCGGCAGATCGTCCAAGCCGAGCTGAACGGGCTGACCGTGGGCCTGCTGATCTGCTACGACGTCGAGTTCCCGGAGAACGTCCGCGCCCACGCGCTGGCCGGCACCGACCTGCTCGTCGTGCCGACCGCGCAGATGCACCCGTTCCAGTTCGTCGCCGAGTCGATGATCCCGGTGCGCGCCTTCGAGAACCAGATGTACGTCGCGTACGTCAACCGGGTCGGCCGGGAAGGGGAGTTCGAGTTCGTCGGCCTCTCCGTCCTCGCCGGTCCCGACGGGGTCGCCCGCACCCGCGCCGGCCGGACCGAGCAACTCGTGACCGCCGACGCCGACCCCGTCTTCCTGGCCGCCTCCCGGGAGGACAACCCGTACCTGAAGGACCGCCGCCCCGGTCTGTACGGGTCCCTCGTCTGAGCCACGGCCGCCCCCGCTTCCCCCTGGTTTCACCACCCGCAAGGAGTCCGTACCCCATGACGTCCACGGTGCCCAACGCCGTCGAGCACACCGACGAGCAGCAGCCGCCGATCACCATGTTCGGCCCGGACTTCCCCTACGCCTACGACGACTTCCTCGCCCACCCGGCGGGCCTCGGCCAGATACCGGCGACCGAGCACGGCACCGAGGTCGCCGTCATCGGCGGCGGCCTGTCCGGCATCGTGGCCGCCTACGAGCTGATGAAGATGGGCCTCAAGCCCGTCGTCTACGAGGCCGACCAGATCGGCGGCCGGCTCCGCACGGTCGGCTTCGAGGGCTGCGACACCTCGCTGACCGCCGAGATGGGCGCGATGCGCTTCCCGCCGTCCTCCACCGCCCTCCAGCACTACATCGACCTGGTGGGCCTGGAGACCAGGCCGTTCCCGAACCCGCTGGCCGAGGCCACCCCCTCGACCGTGGTCGACCTCAAGGGCGAGTCCCACTACGCCGTCACCGTCGACGACCTGCCCCAGGTCTACCGGGACGTCGCCGCGGCCTGGAACAGGTGCCTGGAGGAGGGCGCCGACTTCTCCGACATGAACCGCGCGATGCGCGAGCGGGACGTGCCGCGCATCCGGGAGATCTGGGCGAAGCTGGTCGAGAAGCTGGACAACCAGACCTTCTACGGCTTCCTCTGCGACTCCGAGGCGTTCAAGTCCTTCCGGCACCGCGAGATCTTCGGCCAGGTCGGCTTCGGCACCGGCGGCTGGGACACCGACTTCCCGAACTCCATCCTGGAGATCCTGCGCGTCGTCTACACCGAGGCCGACGACCACCACCGCGGTATCGTCGGCGGCTCCCAGCAGTTGCCGCTGCGGATGTGGGAGCGCACCCCGGAGAAGATCGTCCACTGGCCGTACGGCACCTCGCTCGCCACGCTGCACGAGGGCGGCCGGCCGCTGCCTGCCGTGACCCGGCTGCACCGCACCGCCGGCAACGGGATCACCGTGACGGACGCGCGCGGCGACATCCGCACCTTCCGGGCGGCGATCTTCACCGCCCAGTCCTGGATGCTGCTGTCCAAGATCCAGTGTGACGACTCGCTGTTCCCGATCGACCACTGGACCGCGATCGAGCGCACCCACTACATGGAGTCCAGCAAGCTCTTCGTCCCCGTCGACCGGCCGTTCTGGCTGGACAAGGCCGTCGACGACAAGGGAAATCCGACCGGCCGGGACGTCATGTCGATGACGCTGACCGACCGTATGACGCGCGGCACCTACCTGCTGGACGACGGCCCGGACAAGCCCGCCGTGATCTGTCTGTCGTACACCTGGTGCGACGACAGCCTGAAGTGGCTGCCGCTGTCCCCGAACGAGCGGATGGAGGTCATGCTGAAGTCGCTCGGCGAGATATATCCGAAGGTCGACATCCGCAAGCACATCATCGGCAACCCGGTGACGGTCTCCTGGGAGAACGAGCCCTACTTCATGGGCGCGTTCAAGGCCAACCTGCCCGGCCACTACCGCTACCAGCGGCGCCTGTTCACCCACTTCATGCAGGACCGGCTGCCCGCGGACAAGCGGGGCATCTTCCTCGCGGGCGACGACATCTCCTGGACGGCCGGCTGGGCCGAGGGCGCCGTGCAGACCGCGCTCAACGCGGTCTGGGGCGTGATGCACCACTTCGGCGGCACGACCGACCCGACGAACCCGGGCCCGGGTGACGTCTACGACGAGATCGCGCCGGTGGAGCTTCCCGAGGACTGACGCGGGAGACGGACCAGGGCGCGGGCGGCCGGAGCCGGACTCCGGCCGCCCGCGCCTTCGCCGTCCGGCGGCGCGGCGGTCCGGCGGCGCGGCGGTCCGGTCAGCCGTCGAGCGGGGCCGGCCGTCGAGGGGGCCGGCCGTCGAGCGGGGTCAGCAGCATCCGGCCCGCGAAGCCCACCACCGCGTCCAGCCGTTCGGTGAACTCCTCGACGACGTCGGCGCAGTGCCGCAGCGCCCACAGCGCGCGGGCCGCCGCCCAGCTCGCCTCCCGGGCCCGCTCCAGGCTCCACGAGCCCAGCAGATGGGTGAGCGGGTCGGCGATCTGGAGGAGATCGGGGCCCGGCATCAAGTCCTCGCGCACGCGTTCCTCCAGCGCCACGAGCACCTCGCCCACCTGGTCGAACTCGTCCTCCAGAGCGGCCGGTTCGCAGCCGAGCGCATGGCAGGTGTCGACCACGGCCAGGGCCAGGTCGTGCCCGACGTGGGCGTTGACGCCGGCCAGGGCGAACTGGAGCGGGCGCACTCCGGGATGGCGGCGGAGCTGGAACAGGGGCCGCCAGCAGGCGGGCGGGCGGCGGTCCGCGGCGGCCGCGTCGACCGCCGCCAGATAGCGCTCGGCGAACCGCGCGCCCAGCGTGCCCGCCGCACGCGGGTCCGCGAACTCCCCGGCGGCCAGCCGCAGGTCCACCTCCTCGGTGACGGTGAGGTAGACGCGGTTGAACACGGCGACGCCGTCCCGCGCGGGCAGGGCCGCGTCGAGCGCGCGCATCCGCGCGACGACGGTGTCGACCGGGGTGGTGAGGTATGCCGGCTGCGTCATGGGAGGAAGGCTCCCAGCCCGGGGCCGGCCGGTGTGCCGACCGGCCCGGTGCTTCGCCGGAACGAGGGAACGCCGGGCTACGGCTCGGCGCGCGGCGTCTTCGTCCCGGCTTCGGCGCCGGCTCCCGTCCCGGTGTCCGCGCCGGTGTCCGCGGCCTCCGGGTCGTAGGACGACGTGCCCTCGTCCAGCAGCGGTGCCTGCGTCTTGAGGTGGGCCGGGGCGAAGGCGCGCAGCGCGTGGTAGCCGGTGATGACGACCAGGGTGCCGAGGGCGATGCCGCTGAGCGAGAAGGTGCTCGTGAACTTCATGCTCACGTTGCCGACGCCGATGATGATGCCCGCGGCGGCCGGGACCAGGTTCAGCGGGTTGCGCAGGTCCACCTTGGCGTTGAGCCAGATCTGCGCGCCGAGCAGGCCGATCATGCCGTAGAGGATGACGGTGATGCCGCCGAGCACCCCGCCCGGGATCGCGGCCACCACCGCGCCGAACTTCGGGCAGAGGCCGAAGAGCAGCGCGAAGCCGGCGGCGGCCCAGTAGGCGGCGGTGGAGTAGACGCGGGTCGCGGCCATCACGCCGATGTTCTCCGAGTACGTGGTGTTCGGCGGGCCGCCGACCGCCGTGGACAGCACGGAGGCGACGCCGTCCGCGGAGATCGCCGTGCCCAGCTTGTCGTCCAGCGGATCGCCGGTCATCTCGCCGACGGCCTTGACGTGCCCGGCGTTCTCCGCGACCAGCGCGATGACCACCGGCAGGGCGACCAGCACGGCCGACCACTGGAAGGACGGCCCGTGGAAGTGCGGCAGGCCGATCCAGTCGGCCCTGCCGACACCGGAGAGGTCCAGCCGCCAGTGGTCGGCGACCTTGCCGCCCGGACCCATGGAGTGGATCTTGCCGAAGATCCGGTCGAACACCCAGGAGATGCCGTAGCCGAAGACCAGGCCCAGGAAGATCGCGATGCGCGACCAGAAGCCGCGCAGGCACACCACCGCGAGGCCGGTGAAGAGCATCACCAGCAGGGCGGTCCACTGGTCCTGCGGCCAGTAGGTGGACGCGGTGACCGGGGCCAGGTTGAACCCGATCAGCATGACGACCGCGCCGGTGACGATGGGCGGCATCGCGGCGTGGATGATCCGCGCGCCGAACCGCTGCACCGCGAGGCCCACCAGGAACAGCACGGCGCCGACGACGAGCACCGCGCCGGTCACGGTCGCGCTGGTGCCGCCCTGGGCGCGGATGACGGCGGCCACGCCGACGAACGACAGGGAGCAGCCGAGGTAGCTCGGCACCCGGCCGCGGGTGGCGAGCAGGAAGATCACCGTCGCCACGCCCGACATCATGATCGCCAGGTTCGGGTCCAGGCCCATCAGCACGGGCGCCACGAAGGAGGCGCCGAACATGGCGACCACGTGCTGGGCGCCCAGGCCCACGGTGCGCGGCCAGGAGAGCCGTTCGTCGGGGCGTACCACCGCTCCGGGCGCGGGCGTGCGCCCGTCACCGTGCAGTTTCCAGCGCACGCCGAGGTCCATGGTGGGGTTTCGCTTTCTTACGTACGTGAGGTCGGTCCGCACCATTGTCAGGGCTAACCGGCGACTTCTCGCCCGCGTGTTCCCGTACGTGAACTCTGTGCGAAAGGGTGATCGAGTCGCCCGCTGAGAGGGCTGAGCGGTCGCTTAGTATGGTGGCGTACGAGGGGTGCCGCCACCCCGCCAGCGCATCCCAGGAGCCCAGCCCGTGACCGCCGAAGCCCCGACCGCGCCCGCCGTCTCCTACGGCCGGCTGATCCCCGTCACCGTCCACTTCGACGACCTCGACGCGCTCGGGCTGCTGCACAACGCCCGCTACCCGCTCATGGTCGAGCGGGCCTGGACCGAGCTGTGGGCCGGGCACGGCGTCCGCTTCGACGGCGACTGGACGGCGGCCGGCGACGCCTGCAACGCGGTCCGCGAGCTGCGTATCGGCTACGAGGCGCCGGTCACCCGCCCCGGCTCCTACGCCGTCCACCTGTGGCTGGAACGGCTCGGCACCACCGGCCTGACCTACGGCTTCCGGTTTTGCTCGGCCGACGGCGCCGTGACCTACGCCCGGGGCAGCCGGGTCCTCGTCCGGCTGGACCCGGCGACCATGCGCCCGGCGCCCTGGAGCGAGACCTTCAGGACGGCGGGCCGGGAACTGCTGCGCCCGGCGGACTGACCTCCCGCGCGCGGCCGCCGCGTTCGGCGCTGCGCAGGACGCCCGCGAACGCCACGAGCCCGCACGCCAGCGCCGTGACCACGCAGAAGGACACCATCAGGCTGGTCGCCTGGGCCACCCCGCCGATCAGGCTCGGCGCGATCAGCCCCGAGGTGTAGGTGATGGTCGCCACGCCCGCGATGGCCTGGCTGGGCCGGGGGCCGGCGTGTCCGGCCGCCGCGAAGCAGAGCGGCACGACCACCGCGATGCCGAGCCCCATCAGCGCGAACCCGGCCATCGCCGCCGCCGGGTGCCCCGCGCCGACGACCAGCAGCCCGCCGAGCGCGGCCAGCACGCCGCCGCCCCGCACGGTGCGGACCGCACCGAAACGATTCACCACCGCGTCCCCGACGATCCGGGCCACGGCCATGGTCAGCATGAACCCGGTCGTGCAGGCCGCCGCCAGCCCCGCCGAGCTGTCCAGCCGGTCCCGCAGGAACACCGCCGACCAGTCCAGGCTCGCGCCCTCGGCGAACACCGCGCAGAACCCGACCGCGCCGATCAGCAGCGCGGAGCGCGGCGGCAGCGCGAACCGCGGCGGCGGCTCCTCGTCCTCGGCGGGCTGGAGGTCCGGCACCCAGCGGCAGACCGTGTACCCGAGGACGGTGAGGACGGCCGAGGCGAGCGCGAAGTGCACCCGCGCGTCCGCGCCCAGATGCGCGGCGAGCGTGCCGGCCGCCGAGCCGGTCAGGGCGCCCGCGCTCCACAGGCCGTGCAGACTCGACATGATCGACTTCTCCAGCAGCCGCTCGACCTCCACGCCGAGCGCGTTCATCGCGACGTCGGACATGCCCGAGGACGCGCCGTAGGCGAACATCGCCAGGCACAGCGTGACGAGGTTCGGCGCGACGGAGGGCAGCACCAGGGCCAGCGTCCACAGGGCCAGCAGTCCGCGCAGCGCCGTACGGCTGCCGAACCGGTGGCTGATCCGGCCCGCCAGCGGCATCGAGCAGGACGCCCCGAACGCCGTGAAGGCCAGCGCGAAGCCGAGCTGGCCGGCGCCGAGCGAGGTGTGCTCCTGGATCCACGGCACGCGGGTCGCGAACGAACCGGTCACCGCGCCGTGCACGGCGAACACGGCCGCCACGGCGTACCGGGCGTGCCTCACCTCGCCGCGCGCTTGGCTCACGTCACTCATCTTCCGTCCTTCCCCGGGGCGCCCGGCCCGGTCCTCCCTGCGACGCCGCGTAAACTATCAGGAACCCTGCCTGATAGATAGAGTGCAGAGAGGGCGCGGACACGGGCCCATGCGGTCGGCCGGTCCGCGCGGATCTGGGAGGATTCCCGTCATGCCCGCATCACCCAGCACCGCCCGGGCCATCAACGACCGGCTGGCCCTGCGGCTGTTGCAGCAGGAGGGCCCGCTGACGGCCGGGCAGTTGAAGCAGCTCACCGGGCTGTCCCGGCCCACCGTGGCCGACCTGGTCGACCGGCTCACGGCCGCCGGGCTGATCACGGTGGTGGGCGAGGCCGGCGAGCAGCGCCGCGGGCCCAACGCCCGGCTCTACGGCATCGTCGCCGGCCGCGCCCACCTCGCCGCGCTCGACGTCCGCACCGAAGGCGTGCTCGTCCTGGTCTCCGACCTCCTCGGACGGGTGCTCGCGGAGGCGTCCGTGCCGATCTGCGGGGACACCGGGACCGGGCCCGCCGTGGAGCGGGCGGTGGCCGCGGTGGAGAGCGCCGCGAAGGAGGCCGGCGCCGACCGGCTGCACACCGTCGGCATCGGCGCGCCGGGCCTGATCGACCCGGCCACCGGAGACCTCCGGGATTCGGCCGGGCTGCCCGCCTGGCACCGCAGCCTGGCCGCCGCCCTCCAGGAGCGGCTGCCCGGCGCCCGGGTCACCGTCGAGAACGAGACCAATCTGGCCGCGCTCGCCGAACAGCGCGAGGGCGCCGCCCGCGACCGGGACACCTTCGTCCTGCTCTGGCTCGGCCACGGCGTCGGCGCCGCCGTCGTCCTGGACGGCGCTCTGCGCCGCGGCGCCTCCGGTGGCACCGGCGAGATCGGCTTCCTGCCCGTCCCCGGCACGAGGGGCCTGCCCTCGGCGGTCGACTGCGACGGCGGCTTCCACTCGCTGGCCGGCGCGGCGGCGGTCGTCTCGCTGGCCGCGGAGTACGGCCTGCCGGTGCCCGCCGCACCGGACGGACCGGGCGCGGCGGACGTGGTGCGGCGGGCGGTGGCGGACGCGGCCGGGGGAGCGGCGGCGCCGGTCTCCGGAGACGAGGACGCGGGGGTGTCGGGCGGCGAGGGCGGCCGGAGGGCCGGTGAACACGGTGCCTCGGGGCCGGAGTCCGGCGGCCGTCCGGACACCGTGGGCTTCCTCGGGGTGCTGGCCGACCGGGTCGCCGTCGGCGTCGCCTCGGTCGTCGCCGTGCTGGACCCGGGCTGCGTGGTGCTCGGCGGGGAGGTCGGGCGGGCCGGCGGGGGAGTGCTCGCCGGGCTGGTGCAGGAGCGGCTGCGCCGGATGTCACCGCTGGTCACCGAGGTGCGGGCGAGCGGGCTCGGGGGCACGGCCGTCCTGCGCGGAGCGCTGCTCACCGCCCGGGAACGGGCCCAGGACGACCTGTTCTCGCCACCGGAGCGCCCGGGCGGGTGACGCGCGATGGCGGTGGGGGCCGCGCGCGGTGGCCTCACACCGGCCCGCCGCCCTTCCTGGGTGGTTCGCTTTGGTCCGGACCATTGACCGCACTGGTCTAGTCCTTTTAGGGTGCGGACGGGCTCGGCGGCGGTGACGACGGCCCTTGCCCGCCGCCGGGCCGCCAACGGCGACCGCATGGCGCGATACCGATGGTACGCACTGTGAGGGAACCCACACGGTCCACTCGTAGGGACGCCCATCAGGCGTGGCACACTGGGCCCTGTACCAGAAGCAGCGCACTCCGGGGTCGGTGAAAGTCCGAACCGGCGGTTACAGTCCGCGACCCGGCCGCTTCCAGCGGCCGGTTGACCAGGTGAAATTCCTGGACCGACGGTTAAAGTCCGGATGGGAGGCAGTGCGCGGCGGGCGGGCACGCGTCTTCCGTGTGCGCGCCGCCGTATCAGGACACGTCCCTCTGCGGACGCGTGTCCGTACGGCGACGCCCCCGGTCTGTGCTCACCCGTGAACTCTGTCGTCAGACAGGCCCCGGAGTCCGTGCCCGAAGAGGCAGGAGGACCCGGGAAGTGTTCACCGGAATCGTCGAAGAGCTGGGCGAGGTCACCGCCGTCGAGAACCTCGGCGACGCCTCCCGCTTCCGGCTGCGCGGCCGCGTCGTGACCGAGGGCGCGCGCCATGGCGACTCCATCGCCGTGAACGGGGTCTGTCTCACCGTCGTCGAGCACGAGGGTGACGAGTTCACCGCCGACGTCATGGCCGAGACCCTGAAACGCTCCAGCCTGGGCGCGCTCACCGCCGGCTCCCGCGTCAACCTGGAGCGCCCCACCGCCGTGGGCGCCCGCCTCGGCGGACACATCGTGCAGGGACACGTGGACGGCACCGGCGAGATCCTCCGGCGCACCCCGTCCGAGCACTGGGAGATCGTCGAGATCTCCCTGCCCGCGGAGCTGTCCCGCTACGTCGTGGAGAAGGGTTCCATCACGGTCGACGGCATCAGCCTGACCGTCGTGGACGCGGGCGCCGGCCACTTCACCGTCAGCCTCATCCCGACCACCCTCGCCCTCACCACGCTCGGCGTGAAGCAGCCCGGCGACCCGGTCAATCTCGAAGTCGACATCATCGCCAAGTACGTGGAGCGGCTGCTCGCGGCCGGACAGGGGGCACACCGGTGAACTGGCTGAACTCCGAGGCGTTCACCCTGTTCGGCCAGCACATCATCTGGTCGGACATGACCGGCAACATCCTGGGCCTGATCACCCTCGCCCTCGGCTGGCGCCGCTCCCTGTGGACCTGGCCCGTGCAGTTCCTCTCCGGCCTCGTCCTCTTCGCCGCCTTCTACGGCCACCTCACCGGCAGCGCCGGCAAGCAGGTCGTCGTCATGGTCGTCGCGCTGTACGGCTGGTGGCAGTGGCAGCGCTCCAGGAACGGCAGCGGCGACGGCCACATCACCCCCCGGTTCGCCACCTGGCGCGAGCGCGCGGGCATGCTCGCCGCGGCCGCGGCCGGCACGGTCGCGGTGGCCCTGCTCTTCACGGCCTACCCCAGCCTGTCCTGGGACCCCTGGCCCGACGCCTACATCTTCGTCGGCACCATCGTCGCGATGTACGCCCAGGCCAAGAGCATGGTCGAGTTCTGGTTCGCCTGGCTGCTCGTCGACCTCGTCGGCGTCCCCCTGAACTTCGCCAACGGCTACGCCTTCTCCGGCTTCGTCTACGTCATCTACGGCGCACTCGTCCTGTGGGGCATGCGCGACTGGTGGCTGCGCTCCCGCAGGGAAGCGCAGCCCGCACTGGAAGGAGCGCCGGCATGACCTCGGCACCCGTCCTCTACGACACCGAGCACATCGAGAACTTCGGGCTGGACCCGGTCGAACGGGCCATCGCCGACATCGCCGCCGGCCGGCCGATCGTCGTCGTCGACGACGAGGACCGGGAGAACGAGGGCGACCTCGTCGTCGCCGCGGAGAAGGTGACGCCCGAGATCGTCGCCTTCATGATGAGCGAGTGCCGCGGCCTGATCTGCGCCCCCATGGAGGGCGAGGAACTGGACCGGCTCGGCCTGCCGCAGATGGTCGAGGAGAACTCCGAGTCCATGAAGACCGCCTTCACGGTCTCCGTGGACGCCTCGGCCGCCCACGGGGTGAGCACCGGCATCTCGGCCGCCGACCGGGCGGCCACGCTCCGGCTGCTGGCGGGCGGCACCGCCGAGCCGGCCGACTTCGTCCGCCCCGGCCATGTCTTCCCGCTGCGCGCCCGGCCCGGCGGCGTCCTGGCCCGCGACGGCCACACCGAGGCCGCCGTCGACCTCGCCCGGCTCGCGGGCCTGCGCCCGGCCGGCGCCATCGTGGAGATCGCCGGCGAGGACGGCCGGATGCTCCGCCTGCCCGAGCTGATCCCGTTCGCCCGCAAGCACGGACTGACGATCATCTCCATCGAGGACCTGATCGCCTACCGCAAAAGCAGCGAGCCCACCGTCCGCCGCGAGGCCCGGACCCGCCTGCCCACCCGGCACGGCACCTTCACCGCCTACGGCTACCGCTCCACCGTCGACGGCGTCGAGCACGTCGCCCTCGTCCACGGCGAGATCGGCGACGGCGAGGACGTCCTGGTCCGCGTCCACTCCGAGTGCCTCACCGGGGACGTCTTCGGCTCCCTGCGCTGCGACTGCGGCCCCCAGCTCGACACCGCGCTGGAGCGCATCCAGCGGGAGGGCCGCGGAGTCGTCGTCTACCTGCGCGGACACGAGGGCCGCGGCATCGGCCTGCTGTCCAAGCTGCGCGCCTACGAACTCCAGGAGCAGGGCCGCGACACCCTCGACGCCAACCTCGAACTCGGACTGCCCGCCGACGCCCGCGACTACGGCGCCGGCGCGCAGATCCTCGCCGACCTCGGCGTGCGCGGCGTGCGGCTGATGACCAACAACCCCGAGAAGACCGACGCGCTGCTGCGCCACGGACTGAAGGTCACCGGCCGCGAACCGATGCCCGTCCAGGCCGGCGAGCACAACCTCCGCTACCTGCGCACCAAGCGGGACCGGATGGGGCACGACCTGCCCTGGCTCGACACGCCCGCCGTGTCGGGCTCCGTGGCCGCGTCCGCGGCCACCTGCGGCAACCAGTAAGCACGACAGCACTGAGGAGAGACGTGAGCGGCAAGGGCGCACCGGAGTTGTCCGTACGCAATGTGAGCGACCTGCGGGTCGCCGTCATCGCGGCACAGTGGCACGAGAAGGTGATGGACGGTCTGGTCGACGGCGCCCTGCGCGCCCTGGGCGAACTGGGCATCGACGAGCCGACCCTGATCCGGGTCCCCGGCAGCTTCGAACTCCCGGTCGCCGCCAAGGCCCTGGCGAGCCGCGGCTACGACGCCGTGGTCGCCCTCGGCGTCGTCATCCGGGGTGGCACGCCCCACTTCGACTACGTGTGCCAGGGCGTCACCCAGGGCCTCACCCAGGTCTCCGTGGAGACCGGCGTCCCGGTCGGCTTCGGCGTGCTCACCTGCGACACCGAGGAGCAGGCCCTGGACCGGGCCGGCATCGAGGGCTCCCGCGAGGACAAGGGCCACGAGGCGGTGACGGCCGCGGTCTCCACCGCGGCCACGCTGCGTTCAGTATCCGAACCCTGGCACTAGCCCGGCCGCCGCAACGGCTAGGGTGGGGCTCACCATGTCCAAGAAGACGTTCGAGCAGCTCTTCACCGAGCTGCAGCACAAGGCCGCCGACGGCGATCCCGCCACCTCCCGTACCGCGGAGCTGGTCGGCAAGGGTGTCCATGCCATCGGCAAGAAGGTCGTCGAAGAGGCCGCCGAGGTCTGGATGGCCGCCGAGTACGAGGGCAAGGAGGCGGCCGCCGAGGAGATCTCGCAGCTGCTGTACCACGTCCAGGTGATGATGGTCGCCCGCGGCATCTCCCTGGACGACGTCTACGCCCATCTGTAAGCCGTACCCCGCACCCACTCCCCAGAGAACGAACGAAGGAAGCCGACCTCATGCTGCGCATCGCCGTCCCCAACAAGGGTTCCCTGTCCGGCCCTGCGGCGGAGATGCTGCATGAGGCCGGCTACCAGCAGCGCCGCGAGTCCAAGGAGCTGCGCATCGTCGACCCGGAGAACGAGGTCGAGTTCTTCTACCTCCGCCCCCGCGACATCGCGATCTATGTCTCCTCCGGCCGCCTCGACATCGGCATCACCGGCCGTGACCTGCTGATCGACTCCGCCGCCGACGCCGAGGAGATCCTGCCGCTCGGCTTCGCCCGTTCCACCTTCCGCTTCGCCGCCAAGCCCGGCACCGCGAACGGCATCGAGGACCTCAAGGGCCACACGGTCGCCACCTCGTACGAGGGAATCGTCCAGAAGCACCTCGCGGACAGCGGCGTCGACGCCTCCGTCGTCCACCTGGACGGCGCCGTCGAGACCGCGATCGAACTGGGTGTCGCCGAGGTCATCGCCGACGTCGTCGAGACCGGCACCAGCCTGCGCAACGCCGGCCTGGAGGTCTTCGGCGAGCCGATCATGCAGTCCGAGGCCATCGTCATCCGCCGCACCGGCGCCGACGCCGGCGAACCCAAGGTCCAGCAGTTCCTGCGCCGCCTCCAGGGCGTCCTGGTCGCCCGGACGTACGTGATGATGGACTACGACTGCCGGGTCGAGCAGCTCGAGAAGGCCGTCGCGCTCACCCCCGGCCTGGAGTCCCCGACCGTCTCCCCGCTGCACAACGAGGGCTGGGTCGCGGTGCGCGCCATGGTCCCCGCCAAGGAGGCCCAGCGGATCATGGACGATCTCTACGCCATCGGCGCCCGCGCCATCCTGACCACGGCCATCCACGCCTGCCGCCTCTAAGAGGTACGCCCGATGCCCGACCTTCCCGACCTGCCCGACCTGCCCGTCACCTTCCGGCCCGGCCACACCCGGGCGATCTTCCTCACCGCCGGGGTCGTGATCTTCGCGGTGATCAGCGCGGTCGCGCTGCTGCTGGAGCACATGGGCCCCGGCTCACGGCTCAGCTTCGTCGTCACCGGCGCGCTCTGCTTCTGGGCCCTGGCCCGGCTGTCCCGGGTCAAGGTGGTCGCCGACGAGACCGGCGTCACCGTCGTCAACATCGCCGGCACCCGGCGGCTGGCCTGGGCGGAGATCCTCCGGGTGAACCTCCGGCCGGGCGACCCCTGGGTGTTCCTCGACCTCAGCGACGGCACCAGCCTGCCCGCGCTCGGCATCCAGCCCGGCCTGGCCAGGCAGCGGGCCATCGCCGACGCCCGGACCCTCAGGGCGCTCGCCGAGGCCCACTCGGACCCCTCCGCCCTGCCGCATCAGCCCACATCTTGATTAATCTGGTGGGCGGAGGCCGCCCCGCTGCGCCTCCGCCCCTGTGCACCGCCCGGTGCCAGGGGTTCCTGCTACCCGAGGAGTGACTCCCTCCGGCGATGGACGGATCGTCCTGTAGTACCCACGCCACCCCTGCCCGGCCTCACGGGAAGGCGGTGGCAGCGTGACCACCCCTCTGCTGCTGCTCGCCGCGGCCTTCGCGCTGATCCTCGCCAACGGCTTCTTCGTCGCCGCCGAGTTCGGCCTGGTGACGGTCGAACGCCCGGACGCCGAGAAGGCCGCCGCCGACGGCGACGCCCGCGCCCGTACGGTCGTGGAGTCGCTGAAGGAGCTGTCCTTCCAGCTCTCCGGCACCCAGCTCGGCATCACCATCACCTCCCTGGTCGTCGGCATGCTCGCCGAACCGGCCCTGGCCGCGCTGCTGCGCGGCCCGTTCGCCGCGCTCGGCATCCCCGGCGGCGCCGCGTCCGGCATCGCCGTGGTCGCCGGCATGCTGCTGGCCTCGGCCGTCCAGATGGTGATCGGCGAACTCGTCCCCAAGAACTGGGCGGTGTCCCGGCCGCTCCAGGTCGCGCGCTTCGTCGCCGGCCCGCAGCACCGCTTCGCCCGGCTGTTCCGCCCGGTGATCTCCGCGCTGAACACCGTCGCCAACCGGCTGGTCCGCGCCCTCGGCGTGGAACCCGCCGACGAACTGGCCTCCGCCCGCACCCCCGGCGAGCTGGTCTCCCTGGCCCGGCACTCCGCCCAGGCCGGCGCCCTGGAACAGGACACGGCCGACCTGTTCGTGCGCACCCTGTCCCTGGGCGAGCTGACCGCGCAGCACGTCATGACGCCC
Organism: Streptomyces sp. NPDC027672; assembly: GCF_055566335.1. Lineage (NCBI taxonomy): Bacteria > Bacillati > Actinomycetota > Actinomycetes > Kitasatosporales > Streptomycetaceae > Streptomyces > Streptomyces sp. NPDC027672. Next base: position 57,923 of record NZ_JBVHSO010000008.1, on the reverse strand, counting down.
CGCGTGAAGGTGAGCGCGCTCCAGGTCTCGGCCACCGCCGAGGACGTCGTCAACCTCACCCGGGCCACCGGCCTGTCCCGCTTCCCCGTCTACCGGGAGAAGATCGACGAGATCGCCGGCATGGCCCACCTCAAGGACGCGCTGGCGATACCGGCCCGCGACCGGCTGCGCACCCCGGTCGGCCGCATCGCCCGCAAGGCGCTCCTCGTCCCCGAGAGCCTGCCCGTGCAGCCCCTGCTCGCCCGGCTGCGCAGCGAGCAGCCCATCGCGGTCGTCGTCGACGAGTACGGCGGCACGGCCGGCGTGGTCACCCTGGAGGACATCGTCGAGGAACTGGTCGGCGAGGTCCGCGACGAGCACGACGCCAAGGACATGCCCGAGCTGGCCCCGGCACCGCCCGAGGACGGCAGGCCCGCCTGGGACGCCGACGGCAGCTGCCGCGTCGACATCCTCCAGCGCATAGGCCTGGAGGTGCCCGAAGGACCGTACGAGACCGTCGCCGGCCTGGTCGCCGATCTGCTCGGCCGCATCCCGGCCCCCGGCGACCGGGCCGAACTGCCCGGCTGGCGGCTCTCGGTCCGCCAGGTCGGCCACTACCGCGCCGAACGGGTCCGCCTGGTCAGAACGGCCCCCGCGGCCGGCGTCCCGGAGGCCGTCCGATGAGCCTCCTGCAACTGGTCTTCGCCGGGCTGCTCGTGCTCGTCAACGGCTTCTTCGTCGCCGCCGAGTTCGCGCTCGTCTCCGTGCGCCGCAGCCAGATCGAACCGCTCGGCACGGCCCGGGCCCGCCAGGTGCTGTACGGCCTGGAACGGCTGCCGCAGATGATGGCCGCCGCGCAGTTCGGCATCACCGTCTGCTCCCTGACACTCGGCGCGGTCGCCGAGCCGACGGTGGCGCACCTGCTGGAGCCGCTGTTCGAGTGGATCCGGCTGCCGCACGGCGTGATCCACCCGCTCGGCTACGTCATCGCGCTGGCCGCGGTGGTCTTCTTCCACCTGGTCATCGGCGAGATGGTGCCGAAGAACCTCGCGATGGCGGCGCCCGAGAAGGCGGCGCTGTGGGCCAGCCCCGGACTGGTCTGGTTCGCCCGGCTCTGCAAGCCGGTCACGGTGGCCCTCGGCGCTTGCGCCCAGGGCGTCCTGCGGCTGTTCCGGGTCGAGCCCAAGGACGAGGTGGAGGCGGTCGTCACCACCGAGCAGCTCAACCGTCTGCTGGAGGACTCCGGCCAGGCGGGCCTGCTCGGCCCCGAGGAGCGGGAACGGCTGGAGGACGCCCTGGAACTGGGCTCCCGCCCGGTGACGGACGTCCTGCTGCGCCGCGAGTCCCTGGTCACGGTGGACCCGTCGGTCACCCCGGGCGAGATCGTGCGGCTCACGGCCCGCACCGGCTACTCCCGCTTCCCGGTCGCGGCGGGCGACAAGGGGCCCTTCATGGGATACGTGCACGTGAAGGACGTCCTCGACGTGGAGGACTCCGAGCGGGCCGTGCCGCAGCAGGTCTGGCGGCCGATGGCCACGCTCCGCGCCGAACTGCCCCTGGACGACGCCCTCACCGTGATGCGCCGGGCCGCCACCCATCTGGCCCAGGTCGCCGACGCCACCGGCCGGGTGCTGGGCCTGGTGGCGCTGGAGGACGTGCTGGAGATGCTGGTGGGCGAGGTCCGCGACCCGGCGCACCGGGACATGCCGGAACCGCGCGTGACCGGGGCACCCGAGCAGGCACTCGCCGGCTGACCCGGACGGCGACGGGAGACCGCGGGGCCGCCGGCCGCGCGGTCTCCCGCACCCCGCGGGACACCCGCCCCGGGCCGCCTACAGCCCCGGCGGATCCTGCGGCCCCCGCCCCGACAGCACCTCGCCGTACGCCTGCATCAGGTCGGGCAGCCGCAGGGTCGCCAGGTCCTCCCGGGACAGCGACCCCGCGTACGCCGACAGCCGCAGGTCCCGGTACGCGCAGCTCTTCTCGTACAGCGTGCGCAGGAACCGTCCGTTGCCCAGCTCGTCGATCCACCCCTGGCCGACCACGTGCCCGGCGATCGAGCGCAGCTCCTCCAGCGCCTCGTCGTCCCACAGGTCCCCGTTCTCCGCCGCGAGCACCTTGCCGATCTCGGTGAGTTCCGCCGGCCGGTAGGAGGGGAAGTCCACCCGGGTGGTGAAGCGGGACGACAGCCCGGGATTGGCGGCGAGGAGGCGGTCCATGCCCTCCGGATAGCCGGCCAGGATCACCACCAGGTGGTCCCGGTTGTCCTCTGCCCGCTTCAGCAGCACCTGGAGCGCCTCGTCGCCGTAGGCGTCCCCCTTGCCGTACCCGGAGTTGGACAGCGAGTACGCCTCGTCCACGAACAGGACCCCGCCGATCGCGGAGTCGATCAGCTCGTTCGCCTTCACGGCCGTCTGGCCCAGGTACTCGCCGACCAGGTCGGCCCGCTGCGCCTCCACGAGGTGGTCGCCGCCGAGCAGCCCCAGGGCGTAGAACACCCGGCCCAGGATGCGCGCCACCGTCGTCTTGCCGGTGCCGGACGGCCCGGAGAAGACGAAGTGCCGTTTGGGAGGCTGCACCGGCAGCCCCTGACCGGCTCGCAGCCGCGCCATGTTCAGCTGCGCGGACAACGCCTTGACCTGGCGCTTGACCGGTTCCAGCCCCACCATGCGCTCCAGTTCGGCGAGCGCCTGCGCGAGTAACGCGGGATCGGTGGGCCCGGCCGGGACCGGCGAGACGGCCACCCCGGGCGCGCCCGTCCTGGTCCGCACCGAGGGATCGGGCACCGGCGCCGACGGGCCGGCCGGCCCCTCGGGTTCCGGCAGCCGCAGATCGCGGGCCTCCACGCCGAACAGCGGATCGAAGCCGTCCGGCCCGTCCACCGTGTCCTGGCCCGCGCCGGCCAGCGTGATCGCGGCGAGGCCGGCCGTCTCGTCGTACCCGTCGCCCTCGGCGATCGCGGCGAGCCGGGCGGAGGTGTCCATGAAGGCCGCATCGACCCGGTGCACCGCCCGGTACAGCGGGAGCGCGGCGGCCGACCGCCCCGTGCCCTCGTGCGCCCGCGCCAGCCAGTACCGCAGCTCCTTGCGCTGCGGCTGCTCGCTGCGGCACCGCATCAGCGCCGCCGACAGCAGTGGCTCGGCCTGGCCGTACATCTCCAGCCGGACCCGGGCCATACCGCCGAACAGACCGGCCTCGATGCCCAGCAGGGGATCGTCCAGCAGCGGGTCGGTGTGCCGGATCAGCTGCTCCCAGTCCTTGACCAGGTAGGCGCGGCAGGCGTGCAGGAAGCGGACCTGCGCGTCGGTGTCGACCGGGGGCAGTCCGGCCAGGGCGCGGTCCAGCTCGGGCACGTGCCGGCCGTCCAGCCAGTGCGAGGCGTGCGCCAGCAGCAGATCACGCGGGCTCTCCAGCACCGGCTGCACCCACCAGCCCAGCCAGTACCAGGAGTTGAGGGGACGGCGGTGCCGGGTGCGCTGTTCGCCGAAGCGGTCGCGGTGCCGGAACATCCGCAGCAGCGCGGTGGTCGTGTCCACCCGGAGCGCGTGCAGTCCGAGCCAGGCGTCCGCCATGCCCGGGTCCAGCCGCACCGCGGTGCGGAACTCCTCTTCCGCCTGCGGATAGGCGCCCATCGTGTAGGCGTCCACGCCCCGCAGCCAGGCGAGGGCGGCCGGGGCCTCGGGGCCCTGCGTGCCGAAGTCCATCCCGTCCCCCCACAGACCGTGCCCCCGTGGTTCGCCACCGGACATCCGCCCGACGGCCGCCGCGGTCGAACCGCTGTGCCGCGGACCGGAGTTGCCGGTGCGCGAGGCAGTCGAAGGCCGCCGAGGGCATCGTACCCGTGGTACACGCACGTGCCGAAGGGTGCCGTACGGCGCGAAGGACGGGGCGGGGGCGGACGGGACGCACGGCGTTCGGTGACCGAGGGTGAGAGAACCGGCGTGCGGGGCGCCCGGGAACCGGGTCCCGCGGGCAGAACGAAGCCCCCGGTCACGGGGGAACAACCGGGGGCTTCGTGTCGGCGGGCGACTGTCGAAAGCCGCACATTGAGAACGTAAGTCCTGTCCGGCCCCCCGGTCAAGCGAAGTTGAGGCACTCGGAGAAGTTGTCCCGCAAGGCTCTTCACCACTTCACCACATCGCGGAGAGGCCGTCACCCAGCGTCACATCGAGCGCGTCTCCGGGGCCCTCGCGCCCGGTCCCGGAAGTACCTCGTACCCCTCCGGTCGCTGGAGCACCAGCAGATCGGCATGGGGGCGTGAAGGGTCGGTGGCGAAGTGAGCGTGCTCCGCCGCGACCCACCCGTCCCAGAACGCGCGCTGCTCCGCGCCGTCCCGGGCCCGGCCGCGCGCCCAGGACTCCTCCCGGTCCACCTCCATCCACAGCAGCCGGGCCAGGTGCGGCCGCAGCGCCCGGCGGCCGGCGCCGACGCCCTCGATCAGCACGACGGGCGCGGCGGGCAGCGGACGCGGGGTGCCGAAGGCGCGGGCCCGCCAGTCGTACGGCGTGACGAGGGCGTCCTCGCCGCGTGCCAGGGGCTCGATCACCTGGGTCATGAGCCGGCCGGTCCAGGCGAAGAGCCGGTCATGGCTGGCGATGTCGTCGAGGTGGAGCACCGGAGCCCCGCCGAGCGCCCGGGCCAGCCGGTCGGCGAAGGTCGACTTCCCGGACCCGGCGTGCCCGTCGACGCCGATCAGCCGGACCGGTCCCAGGGACGGCGGGAGCCCGCGCAGCCGGGCGGCGAGGTCGTGAATGGTCATTCCCGGGGTGTGTCGCACAGGGGGTGGATTCTCCGTGAACAGTCTAGGGGCGGCCCCGGGACCGGGGGCGGCGGGGAGCCCCGGACCGGAGAAAGTCGCGTCTTGAATCACCGGCCGCCGGCCAGTCAAAGGTGACGATAAACAGTCCGAATTCCCTGACCGATATGTCGAATTCGGCGTTCCCGGTGGGGTCCACGCTGAGTAAGGTGCCTCCTGCGCAACGTGATGCGCCGCACGGTGACGGGCAGGGGGACATGGCCGCGGAGTTATTCGAAGGGCACTACGTATGGCATCCGGCGGCCGACGACCGGGTCCTGGCGAGCGTTTGCATGGAGGTGCGCGCCGGGCGGTACCGGTCCGCGCACGAGGCCCTCGCCGAGACCCGTACCGACTTCGCCCTGCGCGCCCACCGCTCGCTGGTGCTCGCCTCCGAGGCGGCCGACACCGACCTCGCGGAGCGCTGGCTCGCCGAGGAGCCGACCCCGGAGGCCGCGCTGCTGTGGGCCCGGGTCGCCGTGCAGCGCGCGCTGCGGGCCGCCGACGCCCGCGACGACCGCGCCGAGGCGCTGGAACGGATCGCGCTGGCCGCCTGCGACCGGGCCGCCGAGGCCGCCCCCGCCGACCCCACGCCCTGGGCCGCCCGGCTCGCCATGGCGCGGCTGCACCGGCTGCGCGACCCGGCCCCGCAGGGCCTGCTCACCGCCCCGCCCGGCCCCTGGCGGCTGTTCGCCCACATCCTGTCCCTGGACCCCTGGCACCGCGAGGCCCACCACCGCTTCCTGTCCTGTTTCTTCACCCGGCACGGCGGCTCGGTCACCGCGGCCTGGGACGTGGCCGCCTTCCTCAGCCAGCGGGCGCCCGCCGACTCCCCGCTCCGGCTGCTGCCCCTGGTCGCCCTGGTGGAGAGCTACAACCCCACCCAACTGCTCGCCGACCGGGTCTGGGAGCAGCCCCAGTGGCGCGCCACCGCGCTCACGATCTACCAGCACTGGCTGCCCGCGGTGGCCGGTTACCGCTTCACCCCCGTGCTCGACCTGGCCTACCTCGCGCACGCACTGGTGATGGCCCAGCGCGAGTTCGAGGCCCGGGCGGTGTTCACGGCGATGGGCCCCTACGCCTCGCGCATGCCCTGGAGCGCCTTCGGCGACCCGGCCGAGCAGCTCTCCCGGGCCCGGCGCGCCTGCGGCCTGCCCGTCCCCGGGCCCGGCTGACCCGACCGCCGCCCGCGCCCCACCCTCGTACGTCCCCGTCCCATCGAGAGAAAGGCCGATCCGTGTCGGAACGGATGCCGACCACCCGGGCGCGCGCCCGGGTCGCGGACCCCGTCGTGCTCGACGACGACGCCACCCTGCATGCGATGGGTTATCCGCGGAAACTCACCCGGCGTTTCAAGGTGTTCGACAATTTCGCGATCTCCTTCACCATCATCAATATCCTCTCCGGAATCTTCTCGTCCTTCGGATTCGGCTTGAACGCGGGCGGCCCCCGCGTTCTGGTGTTCGGCTGGATCGGCGTCTCGGTGATGGTCCTGCTCATCGGCGCCGCCATGGCGGAAGTCGCCTCGGCCTATCCCACGAGCGGTGCGCTCTACTTCTCCGCGGGCAAACTCGCCAAGCGGCACAAGGGCGCCTGGTCCTGGTTCACGGGCTGGCTGAACTTCGTGGGCCAGATCGGCGGCACCGCCGCCACCGGCTACGCCGCCGCCACGTTCATCCAGGTGTTCGTGCAGTTGCAGTGGCCCTCCTATCAGCCGACGGCGCACCAGACGGTCCTGATCACCGCCCTGATCATCGTCCTGCAAGGGCTCGCCAACACTCTCACCGTCCAGCTCGTCGCCGTACTGAACCGCATTTCCGTGTGGTGGCTGCTGATCGGACTCGTCGTGATCGTGGGCGCGCTCGTCGTGATGCCCGACCATCATCAGCAGGCGTCCTTTGTCACGCATTTCGAGAACAACACCGGCTTCACGAGCGGACTTTACGGCGGCATGCTCGGCCTGCTGGTCACCAGCTGGACCTTCACCGGGTTCGACGGCAGCTTCCACATGTCCGAGGAAACCGTCCAGGCGACGGTCAGCGCCCCGAAGGGCATCACCCGCGCCATCGGCTGGTCGGCGATCACCGGCCTGATCCTGATGCTGGCCCTGGTCTACAGCATCGGTAACTACGCCAAGGTGGCCGGCGCGGCCGCCCCGCCCGTCCAGATCCTCATCGACGGCCTCGGCCTGCGCACCGCCAAGCTGATGCTCCTCATCGTCATCGGCGCGATGCTCTTCTGCGGCCTCGCCAACCTCACCAGCAACACCCGGCAGATCTTCGCCTTCTCCCGGGACGGCGCCATGCCCGGCTCCCGCTGGTGGCACTCGGTCTCGCTGCGCACCCGTACGCCGGTGAAGGCGGTGTGGCTCGCGGTCGCCTGCTCGCTGGCCCTGGTGGTGCCGGGCTGGTGGTCGCACACGGCGTTCACCGCGATCGTCAGCGTCAACGTCGTCGGCCTCTTCCTCGCCTACGCGGTGCCGATCTTCCTGCGGCTGCGGCTCGGCGACGCCTTCCAGCCCGGCCCCTGGCACCTGGGCCGCTGGGGCCGGCCGGTCGGCTGGCTCGCGGTGGTCTGGATCCTGCTCAGCAGCGTCCTGTTCATGCTGCCGCAGGCCTCGCCGATCACCGCCGGCTCCTTCAACTACGCGCCGATCGCGCTCGCCGCCGTCCTGCTGGTGGCCACGGTGTGGTGGTTCGCCACCGCCCGCCGCCGCTTCCAGGGACCGGTGAGCTACGGGCGCCCCGACGAGGTCGCCGCGATGGACCTGGTCTGACCCGTCCGTCCGCCCCTGCCGGTGGTCCACACCAATATTCGTGGCGCGGCATGAGCCGAAGTGCTGGCAGGGGAAACGGGGCTGCTTCATAGTTGGCGCACCGGACCAGCCACTCGGACACCCTGGGGGTCGTCGCGCCCATGAGCAGAGCCCAGCAGCCCTCCCGCAGAACCGTCCTGGCGGTCGCCGTCGCGGCGGCGATGGCCGGTTCCACGGCCCCCGCCGCCGCGGCCCAGGCCGCCGGCGCCGACGACCCGGCCCGGACGCAGGCCCGCCCGATCGACTACCGCGCCTGGACGACGTACCGCGACTGGCGCTCCGGGACGGCCCAGGGCGCCCGGGCCGTCCCCGGACACCGGCCCGGCGTGCTGATCGGCACCCCCGCCGGCCGCACCGACTACACCGACCCGCACACCGGCACCACCGCCTCCTGGGAGTACGCCACCTGGACCGGCCCGGAGCACCGGCTCGCCGTGCCCGCGACCGAGGTCGTCGCCTCCTGGAACGCGGACACTCCCGCCGGCACCTGGCTCCAGGCCGAGCTGAGCGGCACCTACTCCGACGGCACCGGCACGCCCTGGTACGTGCTGGGCCGCTGGGCGGCCGGCGACCAGGACATCAAGCGGACCTCGGTGGACGGCCAGAGCGACGGCAAGAGCACCGTCTGGACCGACACCTTCGCCATCGACGACGCGAGCAGCGGGCTGCGCCTGACGTCGTACCGGCTGCGCCTCACCCTCTACCGCAGACCCGGCACGCACCTCACGCCGACCGTCTGGCGGCTCGGCGCCATGGCCTCCGACATCCCCGACCGCTTCACCGTGCCGGCCTCCACGCCCGGCCTCGCCCAGGAACTGGCCGTCCCGCGCTATTCGCAGGAGATCCACAAGGGCCAGTACCCGGAGTACGACAACGGCGGCGAGGCGTGGTGCAGCCCGACCTCCTCGCAGATGATCATCGAGTACTGGGGCGGCCGGCTCACCCCCGAGCAACTGTCCTGGGTCGACCCGTCCTACGCCGACCCGCAGGTCTGCCACGCGGCCCGCTCCACCTACGACCACCAGTACGCGGGCTGCGGCAACTGGCCCTTCAACGCGGCCTACGCGGCCACCTTCGAGGGCTTGCAGGGCGTGGTCACCCGGCTCGCCACCCTCACCGACCTGGAGACGCTGATCGCGGCCGGCATCCCGGCCATCACGTCCCAGTCCTTCCTGGCGAGCGAACTGACCGGCGCCGGGTACGGCACCTCAGGGCACCTGATGACCGTGATCGGCTTCACCGCGGAGGGCGATGTGATCGCCAACGATCCGGCCTCGCCGGGCGACGAGGCGGTACGACGGGTCTATCCGCGCCGCCAGTTCGAGAACATCTGGCTGCGCACCAAGCGGTACAACGCCTCCGGCAAGGTCGCCTCCGGCACCGGCGGGGTCTGCTACCTCTACTTCCCGGCGCACCCGTCCCCGCACCAGCGCAGGGCACTCGCCGCGGTGGGCGTGCGCTGAGCCGGCCCGGGGGCGTGTGAGCAAGCTCATCGCCGCGGACGCCGTCGCGGGTGGCATGGTGGACGGAAGGGGAGGGGAAGCCCGTCGTACCCGTCCGACCTCTGCGAGTAACACCATGACCGCACATCCGGCCACCGCCACCCGCGCCGTCACCGGCGGCCCCCAGGAAGACGGCCCCAGGATCGTCGAGCACGTCATGGGCTGGGTCCTCGTCGCGGTGTTCGCGATGCTCGTCACCCAGCTCGGCCTGCTCTGAACCGGCCCCCCGCGGGGCGGGCGGACGCCCGGCGGGGCCCTGAGCGCCGTAGCGGCACCGGGCCCCGCCTGTCCTGCGCCGCGGCCCGCCCGCCGGAACGGCTGACGGGCCACCGGGTTAGGGCCTCTCGTTGGGATCATGCCGGGCTCGCGGGCCCTGGCACCGCACCTCGCGGCGTTGTCGTCGGTTGCCATGGCTCCGCCATGGCGCCCTCCTCCGCCTTGCGATGCACGGCACCAGACCCCGCTCCCTGATCCGGCCTGATCCAAACGAAAGACCCTAGTTGATCGCCTTGATCAGCTCACCGTTGGCGGTGTCGCCGCTCAGCTCCCAGAAGAAGGTGCCGCCGAGCCCCTGCTGGTTCTTGTACGTCATCTTGCCGGCGATGGTCGCCGGGGTGTCGTAACTCCACCAGTCGCTGCCGCACTTGGCGTAGGCGGTGCCGGCCACCGTGCCGGTCGCCGGGCACTTGGTCTTGAGCACCTTGTAGTCGTCGATGCCCTGCTCGTACGTGCCGGCCGCCGGGCCCGTGGCCGTGCCGCCGGGCGCCGCCTGGGTGACGCCGGTCCAGCCGCGCCCGTAGAAGCCGATGCCGAGCAGCAGCTTGCTCGCCGGGACGCCGAGGCCCTTGAGCTTCGCGATGGTCGCGGAGGTGTGGTAGTCGGCCTTCGGGATGCCGGAGTAGGAGTTCAGCGGGGAGTGCGGGGCGGTCGGGCCCTTCGCGTCCCAGGCGCCGAAGTAGTCGTACGTCATCGGGTTGTACCAGTCGACGTACTGGGCCGCGCCCGCGTAGTCCGCCGCGTCGATCTTGCCGCCGCTGGTGGCGTCCGCGGTGATGGCCGCGGTGACCAGGTTCCCGGAGCCGAACTTGGCGCGCAGCGCGGCCATCAGGTTCCGGAACGCGTCCCGCCCGCTCGTGTCGCAGGTGTTGCCGCAGGCGTTGGGGTACTCCCAGTCGATGTCGATGCCGTCGAAGACGCCGGACCACTTGGAGTTCTTCACCAGGTCGTAGCAGGACTGGGCGAAGGCGGCCGGGTTCTTCGCGGCCTCGCCGAAGCCGCCGGACCAGGTCCAGCCGCCGAAGGACCACAGGATCTTCAGGCCCGGGTGCTTCTTCTTCAGCTTCAGCAGCTGGTTGAAGTTGCCGCGCAGCGGCTGGTCCCAGGTGTCGGCGACGCCGTCCACGGACTCGGCGGCGGTGTAGGCGCGGTCGGTGGCCGCGTAGGCGTCGCCCATGGCGCACTTGCCGCCGGTGACGTTGCCGAAGGCGTAGTTGATGTGGGTCAGCTTGGCCGCGGAGCCGGAGGTCTCGACGTTCTTGACGTAGTACTTGCGGTCGTACGTGCCCCATTCGGTGAAGTAGCCGACGACCTTGGAGCCGGCCGTGACCGCGGGGGCCTCCGGGGCCGCCGCGGTGGCCGTGCCGGTGCCGGCGCCGGCCAGCAGACCGGCGCCGAGGGCGGCGGTACACGCGGCCGAGACGAGGGCCCGGACGAGCGAGCGGTGGGGAGTGTGCATCGGGTGTCTCCTCGTGGGGGAGAGGGAGTGCGCGCCGCTTGGCATGGACGCGGTAAGCGATGGCCTTGCACAGTAGGAGGACTAGACCAATAGGTCAATGGTGCGGACCAATTTCGCCGCCGTGGGACACCCGGAACGGATTCCTGAAGTAAGCGGTCGTTAACTGGTGACGGGAGGTCGCCGATCGGGCATACTCACAGCGCATGCCGCTGGTCAGCAGCTTCCGAGACCCGGGAGCGGACGCCGTCGGCACCGCGGAACGATCAGGCGGGCACGCCCCCACCACGGGCCGCTCCGCCGGTGTCCGAACAGGGAGGAGCCCGACGCCATGTCCGACCGCTACCCGCAGCCGGTGCAGCGTCAACTGCCGACGGAAGAGGCGAGGGAACTGCTCTCCCTCGTCCGCGAGATCGCCCAGCGCGAGATCGCCCCGAAGGCCGCGGAGGAGGAGGACGCGGGCCGCTTCCCGCGCGAGATCTTCACCCTGCTGTCCGGGTCCGGCCTGCTGGGCCTGCCGTACTCCGCCGAGCACGGCGGCGGCGACCAGCCCTACGAGGTCTACCTCCAGGTCCTGGAGGAACTGGCCGCGGCCCGGCTCACCGTCGGCCTCGGCGTCAGCGTCCACACGCTCGCCGCCTACGCGCTCGCCACCTACGGAGACAAGCGGCAGCAGGCCGAGCACCTGCCCGCGATGCTGGGCGGCGGCCTGCTCGGCGCGTACTGCCTCTCCGAGCCGTCCTCCGGCTCCGACGCCGCCTCCCTGCGCACCAAGGCCGTCCGGGAGGGCGACACCTGGGTGATCGACGGCACCAAGGCCTGGATCACCCACGGCGGGATCGCCGACTTCTACACCGTGCTGGCCCGCACCGGCGAGGACGGCCCCCGCGGGATCACCGCCTTCCTCGTGCCCGGCGACGCGCCCGGCCTGAGCGGCGCGGCCCCCGAGCGCAAGATGGGCCTGAAGGGTTCGCCCACCGCGCAGGTGCACTTCGACGGCGTCCGGATCCCGGACGGCCGGCGCATCGGTGAGGAGGGCCAGGGCTTCTCCATCGCGCTGTCGGCGCTCGACTCCGGCCGGCTCGGCATCGCGGCCTGCGCCGTCGGCCTCGCCCAGGCCGCGCTGGACGAGGCGGTCCGGTACGCCACCGAGCGCCGCCAGTTCGGCCGGCCCATTGCCGACTTCCAGGGCCTGCGCTTCATGCTCGCGGACATGGCCACCCAGATCGAGGCGGGCCGTGCGCTGTACCTCGCCGCCGCCCGGCTGCGGGACGCGGGCCGGCCGTTCGCCAAGCAGGCCGCCATGGCCAAGCTGCACTGCACCGACACGGCCATGAAGGTCACCGTCGACGCCGTGCAGATCCTGGGCGGCTACGGCTACACCGCCGACTTCCCGGCGGAGCGCTATCTGCGCGAGGCCAAGGTCCTGCAGATCGTCGAGGGCACCAACCAGATCCAACGCATGGTCATCGCCCGCCACGTAGCGGGCCCAGAGGCCCGCTGACCCGGCCCGCCGGGCCCGCCCCAACCCGCCGGGCCGGCCCCGACCCGCCGGGGCCGCCCGGCCTGCCGGACCCCCTGCGAGGCCGGTCGGCCCGGGTCGGCGCGGGGGCGCGGGGACGGGTGGATCCCGCACGCGTCACCGGTGCGGACGGGCCGGGCGGGACGGCGCGGGGCTGACGCCCGGACGGCGAGGGCGCGCCGGTCGTCCCCGGGCTGGCACGGGGCCGCGGCGGCCGGACGGAACCTGCGGCGGCACCGGCACGGATGGGTGGATGCCTCGGCGGAACTGGTGCGGCCGGGCGGCGCGGCGCTGGTGCCCGGGTGGCGAGGGCGCGGCGGTCGTCCCGGGCTGGCACGGGGGCGCGGCGGACGGGCGGAACCTGCGGCGGAACCGGTGCGGTGGGGCGAGCAGGGCGGCGCGGCGCTGACGCCCGGACGGCGAGGGTGTGGCGGTCGTCCCGGGCCTGCACGGGGTCGCGCGGACAGGCGGATCCCGTGACGGCACCGGTACGGACGGGCGACGCCGGCGGGGCGGGACGGCGCGGGGCTGACGTCCGGACGGCGGGGACGTGGCGGTCGTCCCGGGTCGGCGCAGGGTTGCGGCGGTCGGGTGGATCCCGCGGCGGCGCCGGTGCGGCCGGGCGGGCCGGGGCGCCGTGGCGCTGACGCCCGGACGGCGAGTACGCGGCGGTAGTCCCGGGCTCGCACGAGCGCGCGGCGGCCGGGCGGAACCTGCGGCGGAACCGGTGTGGATGGGTGGATTCCGCAGCGTCACCGGTGCGGACGGGCGGGGCGGCGCGGCGCTGATGCCCGGGTGGCGAGGGCGTGGCGGTCGGCCGCGGCCGGCGTGGTGGGGGCGTACAGGGCGCCCTCCGGTCGGGTCGGGCGTCAGCACGGCCCGGGCCGGTGGTCCCGCACCATGAGGGACTGCGCGCCATGGTGCGGGAGGACGTGCGGGAAAGGGCGGCCGGCTCAGGCGGCCTGACGCCGCATCGCCGACACCCGCATCGGGCGCGAACCCGCGCCGCCGACGTGCGAGAAGGGCTGCGTCCGCCAGTCCAGACCCTGAGGCAGCGTCAGCAGCAGCGCCGTGTCCTGCTCCTGCGGCTCGAAGGACTCGTCCGCGGGGCGGGCGTCGGCCGCCGAACGGCCCGTACCCGCACACACCGTGAGCCCGAACGGGTTCCACGGCGAGGCGCACAGCGCGTGCTCCGGCAGCACTTCCTCGTCCGCCAGCAGCGCGATCGGCTGCGCGCAGTCCGGGCAGACGACCCGGTACATCTCGAACGTGTCGTAGGCGTCCAGCTCGTCGTCGTAGGCGTCGGGTTCGACGCCCTCCGGCTCGGGCTCGGCGCCCGGCTGCTCGCGCACGGACGCGGATCGACCAGGGCGATGGGTACTCTGCATGGGATTCTCCCCCTAAGGCTGGGCCGTGACGGCACTGCGGCCTCGACCACAGCAAGCACTTCCCGCCCGGTCTCGGCGGTAATCACGAGAACATCACGGAGCCCGCCCGCGGCGTGTGGCATTCGTCACATGCCGCGCGCAGATGCCCGTCCCGGCGCTTTTTCCAGCGTACGGGGAATGACCTGCGCCTCTCAGGTATCCGCGGAGATCAAGCGCACTGTAGGTTTTGGCGGCATGGAGGAGCTGGACCGTCAGATCGTGCAGCTGCTCGTCAAAGACGGGCGGATGAGCTACACAGACCTGGGCAAGGCCACGGGCCTGTCCACGTCGGCGGTGCACCAGCGGGTGCGCCGCCTGGAACAGCGTGGCGTCATCCGCGGCTACACCGCGGTGGTCGACCCGGAGGCCGTCGGACTGCCGCTGACCGCGTTCATCTCGGTGAAACCGTTCGACCCCAGCGCGCCCGACGACATCGCGGAGCGCCTCGCCGGCGTGCCCGAGATCGAGGCCTGCCACAGCGTGGCCGGCGACGAGAACTACATCCTCAAGGTGCGCGTGGCCACCCCGCACGAACTGGAGGAACTGCTTGCCCGGGTGCGCTCGCTGGCGGGGGTGTCGACGCGGACGACGGTCGCGCTCTCCACGCCCTACGAGGCACGGCCGCCGAAGATCTGAGCCCCGGCCGCGCGGTGCGCCGTCCCGGCGCGCCCCGGGTGCGGCCCCGCCCGGACGGCGGGAGAAACTGTCGGCCATGAGCAACCGCACCGCCGAGACCGTCCGGACCGTCCTGCTCCGCCGCGGCGAGGTCCACAGCCCCGCCGACCCCTTCGCCACGGCCATGGTCGTCGAGGCGGGCCACGTCGCCTGGGTCGGCTCCGAGGGCGCCGCCGACGCCTTCGCCGACGGTGTCGACGAGGTGGTCGACCTCGACGGCGCCCTGGTCACCCCCGCCTTCACCGACGCCCATGTGCACACCACCGCCACCGGCCTCGCCCTGACCGGCCTGGACCTGTCCGACGCCCCGTCCCTGGAGGCGGCCCTCGCGCGCGTCCGCGAGTTCGCCGCCGCCCGCCCCGGCGACCGGGTGCTGCTGGGCCACGGCTGGGACGCCGCCCGCTGGCCCGGTGGACGCCCGCCGGCCCGCGCCGAACTGGACGAGGCCACCGGCGGACGCCCGCTCTACCTCTCCCGCGTCGACGTGCACTCGGCGGTCGTCACCACCGCCCTGCTCGACCTCGTCCCCGGTGACCTGCCACGCACGGACGCCCCGCTCACCGGGGACGCCCACCACGCCGTCCGCGAGGCCGCCCTAGGCGCCGTCACGCCCGCCCAGCGCGCCGAGGCCCAGCGCACCGCCCTCGCCCACGCCGCCTCGCTCGGCATCGGCACCGTGCACGAGTGCGGCGGCCCGCAGATCTCCTCCGAGGACGACTTCACCGCCCTGCTGCGGCTCGCCGCCGAGCTGCCCGGGCCCCGCGTGGTCGGCTACTGGGCCGAGCAGGACACCGGCAAGGCCCGCGAGCTGGGCGCGGCCGGCGCCGCAGGCGACCTCTTCGCCGACGGCGCCCTCGGCTCCCACACCGCCTGCCTGCACGAGCCGTACGCCGACGCCGGCCACAGCGGCACCGCCTACCTGGACGCCGACGCCGTCGCCGCCCATGTGGTGGCCTGCACGGAGGCGGGCCTCCAGGCCGGCTTCCACGCCATCGGCGACGCCGCCGTGGCCGCCGTGGTCGACGGCGTGCGCACGGCCGCCGAAAAGGTGGGCCTCGCCCGGATCCGCGCCGCCCGGCACCGCGTCGAGCACGCCGAGATGCTCACCCCCGAGACCATCGCCGGCTTCGCCGAACTGGGCCTGATCGCCTCCGTCCAGCCCGCCTTCGACGCGCTGTGGGGCGGCGCGGACGGCATGTACGCCCGGCGGCTGGGCGCCGAGCGGGCCCGCTCCCTCAACCCGTACGCCGCGCTGCTGCGCGCCGGCGTACCGCTCGCGTTCGGCTCCGACAGCCCGGTCACCCCGCTCGACCCCTGGGGCACGGTCCGCGCCGCCGCCTTCCACCGCACGCCCGGTCACCGGATCTCGGTGCGCGCCGCGTTCACCGCGCACACCCGCGGCGGCTGGCGGGCCGTGGGCCGGGACGACGCGGGCGTCCTGGTGCCGGGCGCGCCCGCCGACTACGCCGTCTGGCGGACCGACGCACTCGTGGTGCAGGCGCCCGACGACCGGGTGGCCCGCTGGTCCACCGACCCGCGCTCCGGCACCCCCGGCCTGCCCGATCTCACCCCGGGCCGTGACCTGCCGGTCTGCCTGCGGACCGTGGTGGGCGGACGGACGGTGTTCGTACGGCCGGGCGAGTGATCTCCCGGAGCGGCACGGCGGCCGACGGCCGCCGCGGCCCCGCCGCCCGACCTGCGCATCCTCCCCGGCACCGGCGAAACCGACCACGTACGCCCAGCTCAGCGGGCTGTTGACAGTCGGCGGCCGGGGCCCGGTAGGTTCGGCCGGGTCCACCACCGGACGCCCGACCGGGGGACGTTCGCGACTCGTCGCGGCGCCGCTGGGTCAGGGACGGTGTGCCGCACCGGGGCACCGTCGCTGGGAGCCAGGCTCAGCGCCCGCACCGGCGGGGGAGCGTCCCGGACGGTCGGCCGGGTGTGACCCGGGTGGGGCCCGGGCGCTCAGTAGACAACGGCTTTCGGTCGATCCGCAGCCAGCGGGTCCCAGGTCGGCCCGAAGAGCGCCGGGCCCCCATCCGCAGAGGTCCGAAGCGTCCGGCGGGCGGCGGGAGCACGCCGCGGGACCCCCGCTTCTACCCCGCTCCCGGTGATTCGACACCACCGTACGCACGCGCTGTCCTGTCTTCCCAGGCCGCGGCCACTATGGTGGTCCCTTGCGTACGACATGAAGGGGCAGCAGTGAACGACGGCGACGGGACCCTCGCGGCCACGGCCCAGGGGAGGCAGTTCGGTCCGCTCGGCACGGCCTTGGTGATCATCCCGACCTATAACGAGGCGGAGAACATCAAGTCCATCGTGGGCCGGGTCCGAAAGGCCGTCCCCGAGGCGCACGTGCTGATCGCGGACGACAACAGCCCGGACGGCACCGGCAAGCTGGCCGACGAACTGGCGGCCGGGGACGACCACGTCCACGTGCTGCACCGCAAGGGCAAGGAGGGCCTCGGCGCCGCCTACCTCGCGGGGTTCCGCTGGGGCCTGGAGCGGGACTACGGCGTGCTGATCGAGATGGACGCCGACGGCTCCCACCAGCCCGAGGAGCTGCCCCGGCTGCTCACCGCGCTCAAGGGCGCCGATCTGGTCCTCGGCTCGCGCTGGGTGCCCGGCGGCCGGGTGGTGAACTGGCCCAAGTCCCGCGAGTTCCTCTCGCGCGGCGGCTCCACCTACTCGCGGCTCATGCTGGACGTGCCGATCCGGGACGTGACGGGTGGCTTCCGGGCCTTCCGCCGGGAGACCCTGGAGGGCCTGGGCCTCACCGAGGTCGCCTCGCAGGGCTACTGCTTCCAGGTCGACCTGGCCCGCCGCGCGGTGAAGGCCGGCTACCACGTGGTGGAGGTCCCGATCACCTTCGTGGAGCGCGAACTGGGCGACTCCAAGATGAGCCGGGACATCGTGGTCGAGGCGCTGTGGCGGGTCACCGCCTGGGGCGTCGGGGACCGCCTGGGCAAGTTCACCGGCAAGGACCGCCAGCCGGGGGAGAGCGGTCACCGCTCCGGCTGACCATCCCTTATCCCGCGCTGAGCCGTGCCCAGGCACACTGGGAGCATGACGACTGGCGTTCCGACCTCTCCGCTCACCGCCCGCCGCCGGCGCTCCCGGCTGCGCAGGTATCTGCCGCTGGGCATCGTCGTGTGGCTGGTGCTGGAGGTCTGGCTGCTGTCCCTGGTCGCGGGCGCGGCGGGCGGGCTCGGGGTCTTCCTGCTGCTCGTCGCGGGCCTCGTGGCCGGCTCCGTGGTCATCAAGCGGGCGGGCCGGCGGGCCTTCGAGAGCCTGAACGCGGCGGTGCGGCAGGGCGGCTCGCCGGCGCGTGGCGGCGGCAACGGCCTGATGATGCTCGGCGGTCTGCTGCTGATGATCCCGGGTCTGGTCTCGGACGCGGCGGGCCTGCTCCTGCTGCTGCCGCCCGTGCAGAAGGCGGTGAGCCGCCTCGCGGAGAACGCGCTGGAGCGGAGCCTGCGCCGGGCCGCCCCGGGCGGCCTGGGCGACGTCTTCCAGCAGGCCCGCACCCAGCGGCCCGGCGGCAAGGTGGTGCAGGGCGAGGTCATCCGCACCGACGAGCCCCACGACGCCCCCCGGAACTCCCACCCCCCACTGACCCACTGACCCACCACCGGCCCAGGGCCCACGGCCCGGCGGGCTGGGCGAGCGGTCGCGTGGAGGGTGAGCGGACGTGCCGGCCGGCGCCCGGCGAGCTGAGGCGGCCGGTCGTATCACCGCCATGTCGGCGGCCCGGGCGGGCGGCCTAGGGTGCAGAACGACCGCGGGCGCCGTGCGTGAAGTTCACGCACGGCGCCCGCGGTCTGTGTCGCGCTGTGGAACCGGCCGAGCCCCGCAGGGACTACGCGCTCTTGCGGCTGTCCCTCGGGTGCACCGCGATGTTCATCGCGCCCGAGCGCAGCACCGCCAGACGCTCCTCGAGGACCTCTTCGAGCTCCTCGCGGGTGCGCCGCTCCATCAGCATGTCCCAATGGGTACGCGCGGGCTTGGCCTTCTTCTCCTCCGGGCCGTCGCCGTCCACCAGGAGTGCCGGGGCCCCGCAGACCTTGCACTCCCACTCCGGCGGGATCTCCGCCTCGACCGAGAAGGGCATCTCGAAGCGGTGCCCCTTCTCACATGCGTACTCCACGGCCTGGCGCGGGGCCAGGTCGATGCCGCGGTCCGTCTCGTAGCTGGTCACCACGAGGCGCGTACCGCGAAGAGCTCGCTCACTCATGAATCGTGCCTCCCGGGCTTGTCGCCCACAGGACAGGTGTCGCTGTCGTCGTCATCCGGTCAACGTCCGGTCGGCGGTAAAGATTCCCGTTCCGAGTCGCGTTCCGGGTCATGCGTCGCCGTCGTAGCCGCCCCTTGTTGTACCCACAGGCGCCCGGTTTGTCACATCTGCTAGAAGATGTCACCCAGCGTTTCGGCATCTTTGACGCGCAGTAACGGTACGCCTGGCAGGCCAAACGCGTACACTACCGCCCTTTCGCGCCGAGTGCTAAATCATGGCTAGATCTTTTCGGGAACCGGGTTGCCCGCCGCGGCGATCGCACGCCGGACCGGTACCCGCGCGAGCAGGATGAAACCCAGGACGAAGAAGATCACCAGCGAGATGATCGCGGACCGGTAGCTCCCGGTCAGCTGGAAGGTCAGGCCGAACAGCAGCGGGCCGAGCCAGCTCATCCCGCGGTCGCTCAGCTCGTAGGCCGCGAAGTACTCCGCCTCCTTGCCCGGCGGCACCAGGTGGGAGAAGAGCGACCGGGACAGCGCCTGGCTGCCGCCGAGGACCAGCCCGATCCCCGCGGCCAGCGCGAAGAACCACACCGGCGCCCGCGCGGGCAGGAACCAGCCCGCCGCCAGGGTGAGGGTCCAGGCCACGAGGGAGCCGAGGACCGTCCGCCGCGCGCCGTACGTCCGCGCCAGCCGTCCCATCGCCAGCGCCCCGGCCACGGCCAGCACCTGCACCAGCAGCACGGCCACGATCAGCGTGGACTGCCCGAGCCCCAGCTCCTGCGAGCCGTACACCGACGCCTGGGTGATCACCGTCTGGATACCGTCGTTGTAGACGAGGTACGCCAGCAGGAACGCCAGGGTCAGCGGATGGCGGCGCATGTCCCGGACCGTCGCCGCGAGCTGCCGCGGCCCGGTGGCCGTGGCGTCCCGCACGGGCGCGCGGCGGTCGCGCAGCCTGCGCAGCGGCACCAGCGTGAAGGCGCCCCACCACAGGCCGGCCGAGGCCAGGCAGACGCGTACCGCGGCCGTCTCGGTCAGGCCGAAGGAGTCGTGCGCCGTGTACAGCACCAGGTCGGCGACGAGCACCAGCGCACCCGCCGCGTAGCCGAGGGCCCAGCCCCGGGAGGAGACCGCGTCGCGCTGGTCCGGCGGGGCGATCAGCGGCAGGTAG
Source organism: Streptomyces sp. NPDC027672 (assembly GCF_055566335.1). Taxonomy (NCBI): domain Bacteria; kingdom Bacillati; phylum Actinomycetota; class Actinomycetes; order Kitasatosporales; family Streptomycetaceae; genus Streptomyces; species Streptomyces sp. NPDC027672. The sequence goes on along the minus strand of NZ_JBVHSO010000008.1, from coordinate 38,069 downwards.
GAGTTGTAGAGCATCATCGCGACGGACTGCGCCGCGTTGGCCACCACGAGCAGCGCCCCGCCCAGCAGGTACCGGTCGCCGTCCAGGAAGAACATCCCGGTGGTGGCCGCGGCCCCGGTGTACGCCGCCGCGCCGAGCAGCGGCTTCCGGCGGCCCGTGCGGTCGGCCGCGCTGCCCGCCAGCGGCATCAGGACGACCGCGAGCAGCACCGACAGGGAGACCGAGTAGGCGAAGAAGGAGCCCGCGCGGACGGGGATGCCCAGCGGGTGCACGTAGCCGTCGCCGTCGGCCGCGTGCTCGGCGACCGAGGTCAGGTACGGGCCCAGGAAGACCGTGAGGACGCTGGTCGCGTACACCGAGCACGCCCAGTCGTAGACGTACCAGCCGCGCTGCTGCCGGGCGAGGCCGGCGCCGTCGTCCGCCGGTGCCGTCCGCACGGTGTCGGTGCCCACCCGTGCCCTCGCTTCCCCGTGCTCCCGCGAAGGCGCGGGACCCGGCGGGGCCGGGCGGTCAGACCCAGACGCCGCGGTCCTCCATGACCTTGCGCAACGTGTCGATGTGATCGGTCATGATGCCATCAACCCCGAGGTCCAGAAGCCGGTGCATCCGCTCCGGTTCGTTGATGGTCCACACATGCACCTGGAGTCCGCGTGCGCGGGCGGCGCGCAGGAAACGCCGGTCGACCACGGGCACGCCCGACTGGGCCTCGGGCACCTGCGCGGCCACCGCCGAGCGGCGCACCGCGGCCGGCAGCCCCCATGAGCGCAGCCGCAGGTTCAGTACCCCGCGGGTGCCGAACGAGGTGGCCAGCCGGGGCCCGGCCAGCCGCTGGGCGCGCACCACCCGCGCCTCGGAGAAGGAGCCCGCGCAGACCCGGTCCCAGGCGCCGGCGCGCTCGACCAGTTCCAGGAGGGGCCGCAGCGCGGGCTCCGCCTTGACGTCGACGTTCCAGCGCACCCCGGGGAAGGTCTCCAGCAGTTCCTCGAACAGCGGCACCGGTTCCCGGCCGCCCACGCGCGCCTGCCGCACCTCCGACCACGGCAGGTCGGCGATCCGGCCCGCGCCGTCGGTGACCCGGTCCAGCGTCGCGTCGTGGAAGGCGACCAGCCGGCCGTCCGCCGTGGCGTGCACATCGGTCTCGATGTACCGGTAGCCCAGCTCCACCGCGCGCCGGAACTGCGCCACGGTGTTCTCCACGCCGTCGGCCGCCCCGCCCCGGTGGGCGAAGGCGATCGGCCCCGGATGGTCCAGGTACGGATGGCGGGGCGGCGGTGTCGTCAGGTTCACGGACGCAGTATGGCCCGCTAGGGCGTCGCGCCGGCGACGACCGTGCCGCCCTCCGGTGCCGCCGGGACGGCGAACAGACGCAGGAACACCTGCGTCATCGGGCCGATGGACACGGCGTACAGCAGGGTGCCCACGCCGATGGTGCCGCCCAGCAGGAACCCGCTGACCACCACCGTCACCTCGACCGCCGTCCGCATCAGCCGGATCGACCGGCCGGTGCGCTCGTGCAGGCCCGTCATCAGTCCGTCCCGCGGACCGGCACCGAAGCGCGCCGCGATGTACAGGCCGGTCGCCGCGCCGTTCACCACGATGCCGGTGACGAGCAGGAGGACGCGTACGGCGAGGGAGTGGATGTCCGGGAGCAGGGCGAGCGTGCCGTCCATGGCGAGGCCGACCACGACGACGTTGGAGACGGTGCCGAGTCCGGGCCGCTGCCGCAGCGGAATCCACAGCAGCAGCGCCACCGCGCCCACGATGATCAGCATGACGCCGATGCTGAGGCCGGTCAGTTCCGCGAGCCCCTGGTGCAGCACGTCCCACGGCTCCAGGCCGAGACCGGCCGCCACCAGCAGCGCGGAACTTCCCCCGTGCAGCGTCAGCCCCACGTAGAGCTGGACGAGCCGCCGACCGAGCTGACGGCCGGGAGCGGAGGCGCCCGGAGCGGCCGTGTCCCCCGGGGCCGGGCCGGCGGCGGGTGCGTCCGGTATGGGAGTTCCGGGTGCGGGCGTGGCCGGTATGGAGGTGCCGGGCGCGGGCGTGACCGGTAAGGAGGAGCTGGCGGCGGCCGAGGGGCAGGGAGCGGACGGGTCGGGCGCGGAACGGTGGGGAGTGGGCACGGAATGACCCCCTGGGTGGTGGCGGTGGCCTGACACATGACACTCTGCGACTGCGGAAGAACCGTCATCCATGGCCAATCCGGGGAAGGTGGACTGATCTTCATGGCGCAGTGGACCTCGGCGGTGGGGGCCGCCCAGCTCGCCCGGCTCCTCACCTCCCAGCAGGACCGGCCGGCCGGCCCCGGCACCCGCCGGCCGCCGGCCTACCGCGCCCTCGCCGACGGCGTCCGGCTGCTCGTGCTGGAGGGACGCGTCCCGGTGGCCGCGCGCCTGCCCGCAGAGCGCGAACTGGCCCTGGCCCTCTCCGTCAGCCGCACCACCGTCGCGGCGGCCTACGAGGCGCTGCGCGGCGAGGGCTTCCTGGAGTCCCGGCGCGGAGCCGGCAGCTGGACCGCCGTACCGGCCGGCAACCCGGTCCCGGCGCGCGGCCTCGAACCGCTGCCCCCGGAGGCCCTGGGCTCGGTGATCGACCTGGGCTGCGCCTCGCTCCCGGCGCCCGAGCCGTGGCTCACCCGGGCCGTGCGGGGCGCCCTGGAGGAACTGCCGCCGTACGCCCACACCCACGGCGACTATCCGGCCGGGCTGCCCGCCCTGCGCTCGATGATCGCCGAGCGCTACACCGCGCGGGGCATCCCCACCATGCCGGAACAGATCATGGTGACGACCGGCGCGATGGGCGCCATCGACGCGATCCTGCACCTCTTCGGGGGCCGCGGCGAGCGGATCGCCGTGGAGTCGCCGTCGTACGCCAACATCCTCCAGCTGATGCGGGAGGCGGGCGCCCGGCTGGTCCCGGTCGCCATGGCCGAGGGCCTGTCCGGCTGGGACATGGACCGCTGGCGGCAGATCCTGCGCGAGTCCGCGCCGCGCATCGCCTACGTGGTGGCCGACTTCCACAACCCCAGCGGCGCGCTCGCCGACGAGGACCAGCGGCGCCGGCTGGTGGACGCGGCCCGCTCGGCCGGCACGGTGATCGTCGCCGACGAGACGATGACCGAGCTGTGGCTGGAGGAGGAGTTCCGGGACGGCGGCATGCCCCGGCCGGTGTGCGGCTTCGACCCGGCCGGCTCCACGGTGATCACGGTCGGCTCGGCGAGCAAGGCGTTCTGGGCGGGCATGCGCATCGGCTGGGTGCGCGCGGCGCCGGACGTCATCCGCAGCCTGGTCGCCGCGCGGGCCTACGCCGACCTGGGCACGCCGGTGCTGGAGCAACTGGCCGTGAACTGGCTGTTCAGCACGGGCGGCTGGGAACAGGCGGTCGAGCTGCGCCGCGCGCAGGCCCGGGAGAACCGGGACGCCCTGGTGGCGGCGGTACGGCGGGAGCTGCCCGACTGGGAGTTCGAGACCCCGCGCGGCGGTCTGACCCTCTGGGTGCGCGCCGGCGGCCTGTCCGGGTCCCGGCTCGCGGAGGCGGGGGAGCGGGTCGGCGTCCGGGTCCCGTCCGGACCGCGCTTCGGTGTCGACGGCGCGTTCGAGGGCTATGTGCGGCTGCCGTTCACCGTCGGCGGGGCGGTGGCGGACGAGGCGGCGGCCCGGCTCGCCGCGGCGGCCCGCCTGGTGCGGTCCGGGGCGGTGGGCGGCGCGGAGTCGCCCCGGACGTTCGTGGCGTAGAGGACAGCACCCCGAACGCCGGCCCGACACCACGCGGACGGCCCCCGAACGCCCCCGGCCGGCGGGCGTCCGGTCGCCGGTACGCGAGGCGCCGTCTCGGTCCTCGGGCGTCCGGTCGCCGAAACGCGGGGTGCCGTCCCGGCTCTCGGGCGTTCGGTCGCCGAAACGCGGGGCGCCCTCCCGGCCCTCACGCGGCCGGTCGCCGGAACCCGGAAGACCATCCCCGGCTGTCGCGCGCCCGGCCGGTTGCCGGAGGCGGTGGTCGCCGGTCAGCTCTCGGCCGCCAGAGCGCGTGCGGCCACCGGTGCGGCGGCCGGCTCCGTACGGACCTCGACGTGCTCCGTACCGGCCGGCTCCGGTTCCCCGGTCTGCCGTTTCGACAGATCCGCCGGTTCCGCGCCCGCCACCGCGCCCCGCGCGGGCAGCAGTTCCAGCACCGCCTGCCGGTCGGCGTCGCTCGTGGCGTCGTCGTACGGATCGGGTGTGCGCGGCACCTGGAGCCGGTGCACGGGTCCGGACCCCAGCCGCGCGTACCCGCGTCCGGGCGGCACCCGTCCCGGCGTCGTCGTGTGCGGCGGCACCCCGAGCACCGCCTCCGCCTGGGCCGCGGTCGCCGGGCCCAGCACCACCCGCGCGCGCGTGTGCTGCCGTACCGCGTCGCCGAGCGCCTCCGCGCCGTCGAACTGCTCGGCGACGACCACGGTCACGTTCGCCGCGCGGCCGTGCCGCAGCGGCGCCTGGAGCAGCGTCTGCGGGTCCCGGCGGCCGTCCGCCGCCGCGAGGTGGGCGAAGACGCCGGGCCGGTCCAGCAGGAGCCACAGCGGGCGCCGGGTGTCCTCGGGCGGCGGGTCGCCCGCCTGCCGGGCCAGGTTGACCGCGATGAGCCGTCGCTCGGTCTCCCGCGCGGCCCACTCCAGACTGGCCAGCGCCCCGGCGAGCGAGCACTCCACGGCCAGGACGCCGTCCCGGCCGGTCAGGCACGCGTACTCGCCGGTGCCGCCGCCGTCCACGACCAGCACATCGCCGTGCCGCAGGGCTTGCAGGGCGATGGAGCGCAGCAGCGTGGACGTGCCGCTGCCGGGGTGGCCCATGGCCAGCAGGTGCGGCTCGGTGGACCGGATGCCGGTGCGCCAGACGACCGGCGGGACGTCGATCCGCTCCTCGCCGTAGGAGAGCGGGAGCGTGCGCTGCACCTCGCTCGGGTCGGTGTAGCCGAGGACGGTCTCGCCGGGCGCGGTGACGAAGCGCTGGGCGGGGATGTCGGCGGGCAGCGGGGCGAGGGCGGTGACGGTGAGCTGGTTGCCCTCCTCGTCCCACGCGAAGTGGTACTCGCGGCTGCGCCCGGCCTTCGCGGTGAGCAGCCGCTCGATCCGCGCGCGGGACTCCGGCAGGCCGTCCGGGAAGTACGCCGGATAGCGGATCACCAGGTGGCCGACGCGCCCGGCGTCGTCGAAGCCCTGGTCGGCGAAGGCCTTGTCCCATGCGCCGCCGTGCGCGTACAGCGGTGCCGGGTCCTCGGGACTGGAGAAGTACGGCACGAGGGCCTCGTACAGCGCCTTGAGCCGTTCGGTCTGGGCCGCGTCGGGTCCGTCGGACGCGGCCGGGGAGCGGTCCCGGCCCTGCCAGGCCGCTGCCGCCATCACGGTGACGACGGCGAGCAGCGGCCCGTACGGCACCAGGGCCACGACCAGGACGAGGGAGGCACCGAGGAACAGCAGCGGCCCCCGTCTGTCCTTGGGCGTCTCCGCCCACCTGCGCCGGCCGGCCGAGGCCAGCAGGCGCAGCCCGCGCGCGACGGTGATCAGCGGGTGGAGGACGTCGGTGGCGCTGTCGGCCGCCGTCCGGGCCAGTTCCCTGCTCCGGGCGATCTGCGTCCGGGCGATCTGGGCGCTGTCCTTGCTCAGGATGCGGGGGAGAGGACGCCGGGCCACTGCTGACTCCTGTGGGTGCGTGCGGGCGGTACGGGCGGGGTCAGAACTTGATGCCGCCGAGAAGGCTGGCCAGGCTCTCGCCGCCCGCCTTGATGCCCGGGGCGATGCCTGTACTCGACAGGTAGAACCCGAACAGGGCCGACACCGTGGCGTGGGAGCCCTTCAGCCCGTCCTTGCGGAAGAACAGGAAGACGACGGTGCCGAGCAGCAGCACGCCTGACAGGGAGAGGATCATTTGGGGCCTCCTGGTGTCGAAGGTGGGGGACAGTCACCATGAGTTCTTCCAGGATCACAGCATGTATCCATACGATTAAAGGTGCAACCGGGTGGAAAACGGAGAATTCACCCCATGCGGGGGAGTGGTCAATGCCCGGTTGACCAGGGCTCTTGCCCGGGGCAGGGTGCGTTGGTGATCTTTACCTCGGGCACATCGGGTCATGTGCCGCGCGAGCCAGTACGCTGGCGATTCACCCGTACGGCTGCGTTCCGCGCCCTGCCGTACGCTCACCCAGTCCCCAAGCAGTCCCGAACGCGCAAGGAGAGGCGGTCCGGCCGATGAGTGAAGCCCCCGACCCCGAGGTCGTGGAGCTGGCGACCAAGATCTTCGATCTGGCCCGGCAGGGACAGACGGAGGCGCTCGTGGCGTATGTCGACGCGGGCGTTCCCGCCGGCCTCACCAACGACCGCGGCGACTCCCTGGTGATGCTCGCCGCCTACCACGGCCACGCCGACGCGGTGCGCGCGCTGCTCGCCCGCGGCGCGGCGGCGAACCAGATCAACGACCGGGGCCAGACCCCGCTCGCGGGCGCCGTCTTCAAGGGCGAGACGGACGTGATCAAGGCCCTCCTGGAGGGCGGCGCCGACCCTTCCGAGGGGACGCCGTCGGCCGTCGACACGGCCCGCATGTTCGGCAAGACGGAACTGCTGGAACTGTTCGGCGCGCACTGAGCCGAGCGTCCTGACCAGCTACGACACGGAAAACGGGGGAGGCGGTACGGGGCCGCCGGAAATACGGTCGCGGCGGCACACAGCGCGGGTCATCATGACGACGTGATTCACGGACGGGATGGCCGGGCAGGTGTTGCCGCGCCGCGCGGGCCGTGAAGCGGTCCGCATGGGCCACCGACGAGAGGCAGAGAGAGATGGTCTACAGCAAGCATGAGACGGCGGGCCCTCCGACGTTGTGTCAAGCGGCCAGGTAACGCGTGTGCCCCGGTTGCTTCGACGCTTGATGTGAGGCTGTTTCCCATGTTCGATCCGGTCATAGCGCCCAGCGGTACGCTGCTCGGGCTGCTCCAGCGCGGCCGTGGTGACGGCACGCTGCACGCGCTCACGGCCCCGCGCGCCGAAGCGCTCGCGGCCCTGAACCACTGTGTGCTGCGCGACCCCCGCCACGACTGGCAGGTGGAGAACCGCTCCCTCTACTACGCCCGGCTCTTCCTCGACCTGAACGGCGGCCTGGACGCCGTACGCGCACACCTCTTCGACCCCGAGGACGTCCTCGACACCGACGAGTCCCGCACCGGCCTGGCCCTGGCCGTCCTCGGACACCTCGCCTCCTACGGCCGGCGGGACGCGCTCGCCCTGCTGCGCCGGTACGCCGCGCAGGGCACCAACTGGGCCTGGGCGCTGGACGAGCTGGCGCTCCGGGACGACGACGCGGGCCTGCGCGCCCTCGCCGCCCCGGTCCTGGCCCGGTTCACCACGGACGCCGAGGGCGAGGCCGAGCTGGCCGCCGCCGTACGCGACGCCTTCGAACCCCGGCCCTGGCGGCTGTGGGCCGAGGACCCGCGCCCGTCGGTCGCCACGCGGGTGCGCGCCGCCCAGGAGACCGGCTGCTTCGACCGCTGGCAACGGCAGATGCGTCCCGCCGGCCCCCGGCCCGGCTGGAGCGTGCGCGCCGTCTTCGAGTGGGCCCAGCAGGGCCTGGAGCGCGGCGCGGCCCTCCATGTGCCCGCCGCCCGCTGCCTGGCCGCCGTGGCCGGCCCCGAGGACCGGCCAGAGATCCTCCAGGCCGCCCGGTCCGGCACCGACGGAGCCCGCTGCACCGCCCTGCGCTACCTCGCCGACGGCGCCGACCCCGACGCCCTGGCCCTGGTCGAGGCGGCGGTCGCCGACGGCACGGCGGTCGTCGTGGAGGCCGCCGTCGACGCCTTCGAGCGGATGCGCGGCGATGCCGCCGTGGCCCGCGCGCGGGCCTGGGTCCGGCGCCCCGACGCGCTCGGCGCCGCCGCCGGCCGCGTGCTCGCCTGCCGGGGCGGTCTGGGCGACCGCGACCTCGTCCTCACCGCGCTCCGCCAGGCCGTGCGCGCCGAGGGACCGGACGCACCCACCCTGTGGACGCTCGTCGACGGCGCCGGGCGCCTCGGCATCGCCTGCGCGGCCCCCGTCCTGCGGCACGTCTACCGCGAGACGGCCTCCTCCCACCTCCGCGGCCGCGCCGCCCGCGCGCTGGCCGCCACCGATCCCTCCTTCGCCGCGGGCTTCGCCGTCGAGTGCCTGTGGGACTGCGAGGAGAGCACCCGCGAACTCGCCGCCCGGCACGCCGAGACCGGGGACACCCGGGTCGTGGAGCGCCTGCGCCGCCTGGCCGCCGATCCGGCCGAGGAGGACGAGGTGCAGACCGCGGTACGCAGCCGCTTCGGGCCCGACGCCGCCCTCGGCTGAGCCCCCTCCGGCCGGACCCACGCCGGCCGGGCCCCGCGCGCATCCGGCACGGGCGGACGACCGCCCGGCGGGTGAACCGCGGGTGGCCCGCGGATGGCCCACGGGTCAGGCCGCCATGACGACGGCCTGACCCGCCCGGCCGGCCCCAGGCCCATGGGACGTTCCCCGCGCGGAGAGACGGGGTCTCCTAGCTGTCGGCCGGGAACCGCCCGGCCCGGCCCCGGATGCCCTGGAGACGCTGCCGCGGCGGACTGCGGCCGGACGTTCACGGACGCCGTGGGCCTCCTCCTGAGACGTAGGCAGCGGCACGCGCGCGTGCGGGGCGTTTCGGCTGGACGGTGTCGTGGCGGCCGTTCCTCGCCGCCGTCCCGCACCGCAGCGGCACCCGTTCTGCCGCGCCGGGCGTGCCCTGAGCCGAGCCGAGCATCCCTGTGGCCCGCCCGGCAGGCGCCCCGGGGCCGTCGTCGGGCTCAGCGGCGCCGTACCGGTACGAAGCGCACGCGTGTCCCCGGCAGTGCCTGCGCGGCGGCCGGCAGGTCGGCGGCGCGGACCACGGCGATCACCGGATAGCCGCCGGTGGTCGGATGGTCCGCGAGGAACACCACCGGACGCCCGTCCGGCGGCACCTGGACGGCCCCGAGGACCATCCCCTCGCTCGGCAGCTCACCGGCCCGCGCCCTCTCCAGCGGCGGCCCCTCGGTGCGCAGCCCGATGCGGTTGCTCGCCGCGGAGACCCGGTACGCGCGCGTGGTGAGGTCCCGCACGGCCCGTGCCGTGAACCAGTCCGCACGCGGGCCCAGCGTCACCCGGAGCACCAGCTCGGCCGGCGGACGCGGCTGCGGGGCGCCGTCCACGCGCGCGGGAGGGCCGGCCGGGGTGCCCAGCGGCAGCACCATGCCGTCCGCGAGCGGGGCCGGGCCCAGACCGGACAGCAGGTCGGTGGCGCGGCTGCCGAGGACCGGCTCCACGGCGACGCCTCCGGAGACGGCCACATAGCCGCGTACGCCGGCCGTGGCCGCGCCCACCTCCAGCAGCTCGCCCGCCGGCACCACGACCGGCGCGCCCCACGCGGCCGGGCGGCCTCCCACGGTCACCGGGCCGGGCGCGCCGCCGACCGCCACCGTCACCGCGCACCGCGGGCGCAGCGCGCAGCCGCTGAGGGTGGTCTCCAGGACGGCGGCGTCCTGCGGATTGCCGACGAGCCGGTTCACCAGCGCCGCCGCGGGCGGGTCGAGCGCTCCGGAGCGCGGCACGCCGAGATGCGCGTACCCCGGCCGGCCACGGTCCTGCACGGTGGTCAGCGCCCCGGCGCGCACCACGACGAGCGTACGGTCGGTCATCCGTCCTCCCCGGCCACGATCCGCGCCGGCACGCCGCCCGCGCGCGTGCGGACCGCCGTCCCGCGCGGGACCGCCGGCCGCCCCGGCACCGCCCGCCGCCCGGTCACGCGTCCTCCACCGGTACGAAGCGCACGCGCGTCCCCGGTGCCAGCAGGGCGGCCGGTACCCGTCTGTGGTCCCAGAGCACCGCGTCCGTGGTGCCGATCAGCTGCCAGCCGCCGGGCGAGGAGCGCGGGTACACGCCCGTGTAGGGCCCGGCCAGCGCGACGGCACCGGCGGGGACCGCCGTGCGCGGGGTGGCGCGGCGCGGGACGGCGTAGCGGTCCGGCAACCCGGTGAGATAGCCGAAGCCGGGCGCGAAACCGCAGAAGGCCACGGTGAACTCGGTGCCGGCGTGGACCCGGACCGCCTCCCGCTCGCTCACTCCCCAGTGCCCGGCGACCACGGCGAGGTCCGGGCCGTCGTAGCGCACGGGCAGTTCGACCAGCTCGCCCGCGGGAGGGGGCGCGGGCGGTATCCGCGCGGCGGTCAGTTCCGCCGCCCAGCGGGCCGGGTCGGCCAGGCCGTCGAGCAGCACCGTGCGGGCCGCCGGGACGATCTCCCGGACGGTGAGCGCGCCCGCCGCGCGGCGGGCGCGCAGCTCGGCGTGCAGGGCCTGCGCCTCGGCTCCGGAGGAGACCTCGACGAGCAGCGCGTCGTCGCCCACGACCAGCGCCCTCATGCGAACGCCTCCACACGCACGCCCGCCGCCACCAGCCGCTCGCGCACCCGGCGGGCCAGGTCCACCGCGCCGGGCGTGTCACCGTGCAGGCACAGCGACCGGGCGCGCACCTGGATCCGCGCGCCGGAGTGCGCGATGACCGCGCCCGAACGCGCCAGGCTCACCGAGCGCTCCACGACGGTGTCCGGGTCGGTCACCACCGCGCCCTCCCGGCCGCGCGGCAGCAGCGTGCCCTCGTCGGTGTACGCCCGGTCCACGAACGCCTCCGTGACGGCCGGCAGCCCCGCCTCGGCGGCCAGCTCCAGCAGCCGCGAGCCGGGCAGGCCCAGCACCGGCAGCGAGGCGTCCGCCAGGCGCACGCCGTCGATCACCGCGCGGGCCTGCTCGGAGTCGTGCACCACCCGGTTGTAGAGCGCGCCGTGCGGCTTGACGTACGCCACGCGCGCCCCTGCCGCCCGCGCGAACACCTCCAGCGCGCCGATCTGGTAGGCCACCTCGGCCGCCAGCTCGGCGGGCGGCACGTCCATCGCGCGCCGCCCGAAGCCGGCCAGGTCCCGGTAGGAGACCTGCGCGCCGATCGTCACCCCGCGCTCGGCCGCCAGCGCGCACACCCGGCGCATGGTGACCGGGTCCCCGGCGTGGAAGCCGCAGGCCACGTTGGCGCTGGTGACGACGGACAGCAACTGCTCGTCGTCGGTCAGCCGCCAGCGGCCGAAGCCCTCGCCGAGGTCGGCGTTGAGATCGATCCGGGCGGGGGAGGTGATCGCGTTCATGGGTTCTCGTGTCTCCGGTTCTCGGCCCGCCGCCCGTACGGCGGGCGCGGTACGGCGGACGTCGTCTGGCGGCAGTCGCACGGCGGCTGTCGTACGGCAGGTGTCCCGCGGCCGATCTCCACGATGGCCGGTACGGCGTGCCGCGTCACGCCAGGTCCGTCCCGCGGGTCTCCGGCAGCCCCAGCAGGGCCAGCGCGGCGAGGCCGTAGCCGAGGGCGCCGAAGACCAGCGCGCCGCCGACGCCCCAGCCGTCCGCGAGGAAGCCCACCAGGGTCGGGAAGACCGCGCCCACCGCGCGGCCCGTGTTGTACGTGAAGCCCTGTCCGGTGCCGCGCACCGCCGTCGGGTACAGCTCGCTCAGGTACGAGCCGAAGCCGCTGAAGATGGCCGACATGCAGAAGCCGAGCGGGAAGCCGAGCACCAGGAGCAAGGTGTCGGCGCCGTGCGGGAGGTTCGCGTACACCAGGACGCACACCGCCGACAGCAGCGCGAACAGCCAGATGTTGCCGCGCCGGCCGAGCCGGTCCGTGAGCCGCCCGCCGGTGAGATAGCCGAGGAAGGCGCCGGAGATCAGCAGGGCCAGGTAGCCGCCGGTGCCGACCACCGACAGGCCGCGCTCGGTCTTCAGGTACGTCGGCACCCAGGTCGCCAGCGTGTAGTAGCCGCCCTGCACGCCCGTCGAGAGCAGACTCGCGAAGAGCGTGGTGCGCAGCAGGCCCGGTACGCCGTCCCGGTCCGGCCGGAAGATCGCCGCGAAGGAGCCCCGGCGCGGGTCCTGTTCCCGGGCCGCCGTCGCCGCGGGCGCGTCGTGCACCCGACGGCGCAGCCACACCACGAACAGCGCCGGCAGCGCCCCGGTCCAGAACATCACCCGCCAGGCCAGGTCGTCGCCGGCGAAGGAGAAGACCAGCGTGTAGACGACCGCCGCCAGTGCCCAGCCGACCGCCCAGGCACTCTGCACCGCGCCGAGCGTGCGCCCCCGGTGGCGGGCGCTCGCGTACTCGGCGACCAGGACCGCGCCCACCGCCCACTCGCCGCCGAAACCGAGGCCCTGGAGGGCACGGAAGACCAGCAGTGTCCCGTAATCGGGCGCGAAGCCGCAGGCGACGGTGAAGACGGCGTAGGTGATCACGGTGATCATCAGGGCGCGGACCCGGCCGACCCGGTCCGCGAGCACGCCGGCCGCGGCTCCGCCGACCGCCGAGACCACCAGCGTCACGGTGGTGAACAGGCCGGTCCGGCCGCTGTCGAGGCCGAAGTGGGCCGCGAGCGCCACCATGCTCAGCGGCAGGGTGAAGTAGTCGTAGGAGTCCAGGGCGTATCCGCCGAACGCTCCGGCGAACGCGCTCCGGCCGCGCGGGCCGAGGGCGCGCAGCCAGCCGAACGCGCCGTCCTCCACGGCCCGTTCGGCACCCGGCGGCCGCACGCCCGTGGACGGCGTGGAGCGGGGCGGTGGAGTCGTGCTCATGGGCACCTCGCAGAGGGGGACGGAGGGTGCGGGAAGCGAGCCGTGCGGAGCACCGTAGAGGATCGTTCAACGATCCTTCAATACCCATGTTGTTTCGTTCCGGGGTCTGCGATTGAATTCCGGGCATGGCAGAGCAGCTGACGGGACTGGCCGGCGACCGCTTCCTCCTGGGCCGCACCAGCACCGCCGAACGGGTCGCGGACATCCTCAGGAGCCGCATCTCCGACGGCTACTTCCCGCCCGGCACCCGGCTGTCGGAGGACGGCATCGGCGGGGCGCTCGGCGTCTCCCGCAACACCCTGCGCGAGGCGTTCCGGCTGCTCACCCACGAACGCCTGCTGATCCACGAACTCAACCGGGGCGTGTTCGTCCGGGTCCTGACCGTCGAGGACGTGGAGGACATCTACCGCACGCGCTCCCTCGTCGAGTGCGCCGTCGTGCGCGGCCTGGGCGCACCGCCGTACCGGCTGGGCGGGCTGGTGTCGGCGGTGGAGGACGGGCGGACGGCGGCCGCGGACCACGACTGGAAAGGGCTGGCCACGGCCAACATCCACTTCCACCGGGAACTGGTCGCCCTCGCCGGCAGCGAACGCACCGACGAGCTGATGCGCGGCGTCTTCGCCGAACTGCGCCTCGCCTTCCACGTCGTGGACGACCCGCGCGGTCTGCACGAGCCGTACCTGACCCGCAACGGCCAGATCCTCCAGGCGCTCCAGGCCGGCAACCGCGCCGGCGCGGAACGGCTCCTGGAGACCTACCTCGCGGACTCCCTGGAACGGGTCGTCGCGGTGTACCGGCGACGGGTGGGCGAGGACCCGGCAGGCTCCTGTTGAGCCTCTGTGACGGGCGTCGCTTCTGAGCCGTTTGGGCCGATGTCGGACCCAGGACCTAGTCTGTGCAGCGTGACTTCGCCTGCATCGACGGAACGTGTTCCGCCCCAGCTCAGCGCGGGCGCGCGCCCGGCGCCGGGTCCGGCCGCCGACGAGGGCCTGGCGCGCCGGCTGCGCGCGCTCGCCTGCACCGCGCCGCTGCACGACCTGGACGTGCGCAAGGCCAACCTGGCCGGTGAGTACTCGGTGTACGGGATGGCGGAGGTGGCGCTGGCCGCCATCGACCTGGTCACGCTGAACATGGACTTCGACACGGGCGCCGACCACGAGCAGATCGTGGCCCGGCTCGTCCCGCGCGTCGCCGCCCAGGCCCCGAGCCGGCCCGCCGCCGAACACGAGCGCGTGGCCCGCTGGGTGCTGGAGAACCTGATCAACGTCGGCAGCGTGGACCGCGGCTTCCGCGCGGTCTACGGCACCTTCGCGCAGGACGGCACGTACGTCCGCCGTGACTACGACTTCAAGCTGATCGAAGAGGTCCCCGGCCCCGGCGGCACGGTCTTTCTGCGCACGACGGACGAGGCGGTCAACGTCCTGGTCGGCGCCCTCGACACGGACGTCACCAGCGCCCAGATCGCCGCCGAGGTCAAGCTGGAGGTGCTGATCAGCCGCGGCCGGCTCGCCGACGCCCAGCTCGCCGCCGAGCAGGCCCGCTACCGCACGGTGCAGTACTCCGAGACGCTCCGCCGGGCCCTGGAGGCCACCCGGCGCAACGTCCGCGCGGTCGACTGGCTCAACGCCGTGCCCGACATGATCGCCGAGGCCCTGGACCACGTGGCCGAGCGGTACCGCCACGAGAACGCCATCCTCACCAACATCCGCAAGGCCCGCGACGAGACCGAGGAGCCCGAGCACAAGCGCCGCGCCGCCGAGCTGGTCGACATCGTCAAGGACTGCATCCGGCGCCACACCCAGCTCCAGTCCCGCCTGCTGGAGGCCGGCCCGCTGTTCCGCGCCGAACAGGACCGGCAGGCCTTCGCCACCCCGGCCACGACCTCCGGGACCGACCTCTACGGCCATCTCCTCGCCCCCGTCCTGCCGCTGCCGCTGGCGCAGGCCATCCGGGTCACGGACGCGTTCTTCGCACGCGGCACGGGACCGCGTACGCCGGTGGCGGTGCGGGTCGGCGACCTCGTCGACATCCTGCTGACGCCGCCCGTGGAGCGGGAGCACCTGGGCGCGGAGATGCCCGAGCCCGACCTGATCGCGACGCCGGACGACAGCAGGTTCAGCGAGGAGCAACTGGCTGCCGCCACGGAGCTGCTGGACCTGCCGGCCGACGCGCCCCGGAGACTGTCGGGACTGCTCGCCGAGGCCCGGCGCACCGGCGATCCCGACCTGGCCTACCTGGTGGCGCTGCTGGCGGTCCACGCGGCCAGCCCGCCCGTCGGCACCGCCTACCGGCAGGGCGAGGAGAAGCTGCTGTTCGCCGTGGACGACGGGACCGAGCTGGACGATCCCGAGTTCGGCGGGGCGGACCTCATCGTGGGGACGGCCCTGCTGGACGCCGCCGGGATGGCGGCCGACCGGACGGAAGCAGCATGAGTGAGCACGACCGCGACAAGGAGCCGAACCCGTGACCGAGCACGTCGAGTGGAGCGAGGCGGAGACATCCGTCCCGTCGGCGCCCCCCGCCGTCACCCCCGCCGACGCCGCCGACGCGGCGCGGCTCGTCGCCTTCGGCCTCCAGCCCAAGCTGGCGCCCGCGCGTGACCAGGAGTACACCGAACTGCTGCGCCGCTACCGCGACGACCCGGCGTTCGCCCGGCTCGCGGACGCCGTGGCCGCCGGCCTCGGGCTCGTCGTGCTGGAGGTGTCCCCGCGCGCGGGCATGGCCGTGACCGCTGCCGAGGACTCGGTCTTCGCCGTCCGCATGGGGGACTACGCGCGTCGCACCGCCGCCGACTCCGGTGACCGCTTCCTGCACGGACTCGCCCATCTCGCGGTCGCCGCGCTGGCGTTCCCGCGCCCCGAGGACCTCGCCGACGACGCCTACATCGGCCGGGTCACCGTCAACGGCGTCGACGCCTTCGTCCGGCAGGCCTGCCGCCGCCTGGAGGAACGCGCCGAGGAGCGGGGCGAGAACACCGACCCGGCGACGGACGCGCCCGGCCTGGAGGCCGCCTGGCGGATCTGGGCCAGGCGCAGCGCCACCGGCGCCACCAAGGACGCCCGCCGCCCGGCCGCCTCCACCACCGGCATCGTGGCCAAGGCCCTGGCCTTCCTCACCGACTCGGGCTTCCTCCAGCGCACCGGCGACGACAGCGGCGGCACGTACCGCACCACCGCCCGCTACCAGCTCCAGGTCCGCGACATGGCCGCCAGCGCCGCCCTGGCCGAACTGCTGGAGCTGGGCGTCGTCCCGGTCACCGACGGCACGGCCTCCCTGCTGCCCGCCGAGGACACCGACGACCTGGACCTGGTGGCCGACGCCGGGCTGCCGTTCCACTCCTGACCCCCCACCACCGCCCCCCGCCGCAAGAACACTGACGAGAGTCCGCCATGTACGAGCTGTCCCGGGTCCGCCTCTACTCCATCGGTCCCGCCGGTGCCCGCTATGCCGACACCGTGCTTGACCTGCGGGGTGTCGGCGAGCCCGTGCCCGACCCGGCACCCACGCAGGCGGAGTTCTTCGCGGACGAGCCGTCCGGCCCGCCGCGCCGGCCCGCCCCCGCCGGCGTGCTGTTCCTGGAGAACGGCGGCGGCAAGTCCGTCCTGCTCAAGCTGATCTTCTCGGTGATGCTGCCGGGCCACCGCAACACCCTCGGCGGCGCCAGCTCCGGTGTGCTGCGCAAGTTCCTGCTCGCCGACGACTGCGGCCACGTGGCCCTGGAGTGGCAGCACGTGCAGACCGGCGAGTGCGTGGTCGTCGGCAAGGTCAGCGAGTGGCGCGGCCGGCAGGTCTCCAACGACCCGCGCAAGTTCGCCGAGGCCTGGTACTCCTTCCGGCCCGGCCCCGGCCTGAGCCTGGACAACCTGCCGGTCGCCGAGGCCACCGCCGTACGGCCGCCCGTCGAGGGCGTCTCCGGCGCGCACGGCCGCCGCCGCACCATGAAGGGCTTCCGCGACGCCCTCATGGAGGCCGGCAAGGCCTACCCGCACCTGGAGGCGCACTGGGAGGAGACCCACGAGCGCTGGACCGAACACCTCGGCGACCTCGGCCTGGACCCCGAACTCTTCCGCTACCAGCGGGAGATGAACGCCGACGAGGGCGAGGCGGCCGGCCTCTTCGCGGTCAAGAAGGACTCCGACTTCACCGACCTGCTGCTGCGCGCCGTCACCGACACCCGGGACACCGACGGCCTCGCCGACCTCGTCAGCGGCTTCGGCAGCAAACTCGGCCGGCGTGCCGAGCTGATCGCCGAACGGGACTTCACCGCCGGCTCGGCCGACCTGCTCGGCCGGATCGTGGAGGCGGCCGACGCCCGGGCACGCGCGCGTGACGTCCACGCGGGCGCCGAACGCCGTACCCGCGCCCTGGCCCGGCGGCTGTCCGCCCGGGCCGTACGGGAACGGGTCCGGGCCGCCGACCTCGCCCAGCGGGTCACCGCCGCCGCCTACGCCGTCACGCACTCCGAGGGCGCCCGGGAGCGCAGCGGTCTGATCGCCGCCGAACTCGCCTACCGCCACGCCTCGCTGGCGCTGGCCGCCGCCGAGAAGTCCGCCGCCGCGCAGAAGCGGGAGCTGGCCGACGCCCGCACCCTGCACGCCGCCTGGCAGGCCGCCGAGGCCGTCCTGCGCCACCGGGCCGCCGCCGACCGCGTCACGCGCGTGGCCGCCGCCATCCAGGAGGCCGAACGGGACGCGGCACCCGCGCTCGCCGCCCGCGCCCGGGCCGCCGTGGATCTCGTACGGGCCCTGCACTCCGCCGCCGACAGCGCCGAGACCCTCGCCAACGAGGAGGAGGAGCGGTCCGCCGCCCTCCAGGAGGTCAGCGACCACGCCTACCGGGACTCCACCGCCGCCGCCACCGAGGCCCAGCGGGCCCGCAGCGAGACCGGGCACCTGCGCCAGCGGCTCGCCGAGGTCGAGCAGGAGACCGCCGAGGCGGTCCGCGCCGGCTGGCTGGACGACAGCGCCCCGGACGCCGACCCGGCCAGGGCCGCGCTCGCCGCCAGCGACGCGGAGAAGACCGCGGTGGCCGCCTGGGACGCGGCCCGCGAGGCCGCCCGCAAGGCCACCGAGCACGCGCGCGAGGCGGCGTCCGCCGAGTCCCGCGCGGAGCTGACCGCGGCCCGCGCGGCGGACGCGGCCACGGCCGCCGGACGGGCGTACGAGGCCGAGCGGCGCCTCGCCGAGTCGCTGGCCGCCGAAGAGCGCCTGGCGGAGCTGCTGAGCCTGCCCGGCGCGCCCCGCGTGACGGTGCCGGGCCCCCGGACCGGCGCGGACGACGGCACCCCGGCCGCCGGGGACAACCCCCGCGCCGGCACCGGCACCGCGCTCACGGCCGAGGAACTCGACCGGTTCGCCGACGAGTTGCGCGAACTCCTCGACACGTCCGTGTCCGCCGCCGAACGGCACCTCTTCGACCTGCGCACGGCCGCCGCCGACGACGCCCGCATCCTCGGCGCGCTCGGCGACGGCGGACTGCTGCCGCCCGGCCCGGACGTCCTGGCCACCGTCGAGTTCCTCGGCGAGCACGGCATCCCGGCGCTGCCCGGCTGGCGCTACCTCGCCCAGGCCGTCGACCCGGCCGACCACGCGCGCGTGCTCGCCGCCCGCCCCGAACTGGTCGACGGAGTCGTCATCACCGACCCGGACACGCACGCGCGTGCCCGGGAGGCCCTGGCCGACGCCGCCCTGCTGCCCCGCTCCGCCGTCGCCGTCGGCACCGCCGCCGCCCTGCTCGCCCCGCCGCCCGCCGCGGACGCCACACCCGGTGACGTGTTCCTGGTGCCGCCGAACCCGGCCATGCACGACGAGCACGCCGCCGACGAGGAACGGCAGGCACTGCGCGCCCGGGCCGCCGAGCGCGACCAGGAGATCCGCGTCCTCGCCGGCCGCCTCGGCAAGGACCGCGAACTGGCCGCCCGGCTCGCCTCCTGGCGCACCGGCTGCCCCGCCGGCCGCCTGACCGAGCTGGCCCGGGCCGCCGAGGAGGCCCGCGCGTTCGCCGAGGAGACCGAGGCCGAACTCGCCGAGGCGCGCACCGCGCGCGCGGAGGCCGAGGAGACCGCGGCCGAGGCCGTAGGGCTCCGCGACGAACGGCAGGAGGCCGCGCAGAAGGCCCGGCGTGCCGCCGACGCCCTCGCCGGCCTCGCCTTCCGGCTCCGCGAACGCGCCGGCTGGCAGGCGAAACTGCGCGAACTCGCCGACGAGGCCGCCGAGTCCGAGGCCCGCGCCCAGACCTGCCTGGAGCGCGCCCGCGCCGCCGACGAGGACCGCCGCGCCGCCCAGCGCGCCGCCGACGACGCCCGCCGCACCGCGCGCGCCCTGCGCGCCGAGCGCGCCGAGATCGCCGGCGCCCCCGACGACGTACCCGAGGCGGACGCGGACGCGCCGAAGGCGTCCCTGCCCGCCCTCCGCGAGGCCTACCGGGCCGCCTCCCAGGTGTACGAGAAGGTCGGCGTCGGCGCCGACCTGCGCGCCGAGCAGGCCCGTGCCGAGAGCGACGAGAGCGCCGCCCGCGCCGAACTGGACCGGCTCAGCAACAAGGTCCGCACCCGCGCAGAGCAGCTCCTGCAGTCGCCCGACGGCTCCGACGGGCCGTCCCGGCAGGCCGCCGCCGCGCGCGCGGAGGAGCTGGTCCAGTTGCTGGAGACCCGCGTGTCGACCGCGAGCGAACAGCTCGGCCGGCTGCGCGGCGAGGCGGAGCGGCACGCGCCCGAGGACGGCGAGGCGCACACCGAACTGCCTGGGGAACTGCTCCCGCGCGACGCCGAGCACGCCCAGACCCTGCTGCGCACCGCCACCACCGAACTCGCCGCCCGCACCGAGGCCCTGGCCGAGGCCCGCGCGGCGCACGCGGAGCTGCTGGCGGCCCACCGCGCCGCCGAGGACGCGGCCGGCGGCTTCGACGAGATCGCCGCCATGCTCCGCGACCTGCTGCGCGAGCAGACACCGGAGGAGGAGCAGGAGGAGCCGGAACCCTACCCCGGCACCCTGGAGGAGGCCCGGCACTCCGCCGCCGAGGCCCGCCGCTCGCTGCGCGGCTGCGCCGCCGACCTGTCCGCCGCCGAGGCCGCCGTGCGCGAGGCGAGCGACATCCTCGTCCGGCACGCCAACTCCACGCGCTACGAGCAGGTCCGCACCCCGGCCCGGCAGCAGATCCGCGAACTGCCCGCCTCCGCGCTGCCCGAGCACGCCCAGAAGTGGGCGGACGCGTTCGCGCCCCGGCTGCGCGTGCTGACGGACGAGCTGGCCCAGCTGGAGCGCAACCGCGACTCGATCGTGGACCGGCTGCGCGGACTCGTGGAGTCCGCCCTGGCGACCCTGCGGTCCGCGCAGCGGCTCTCCCGGCTGCCCGAGGGACTCGGCGAGTGGTCCGGACAGGAGTTCCTGCGCATCCGCTTCGAGGAGCCCGACCAGGCCACGCTCACCGAACGGCTCGGCGAGGTCATCGACGAGGCCACGCGCGCCGCCGTGAAGAAGAACTCCGACCTGCGCCGCGACGGCATGTCCCTGCTGCTGCGCGGAGTGGCGGCGGCCCTCCAGCCGAAGGGCGTGGCCGTCGAGATCCTCAAGCCCGACGCCGTACTGCGCGCCGAGCGCGTCCCGGTCGGCCAGATGGGCGACGTGTTCTCGGGCGGCCAGCTGCTCACCGCGGCCATCGCCCTGTACTGCACGATGGCCGCGCTGCGCTCGAACGACCGGGGCCGGGACAAGCACCGGCACGCCGGCACGCTGTTCCTGGACAACCCGATCGGCCGCGCCAACGCCACCTACCTGCTGGAGCTGCAGCGGGCCGTGTCGGACGCGCTGGGCGTCCAGCTCCTGTACACCACCGGGCTGTTCGACACCACCGCGCTGGCCGAGTTCCCGCTGGTCATCCGCCTGCGCAACGACGCCGACCTGCGGGCGGGCCTGAAGTACATCCGGGTGGAGGAGCACCTGCGGCCCGGTCTGCCCCAGCCGCCGCAGGCCGGGGAAACGGTGCACAGCGAGATCACGGCGACCCGGATGTACAAGAAGCCGGCGCCGAGCGCTTCGTAACAGGCGCGGGGGCGCGGGGCGCGGGGGCGCGGGGCGCGGTCGCGCGGTGCGCGACGGCCTCCGGGGGCCCGCGCCAAGTCCTCCGCTGAGGGCAGCGCCGTTGAGCGCGGCCGGGTCCGCGTCGCCCGGCCGGGACCGCGCCGTCCGGCCGGGGTTCCGGCGCCTGACCGCCGGTCAGAAGCCGTAGCCCCGGCGCCGGGACAGCCCGGCGCCCGCCGTGTCCGCCAGGCGCGGCACACCGGCCCCGGGTGATGCCGGGCGCGGCACAGCGCCGGCCGACGGCCGGGAGGAAGGGCGGGTCAGGGGTGCGACAGCTGCCCCGCGCCGCCCCTGCGGCGTATCCGCTCCTGCTCCCGCTCGGCCGTCCGCTCCTCGCGGCGGCGGGCCCGGCGCTCCCGGCGCAGCGCCCGGGCCGTGCTGCTCGGCTCCGACACCACGCCGTACCGCTGGTTCCACACCTGGCGGGTCACCCACACGTCGACCGCCGCCCAGGTGGCCACCACCGTGCTCGCCACGCCGCTGATCACCATGGGGAACGCCAGCCAGGAGCCCGCCAGCGTGCACAGGAACGCCACCATCGCCTGTATCAGCGTCACCGCGATGACGAGGACGGCCCGCACCGCCGCTGCCCGCACCGGATCGGGCAGCGGATGCCGGTGCGCGGGCTCCTCCACCCACAGCGCCCGGTGACTCTGCCGCGGTCCGCCGCCGGCGGACCGCCCGCCGCGTCCCCCGTCCGCGGCGCCGTGCTCCGGCGCCGTCCGCTCCCAGCGCGCCCCGGGGCGCACCGCCACGCTCTCCTTGGGCGCCTCGCGCCGCTCCGCCGTGCCCGTCACCGTGTCACTCCCCACCGCCGGCAGACCGCTCGCCCCGGCGTCCGAAGACCCCGACTCCCCAGTGGCTGCCCGGCATGCGCTCTTTTACGCCGCCGGAACGCGGGACGCGGTCTCTCTGGCCCATACCGCCCCCATATCCCATAGAGAAGGACGAACGAGACCGCCCGAAGATTCCCCCCTGCCGAAAAAATCCGGCCAACCCCCTGGCGAAGGAACCGACACCGGCCGGATTTCGTCCTTCCGGGTGCGGTGGCAATCTCCCCCCATGGCGGGACAACTCGCCATCTCTCGCCTGCGGTGCGGAAGTTCACCTTCCAGTCGTGTCTTCGAGTTAACTGTGAGGCGGTAGTAGGCTCGCGCCGTTTGCTGACGGACATGAGCACCCCCGGCCGGCGGGGGGCGAGCTGGGGGAGGCCATGCGCTTTCGCGGGAAGTCCATCCGCCGGAAGATCGTGGCGCTGCTTCTCGTGCCGCTGCTGTTCCTGACCGCGATCTGGGGTTTCGCCACGGTGCTCACGGGCCGCGAAGTGGCGCAGCTGTTCCGGGCGACCGATGTCGTCGAAGACATCGGCTATCCCACCGAGGACGCCGTCCGCGTCCTGCAGCAGGAGCGCCGCCAGAGCCTGGTCTACCTCTCCGACCCCCGGGCCTCCGAGGTGCTCTCCGCGCTGCACCGCACCCGCGCCGCCACCGACCGGGCGATCGGCGAGATTCGCGGGCACGCCAAGGACCGCGAGCTCCGCTCCGGGCTGGACACGGACGACAGCGAGCATCTGACCGCCGTCCTGGACGCCTTCGCCGGCCTCGGCTCGCTGCGCCGCAGCGTCGAGGAGGGCACCGTCACCCGGGCCCAGGCGCTCGACCTCTACAACCGCCTCGTGGACCCCTGCTTCGCGCTGCTCGCGGCCCTCGACGGCATCGACGACGTCGAAGCCGACAAGCAGGCCCGCGCGCTGGTCAACATCACCCGGGCCCGCGAACTGCTCTCCCGCGAGGACGCCCTGCTCGGTTCCGCCCTCGTCGTCGGCCGGCTCACCCACGACGAGACCCGTGACCTCTCCGACCTCGTCGCCCAGCGCACCCTCCTGTACACCATCAGCCTCCCGCTGCTGCCCGCCGCGGAACGCGAGCGCTACGAACGCTTCTGGAAGAACGCCGCCACCGCCCCGCTGCGCGCGGCCGAACGGTCCGTCACCGCCTCGGACTCCGGCACGCCCCGCGGGGTCTCCGCCAAGAGCTGGGACTCCGCCGCGGCGACCGTCCTGAACGGACTCGGCACCCTGGACGACCAGGTCGGCGACCGGTTCCAGGACCGGATGCGCCCCGTGGCCGTGGGAGTCATCGTCCAGGCCGCCGTCGCGGGCCTCCTCGGGCTGGTCGCCCTCCTCGTCTCCGTCGTGCTCTCCATCCGGGTCGGCCGCACCCTCATCCGCGACCTGCGCCAGCTCCGTCTGGAGGCGCACGAGGCGTCCGGTGTCCGGCTGCCCAGCGTGATGCGCCGGCTGTCCGCGGGCGAACAGGTCGACGTCGAGACCGAGGTGCCGCGCCTGGAGTACGACAAGAACGAGATCGGCGAGGTCGGGCAGGCCCTCAACACCCTCCAGCGCGCCGCCGTCGAGGCCGCCGTCAAACAGGCCGAACTGCGAGCCGGCATCTCCGAGGTCTTCGTCAACCTCGCCCGGCGCAGCCAGGTGCTGCTGCACAAGCAGCTCACCCTGCTCGACAGCATGGAGCGCCGCACCGAGGACACCGACGAACTCGCCGACCTGTTCCGCCTCGACCACCTCACCACCCGGATGCGCCGGCACGCCGAGGGCCTGGTCATCCTCTCCGGTGCCGCGCCCTCCCGGCAGTGGCGCAGGCCCGTACAGCTGATGGACGTCGTCCGCGCCGCCGTCGCCGAGGTCGAGGACTACGAGCGCATCGAGGTCCGGCGGCTGCCCCGGGTCGCCGTCACCGGACCCGCCGTCGCCGACCTCACCCATCTCGTGGCCGAACTGCTGGAGAACGCCACGGTGTTCTCGCCCCCGCACACCGCCGTCCAGGTCGTCGGCGAGCGGGTCGCCAACGGCTTCACCCTGGAGATCCACGACCGGGGGCTCGGCATGACGGCCGAGGCCCTGCTCGACGCCAATCTGCGCCTCGCCGAGACGCCCGAGTTCGAGCTGTCCGACACCGACCGGCTGGGCCTGTTCGTGGTCAGCCGCCTCGCCCAGCGCCAGAACGTCCGGGTCTCCCTCCAGCCGTCGCCGTACGGCGGCACCACCGCCGTGCTGTTCATCCCCGACGCGCTGCTGACCGACGACGTCCCGGACACCAACGGCATGGGCTTCCGGCTCGACCGGGAGCGGCCGGCGAAGGGCACCGAGCAGGCGCTCGGCCGTACCGCCGGACGGTCCCCGGCGCCGCTGCAACTGCCCGGCCTGCCGACCTCC
Organism: Streptomyces sp. NPDC027672; assembly: GCF_055566335.1. Lineage (NCBI taxonomy): Bacteria > Bacillati > Actinomycetota > Actinomycetes > Kitasatosporales > Streptomycetaceae > Streptomyces > Streptomyces sp. NPDC027672. The sequence goes on along the minus strand of NZ_JBVHSO010000008.1, from coordinate 14,125 downwards.
CTGCTCGACGGTCCGGTGGAGCTGGAGGCCCCCGTCGACCTCGACACGCTGGACGACTTCCCCGGCGCCCTCCCGGACGAGGACAGCGAACGCGGCGGCCTGTTCCGCCCCCGCCGGTCCCGGCCGGACGACGACGAGCTGCCGCCCGGCCTGCCGGCACGCGACGGGACCGGCGACCACGGGCCCGCCCCGCTGCCGCGGCGGCAGACGCCCAAGCTGGTCAGCTCGCACGGCAAGCCCGTCACCGACCAGCGCTCCCGCCGCGGCGAACCGGCCCCGGGACCCGCCGCCGGCCCCCGGGACGCCGGCCCCGGCGAACCGGCCCCGCTGCCCGCCCGCCGCCGCGGCACCGCCGCCCGGCGCCCCGCCGCGCTCACCGACCGCGCCGAGGACCGCGCCGACGACCGCGCCGCACCCCCGGCCGACAGCGCCCGCGAGGCGCCGGAAGCCCCGGAGCTGCCCCGGCGTACCCGGCCCGGAAGGCCCGGCACCGGCGGCCCGGCGGACACCGCGGCGGCCCACGACGGCGGCGGAGCGCCCGTCGGCGGCCCGGCCGCGGAACCGGACACCATGCCGCTGCCCCGGCGGGTACGCCAGGCCAGCCTGGCCCCCCAGCTCAAACAGGACACCGACCGGCGCGCCGACAGCGTGACGCAGCCCGCCGACCGCGACGCCGACGAGGTCCGCAGCCGTATGGCCTCGCTCCAGCGCGGCTGGCAGCGCGGCCGGGAGGAGAACGCCGCGGGCGACGGGGCCCGGGACGGCGCAGCACAAGGAACGACTAAGGGGGACGGTCGATGACCGCACCGAAGGCCACCGGCCACACCGCGACCAACAAGGGGGAGCTGAACTGGCTCCTGGACGACCTCGTCGACCGGGTCGCCAGCATCCGCAAGGCCGTCATCCTGTCCGGGGACGGCCTGGCGACAGGGGCCTCCACCGACCTGACCAGGGAGGACAGCGAGCATCTGGCCGCCGTGGCGTCCGGCTTCCACAGCCTCGCCAAGGGTGTCGGCCGGCACTTCGACGCCGGTGGCGTCCGGCAGACCGTGGTCGAGCTGGACGGCGCCTTCCTCTTCGTCACCGCCGCCGGCGACGGCAGTTGCCTCGCCGTCCTCTCGGACGCCGACTCCGATGTCGGACAGGTCGCCTACGAGATGACGCTCCTCGTCAAGCGGGTCGGCGTGCACCTGGGCACCGCTCCGCGCACCGATCTGCCCGCAGGCGGGTAGTGAGAGGACATGAGCGGAGACGATCAGGGAAGAAACCACTGGTTCGACGACGAGGCCGGGCCGGTCGTCCGGCCGTACGCCATGACACGTGGCCGCACCACGAGCGCGGGCCAGCACCGCCTCGATCTGATCGCGCTCGTCGTCACGGAGCCCGGCGCCGGCGACCCGGAAGCGGACCCGACGCTGTCCCCGGAACACGTGGACATCGTCGGGCTCTGCCGGGACGCGCCGCAGTCGGTCGCCGAACTCGCCGCGGAACTCGACCTGCCCATCGGCGTGGTCCGCGTCCTCATCGGCGACCTGGTGCACGCCGAATTCGTCCATGTCACCCGCCCGGTGCCCCCGGCCGAGCTGCCGGACGAGAGCATTCTGCGCGACGTGATCAACGGCCTCCGGGCGCTGTGACCGGCGCGAGAGCGGGGTGGTGACGTGACTGGCGGGCAGTTCCGGGCCGACCGGGGCGGCACCTTCGCGGACGTCGTCGCGCGACGCCCGGACGGCCGGCCGCTCAGGCGCGGACCGCTGTCCGGCGATCCGGCGCGGTACGCCGCCGTGGCCGGGGCGCGCGCACTCCCCGGGGACGTTCCGGAGCCCGTCGAGGCAGTCCGCACGGGCACCACGGCCGCCCGGGTGGGACGGGCCGGCGGAACGGCCACCGGCCCCGGCGCGAGCGGCACGGCCGGCGTCGGTCCCGGCGACGTACACGTCAGCGAAACCCCCGGTGGCGGCGGCTGCGGCCGGCCGTCGCCCGACCCCCATCAAGCAGGAGAAGAGATCGATGATCTTCGGGCGTTCTGAGCGCGGCAAGCCTCCGGTCGAGCCCGTCACGCTCAAGATCCTGGTGGCCGGCGGCTTCGGCGTGGGCAAGACGACCCTCGTCGGCGCGGTCAGCGAGATCAGGCCGCTGCGCACCGAGGAACTGCTCACCGAGGCGGGGCGGCCGGTCGACGACACCAGCGGTGTGGAGTCCAAGCACACCACCACGGTGGCCATGGACTTCGGCCGCATCACCCTGCGCGAGGACCTGGTCCTCTACCTCTTCGGGACGCCCGGGCAGGAACGGTTCTGGTTCATGTGGGACGAACTGTCCGAGGGCGCCCTCGGCGCCGTCGTCCTCGCCGACACCCGCCGCCTGGAGGACTGCTTCGCCGCCGTCGACTACTTCGAGCGGCGTTCCATCCCCTTCCTCGTCGGCGTGAACTGCTTCGAGGGAGCCGCCGTGTATCCCGCCGAGTCCATACGCCGGGCCCTCGACCTGGACGACGACGTGCCCGTGCTGCTGACCGACGCCCGTGACCGGGAGTCGGTCAAGGAGGTGCTCATCGGAGTCGTCCGGCACGCGATGCGGTACACGGCCGACCGCCGCCGGGCCGCCACCGGCTGACCGCGCCGCCGGCGTACGGCCCCGGCCCCGGCCCCGCCACCCGGACCGTGAGCCGTCGGGAACGGACACAGCCGCGTGAGCCGTCGGGAACGGACCCGGCCGGAGAGGCCGTTCACCACCGCGGCTCCACGGCGGCCGGCCCGGCCTGCGCCGGTACCTGCCCCGGGCCGCCGCGCCGGACCTCGTGCCCGGGCAGCCCGGCGCGGCCGAGCACCCAGCTCCCGCCGGTCAGCGCCTTGGCCGCCTGCTTCAGCGGAGCGAGCTGGGCGGCGGCCCGGTAGTGGTCGCTCACGCTGCCGGGACCGCAGACGACGGTCGCCAGCGAGAGCGTCACCGGCCGGCCGCCCGCCGTCCAGGAGGCGTCCAGCACGGTGGCCACCAGCCGATCCAGCGCCTCCTCGTCGGCCAGCACCAGGAAGTCGTCGCCACCGATGTGCCCCACCCGCGCCTGCCCCGCCACCGACCGCTGGAGCGCGTTGCCGACCGCGCGGATCAGCTCGTCGCCCGCGGCGAACCCGGCTGTGTCGTTGACCTGCTTGAAGTGGTCGATGTCCAGCCAGCTCAGCGCGAACGCCCGCCGCTCGGAGATCCGCCGGTCCACCTCGCTCATGATCGCGTCCGAACCGGGCAGCCGGGTCAGCGGATTGAGCCCGGCCGCTTCCTCGACCCGGCTCTCGGCCAGCGCCCGCACCAGGTCCGCCAGCCGTACGACGCCCACGCACCGGCCGTGCCCGTCGACCACCGCCACGTCGTCGGAGGTCCGGTCCCGGCCTCCGACCGCCACCACGTCCAGCACCTCCCAGGCCGTCGCGTCGACGCCGACCGTGCGGGGCGCGTCGCCCAGCTTGAAGGCCGGGCGGTCGGCGTACAGAGCATGTCCGTAGCGGCCGGACATCGACAGCAGGAAGCGGGAACGGTGCACCGACCGGACGGGCCGGCCGCGCGGGTCCGCCAGCAGCACCCCGGAGACATCCGGCGCACCGGTCAGCAGGGCCCGTACCTGCCCCGCCGACGCGGTCATCGGCAGGACGGCGGCGGGCCGGACGAACTCCCGCACCGACGGTCCGCAGCGGGGCGCGGTCACGGCGGCGGGAACGAGGGACGGGACGTAGACGTCCGCCGCGGGAATGCGGGACGGCGGCGCGAACAGCTCGCCCTGCGCCAACTGCGCACCGGCTGCCAGGGCCGCCGCGCACTGCAGCTCGGTCTCCACGCCCTCCGCCGCGACCAGGGCGCCCAGCTCCTCGCACAGCGTCCGCATCGCGCGCACCGCGGCCGGCCGCGTCAGCAGCGAGGCGTCCAGCTTGACCAGGTCGGGGGAGAGGTCGGTGAGCAGCCTCAGCGGTACGTCACCGTCCCCGACGCCGTCCGCGCTGATCCGGAACCCCTGCTCGCGCAGCGAGGCCACCGCCTCCAGCAGGGCCCGCTGCGGCACGTGCGTGTAGGGCGGGACGATGTCCAGCGTGACCTCCCAGGGCAGGCGCCCGGCGGCGCGCACGGCGTCGTGCAGCGGTGTGAGGCCGCCGAGGTCGGCGAGGGTGGCCGCGAACACGTTCAGGTGCAGCGGCAGCAGGGTCTCCTTGCGCACTGCCGCGCGGAGCGCCGACACGGCCAGCCTGCCGTCCAGTTCGGGGTCCCGGCGGGCCTCGGCCAGGACGTCACCCGTTTCCGGGCGGGCGAGTGTCTCCAGGGCGGCGACCGCGCCCGTCCTCAGGTTGACCACCGGCTGGAAGGCGAAGCGGAGAGTATCCGTCCAGGAGTGCACGGTAAGCATGATGGCGCCGCGCGTGCCCGGCCGAGCCCAGTTCATGAGACGTTCACGCAGGATTCCGGGACGATCACGCAGCGTGGAAGCCTTCCCGCCCGGTGCGCCGCGAGGCCGCCCGCCGGCCTCGAACTGGCAGAGCGTCAGAAACGCGCCATGAGCAATCTGAAAAATATCCAGTCCGCTCCGATGAACCGAACGGCGCTGGACGGCGTCGTGATACAGGAGGGGCGGCCGGGACCGACGGGGGTGATTCCGGCCGCCTCTTCCGTATGTGTCCGTTCCTGACGGATCGAGGCCGAAACCCGCCCCTCCCGTGATCGGATACAGTCCGCGCGTGTCCGAAACTCAGCACCCCACTGTCAATTCCGCGCCGGACTCCCACTGTTCGAGCTGCGGAGCGCCCTATGGGGAGGGCATCTCCGGCTGGCCGCGCACCTGCCCGTCCTGCGGGACCACCGCCTACCGCAACCCGCTGCCCGTGGCCGTCGCGCTCCAGCCCGTATACGACGCCGAGGGCACCGCCCTGGTCGTCATCACCCGCACCGTCGCCCCCGCGCGCGGAGGCACGGCCCTGCCCGGCGGCTACGTGGACCACCGCGAGGACTGGAAGCAGGCCGTCGTCCGCGAACTCGAGGAGGAGACCGGCATCGACGCGGCCGCCCGCGACGTCCGGCTCGTGGACGCCATCAGCTCACCCGACGGACACCTGCTGCTGTTCGGACTGCTGCCGGAACGCCCGGCCGACGCGCTGCCGCCCTCCGCCCCCACCGACGAGACCGAGGGCTGGTACCTGCTGCGCAGGCCCGCGGAACTCGCCTTCCCGCTGCACACCGTGGCCGTCCGGGCGTGGTTCGAGGGCCGCTACGTGTGAACCGGGCGGTTCAGTCCAGCCCTCGCACCCGCACCGGGTAGGGCGGCTCGCCCGCGCCGTCCTCCCGCTCCCGGGTCACCACCACGCGGCCGCCCTGCCGGCGGACGGCATAGCGCTCGATCTCCGGGTCCGCCCACCCGTCGCCCGCGTCCGGCACCACCAGACCGCCCCCGGTCCGTCCGGGCGCGGGCGCCCACACCTCCAGCTCCACCCCGCCGTCGGCACCGCGCACGGGCAGCACCGCCCCCGCGCGTGCGAGCACCGGTATCCGCGACAGCGGCGCGTCCAGGACCACCCGCGCCGGCCCTTCGTAGACCTCCTCCGTCGCCGTGTCGTACCAGCGCCCCCGCGGCAGCCGCACCGCCCGCCGGCCGGCGCCGGGATCCAGCACCGGCGCCACCAGCAGACCGTCCCCCAGCAGGAACGCGTCCTCGCAGTCGCGCAGCGCCCGGTCCTCCGGCGCCGCCCACCACAGCGGCCGCGCGTACGGCGCGCCGGTCCGCCGGGCCAGATGCGCCAGCGTCACGAAGTACGGCCGCAGCCGCCGGCGTTCCAGCAGCGCCGCGCGCGCGTGCTCCAGCACCTCGGCACCGAACTCCCAGGGCTCCCGGTGCCCCGCCCGGGGGCCCGCGTGGGTGCGGAACAGCGGCAGATACGCCCCGAGCTGCAACCACCGCAGATACAGCTCCGGCGACGGACCGCCGGCCCGGCCGCCCACGTCCGGACCCGAGTACGGCACCCCGCACAGCCCCAGCCCCAGCACCAGCGACAGCGACGCCCGCAGCCCCGGCCAGTCCGCCGCCACGTCCCCCGACCAGGCGCCCCCGTACCGCTGGAGCCCCGCCCAGCCCGAACGCGAGAACACGAAGGGCCGCTCCCCGGGCGCCAGGCCCCGCAGGCCCTCGTAGGCCGCCCGGGCCATGCACAGCCCGTACACGTTGTGCGCCTCGCGGTGGTCGCCGCCGCGCCCCTCCAGAGCGTGCCGCGCCGAACGCGGCAGCGTCGGCTCGCCGAAGGCGCCGCACCACGTCGGCTCGTCCATGTCGTGCCAGAACCCCGCGAAGCCCTGCTCCAGCCGCTCCCCGTAGAGGCCGCCCCACCACGCGCGTACGCGCGCGTGCGTGAAATCCGGGAACACCGACTCGCCGTCCCACGTCACGCCCCGCACCGTGCGGCCCCGCGCGTCCCGCACGAACGCGTCCACGGCCGCACCGCTCTCGTACACGGCGCCGCCCTGCTCCGGCCGCACCGCCGGGTCCACGACCGACACCAGCCGGATCCCGTCCCGGCGCAGCTCCTCCGCCAGCACCGGCAGCTTGGGGAAACGGTCCTGGTCGACGGTGAACACCCGGTGGCCGTCGTGGTGGTCGCCGCCCAGGTGCACGGCGTCCAGCGGCAGCCCGCGCTCCTGATAGCCCGTGACCACCCGGCGCACCTCCTGCTCGCTGCCGAAGGCTCCCCGCGCGTGCTGGTAGCCCAGCGCCCAGGCGGGCGGCAGCGCCGGCGCCCCGGTCAGCGACGCCCAGGTGAGCAGCACGCGCGCGGGGGTCCCCACCACCACCCAGCAGCGCAGCGGCCCGCCGTCCATGTGCACCTCGCAGCGCCCCGCCCGGTCATGGCCGGACCCGGCCCCCTCCGCACCCTCCCGCAGCACCACCGAACCGTCCCAAGTGGTGTCATGGAACACCAGGTGCGTGCCCGCGTCCGCCACCACCAGCTGCACCGGCATCGTCAGGTGCAGCGGATCGTCACCGGGACCGAACGCACGGCCGGGGTCGGTGTTCCACAGCCGGTACCTGCCGTCCCGCAGCCGCGGACCGGACGCCCGCCCGCCCAGGCCGAAGAACCGGGCGTCCGCCGCCACCGCGGACCGCTGCATCCACCGGGCCGCGCCCCCGCCGACCGGCTCCCACCAGCGCGGCGGCTCCTCCCGCCGCAGCGTCACCCCGCCCGGCGTGCACACCTGCACCGCGCCGTGCCGCGACACGACGACCGTGACCCGCTCGGCCACCACCCGCCAGCCGCCGTCCTTGTCCGGCTCCAGCACCGCCCGCGGATCCGGCTCCGGACCGCTCCCGACGAGCGCGTACGACGGCTGCGGGCCCGCACCGTCCCAGCCCCAGAACACCGCACCGTTCGCCGCCACGACGATCCGCAGCTCGGACCGGACGAACCGGATCAGGCCACCGCCCGGACCCGGCTCCACCTCCCGCACCCGCCCCGGCACCCGGGCCCGCTCGGGACCCCGGCGCGGCAGCTCCGCCGCGTCGATCCGCCTCCTGCGCCACGCGGCCCGCACGGTCCGCAACCTCTGCGCCGCCCTCCCCGAACCACCCACACCCACCGAACGCACCAGGTCACGACCGTCCATGCTGCTCACCCTGCCACCGAGCGCGCCCCGCGGGTGTGTCGTTCAACTGCCGTTCACCCGTGCCCGGACCACATCTTCACGTAAGGGACTATGTGGGGCGCGCCCTGGTGCGGAAGTCGATCACATGGCATCGTCCCTGTCAGCCGCGTCACGCGCACACCCCAGCCCGTGCGCGGACCGACGCACACGACGCGCACAGCCCGGGAGCCGCCTCCATGTCGACCGCGAACCCCCAGCCGCTCTGGCAGCCCGATCCCGAACGGATCGCCCAGGCCCGCATCACCCGGTTCCAGGCATGGGCCGCCGAGCACCACGGCGCCCCCGCCGAGGGCGGATACCCGGCCCTGCACCGGTGGTCCGTCGAGGAACTCGACACCTTCTGGCAGGCCGTCACCGAGTGGTTCGGCGTACGGTTCTCCACGCCCTGCACGCGCGTGCTCGGCGAGCGCGCCATGCCCGGCGCCCAGTGGTTCCCCGGCGCCACCCTCAACTACGCCGAGCACGCCCTGCGCGCCGCGGCCGACCGCGCCGACGAACCCGCCCTGCTGTACGTGGACGAGTCCCACGAGCCCCGCCCGGTCACCTGGTCCGAGCTGCGCCGCCAGGTCGGCTCGCTCGCCGCGGAACTCCGCGCGCTCGGCGTACGCCCCGGCGACCGGATCAGCGGGTACCTGCCCAACATCCCGCAGGCCGTCGTCGCCCTCCTCGCCACCGCCGCCGTCGGCGCCGTCTGGACCTCCTGCGCCCCCGACTTCGGCGCCCGCAGCGTCCTCGACCGCTTCCAGCAGGTCGAACCCGTCGTCCTGTTCACCATCGACGGCTACCGCTACGGCGGCAAGGAGCACGACCGCCGCGAAACCGTCGCCGAACTGCGCCGCGAGCTGCCCACGCTGCGCGCCGTCGTGCACATCCCGCTGCTGGGCACCGAGGCACCCGAGGGCGCCCTGGAGTGGTCGGCGCTGACCGCGGGCGACGCCGAACCGGTGTACGAGCAGGTGCCCTTCGACCACCCGCTCTGGGTGCTGTACTCCTCCGGCACGACCGGCCTGCCCAAGGCCATCGTCCAGTCGCAGGGCGGCATCCTGGTCGAACACCTCAAACAGCTCGGCCTGCACTGCGACCTGGGTCCAGAGGACCGTTTCTTCTGGTACACCTCGACCGGCTGGATGATGTGGAACTTCCTCGTCTCCGGCCTGCTCACCGGCACCACGATCGTCCTGTACGACGGCAGCCCCGGCCACCCGGACACCGGCGCCCAGTGGCGGGTTGCCGAACGCACCCGGGCCACCCTCTACGGCACCTCCGCCGCCTACGTCATGGCCTGCCGCAAGGCCGGCGTCCACCCCGCACGCGACTACGACCTGTCCCGGGTCCAGTGCGTCGCCACCACCGGCTCCCCGCTGCCGCCCGACGGCTTCCGCTGGCTGCACGACGAGGTCCGCGCCGACCTCTGGATCGCCTCCGTCAGCGGCGGCACGGACGTCTGCTCCTGCTTCGCCGGCGCCGTGCCCACGCTTCCGGTCCACACCGGCGAACTCCAGGCGCCCGGCCTCGGCACCGACCTGCGGTCCTGGGACCCGGACGGCCGGCCCCTCACCGACGAGGTCGGCGAGCTGGTCGTCACCCAGCCCATGCCGTCCATGCCGATCCGCTTCTGGAACGACCCCGACGGCAGCCGCTACCACGACAGCTACTTCGACACCTACCCCGGCGTCTGGCGCCACGGGGACTGGATCACCGTCACCTCCCGCGGCACCGTGATCATCCACGGCCGCTCCGACTCCACCCTCAACCGGCAGGGCGTACGCATGGGCTCGGCCGACATCTACGAGGTCGTCGAGCGCCTGCCCGAGATCAGGGAATCGCTGGTCATCGGCATCGAACAGGCCGACGGCGGCTACTGGATGCCGCTGTTCGTGCACCTCGCGCCGGGCGCCGTCCTGGACGAGGCACTCCTGAACCGCGTCAAGCAGGCCATCCGCGAGCAGCTCTCACCGCGCCACATCCCGGACGAGATCATCGAGGTGCCCGGCATCCCGCACACCCTCACCGGCAAACGCATCGAGGTCCCGGTCAAGCGCCTCTTGCAGGGCACCCCGCTGGAAAAGGCCGTCAACCCCGGCTCCATCGACAACCTCGCCCTGCTGCACTTCTACGAGGAACTGGCACGCAAGCGCGGCTGACCCCACCGGAAGGCCACCCTCCGCACACGGTCCCGGCCCGGCGCCCTCCTCGGCACCGGCACCCGGGACCTCCCTCAATACGCCAGCGACCTGCGCGAACACCTCCCGCGCCGCGAGCCGCCGCCACCGGCGGACCGCCATTGTCAGTGCCGCCGGTTACGGTGAGTGAGCACTGATCGACTGCGCATTGGGGGAAAACATGGCGCACACCGACCACCAGACCATGCGGCGCGTCCTGCGCCGGGAGATCGCCGGCACCATCGGCGTGCTCACCGACGACCACGACTTCCGTGCCATGCGGCGCTACCGCAGCTTCACCTTCGACGACCACACGACCTACCTCCGGCAACTGGAGGCGGTCCTCGCATCCCGCGCCGCCCAGGGCAGCCACACCACACTCGCCCTGTTCGACCCCGAGGACTACGCCGCGTACTGCGCGGACACCGGCCTCGACCCCGAAGCCCCGGCGAGCCGCAGCCGGTTCACCGCGCACCTCGCGGCCACCGGCCCCACCATCCCCTACGACGGGCGCCCGCTCACCGTCCTCCTGCCCCAGCTCGTGGACGAGGCCGTCCGCCAGGCCACCTGGGAGTACGCCACCACCCTCCTGACCCGGCTGGGCCCCTGCCCGACCTGCGGCGAGGACATCGGCAGGTCGGCCTTCACCCGCGCCTCGGACCTCCTGGTCCGCATCCTCGACACCGCGCCGCCCGGCGAGCGGCACCTCGTATGCACCGTCTCCGGAGCCCCGGACACCCTCGTCTCCGTCCTGCACGGCGACCAGGACCCGCACGGCGCGACCCGCCTGGACGAGGCCGAGGCCCTCGAATTCACCAGCGTCCTCGCCCTCGGCCTCGCCACCCGCAGCCCCGGCGGACTGGTCATGCGCACCACCGCCGCCGGCACGCCCGACCGGGTCTACGGCTGGCGACTGCGCGGCGGAGCACTCCACCCCCTGACGGCAGCGGAAGTGTTCGACGCCTACTGCACCGACGTCGAATCCGGCGACCTCATCGCTCCCGAGTCCGGCGTCGACTACCGCGAGCCCCCCGACCTGGGCGACGCGAGCACGGCAGCGGACCACCGCCACTGAGGCACCGGCACAGGAGACCGGGCACCGCGCCACGGCCCGGACACACACCAGGGGCGCCCCGCCCGAACGGCAGGACGCCCCTGGAACCCGGCACACCCAAGGCGCCGGTACGGCTACTCGCCCGACAGCACCGCCTGAGCCGCGCCCCGCGCCTCCTCGGCGCTGTCCGTCGCACGCGCCGCCGCAGCCGCCCGCTCACACTGCGCCAGCGTGTACTTCGCCAGCGCGGCCCGGACATACGGGATCGACGCCGCACCCATGGACAGGGAGGTGACACCCAGACCGGTCAGCACACAGGCCAGCAGCGGATCGGACGCGGCCTCACCGCACACGCCACAGCTCTTGCCCTCGGCCCGCGCCGCCTCGGCGGCCAGCGCCACCAGGTCGAGCAGCGCCGGCTGCCACGGGTCCTGGAGCCGCGACACGGCACCCACCTGCCGGTCCGCCGCGAACGTGTACTGCGCGAGGTCGTTGGTCCCCAGCGACAGGAACTCGACCTCCTGGAGGATCGAGCGGGCCCGCAGCGCGGCCGACGGGATCTCGACCATCGCGCCGAACTTCGCCTGGAGCCCCGCCTCCCGGCAGGCATTGGCGAACGCCTTCGCGTCGGCGCGGTCCGCCACCATGGGCGCCATCACCTCGAGGTAGACGGGCAGCCCCTCGGCGGCCTTCGCCAGCGCCGTCAGCTGGGTCCGCAGCACCTCGGGGTGGTCGAGCAGCGTGCGCAGGCCCCGCACGCCCAGCGCGGGGTTCGGCTCGTCCGCCGGCGTCAGGAAGTCCAGCGGCTTGTCCGCGCCCGCGTCCAGCACCCGCACGACGACCCGGCCCTCGGGGAACGCCTCCAGCACCTGCCGGTAGGCCTCCACCTGCTTCTCCTCGGACGGAGCGTTCTTGCTGTCGTCCAGGAAAAGGAACTCGGTCCGGAACAGACCGACGCCCTCGGCACCCGCCTCGACCGCCGCCGGCACGTCCGCCGGACCGCCCACGTTGGCCAGCAGCGGCACCTTGTGCCCGTCCGCGGTCACACCCGGGCCCGTCGACGCGGCCAGCGCGGCCCTGCGCTCGGCGGCCGCGGCCTCCAGCTGCGCCTTCTTCTCCTCGCTCGGGTTCACGAAGACATCGCCCGTGCTGCCGTCCACGGCCACCAGCGTGCCCTCGGCGAGGTCACCGGCGCCCGGCAGCGCCACGACGGCCGGCACGCCCAGCGCCCGCGCCAGAATGGCGCTGTGGCTGGTCGGACCGCCCTCCTCGGTCACGAAACCGAGCACCAGCGACGGGTCCAGCAGCGCCGTGTCGGCCGGGGCCAGGTCCCGGGCCACCAGTACATAGGGCTGGTCGCTGTCCGGAACACCCGGCATCGGCACGCCCAGCAGCCGGGCGACGATGCGGTTGCGCACGTCGTCCAGGTCGGCCACACGGCCCGCGAGGTACTCACCGGCACCGGCCAGCAGCTCCCGGTACGCCGCGAACGCGTCGTACACCGCGCGCTCGGCGGTGCTGCCGACGGCGATCCGCCGGTCCACGTCCGCGATCAGCTCGGGGTCCTGCGCCATCATGGCCTGCGCTTCCAGCACGGCCTGGGCTTCGCCCCCCGCCAGGTTGCCCCGCGCCATCAGGTCGGCGGCCACGGCGTCCACGGCCTGGCGGGCGCGGCCCTGCTCCCGCTCGGCGTCCTCGGCGGGGATCTGCTTGGCCGGCGGCTCCAGCACCGCCGTGCCCATGTGCCGAACCTCGCCGATGGCCACGCCATGGCTGACGCCGACGCCTCGCAGCGTTGTCTCCATCTCACCCGTCTCCGATAGTGCGGCGGGCCCCGCCGCCGCGGTGGTTGTCCGGTTCGCCGCCCTGGGACGGCAGTGCTGTCAGTTCCAGGAGAAAAGGCTGTCGCCGACCTTCACGTCGCCGCTGTCGCGCAGCTCGGAGAGGGACTCGGCAGTGGCTTCCAGCGCGACGACCGGGCACACCGGGGACTTGCCGGCGGCCTCGACGGCGGCCGGGTTCCAGCGGACGACGGCCTGCCCGCGAGTCACGGTGTCCCCCTTGTTCACGAGCAGCTCGAAGCCCTCGCCGTTGAGCTGGACGGTGTCGATGCCGAGGTGGGTGAGCACGCCGTGCCCGCTCTCGTCGACCACGACGAACGCGTGCGGGTGCAGGGAGACGATGACGCCGTCCACGGGCGCCACCGCCTCGGAGACCTCGCGCACGGGGTCGATCGCGGTACCCGGGCCGACCATGGCCCCGGAGAAGACCGGATCCGGCACTGCGGCCAGTCCGATGGCCCGTCCAGCGAGAGGGGACGTCACGGTGGTCATGGGAAGCCTCCCAAGGAGTGGAGCTGCTCAGGGGCCGTCACCGGCTGGCCGGGCGGCGCACTGAGCAGCAGCGTATGTCATATGAAGCGGCAGTTCCGGATGAAGTTACCAGCTAGTGGTCTAGACCACCAACCCCATCGATTTGCACGCCGTTCCGGGCTGCGTGTACAGTCGTACTCCTGCTCGGGGCAGTGAGGCATGGAAACGTGTCCCGCTCGGGCAGCACTCAAACTCGCTGGGTCCTTATCTCTGGATCTTCTTCTGCATGTCCGCAGGAGGGTGGTCAGGGAGGCGGAAAAAGCCTGGTAGAGTTTGAAACACCGAAGGGAAGCCCGGAGGAAAGCCCGAGAGGGTGAGTACAAAGGAAGCGACCGTTCCTTGAGAACTCAACAGCGTGCCAAAAGTCAACGCCAGATATGTTGATACCCCGTCTACCGGAGCAGTCCGGTGACGAGGTTCCTTTGAAAAAACACAGCGAGGACGCTGTGAACGGTCGGGCTTATTCCGCCTGACTGTTCCGCTCTCGTGGTGTCGTCCCGATTACGGGAAAACATTCACGGAGAGTTTGATCCTGGCTCAGGACGAACGCTGGCGGCGTGCTTAACACATGCAAGTCGAACGATGAACCTCCTTCGGGAGGGGATTAGTGGCGAACGGGTGAGTAACACGTGGGCAATCTGCCCTGCACTCTGGGACAAGCCCTGGAAACGGGGTCTAATACCGGATACGAGTCTCCATGGCATCTTGGAGACTGGAAAGCTCCGGCGGTGCAGGATGAGCCCGCGGCCTATCAGCTTGTTGGTGAGGTAACGGCTCACCAAGGCGACGACGGGTAGCCGGCCTGAGAGGGCGACCGGCCACACTGGGACTGAGACACGGCCCAGACTCCTACGGGAGGCAGCAGTGGGGAA